>CASEBK010000032.1 GCA_949286115.1 uncultured Veillonellaceae bacterium | reverse complement strand
GGCCCTCTCCGTATCGAAAGGGGCGGTGCGCCTCGAAGGGACCTCGGCCTCCAGCGCCGCCGTGACGGAGCTCGCCGGGCGTCTTGCCGCCGCGTGGGGCCTTTCGTGCCGCGTGGAGACCGTGCGCCGCGAAGCGGGCCTGCCCTTCTCGCAGTTCGTCATCGCCGCGGAGGCGAAGGAAGGAGGCCGCCGGTGAAACATATTTCGTTCTCGTGGCTCCACGACCCGACTCTCGCTCTGTGGTACGCCGGGGCGGCGGTGCTCCTCCTCTCGGCGTGTGTCGTCCTCGGCCGCGCCGCCGTCCGGGCAGGCGAGCGGGCGGAGATGATGCGCCTCCGGAGCGAAGCGGCGGAAGCCTATGCGGCGAGCCCGTGGACCGTCCCGCCGGGGCCCTTCGATTTCCGCGCAGGCGAGCTGGCAGACCTGGGCGAAGCGATGAGCGCGGGCGGCGCCGTGCTGGACGAAGTGGCCGGAGAGCCTCCCGAGCCGCGGCAGGTGGGAGAGATCCTCAAATGGAAAGTGGCCGGGCGCGGAACATTTCCCCAACTCCTTTCGCTTTTTGATATAATACATATGAAAAAGCATTGGGTGCGCGCCGACCTCCTCCGCCTTTCGCGGGAGGGAGACCGCCTCTCCTTTGAGATGGAGCTCGCCGCGTACCGGAGCAGAGGTACCTATGAAGAAGAGAAACATCGTACTGATCGGTCCGATGGGAACGGGGAAGAGCCGCGCCGCGCGCATCCTCGCTGACGGCCTCGGCTGGCAGCTCGCGGACACGGACCGCATCATGGAGCGGATGACCGGAGAGAAGATTGCCGACTACTGGCGCAATGCCGGCCCGGAGGTCTTTGCGGAAACGGAAATGGACATCATCAATCACGTGCGCTACTACCACGAGGCGGTCATCGCCATGGGCGGCAATTTCCCCATGACGGAGGAGAAGTTCCGCCTCCTTGCCGAATACGGACTGGTGGTGCTCCTCGTGGCGCGCCCCTTCCGCCTGGCGGAGCGCGTGTCCAAGCGCATCGGCAAGCGCCCCACCATGGACTATTCCAACGTGGACGGCTTCGTCCGCCGCATGAGAAATCAATGGGAATCGTGGAAGCCCCGGGCGGACGCGGTCTTCAACACCACGAACCGCCATCCCGCCCAGACCGCGCTCCTCATCGCGCGGTTCATCGACCGGCACCACATCGAATTCATCCAGCGCCACGAGCGGGATAGATACGAGAGGAGATAGACCCATGAAACGCCTTGCCTTCCTCACCAGCGGCGGTGACGCCCCCGGCATGAACGCCGCCGTGCGCAGCATCCTCCGGAGCGCCGCCTCCCGGGGCATCGAGACCTGGGGGGTCTTCCGGGGCTATGAAGGGCTCCTGGCGGGAGACATGATCCGCCTCGGCTGGAAAGACGCCGGAGGCATCGTCCACCACGGCGGCACCGTGCTGAAGACCGCCCGCTCGCCGGCCTTCCGAGAAAAAGAAGCGCAGGAGCGCGCCGCAGCCCTCCTCCGCGAGCGGGAGATCGACGGGCTCGTCGTCATCGGCGGCGACGGCTCCATGGCGGGCGCGGCCGCCCTCGAGGCGCTGGGCGTCGCCACGGCCGTCGTCCCTGCCACCATCGACAACGACATGTGCGGCACCGAAGAGACCATCGGCTACGACACCGCCGTGAACACCGTCCTCGAAGCGATCTCCCGCATCCGGGACACCGCCGCCTCCCACGACCGGGCGGCCGTGGTGGAAGTGATGGGACGCCACGCCGGGCACATCGCCCTCGCCGCCGGCCTTGCGGGCGGGGCGGAGATCACCCTCGTGCCGGAAGTGCCCTTCTCGCGGGAAAACATCGCCGACGCCCTCCTTGCGATGCAGAAAGAAGGGCGCACGAACAGCATCATCGTCTGCGCCGAAGGAGCGGCGAGCGGCGCGGAGCTGGCCGACTGGCTGAAAAAAGCGACCGGCATCGACGTGTGCGCCACCATCCTCGGCTACATCCAGCGGGGCGGCGCGCCCACCGCCAGGGACGCCCTCCTCGGAGCCATTCTCGGCGCGGCCGCCGTCGACGGGCTCGCCGACGGTCGGCGGGGATTCCTCGCAGGCTGCCGGAACAGCCGCGTCCGCATCATCTCCTACGACGACGCTTTCAAAGAGAAGCGGGAATTTTATACCAACGGCTGGGAGCTCGCCCTCCGCATCGGCGCGGGCCCCCGATACAGAATGAAATGAGCGCAGGCCCTGCGCTTTTTCATTGGACCGATTGACAGACCGGCGGCCGCCGCTTATAGTGGGACTATGCCGATACCGCGCCCGCCCGGCGCTTTCAGGGAAAGGAGACGGAGATGCTCAAAGCCTACAAGCACGACGAGAACCACGCCCTCTGCGAGATCGACCTCGACATGGCGGAAAAAGGCTCGTGGATCAACTGCTCCGCCCCCACTGACGAAGAGCTCCGCCGTCTCATGGAAGTCTCCGGCATTCCCGTGGACGTCCTCCAGACCGCCCTCGACCGGGAAGAACGGTCCCACGTGGAGCTCGAAGACGAATACATCTTCGTCGTCGTCAATACCCCTGTCGTCCTCGAGCAGGACGAATACGACGCATTGCCTCTGGGCATCTTCATCACGCGGAACTTCTTCATCACCGTGTGCCTCGAAGAGAGCGTCGTCCTGGGGAAATTCCTGGCGAACACCTCCATTTCCTTCCACACCTACAAAAAGACCCGCTTCCTCTTCCAGATCCTCTCCACGGCGTCCTCCTCCTTCCTGTACTTCCTGCAGCAGATCTACAAAAAGACCGACCTCATCGAAGACCAGGTGCGCCGCTCCATGCAGAACAAAGAGCTCTTCCGCATGCTGGAGCTGCAGAAATCCCTGACCTACTTCAACTTCGCCCTCCACGCGAACGAAAACGTCATGGAGCGCCTCCTCCGTCTCCGCACGAGCAACATGAACTCCCTCCTCAAGATGTACGAAGAAGACGAAGATCTCCTCGAAGACGTGATCATCGAAAACAAGCAGGCCCTCGAAATGGTGGAGATCTACACGAACATCCTCATGTCCATGATGGACGCCTTCTCCTCCATCATCTCCAACCGCCTGTCGCAGATCATGAAATTCCTCACCTCCATGACCATCCTCCTGGCGGTGCCCACCCTCGTGTACAGCCTCTGGGGCGTGAACGTCCCCGTCCCCATGGGAGACTCCCCCATGGGCTTCATGAGCCTCATCCTCTTCGGCGTCCTCTTCACCATCGTCGTCGCCTTCGTCCTGTGGAAAAAAGACATGCTCTGAGAGCGCCGTATAAAAAGAAATACAAAAAAGAGCCCATCTCCGTTCGTCCGGGGATGGGATGTTTTTTATTGGAAACACAAAACTTTGGTGAAGTGTCAGGGGACACCGTGCGGGAAAAAGGAGACGGGAGTTCTTCCTTTACTCTTCCTCTGTCAACGATATAGGAATATAGACCATCTTGAGAGGAATCATTTTCTGATAGTTTTCATCCAACCGGGCGTAGTACCGGAGGATGAGGTCGGCCAGTTCGGCGCCATTGATACCGCGGATAATGGGGGTGTTGTCCAGATAATGCCGGGCATTCTTCGTGTAATCGGAAAGTGTGACGAAGAGGCCATAGTCGCCTTCCCGCATGGCTCCTTTGAGGGACTGGATGGTGGATTCTGTGATATTGGCGTCGATGCTCTTTACCTGAACGATGATGCGCGGCGGGAGCTCATCTTTGTATGCGATGATATCAATGCCGCTGTCGCCGCCGTGCGGGGAAACCTTCGTGCGGTAGCCCATCGCCTGAAGGAGGTTCGCCACGAAGTCTTCCATGTCATAGCCTTTGAGGCGGCGGCTCAGTTCTTTCAAGATGAAGTCTTTTGTAGTTTCGAGAATCTCGTCGGCGGTGCGGGCGATCGTTTCTGGAGTGTCGGGCGCAATGATCTGAGAACTGTCCGTGGAATGGAGCGCGGCCAGATATTCTGCGGCGTAGGTCTTGATGCGAAAAAAAGTGAGGAGAGAGCCGACTTCATTGAGAGCGCCCTGAGAAAAGACCGTGCGGGGAAGATGTTTCAGCCATTCTACTTTTCGGCGGTTGGCATACCGGGACCCCGATACGAAGAAGTAATCGCTCAGGATACGTCCAATATGGATCTGCCGGTCCGGTTTGGAAGGATAGACTATGTAGTCGCCGGATTTCACTTCGTTGACAAATCGGAAAAGAAGTCCGACATGTGCGGCCATGGTCCCTTTTTTGGCGGCCGGGTATTCCTCTGCATATTTTTCCTTAAATGCTTCTTTCGTCTGGGAAAGAAGAGAAAGGTCGCCCAGATCGTCCCATCCGATGGCGATGATGTTCTGGTCCAGAAACAAATTGGCATCCACGGCATGGATGCCCCAGACCGCGGCCTGCTCCGTGTCGAGCGTATTCATAGGTATCGCATCCTTGTAATCTATTTATTTCCAGTATAGATAAACCAGCTCGACTTGGCAATCTCCATGGACCTGATAGTTCCCCATCGGAGCCGCTGTGGGATTTCCTGCCGTCATTCCAGAAAGAGCGCCGTCTCCAGCATCCGCTCCGTTTCCTCTTTTTTCTTCCGGTACGCCGGGCCGCGGGTGAGGCGGAACTGTTCGCAGGCGTCCGTCACGAGGAAGGCGCTGCTCTTCAGGAGGAGCTCGAACGAGCGGGCGAGGAGCGTGAAGTGGAGCCGCAGCAGGTCGGCGAGCTCCGCCGCTTTGTCCTTCGGCGGCACGAGGAACACGTCGGGATGGGCGTATTTGTTGTATTCTCCCGCGCGGCGCGCCAGATCGCTGAAGAAGGCCTCGGTCTCTTTGTCCGCGCCGTAGAGGCCGAGGGCCATTTTGATCTTCGCGCCGATATTGAAAAACACCCGGTCCCGGCCGAAGTCTTTGTGGAACGCATGGCGGAGATACTTCGCATCGAGCTCCGACCGCGGCCGCTTCCGGGCGTTGCACTCCATCACCTGCCCGTAGCCCGGGTCCAGATGGAGCGCGTACAGGTCCACGTACGCTTCGATGAGACAGCGCAGCGTCCGTTTCAGCGGGGGAAAGCCGAAGCGGTCCTGCTCGATGTCGTAATAGCAGAGCGAAGACAGATCGGCCCGTACGTCTTCCTGAATGGCAAGAAAGAGCCGGTACGATTTCTCCTTTTCCCATCGTTTGAATGCCGGGGGCGATGCGCTCCGGCAGGCGGCGAAGAGCTCGGCCGCCGCCCCGGCCACGAACAGCCAGAGATTGGCCTTTGCCCCGAACGGGTCCGGTCCATAGCATTCGGTAAAATAGGGATTGACGATCTTCATGGGCGCCTCCTTTCTTTCTTTCGATTATAGAAAAAGACGGACGGGCCCGCCACTGTCGCCTGCCGCGATGAAAGTCCGCATGGATGCCTTTCCCCTTACGCTCATACTCTTACGGAGCCTTTTATGGGGACTTCGCGGGGAGGGGGCGCTCTGACGGAATTTTTCAGAGGCCTCCGCAGCGTCTGTTTCCTGAAATAGAAATTTTGCATCAGAAAAGCGTTTCTTCATTCCGTTTTCTTATAGAGATCCGCGCACAGGGGCCATGGCGCGGGGCGCAGGCAGCGGCTTGCGGTACCTTTGTCCCTTTTGAATGGCATTTTTTCTTTCGCCTGATATAATAAAGAGTATCTGAAATCCCGGAGGCCCCGTCGGGTGGCCCTCTTTTCCATTCGTTTATTTCTGTGAGGCGATCTTATGGAACTCTTCAGCGGCATCACGCTCCTCTCCGCTCTTCTCTATGTGGTCATCGGCTTTGCGGTGGCCGTCTTCGGCACTCTCATCGGCGCGGGCGGCGGCATCATCTTCGTGCCCCTCTTCCTGTGGATGTTCGACTGGCCCCCGACGGCCATCGCGGGCACGTCGCTGGCGATCGTGCTCTTCAACGCTATTTCCGCCAGCCTTGCCTTCAACAAGCAGAAGAAGATCAAATTCGACGCGGCCATCCCCTTCGCGGCGGCCACCATCCCCGGCTCCATCCTGGGGGCCATGTGGTCCAGCTGGTTCAGCGGCAGCGGCTTCCGCACTGCTTTCGGCCTGCTCCTCCTCTTCATCTCCCTCGTCATCATCTGGAAGAACACGAGGAAATCCGCGGCGAAGTACGACGTGAACGTGGACCCGAAGGACGTGAAGGTGAATATGCCTCTGGGCCTTGTGATCAGCTTCGGCATCGGCTTCATCTCCTCTACCTTCGGCATCGGCGGCGGCGTCATCCAGGTGCCCGCCATGATCGGCTTCCTCGGCTTCCCGCCGCACATCGCCACCGCCACCAGCCAGTTCGTGCTGGCCATCTCCTCCCTCATCGGTGTGGCCAGCCACCAGTGGGCGCACCACATCCTCTGGGGCTATGCCATCTGCTTCGGCATCGGCGCCATCTTCGGCGCGCAGGAAGGGGCGAAGATCTCCAAGAAGGTAAAAGGCCGCTCCATCCTCTTCCTCCTCGCGGGCGCGCTCATGCTCGTGGCGCTCCGCCTCATTTTCCTCTCCTGACCCATCGCCCCCATGCGGGGCTTTTTCATTTGCAAAACCTGCCCCGATGCGCTACACTTCGGATATGGAAATTTTTCGATAACAGAAAGGACATCCATCATGGCAGACCTTGCGATCGGCGCGCCCGCGCCGGACTTCACCCTCCCCGCCGACAGCGGCCGGGACATCTCTCTCTCCGACTACCGGGGACAGAAAGTCATCCTCTATTTCTACCCGAAAGACAGCACCTCTGGCTGCACCGCCGAAGCCCGCGCCTTCCGGGACCATCTGGACGATTTCAAAGCTCTCGGCTATGCCGTGCTCGGCGTCTCCCGGGACAGTGTGCGCCGTCACTGCAATTTCCGCGACAAGAACGAGCTGAACTTCCCCCTCCTTGCGGACACCGAAGAGACCGTGTGCCAGGCTTACGGCGTGTTGAAGGAAAAGAGCATGTGCGGCCGGAAATACATGGGCATCGAGCGCTCCACCTTCCTCATCGATGAAGAGGGGCGGCTCGCCGCCGAATACCGCGGCGTGAAAGCCACCACCCATGTGGACGAGCTCCTCGCCGCGCTCCGGAGGCAGTGATGGACGCGCGCTGGGTGCGGTGCATCTTCCACGAGAACGCGAAGCAGGAATACGGCTGGGACGCGGCGCACCACCTCTCCGTGCCCGCCCGCGGGTGGAATCCTTTGACGTCCCCCCTCTGCCGGGGCTACACCGGCTGGGCCAATGGGGAGAACCTCTATGACCAGATGACCGACGGCGGCGCTCCTTTCCGCTATGGCCTCCACCGCATCCTGCAGGTGACGGACGAACGCTTCCGCCCGTGCCGTGTGGAGGATAAAAAGACCGGCGAGACTTTCGCCGCCGTGGCTGACCCGGACCGCGCCCTCTTTCTCCGCTGCCGCAATGAAAAATTCCGGAAGGGCCTCGACCCCGTCATGGACGGCGTGAAAGAAGAGGGGGAGAGATACAAGATACTCTGGGAGTAAGGAAATATCATGAGAAAAGACCGCTTCGAATGAGCGGCCTTTTTGCGTGAGGCTTGGGCGACCGGGCGCCTCTTTGCCCTGACGCTTTTCCGCAGGGGACACCGGTCCGCGCTTCTGATGCGCTCTTTCGTACACAGGAGCACGGCCATGGAAGAGGCCCTATCTTCTTTCTGTTTCCTTATGACTCGGATATCCTCGCATGGTCTTCGCGACAAGGCGTTTGAAGGCGGGAAAAGGCATCGACCATTTCACTTTGTCGGCATAGTAAAACACCCCGCCTGCTGTGCCTGTATCCTATGGCATAGCAAGTGGGGCGCCGTTCAAAGGGATGATCTGTGTCAGAGGTTGTCGATGAAGAGCTGGGAGGCCGCTTTGTAGGAGAGGGCGTAGTCGCGGCCGCCGGAGGTGAAGAGGACGGGTCCTTCGTAGGGCTCTTTCGCCTTCATGGTGATCTCCATGCCCATGGAGATGCCCGAGTCCTGGAGGTAGTCCATGAGCTCGGAGTCTTCCCGGCAGCAGCGGATGTGCGAGGTCTCGCCGGGGGCGAGCTCGAGGAGGGGGCGGCGCGCTTCGGGGGCGCGGGTGCCGTCTTTCTTCGGAATGGGCATGCCGTGGGGGCAGTAGGCGGGGTGGCCGAGAAATTCGTCGAGCCGGTCGGCGGCTTTTTCGGAGATGTGATGCTCGAGGTCGTGCGCTTCGGTGTGGGCTTCGCTCCAGCGGAAGCCGAGGCAGCGCACGAGGAAGACTTCCCACAGGCCGTAGTAGCGGATGAGCCGGGAGGCGGCGAGGCGCCCTTTTTCGGTGAGGCGGCTCCCTTTGTAAGCGGTGTACTCGATGAAGCCTTCTTTCTGGAGCTTGACGATCATTTCGGAGACCGACGGCGGGGAGACCCGCAGCATGTCGGAGAGCTCTTTGTTCGATACGATGTGCCCGTCGTCTCCCAGGGAGTACAGGGCTTTCAGATAGTCTTCTTTTCCGGATGTCATAGGAAGGACCTCCTTTTTTCCGGCTGTGCGCGCGGAGGTGCGCTTAGAAAAATCGGGACTGGGGTCTCCCAGTCCGCGTCCGTACCTTATTATTTCTTATCATAGCGCATTCGCAGGCGCGCGTCAAAAAAATTTCGGCGGAGCGGAAATCTTTCGGAGAGAGCGGCGAAAAGGCGCCGGTAGGGATGCGCTGGCGGGAGGGCGAAAAGAGCAGAGCTTCCACATTTCGCATGATCGGTTGCAGATACAGCAATTTTTCTATTGACAGTGCGGTACGGCGTTGCTATACTTGATTCATATCTTAAATCGATACATCCTCATGATGATGAACGGGAGCCATACAGGGACGCGTTTCAGAGAGCTGCTGGGCGGTGAAAAGCAGTAAAGTCGGCACTGTGTGTTCTCGCCCGGGAGTCCTCTTGCTGAACGAAGTAGGAAGAGCGCAGGCCAGCGTTACGGGCTTTGAGTATAATGCAGGGTGGTACCGCGTGACTACGCCCCTGCCGGAGAAGATCCGGCAGGGGTTTTTGTTTTAGTCATTTGTGACTGGACCGGCATGGGCGATGCTGTGCTATAGATCCGGAAAGGAAGGAAAAAATGGATGCAGGGGAAAAGCTAAGAGAGCGACTATCGAAGGACGAGATCCTCGTATTGCCGGGGGTATATGACGCCCTGACGGCAAAGATCACCGCGGCGCAGGGGTTCGACGGTCTCGTCATGGGAGGCTACCAGGTGGCGGCGTCCCGTCTGGCGCAGCCGGACGTGGGCTATCTCACGATGACGGAGATGCGGGACTCGCTCCGGGCGATCACCCAGGCGGTGGACGTGCCGGTGGTGGCCGACGGCGATACGGGCTACGGCAATGCGCTCTGCGCGCAGCGCACGTTCCGCGAATTTGAATGGGCCGGCGCGGCGGCGGTCCTCCTGGAGGATCAGGTCTGGCCGAAGCGGTGCGGCCACATGGCGGGCAAGCAGGTGGTGGACGCGGCGCTCCACGCGAAGAAGCTCCGCGCGGCAGCGGATGCGAAGCTCCGCGAGTCCACGATCCTCATCGCCCGGACGGACGCCCGCGCGGTGTACGGCATCGACGCGGCGATCGAGCGGGGCAAGCTTTACCTCGACAGCGGCGCGGACGCGCTCTTCATCGAAGCGCCGCAGAGCGTGGAGGAACTGGAGAAGATCGGAAAGAGCTTCCCCGACACGATCCTCGTGGCAAACATGATCGAAGGGGGCCGCACGCCGAATCTAACGGCGAAGGACCTCGAAGAGATGGGCTTCTCCATCGTCTTCTGGCCGTGCACGGCGGTGTACGCCATTTCGAAAGCGCTGGCGGACGTGATGCATCATCTCCGCGTGGACGGCAACACGAGAAACTGCGAAGACAAGATGATGCATTTCAGCGAGTTCAACAAATTCATCGGGCTCGACAAATATAATGAGCTGGATGAGAAGTATAAATGAGTGACTGAGCGGGGCAGGGCCCCGGAAAAGAAAGGATGATCCCCATGAAGATGATGAAAAAAATGACGGCGGCGGCGCTGGCGGCAGCGGTGGTCCTGGCGATGGCAGGCTGCGGAGGCAGCGGAGACAAGGCGAAGCCCGCCGCAGGCGGCGCAGACCAGAAGGTGGAGCTGAAGCTGGCGGCGGCGCTCCCCACGAGCCATCCGCTGGTGCAGGCGATGGAGCAGCTGAAGACGAAGGCGGCGGAGAAGTCCGGCGGCACGATCAACATCACCATCTATCCCGCAGGCCAGCTCTTCAATGATAAGAATATGAACGACGCCCTCATTTCCGGCGGCATCGACATGGGGCTCAACACGGTGGGCCGCTGGGCTTCCATCGTCCCGGCGATGGACGTGTTCGACGTGCCGTTCCTCTTCCCGGGCTATGAAAAGGTGGATCAGGCCATCGACAACGGCCTCGGCGAAAAGCTCGGCGCGGAGCTGGAGAAGAAGGGCGTGCGTCCTCTCATTTGGGCGGACTACGGCTTCGTCCAGTTCTCCAACAACGGTAAGCTCATCACGAAGCCGGAAGATTTCGCGGGCATGAAGATCCGCGGGTACAGCAAGTTCTCCTCGGAGACCATCAAGGCCCTCGGCGCGTCTTCCGTCACCATGGGGGCAAGCGAAGTGTACATGGGCATCCAGAGAGGCACCATCGACGGCCAGACCTCCGGCACGACGGCCATGCGGGACCGCAAGATGTACGAGGTCATGAAGTACCTCACCATCACGAACCACGCCTCTCCGGAATTCATCGTGGCCATGAGCGACAAGTCGTACAATAAGCTCTCTGACAACCAGAAGAAGGCCCTCAATGAAGCGTGCAAGGAAGTGCAGGACGCCATCCGGGCGAACGCCAAGGCGGAAGATCTGAAAGCCCTGGACGATCTGAAGGAAAAGGGCATGGAAGTCTACGTGGTGCCGGAGGACGAGCTCCCCGCATGGCGGGACGCGACCCGTCCGGTGTGGGATCAGTTCATCTCGGAAAACGGCGAGCTGGGCAAGGAGCTCATCGACATCTGCACGAAGCAGTGATCCGGAAAGGCTGTGAGGTGTGATCTTGAATTCTTTTATCTGTATCTATGACCGGATCGTCGGCGCCGTGACGAAGCTGGCCGGGGTCATCGCCGGGGCGCTCATCCTGGCCACGGGCTTCATGATCGTCTACGAGATCATCGTGCGCGGCGTCTTCAATTCCCCCACCGAGTGGGTGACGGAGGTGGCCACGTACTGCATCATCATCGCCGGCTTCCTCGGCATGGGCGTGGCCTACGCGGGGAAGAAGCACATCCAGGTGGATATCGCCATCATGCATTTCTCCCCGAAGGTGCGCTGCTGGGTGGAGCTCGTGACGTGCATTCTCGCCATCTATTACAGCTACATCTTCGTCGTGGAAGGGTGGGGCATGACCATGCTCTCCGTCGAGTTTGACAACCGCGCCCCCACGACGCTCTCCACGCCGCTGTGGATCCCGCAGATCTCCATGCCCATCGGGATGGCGATCCTCTGCCTTCAGCTGGTGGGGACCGTCTTCCACGATATCCAGAAGATCGCCGCCGGGCAGTATGAAGAAAAGGAGGAGAAATAAATGCTCGCAGGATTTACCATTCTCCTTCTGGTGCTGCTCTTCTCCGGCCTGCCCGTGGCCTTCTCCCTCGGCCTGGGCGGCGTGGCCGGCATGGTGCTCTTCCTGGGCGGCGAAGGGGCGCTCGCCCAGCTCCCCATCATCGGGTACAAGTCTCTCGACGATTTCGTCCTCGTCTCCGTGCCGCTCTACATCCTCATGAGCCAGATCCTCCTCACGGGCAAAGTGGGGAACGACCTCTTCGAGCTGGCCAACAAATGGCTCTGCCATCTGCCGGGAGGTCTGGGCGTGGCGACGGTCATCGCCTGCGCCATCTTCGCGGCCATCACCGGGTCGTCCGTGGCGTGCGCCGTCACCATCGGCTCCATCGCCATCCCGGAGATGCTCTCCCGCGGCTATGACCGGCGGCTCGTCCTCGGCACCGTCGCGGCGGGCGGGACGCTCGGCATCCTCATCCCGCCGTCTATCCCGATGATCCTCTACGGGGCCATCACCGACGAATCGGTGGGCAAGCTCTTCATGTCCGGCGTCGTCCCGGGCATCCTCCTGATGTTCCTCTTCATCTGCGTGGTGGTGTACTCCTCGCGGAATCTGGAGCGGCACGAAGCCGCGCCGTGGCACGAGCGCCTCAGTGCCCTTCGGAAATCCATCTGGGGGCTGCTCCTCCCGATCATCGTGGTGGGCGGCATCTACACCGGCGCTTTCACCCCCACCGAAGCGGCCGGCGTGGGCACCGTGTACAGCCTCTTCATCACCTTCTGCGTGTACAAGACGCTGAAACCGAAAGACATGCCCGCCATCCTGAACGACACCGTCCAGACCACGTGCATGATCTTCGCCATCATGATCGGCGCGAGCCTCTTCGGCTTCGTCCTCACCATCCTCGACGCGCCGCAGGCTCTCACGAGCTGGGTGGCCGGCCTCGAGCTGGGCAAATGGGCGGTCTTCGTGGCCATCAATATCCTGCTCCTCTTCCTGGGGTGCATTCTGGAGTCCATCTCCATCATCTTCATCACCCTGCCGATCCTCTTCCCGCTCATCATGCGGCTGGGCTTCGACCCCATCTGGTTCAACGTGGTGATGCTCCTCAATCTGGAGCTCGCGCTCATCACGCCGCCCGTCGGCATGAACCTCTTCGTCCTGCAGGGCGTCAGCCCGGAGAGCAAGATGACAGACATCATCCGCGGCGTCGTGCCCTTCGGCCTCATGATGGCCTTCGAGATCCTGCTCCTGTGCTTCGTCCCCGAGATCGCCACGTGGCTCCCGAGCGTGCTGAAGTAAAATTTTTTCCGAAAGGCCCGGTCTCTGCCGGGCTTTTTGCGTGGGAATTTTTCTCCGTTTCCTTTATAATGAACATATAGAGTATCGACGATTTTCGAAAGGGAAACGACATGCACAGTTACCATCTCCTCGAGATCCTTGCCGTGGGATTCGGCATGGCCCTCGCCTTCGGCTACCTTGCCCAGCGGGCGCGTCTCTCGCCCATCGTGGGGTACCTCGCGGCGGGCTTCCTCATCGGCCCCCTCACGCCGGGCTTCGTGGCGGACGCGGACCTGGCGAACAACCTCGCCGAAGCGGGGATCATCCTTCTCATGTTCGGCGTGGGCCTCCATTTCCACACGGACGACCTCATGGAAGTGAAAGGCATCGCCATCCCCGGCGCGGTGGTGCAGGCCACGGCGGCCACCGTCTTCGGCATCGCCGCGGCGCTCGCTCTGGGCTACACGCTCGCGGAAGGGTTCTTCCTCGGCCTCGGCCTCTCCGTGGCCAGCACCGTGGTGCTCCTCCGGGTGCTCACCGACAACGGGCGGCTCGAGACCCATGCGGGGACCGTCGCCGTGGGGTGGCTCGTGGTGGAAGACATCTTCACCGTGCTCATGCTGGTGCTCCTTCCTGCCATCGGGCCGGCGCTCGCCGCGGGAGAGACCTTCTCCGCCGCGTCCCTCCTGTGGGCGGTGTGCGTGGCCGGGCTGAAACTGGTGGTGCTCTGGGTGCTCGTCATGACCGCCGGGAGCCGCGTCATGCCCTGGGCGCTGAAACACATCGTGCGCACCCGCTCCCACGAGCTCTTCACCCTCACCGTCCTCTCCGTGGCCTTCCTCACGGCGCTTGCCGCGGCGTACATCTTCGACGCCTCCTTTGCGCTCGGCGCCTTCCTGGGCGGCATGGTGGTGGGCAAGAGCCGCGCGAGCCATCAGGCCGGGGCCGAGCTCATCCCCCTCCGGGACGCCTTCTCCGTGCTCTTCTTCCTCTCCGTGGGCATGCTCTTCCGGCCGGCCTTCCTCATCGAGCAGCCCGGCATCGTGGTGCTCTCCCTCCTGATCGTGCTCCTCGTGAAGCCCCTTGCCACCGTGGGCATCGTCACCGTCCTCGGCGGCACCGCGGAGACCTCCTTCACCGTGGCGGCGGGCCTGGCGCAGGTGGGCGAATTTTCGTTCATCCTTGCCCAGACCGGCCTCTCCCTCGGCCTCATCTCCGAAGACATCTACAGCGTGCTCATCGTGTGCGCCCTCGCGTCCATCGCGGTGAACCCCTTCCTCATGAAAGCCGTCCCCGCAGCGCTTGCCGCGGCCAGGCGCGAGCCCACCCTGTGGCACCTCCTGAACGACCGGGGCGAGCGGAAGAACGCCCACCTGCAGGAAAGGTCCCTGGCGCTCGCCCATGAGCTCTCCGAAGGCCGGGACCTCGCCCTCATCGCGGGCTACGGCCCCACCGGACGCGCCGCGGCCGACGTCATCACCGCCCGGGGCCTCACACCGGTGGTGCTCGACATGAACCTCGACACCGTCTCCCGCCTCGAACAGGAAGGCATCGCCGCCGTGTACGGAGACAGCACGAAAGAAGACGTGCTGAAAGCCGCCGGCATCGAACAGGCCTCCCTCTTCATCATCACCATCCCCTCCGCCGCGGCCGCCGCCGAAGCGGCCATCGCCGCCAAACGCATCCATCCCGGCCTCATCGTCTACGCCCGCACCCGCTTCCTCCAGGATGCGCCCCTCCTGAAAGACGCCGGCGTGGACCACATCCTCTTCGAAGAAAGCGCCATCGCAGAGAAGCTGGCTGAATCCATCGAGCAGGACCTCTCCCAACGATCAGGCCTCTCTCAGGAGAAGGACCCCTTATAAAATAGACAAAATAAAAAGGGCAGAAGCGGAACTGACCCCAAAAAGTTGGACAGTGAAAAACGCTCACATTTTCCCTTTAAGGGCTTGCTCTCTGTATTTGGCAGTGGCAGCCCTTTTAGTTTGCTTTTGATCCTCCGATGGTTGTAGTCATCCAGATATTTCTCCCGCTCCTTCCTGAATGGTTCCATCGTATCAAAGTCCTTCAAATGCAGCGATCCACCTTTCTTTGATCGCATAGTAAAACACCCCACTTACTGTGTTTTTGTTATACAGTCCAGTAAATGGGGCGCAGTTCAAAAAAGGAACGGCTTTTTGGGTGTTTATGATTTGAAGCGGTTGATGACGAATTGCTGGAAGAGGAGGGCTGCCGGGGAAAGGGGGCGGGTGGTGCTCCAGGCGAGGCCGATCTCGCGGCGGCATACGGGAAAGGACACGGGGAGGAAGACGAGGCCCGGTGTGTCGAGACCGGTCACGCGCGGCAGGAGACTCACGCCGAGGTGGGCGGAGACGAGGGAGGCGGCGGTATTGATGTCGTCTCCTTCGAAGATGATGGACGGGCGGACGCCGGAGATGGCGAAGAATTGGTCGGTCAAGATGCGCAGGCTGTAGTTCGGCTTGAGGGTGATGAAGGGCTGCCGCTCGAGGTCGCCCAGCTCGATGCTCTTCCGGGAGGCGAAGGGGTGATCCGGCGGGACGACGGCGAAGAGCTCTTCGGTGTAGAGGTAGAGCCAGGCGAGCTGCTCCATGTTCACCATGATGGAGCAGAGGCAGATGTCCGATTTCCCCGCCAGGAGGCTCCGGGCGAGGACGGAGGAGTTGTCCTGGTCGAGGTGGAACTGGATGTGGGGGTAGAGCTTTTTGAATTCGCTCAGGAGTTGGGGCAGGATGTGCACGCCCAGGGAGTGCATGAAGGAGAGGCTGATGACGCCGTGGTCGGGGTCTTTTTCGCTCTCGATCTCCTGCCGCCCTTTTTCGAGCTCACGCAGGGCCCGCTCGGCGTGGATGAGGAAGCGCTGCCCGGAGGTGGTGAGGAGGATCTCCCGGCTGCCGCGTTTGAAGAGGGGCGCGCCCAGCTCCTGTTCAAGCTTGTTGATGGACCGGGACAGCGCCGACTGGGAGATGGAGATCTCCTGGGCAGTGCGAGTGAAGTGCCGGGTGTTCGCCAGGGCGCAGAAATATTTGAGCTGATTGATCTCCATGGGGGCCTCCTTCCGCGATGCGGCCGATGCATGAGGGGGCGTTTTTTCTCATGTATCCTGCGCATATTTCTCTATTCTCATTATAGCCCGGCGTTTCGGGCGTTTCCACGAGGCGCGGAAAATTTTTGCGTGATTTCTATGGAATTTTCGATGAATCTGATGCATAATAAAAAATAAGAGAACACGGGAAATTACGGTGCTTTCGGGCGCAGTGGGCCCTCTGCTCCATTGGACAGAAATTAATGCACGCCGTGCATGACGGAGATGAACGAGCTGCATTAGACGGTGCGGAAGGCTTTGCATATAATGAAAAATAGTGATATCGCGCAGGCGGCGCGCCGTCGGCGGATCGTACGGGTACAGGAGCGTACAGGAGGAAATCATGCAGAAGATTTGGGCGCGGTCGTACGTATGCAATGCAGGCATCAATTTTCTCATCTATGTGGTCTATTTCATGATGATGCTCTGGACGGTGAGCTACGCCCTGGCGGAGTGGGACACGTCCATGAGCGTGGCGGGCCTGGCGTCGGGCCTCTTCATGGCGGGGGCGCTCTCTACCCGCGGCCCGGTGAACCGCTTCCTCGATGGACTGGAACGGCGCACCATGCTCTTCGTGTCGATCGCGGCGTTCTTCGTGCTGTCTGTGCCGTACCTGGTGCCGACGAATCTGTATCTCTTCCTGGCGGTGCGCTTCCTCCATGGCGTGGCGTTCGGCGCGGCGACCACCGCGGTGTCTACGGCGGCAGCGGCGCTCACGCCGATGAAGCAGGTGGGCCGCATCACGAAGTATTACAGCCTCGGCGTGGCAGCGGCTTCCGCCGTGGGGCCTTTCCTGGCGCTGCGCTTCGTCGATGAGAACGCGCTCGACACGGGGGCGCTCGCAGCTTCCGCCATGGCGCTCGTGGCGCTCCTCCTGGCGTTCTTCGTGCAGCTCCCGCGGCGCACGGTCATCCGCCGTGTGGGCGACGAGGAGAAGAAACCTGTGAAGGTGGAGAATTTTTACGTGCGCCGCGCTCTCGGCCTGGCGGTGCTGGCCTTCCTGGGCGGCCTGTGCTACTCCGTGGTGATCACGTTCCTCGGTGAATATGCCATCACCAGCGGCCTTCCCGCGGCGGGCGGCGTGTACTTCTTCTACTGCTTCGCCTTCGCCACCTTCCTCTGCCGGCCGCTTTCGAGCTACCTCCTCGAGCGGTGCGGCCGCGACATGGCGATCTATCCCTCTCTGCTGCTCATCGTGGTGGCGATGATCGCTCTGTCCATCACGACGGCGAACTGGATGCTCCTCATCGCGGGGTTCTTCTTCGGTGCGGGCTACCGGACACTCATCACGTCGTGCCACAATCTCACCCTGCGGTGCACGTTCGCGAGCCACGCGGGATCGCTCCGGTCCATCTACTTCGTCCTGCTCGATCTGGGCATCGGCTTTGGGCCCTTCCTGCTGGGCGGCCTCGTGCCGGACTACGGCTTCTCCATGGTCTACCTCGTGGCGGCGGCTATCGCCTTCTTCGGCATCTACTTCTACTACATCGAGCTGGGCAAGACGGGCCGCTTCTCTGCGGAACGCTGGGAAGAGGAACGCCTGGCCAGAGGCAACTAAGTGAAATGAGACAGCTCCTTCGTGAGCTGTTTTTTCGTGGAAATAGGGCGGAGATGTGGGATCCTGCCAAGGTAGAGAAGGCGCGAGTAAAATTTTCTGCGAAATCGGAAAGGGACAGGCGGCGGCCGTTCCCTTTTCCCCTGCTCATTTCTTTGGACGCCGGATAAGATACCGTTTCAGGCATGAGAGGATGGCGGGGGCACAGCAAGGGCAATCGTTCGTTTAGCGAGATCATCCTTTTTGAGGATGCCCATTGCCATACAACTTAAAAACGGGGCTCTGCCAAAAGGCAGGGCCCTTTTTCCTTCGCTGCCGTGCCGCGCGGCGCCAGGTTTCCGGGGAGCCGCGGCGGGAAGGGCGTGATATTTCCTGCGCCGGCGGCGGCTCTCATGCTATAATACACATATAAGGGGGCGCAGACGCTCCTTGCTGCCGAAGACGGCGTTTCATCAGAGAAAGGATGTCGGATCTATGGAAGACGGCGGCCACATATGGTCGGAAATACTCATCATTTTTATCCTCATCGTATTCAATGGCATTTGCTCCATGACGGAGATCGCCGTGGTGGGCGCGCGGAAGACGAAGCTCCGCGAGATGGCGAAGAAGGGAAATAAGAAAGCGGAGTACGCGCTGAAGATCGCGGACAATCCGGAGAACCTCTTCTCCACCATTCAGATCGGCATCACCGCCATCGGTATCCTGACGGGCATGTTTTCCGGCGCGTCGCTGGCGGTGCCGCTGGCGGCGGAGCTGCGGGAGATCCCCGCCGTCGCGCCGTACGCGCAGGGCCTGGCCATGGCCATCGTCATCTCTCTCGTGACGTACGCCACGCTCATCCTGGGCGAGCTCGCCCCGAAGTGGCTGGCTATCGCCATCCCGGAGAAAGCGTCCTGCGCCATCGCCAAGCCCATGCTCATGTTCTCCGCCCTGTGCCGGCCTCTCGTCATGTTCAGCACATGGTCCACGAAGATCGTCATCGGTCTCATCGGCGTGGATATGGGCAAGGAACAGCCCGTCTCTGAAGAAGAGATCCGGGTGCTCCTGAAGCAGGGCGCGCGCATGGGCACCTTTGACAAGGCGGAGCCCATCCTGGTGGATCGGGTCTTTCAGCTGGATGACCTCACCGCCGCGGACTGCATGACCGCCCGCACCCAGCTCACGTGGATCGACATCGAAGATACGCCAGAAGAGATCTGGAAGACGCTCGAAGAGTCGAGCCATTTCCGCCTCCCCGTGGGGAAAGGGTCGCTGGACGATTTCATCGGCATCGTGGACGTGAGCGACGTCCTCATGGACAGCCACAAGCATCCCGAGCGCACCATCGCCGAGTCCGTCCGGGCCGTGATGCGCCAGACCGTGTATATCCCGGAGACGCTCACGCTGGTGAAAGTCCTCCAGAATTTCCACGACAAAGGCGTGCACGAAGCCATCGTCATCGACGAATACGGCGTCCTCTCCGGCCTCATCACCCTGCACGACGTGCTCGAAGAGATCGTGGGCGACATGCCCGGCGACGCGGAAGACCTCCGGGAGGAGCAGAACCGCTTCATCCGCCGGTCTGACAATTCCTGGCTCGTGGAAGGGCTCTGCAGCATCGACGATTTCCGCGAACATTTCCACATCGAAGAAGAACTTCCGGGCGAAGCGGAAGATTATTATAAAACGCTGGGCGGCTTCATCGTGTACCTCTTCGGCTACATCCCGAAAGAGGCGGAGACCGTGGATTATGAACGGTTCCACTTCGAGGTGCTCGACTGCGACAACCGCCGCATCGACAAAGTGCTCGTCACAGAGCGGCAGGAAGAGCCTGCCGGAAAGGAGAAGGCATGAACGAAAACAAGGAATGGAAGATGTCCCTCGAAGAGGCCCTTCGGGAGATCCACAGGCAGCTCATGGAAGACGAGATCTTCCTGAACCACCGCCTCCAGCAGGGCGCATTCTCCGCGGCGCTCCCCGATGAGGAAATGCGCATCCGCCGCATCTTCTCTCTCGCGGTCATGATGGAAGAGACCATCGACAGCGTGCTGAAAGAGATGGAGAGCGCCCCGCAGGCCGCCGAGGAGATCCAGAGCCTCGAGTACAAGAGCCACACCATCGGCACGCCCGACGCAGAGCCTGCGTCCCCGGAGATCGAAGACATCGCCATCGACCGGGAGCCCGCCGCCGACTCGCTCGCAGACGAAGTGGTGGAGATCCGCGCAGAAGAGCCGCAGGCAGCGGAGGAAATGCCGGAAGCGGCGGAGGCAGAAGCGGCGCGGGACGAAAACGACCTCGTGGACGCCATCGCTGAAGAAGCCGCTGAGGAAGCCGCCGCAGAAGCGGAAGAGCCGGAGGAGGATGACGCCGAACCGGCCGAGACCGCCGCGGTCCTCGAAGAAGCGGAGGAAAACACCCCCGTCACCGAAGAGCCTGACGAAAGCGAAGCGGCGGAAGGACCGGCAGCCGAGCCGGCAGAAGAGGCCGAAGCGGCAGAAGAGGCCGCCGAAGAGCCTGAAGAAGCGGCGGCGGAAGAAACCGCAGAGAAAGCCGAAGCCGCCGAGGAGACCGGAGAAGGATCCCCCGCAGCGCAGCCCGCAGAAGCGGAAGAGGCAGCGGAGGAAGCCGCCCCCGAAGCGGACGAAAGCACCGAAGAAGAGACGGCTGTGGAGCCGCTCCCCATCGAGAGCGAAGAAGAATTCACCGCCGAAGCGCCGAACGCCGAGAGCGCAGACGAAGCGGAAGACGATGAGGATGACAAAGAAGACGAAGACCGCGAAACGGACGCAGAGGATGAGGACGAAGAAGAGGACGACGATGATGATGATGATGACGACGACTTCTACGAAGCTGATCTCGTGACCGACAGCGCCGACCGCAAAGCCGCCCTCCGCTCCGCCGCAGAGAAAGACCGGAAAGAGAAAAAGAAGAAGGACAAAGAAAAAGAAGAGAAAGAAAAGAAGAAAGAGAAAAAGAAAAAGGACGAGAAGAAGAAAAAAGAGAAGGATAAGAAAAAGAAAGAAAAGGAAAAAGCGAAGAAAGACAAAAAGAAAAAAGAAAAAGAGAAGAAAAAGGGCAAAAAGATCAAACTCGTCATCGAAGAATGATCAAAGACCGGCTCCTCACGGGGCCGGTTTTTGCGTGCGCGGAAATAGGACCGGAGATGGTTGAAGCGCTAAGAAAGGCCGCCGGGCACAAAATGGCCATACGAGGCGAAGGCCGCTCGACGTTTCCAAGCAGGTAGGCCCCGCCGAACCACAGGGCAGGCAGAAGGCACGATGGATGAGACGACCTTGCCGCCAGGGAAGAGAGGCAGCGGGAGAGGAAAGAGCTCTAAAGCAGGCTCCGTGCGGCGGTGCCGCTCCGCCTGCCGAGGGTGGTGCGCGTCGTGACGGCGTCCCGCACTGACAGCTTCGATATCGCTTTATATCGTGATGTGGGTCCGCACTCCCATGAACCAATACGGAACCAAAGGGGATGCGCATTTGAAAAATGCGCGACGCAAAACTTCCACCGCCATGCGGTGAGGGCGAGCGACGGATGGTGGCCGCACCGCCTGCGTACATCCCCTCGCGCAGAAATCGGGCCCGCGTCCCCATGAGGGAGAAGTCAATCGCTGGTTCAGGACATCCGCCCGTTTGAACGGAGCCCGGTGCCCGAAGGGAGAAAAATTGGCCGGTGGCGTCAGCGGTCGGCCTGTTTGAGCGAGCACAGCGAGCGAGCTCTCCGGAGGGTAGTGACCGGCCAATTTTTCAGGGCGGAGTGACCGGGCGGCGCCCTTCCTTCTTTGCTTCGTTTCTTCCTTCGGCGGCGAAGGAAGAAATGAAGAGACCATGGAGCTCGTGCTCCAAAAATGGGCACAGTCGTCCATGAGAGAAACGAACTCTTCGCGATGTGGGTCCGCACCTCAATGAAAAGGAACATTCTCATCGTAATGAAAATCTGCATCGACAGTTTCGACAGCATTTGTGCCGTGATGGGCGCCGCGGGCGAAAGAAGCCCAAAGCAGGCTCCGTGCGGTGGGAGACCGCTCCGCCTGCCGCGTTTGGTGTGTTTCGTAATGAAAGTCCATGCTAACAGCTTTAAGCCCGTTAAAATCGTGATGTGGGTCCGCACCCTCATGAGGAGATACCCAGCCAAAGCCGCGGCTCATTTGAAATTTCTGCGCGGGGCAGAGCGGCACACAGCCCGCTGTTTCCTGTCCGCGCGGTGTAAAGGGATTTCGCTTGACAGAGGCGGACGCATTTTATATAATATGTCTCGTTGGTGATCGCATGTCTCTTGAAAATATCGTATGGAAGGGCGAGCTCCTCACCTGCTACGGCGCGCTTTTGACGGACCGGCAGCGGGATTGTCTCGACCTGTACTACAATGAAGATCTCTCTCTCGGGGAGATCGCCGAGCATTTCCACATCTCCCGGCAGGCGGTGCATGACGCGATGCAGCGCGGGGAGGAACAGCTGGCGGCGTATGAAGCGGCGCTCCACATGGAGGCTTCCCGCCGGGCTCGGGAAGAGGCGGCGGCAAAGCTTATGCCTATGATCGCGCCGGAGCGCGCGGCGGAGGCGGAAAAGCTGCTTCGGATTTTGTGCGAATGAAGGTGAATGGATGCCGTTTGAAAGTTTAGGGGACAAGCTGCAGAGCGCGTTCAAAGATCTCCGCGGGCGGGGCAAGCTCTCCGAGAGCGATATCGACGGCGCGCTCCGCGAGGTGCGCCGGGCGCTGCTCGAGGCGGACGTCAATTTCAAGGTAGCCAAAGATTTCATCGCGCATGTCCGGGAGAAAGCGGTGGGCGAGGAGGTCTTCGGCAGCCTCAAGCCGGATCAGACGGTCATCAAGATCGTCCGGGACGAGCTGACGGACCTTTTGGGGGGCACCCAGAGCAAGATCACCCTTTCTTCTTCGGGGATGACCATCATCATGCTGGTGGGCCTCCAGGGCGCGGGCAAGACGACGACGGCCGGCAAGCTCGCTCTCATGATGAAGAAGAAGGGCCACCGCCCGATGATGGTGGCGTGCGACGTGTACCGCCCGGCGGCCATCAAGCAGCTGGAGGTGCTGGGCGAGCAGGTGGAGGTGCCGGTGTACCGGATGCCGCAGAACGTGGACCCGGTGCGCATCGCCAAAGCGGCGGTGGATACGGCGCGGGCCTACAATAAGGACGTGCTCATCCTCGATACGGCCGGCCGTCTCACCATCGACGAGAAGCTCATGGAGGAGCTCAGAAACATCAAGGCGGCGGTGAAGCCTCACGAGATCCTCCTCGTGCTGGACTCCATGACGGGCCAGGATGCGGTGACCACAGCGAAGGCATTTGACGACGACCTCGGCATCGACGGGACCATCCTCACGAAGATGGACGGCGATGCCAGAGGCGGCGCGGCGCTCTCCATCAAGTCGGTCACGGGCAAGCCCATCAAGATGATCGGCGTGTCGGAGAAGCTCGACGGCGGCCTCGAAGATTTCTACCCGGACCGCATGGCCGGGCGCATCCTCGACCTGGGGGACCTCCAGTCCCTCTTCGAGCAGGCCCAGAGAAATCTCGACCAGGACAGCATGAAGGACGCCGTCACGAAGATGAAGAAGGGCGAATTCACGCTGGACGATTTCCTGAAGCAGATGCGCCAGGTGAAGAAGCTCGGCTCCATGCAGAGCCTCCTCGGGATGATCCCGGGCATGGGCAAGTACAAGGACCAGCTGAAGGACATCGACTTCGACAGCAAGGAAATGAAGCATCTCGAAGCGATCATCCTGGCCATGACGCCGGCGGAGCGGCGCAATCCGGATATCCTGAACGGCAGCCGGAGAAAGCGCATCGCCTTGGGCTCGGGCACGCACATTCAGGAGGTGAACCGCCTCCTGAAGCAGTTCAAGGAAATGAAGAAACAGATGAAGAAGATGAAAGGGAAGAACATGAAAGTCCCGAAGGGCTTCCATTTCCCCGGCGGCATGCTGCCGAAGCTCTGAGTCTGTACCGCTATAGAGGACCTGGGAAGGAAAGCGCATTTCTTCCCAAGGCCAAGACCATCACTACGTCAAGGAGGTGAAATACATGTTAAAGATCCGTCTGACCCGCATGGGCGCGAAGAAGGTCCCCTTCTACCGCATCGTCGTCATCGACGCACGCGCAGCCCGCGGCGGCGCACCGGTCGCAACCGTCGGCTGGTATGACCCCGTCAAGAAAGACGCTCCTGTCAAGCTGGATGAAGAGCAGATTCTCCACTGGATGGGACAGGGCGCACAGCCCACCGATACCGTCCGCTCTATCCTGAAGAAGAACGGCATCATGGCTAAGTTCGCTGAGTCCAAGAAATAAGAGGGCAAAGCTATGAAGGAACTGGTTGAATGGATCGTGCGGTCTCTGGTGAAACACCCTGAGGCCGTCACGGTGACCGTGGTCCACAAGGGCGGCATGGAGATCTATCAGGTCCATGTCGCACCGGAGGACATGGGAAAAGTCATCGGCCGTCAGGGCCGGATCGCCAACGCGATCCGCACGGTCGTGAAGGCAGGCGCGCTGAAGCACAATCTCCGGGTGGCTGTCGATATTATCTGAGAGGTGTCTTATGGACGAAATGACGATCCTTGTGCCGGTCATGCTGAAGTCGAAGCTGACGGAAGCGCTGAAGACGAGACTGCTCGGCGAGCTCGAGCAGAACATCAGCCGCGTAGAGCATGACATCGCACAGCTGGAATTCGAAGGCAACGCCCGCCTGAACGAGCAGGCGAAGATCAACGTGCAGGCGGTGGCCCCGCTCCGCGCGCAGATCGAAGCGCAGAAAGCGCAGATGCTCCAGGCCAAGAAGAAGCTCACCGATGACAAGGAACACCTGGAAAAACTGGCCATCGGCGCAGAACTGCCCCGCGGCCCGGTGAACCGGGTGGTCACGATTCATGTCGGCGACGATATGAACGCCGTGAGAGGCGGGGAGATCCTCGTAGAAGACGGAAAGGTCATCGCTTTCCGTGAATAATGCATCCGATGCCCTGATCGCCGTCGGAAAAATCGTTGCCCCGCATGGTGTGCGGGGTGATTTGCGTATTCTGCCGGGCGTGGACTGGCCGGAGGAGTACCAGGCGCTTGCGCGCATCCGCCTGGGCGGCGTGTGGCGCCGCGTCCTCTCTGCCCGTCCCCATAAAAACATCTACATCCTCCGACTGGAAGGCGTGACCGACCGGAATGCAGCGGAAGCCCTCGTGGGCCTTGCCGCCGAAGTGGCGGAGACGGACATGCCGAAGCGGCCGGAGGGACGCTGGTATGATTTCCAGATCGAAGGGCTCACGGCCTACGACGAGGCGGGAGCCGAAGTGGGGCGCATCACCGAAGTCCTCCACACCGGGGCCAACGACGTCTACACCATCCGGCCGAAAGAGGGGAAAGAGATCCTCCTCCCCGCCATCCCGGACTGCGTCCTCGCCGTGGACCCCGCCCAAGGGCGGATGACCGTGCGCCTCCAGGAATGGGAAGACTGAATCATGAAGATCGACATCCTGTCGCTGTTTCCCGAATTTATCGAAGCCTTCTTCCACCAGAGCATCATCGGGCGGGCGATCGGCGCGGGCCTCATCGAGATGGCCGTGACCAATCCCCGCGATTTCGCGCACAATAAACACCGCCAGGTGGACGACACCATCTGCGGCGGCGGCGCGGGCATGCTCATGATGTGCGGGCCCCTCTTCGAAGCGTGCGAAGCCGTCCTGCCCGAGAAGACGCCCCGGAGCCGGGTCATCTTCCTCTCCCCCGCGGGCACCCCCTTCACCCAGGACAAAGCCAAGCAGCTCTATCGGGACTACGACCACCTCGTCCTCATCTGCGGCCACTACGAAGGCGTCGACCACCGCGTGGAAGAGCACCTCGCCGACGAGCTCATCTCCATCGGCGACTACGTCCTGACCGGCGGCGAGCTCGGCGCCATGGTCATCGCCGATGCCGTCTCCCGCATGGTGCCCGGCGTCCTGGGCGATGCGGGAAGCGCCGCCGGCGACTCCTTCTACGAGCCCATCCTCGAGTACCCCCAGTACACGAAGCCTGCCGACTTCCGCGGCTGGCGCGTGCCCGACGTGCTCCTCTCCGGCCACCATGCGAACATCGCCCGGTGGCGGCGGAAAGAAGCCCTCCGGCGCACCATGAAATGTCGGCCCGACCTCATGGCGCGGCTCACCCTCACGAAAGAAGACAGGAAACTCATCGAAGAGATCAGAAAAGAGGAAGGAACATGGCTCCCTGCTACATCGGACTGATTCACTACCCGATCTACAACAAGCATATGGAAGTCATCACCACGGCGCTCACGAATTATGACCTGCATGATATCGCGCGCACCGCGAGGACTTACGATGTGCGGACCTATTTCATCATCCATCCCGTCGAAGCGCAGCGCCATATGGCCTCGCTCATCATGGACCACTGGAAGACAGGCACCGGCAGCCGGTACAACCCGAACCGCCGGGAAGCCTTCGAAGAGACGGCCCTCGTGCCCGACCTTGCAGCGGCCTTGGCGCAGATCGAGAAAGACTGCGGCGAAAAGCCCCTCATCGTCACCACCGACGCCCGGGTCTATCCGAACACCGTCTCCTACCCCTTCATGCGCAGGACCATCCATGAAGGCAGCCGCCCGGTGCTCATCCTTTTCGGCACCGGCTACGGCATGACACGGGAAATGATGAAAGAATTCGACTACATACTCGAACCGATTTACGGATGCGGCAGCTACAACCACCTCTGCGTGAGAAGCGCCGCCGCCATCATCCTGGACCGCCTGCTCGGCGAAGCATGGTGGGCCGGGGAAAAGGAGGAATAACATGTCCGGACATTCTAAATGGGAAAACATCAAGCGGAAAAAAGGCAAGACCGACGCGATCCGCGCGAAGATCACCACCAAGATCTCCAAAGAGATCACCATCGCGGCCCGCATGGGCGGCGGTGACCCCGTGGGCAACATGCGCCTCAAGCTCGCCCTCACCAAAGCGAAGCAGAACAACGTGCCGAAGGAAAACATCCAGCGCGCCATCGCCAAAGGCGTAGGGGCGGCCGGCGGCGTCGGCTTCGACGAAGTGACCTACGAAGGCTACGGCCCGGGCGGCGCAGCCATCATCGCCGAATGCAACACCGACAACCGCAACCGCATGGCGGCCGACATCCGTCACGCCTTCACCCATCACGGCGGCAGCCTCGGCGCGTCGGGATGCGTTTCCTGGATGTTCAAGAAAAAAGGCTCCATCACCGTCGACAAAGAAGCCGCTGACGAAGACACCATCATGATGATCGCCCTCGACGCCGGCGCAGAAGACGTGGCCGTCACCGAAGACACCTACGAGATCTCCACCTCGCCGGAAGACTTCATGGCCGTCTCCGACGCCCTCGACAAAGAAGGCATCGCCGTCTCCGCCTCCGAAGTCGCCATGGTCCCCGACACCACCGTCGCCCTCGAAGGCGACGCCGCCAAGACCATGCAGCACCTCATCGACGAGCTCGAAGACATGGACGACGTGCAGGAAGTCTACACGAACGCCGAACTCCCCGACACGGACGAAGAATGATACGGAAAGCACCGGGTATCCGGTGTTTTTTTGTGCCCTGAAACAGGGAAATGGCGCGGCCTGCGCTTTTCTGGCGCATTCGCGGCTGCCGTGCATGGGGGAGCGGGCTCCCATCACGATGCGCGGGACATGCGGCAGGCGGAGCGGCCTCCCCCAGCCGTGCGGAGCCTGCTTTGGGGTTCTTTCGAATGCGGGGCTCATCACGCCGCGAATGGGGGCGAAGGTTTCCGTGTCGTCTTCATCGTGTCGCGCGGCAGAGGTGGTCAGCGGAGTCATTCCCGGCCGAGCGGGGCTTGTTTTGGGCTTCTTTCGAATGCGGGCCACCTTACGCCGCGAAGGAGGCCGAAGGTTTTCATGGGGACTTTCATTTCAAAGTCGTCAGAGGGGACGGGAGAGGGTTTTCATTTCGGAGAGGTCTGTGGAGAGGAGAGGGGACTTTCGTTTCAAAAGGGGCTGCGGAGATGAGAGAGGCGTTTCATTTCGGAGCCGCCGGAGAGGACGAGAGGGGACTTTCATTTCGACGCCGCCGGAGGGGAGGCGCGGGCGGCGCGCCCGAAAAGGAGGGGGCCGCTGCGGCGGGGGTGTGCTACAATATACGTTGGATAGAAATAGAGAAAGGAGGCCCGGCGTCAGTGATGGCGGCCGCAGGAAAGGGGACTTTCCAGAGATTTCAGCGATTTGAAGATCATGGCCGTGATCGGGACGGGAGACCGTCATGCATAGGCCGAATTGGGCCATCGGGAGGGATGCTGCTTCCGATGGGGAATAAGAAAGGAATTTGGAATAATGGCTTTGAATAATGGATATTCGTCGTTCCGTCAGGAGGACGGGAAGGTCATCGGCCGCATCCGCACGGGCGTGAAGGCGGCGTACCCCGCGGTGGGGGAGCAGGATTACCGGTTCTTCGTGGAGCCGCTGTCGCCGCTGCCCCGGGGCTATGACGACGCGCGCCGTCTGGGATTCACCGGCTTCATGAGCCGTATCGGCTACGACTGCTCGTTCTTCCCGTCGGACAAGGAGGCGTGGAAGGCGCTCGAGGAGGAGTGGGCCCAGTGTCTGGTGCTCTTCACGCCGGCGCTGCGCAATAACAAGTATTTCGTCATCGACGATGTGCAGAAGGAGGCGGAGCCGCTCGCCATGGACGACGACGTGGCTTTCGTGCCGGTGCCGGTCTTCGATGCGGATGGGGACCCCGCTTTCGACGGGGACTTGAATAAGTTCTGCTGGCTCATCGCGGAGGGGAAGCCTCTCCCCGGTCTCTCCCGGAAATACTGGGACCGGAACCAGCTCCCGCCTTTCGTGGCGGCGGCGTTCCGCACGCCTGATTCGAAGAGGAAGCAGTATGTGTTCTTCTCGCCGCTTTCGGAGGATACGTTCCGCCAGGTGATCATCAGCGAGGGCGGGGCGTACTTCGGCACGGACCGCCGCGAGCTGGGGTGGCGCGTGGTGGATCTCTCTGCGCCGGAGCTCCATTCGCGGATCGTGCTGTGCCGCACGGCGCCGCTGTGTTTCATCCCGCAGTCGGTGCTCCCCTTCCTCAGGGAGGGCCGCGCGCCTGTCCCGGAGGACTGCAATCTGCTCCGTCTCATCGGCGGGCGTAAGGGCCGCGTGACGGGCCGGAGCGCGGCGGTGCAGAAGGCGGTGAAGACGGATGCGTCGCAGCCGCCGGTGAAGGAGAAGGCGGACGCGCAGCCCGCGCCAGAGGCGAAGAAGGCGGACGCGGAGCTAAAGGCGAAGGCCCAGCCGGCGAAGCGGAGCCAGGAGAAGCCCGCGCCGAAGAAGGTCCGCGCGCAGGATGCGGCGGAAGCAAAGCCGGCGCCCGCGCCGGAGCCCGCCGCGCCGCAGCCGCTCTCGGAGACGGCGTTCCTGGATCGTCTGGTGCGCGCCGCGAAGAGCCGGGGCCTGCTCTACACGACGAAGGATCTCATCAATTTCCACACGGCGCTCAAGGTGTCTTGCCTCGTCATCCTCGCGGGGATGAGCGGCACCGGGAAATCGGGGCTGGTGCGGCTCTACGCGGACGCCATGGGGCTGCCCCGGGAGCAGGCGGTGATGATCCCCGTGCGGCCGTCCTGGATGGATGACAGCGACATCCTGGGGTACCTCGACATGAAGAACATGATCTACCGTCCGGCGGACACGGGGCTGGCGGAGCTCCTCATCGAGGCGTCGCGTCACCCGGAGAAGATGTACATCGTGTGCTTCGACGAGATGAATCTCGCCCGGGCGGAGCATTATTTCGCCCAGTTCATCTCCGTCCTCGAAAAGGAAGAGGACCCGGTGATCCGCCTGTACAATCCGTCTCTCATGCCCCGCATCTACAACAGCGCCGCCTATCCCGCGGAGATCCCCGTGGGGCGGAACGTGCTCTTCACGGGCACGGTGAATGTGGACGAGTCGACGTACCATTTCTCGGATAAGATCCTCGACCGGGCGAACGTCATTACGCTCCATCAGGGGAAATTCCGCGATCTCGCCCGCATTGGCCGCGCCGAGCCGGAGACCTGGCCGGAGCTCTCCGCCGCAGAGTGGCAGGCGTACCGCCGCAGTGCGGACACGGTCTCGCTCACGGAGACGGAGCTGGATTTCCTGGATGCGCTCAATGACGCGCTCCGGGAAGGCGGCGTGGGCGGCGGCATCGGCTACCGCGTGGCCCGCCAGATGGGGCGGTACCTTCTCAATATTCCCGAAGGGACGGAGTTCACCCGCGAGGACGGCCTCGACTGCCAGACGGTGCAGCGCATCCTGACGAAGCTCCGCGGCTCCGGCGAGCAGCTCCAGAGCCTCGTCGCGGTGGATGAAACGGGACGCCTCACCGGGGACGCCGCAGCGGTGCTGGACCGCTTCGCCCGGCTCTCCCCCTTCAGCGAGGCGCGGAAGGTCCTTCTGCGGAAAGCACGGGAGCTGAAGCTCTATGACTACACCTTCTGACCGTCTGCCCTTCGAAGTGCGCTTCCGCACGAAGGAAGGGGACCGGCTCCTTGGGGGATTCACCGAGGCGGACGCGGCGGTGAGCGAGTCCTTCACCGCAGATTTCTCCGCCGTGGAGAATCAGGACATCGGCCTCCTCTTCCGCGCGCCGCCGGACTTCCGCTTCACCATGGACGGGCTCGACGTGGTGTCCGTCCCCGGCGCGGAGACGGATGGCGGGGCGGTGGTGCTGCCGCCGCGGGACCGGTGGGTGACGCTCTTCGAAGCGAAGAATTTTCCTCTCGTGCCGGGCTACTATGTGGTGACCGTCACCGGGCGGGGCCGCACGTGGTATGGTGCGGTGGAGATCGTGCCGCGGTATCTGCAGAAGCAGCAGTGGCAGGCCATGCGGGACGAGCTCCTCGGCGAGATCCGTCGGCTCTCCTTCGACTTCATGAAGCGCACCATGCACATCTCTCCTTCGCTGGGGGACGCCCTCGGCGTGGGGAGCGCCATGCTGCTCCGGTTCTACATCGTGAGCGATGTCTTCGACCGGGTGCTCCACGTGATGGGCGAGCTCGCCCGCACGGCGAACAGCCGCATCGCCCTCCGTTCGCGGCGCATCCCTGCGGACATGGAGCGGAAGGAGGAGGCCCACTGCCGCCCCGGCCGGGAACGCATCCATACGGGGCTCCCCTACGAGTGGGCCATCCGCGCGGAGACCACGTGGGACGTGCCGGAGAACCGCTACGCGAAGGCTATCCTGCTGGGGCTCGACCAGAGCCTGCGCGAATTCATCGGGAAGATCGACGAGAGCGCCGCCCGCGTGGGTCGGGAGCAGGCGGAGTTCGCGCGGTACACGAAAGACTACCAGTACAAAATGCGCGCCGAGGCGCTGGACCGCTTCGACGGGTACCGCCGCCGGGCGCAGCAGCTGCGGAACGCCATCCGCGAGGTGAGCCGCGCGCCGTGGTTCGCCGAGGCGGAGACGCTCGCCGCCCTCGTGCCGGACATGACTGTCTTCCGCGATCCCCGCTACGCCGTGCTCTACCAGCTCCACCGCCACCTCCAGCGGCCGGAGTCGAGCCTCTCCGTGTCCTCGTTCTACCGCTTCCAGTGGAAACGGACGGACAAGCTCTATGAACTGTGGTGTTTCCTCACCTTCGTGAAGGCCCTCGCCGCCGAAGGGTGGCGCACCGAGCGCGGCCCCGCCGTGACGGAAGACGGCGGCCAGTACGTGCTGGAGAGCCTCGAATCGGGCACGGTCATCACCATGGTGCGAGGGGAGGAAGAGGTGCACCTCGCCTACGATGCCCTCGTCCCCGCCACCGCCGCCGCTACCGACCGCGCGTCCGCCCCGCTCTACACGAACCACGCCCACCGCCGGCCGGACATGCGCATCGACTACTACTGGCGGGGGCTCTACTACGGTTCTCTCGTGGCAGATTTCAAATACCGGGACATCTACCGCCTCTGGACCGGCGGCGCCGGCAGCACCGAGCTGCGCATCCAGTTCAACGCCTACCGCGATATGAATACGAAATTCTACCGCGCCATGGACGAGCACGACTCTCTGCGGAACAGCCGTCCTGTGAAGGAAGTGTGGGCGGTCTTCCCCCGGGAAGTGCCGCCGCTTTCCGACGAAGACTACAGCCTCCGCTTCATCTCCCTCGCCCCGGGCCTTGCGGCAAACGGCCAGCTCCCCCACCTCCTCGAAGACTACTTCGCCGCGCTCCGGAAATGAGCGCATAAAAAAGACGCTCCTGATGAAAAGATCGGGAGCGTTTTTGTGTGGGAAGATTCAGAAGGAGAGCGCGCCGGTGAGGTAGCACACCACGGTCATCACGAGGGTGGTGCCCCAGGCCCAGAAGAACATGAATTTCTGGTGGTCCACCAGATCGACCCGGGAGAGGCTGATGAGGACGAGCGTCGCCGCCGCCAGCGGGGAGAGCGGGAAGCCCACCGTCATCTGGCCGAGGATGGCCGCGCGGCCGATCTCGAGCGGATCGATGCCGAGGGTGGCGGCCATTTCATAGAGCACGGGGAGCACGCCGAAGTAATAGGCGTCCGTAGGGAAGACGAGGCTGAGCGGCACCGACGTGACCGCCACGGCCAGCGGCAGGACGCTGCCCATCCCTTCGGGGATGAAGGACACCAGCGTTTTCGCCATTTCGGAGATCATCTTCGTCTCGGAGAGGATGCCCGTGAAGCAGCCCGCGGAGAAGAGGAGCGCCACGATCATGAGCACTTCGGAGGAGTAGGCCTTGAGGCGCTTCGTCTGGTCGGACAGGCGGGGATAGTTCACCGTGATGGCCAGCGCAAAGCCGATGATGAAGATGGTGGCCATGGGCATGACGTCCATGAGGAGCACTGCGATCATGACGACCGTGAGGAGGAGATTGAACCAGAAGAGCTTCGGCCGCCGGGCTTCGGGGTCCGAGCCGAGCCCGTCGAAGCTGTGGGCGTCGATGTGGTAGACGCCGAGGCGGTCTCGTTCTTTCTTCCCCACGTAGTAGCAGGCGAAGAGCACCCACGCGATGCCGGCGATCATGGCCGGGACGATGGGCGTGAAGACCGCCGAAGAGTCCGCATGGAGCACCGCCATGACGCGGGTGGCCGGGCCGCTCCAGGGGAGAGGGTTCATGACGCCTGCCGCCATGCCCACCGCAAAGGGCAGGATGAGCGGATTCATGCCGAGCTTCGTCGTGATGGGGAGCATCGCCGAGACGGAGATGATGAACGTGGTGGTGCCGTCGCCGTCGAGAGAGACGAGCATGGCCAGCACGGCCGCGCCGATGGTGACCTTCACCGGGTCGCCTTTGACGAGCTTCAGGATCTTATTGACCATCGGGTCAAAGAGCCCCGCGTCGATCATGAGGCCGAAATAGATGACGGCGAAAATGGGGATCATCGCCGACGGCGTCACTTTCAGGATGCCGTCGATCATCATCTTCCCGATGCCGAGGCCGAAGCCTCCGATGAGCGCCGCGATGACAGGAATGCCGATGAGCGCCGCCTGAATGGAGAGTTTTTTCGTCATCGTCGTGTAGAGGAAGACGAGGATGACGGCAAAGCCCAGTGCTGCGATCATAAGATCACCTCCCGGAGGAACAATATAAACGGATCAGAGGTGCATGTCGTGGGTCTTGAGGATATCCACCATCTCGCAGCAGGCGTGGACCAGATGGTCCACGATCTTTTTGCCGCGCTCGGCGGAGGAGGCGAAGGGGTCGCCCATGACGCCCTGCTTCGTCATGTCGCTCATATCCATGTACACATTGAAGGGCACGCCCGCCACCATGCCTTTTTTGAGTGCCGTCACGGGCACGCCCTTGTATTCTTTGATGTTCTCCACCGGGCCGAGGAGATCCATGCGCATAGAGTCCGGGAAGAGGTACATCATGACGGAGGTGAGCGGGTCGCCGCCGTGGCCGGAGGAGTCATGCTCGCCGTAGATCTCTTTCTTCGCCTGGTCCGTGAGGCCCTGCCAGAGGTCGATGGAGACGCAGGTCAGGCCCTTCTCCCGGCGGAGCTTCCGCACCACGTCCTCGATGGTGGGGGTGTTCCCCGCGTGGCCGTTGATGAAGAAAATCTTCGTCACGCCGTGCTCGGTGAGGCTCTGCACCACGTCCGTGATGACCGCTTCCACCGTAGAGGGGCGGAGAGAGATCGTGCCGGGGAAGCACCGGAAATATTCGCTGCATCCGAAGGGGATGACCGGGATGTAGTACGCGCCGGACGCCTCCGCCGTGCGTTTCGCGATCTCTTCGGCGGCAAGATAATCCCCCGTGAGGGAATGGATGCCCTGCTGCTCCGTAGAGCCCATGGGGATGAGCACCACCGGGTCCTTCGCAAAGGCCTCTTCCACTTCTTTCCATGTCATTTTATATAAGGCATGTTTTTCCATTTCCGTCACTCCTTTTTCTGAAAGATGAATAAATATTATTATATTATGATATTATAATATGCAGAAGAGAAACGCAAGAGAAAAATGCGCCCGCAGTATGGTATGATGAGGAGAAAACGAACAGGGAGCCGCACGATGAGACAAACGCTGAATCTTCGCATCTATCAGGATCTGTACAGTCGGATCCGCAGTCATTTTTATAAGCCCGGGGCGCAGCTTCCCACGGAGAGCGCCCTCGCCGCGGCCTACGGGGCGAGCCTCTCCCCGGTGCGGCAGGCGCTGGGGCGTCTCGAGCAGGAGCAGCTCATCCGCCGCGTGCCGGGCAAAGGGACCTTCGTCGCCGAGACGCTTCCCTGGGAGAGCATGCTCCTCATGAGCGGCTTCTCCGTCCAGTTCATCGACAAGAAAGTCGCCGGCGAGAGCGTCCGCTGCCGCACCGCCGCCTGCGACAGGAGGGCGATGCCGCCGGAGCTGGCCGCGCTCTTTCACGCGCCGGAAGGGGAGACGTACACCTTCCTCTCCCGCGTGCGCTATGTGGACGGGCAGCCCCTCTTTTTCCTGAATCATTATTTCAAGACGCCCGGCCCGGAAGCGGTCCAGGCAGCGGGAGAGATCAAGTCGCTCCGGGCGTTCCTCGCAGGGTTCGGCGTGCGGCCCGCCTATGTGACGGAGCGGGTGAAAGCCTGCGCGGCAGACCGGGAGCTGGGCAATCTCTTCTCCGTGCCCTTCGGGTTCCCGCTGCTGAAGATCCTGCGGAAAGAGCTTGACGAAGCCTACGAGCCCATCATCTACAGCGTGTACTACGTCAATTCCGATGCGTGGGACTACCGCGTGCAGTACCACGCGGGAGAACCGTGACGATAAGGAAATATTATAATATTACAGCATAAGGAGGTCACTCATGTCTGCGATCCTGGAACGAATGAAAACACTGGCGCCGGAGTATGTACAGATCCGCCGGACTATCCACCGCCATCCGGAGACGGCGTTTGAAGAAAAGGAGACCACCGCGCTCGTCGCGTCCGAGCTTGCAAAATACGGCATCGAAGTCCATCCCAACGGAGACGACACCGGCGTGGTGGGCGTTCTCCGCGGCGCGGCGCCGGGAAAGACCATCGCCCTGCGCGCGGATATGGACGCGCTGCCCGTGACGGAAGCGACGGGCCTGCCCTTTGCCTCGGAGATCCCCGGCCGGTGCCACGCCTGCGGCCACGATATCCACACGGCGACGCTCCTCGCGGCGGCGCGGCTCCTCTCAGAAGAGCGGGCGCATCTGCATGGAGAGGTGCGCTTCCTCTTCCAGCCAGCGGAAGAAAATCAGGGCGGCGCGCGGTCCCTCATCGCTCACGGCTTTCTGGACGGCGTGGATGCCGTCTTCGGCGCGCACACCTGGCCGGAGCTTCCCGGCGGGGTCATCGGCTTCCGCCGCGGCGCGATGATGGCTGGGTCCGATGCGTTCCGCATCACGATCACCGCGCCCGGCGGCCATGCGGCCCATCCGCACAAGACGCCCGACCCCATCGCGGCGGCGGCGTACATGATCACCGAGCTCCAGACCATCGTCTCCCGGGAGGTCGCCCCGCTCGACTCCGCCGTGGTCACCGTGGGGAAGATGACCGCCGGCACCGCGGCGAACATCATTCCCTCCGAAGTGGTGCTCGAAGGGTCGATGCGGTACCTGCTGCCGGAGACGCGGGAGAAGATCCATGAGAGCATCCGCCGCATCGCGGAAGGCACGGCGATGGCCCTGCGCGTGGGGGCGAAGGCGGAGATCCGCCCGGGCTGCGGCCCCGTCATCGGCACGGACGCGCTCGTCACTATGGCGGAGACCGCGGCGGCGCGGCTCCTCGGCCGGGAGCACACCGCCGAGCTGCCCACCGCCTCCATGGGAAGCGAAGACTTCGCCTTCTATCTGGAGAAAGTGCCCGGCGCGTTCTTCCGCCTCGGCACAGGCACCGACGATCCCGCGAGCCATCTGGCCCTGCACAATGGCCGCCTCCTCTTCAGCGAAGACGCCATCACCGCGGGCGCGGTCACCTTCTGCGGCATCGCCTTCCTCGCCACCGGCTCCGACCTCTCCGCGCTGGAGTGAGCCCGCGAGCCCACGCAAAAACGCTCCTGATACAAATATCGGGAGCGTTTTTGCGTGGGAAAATGAAACGTCCTTTTGAGGTCAAAGCGGGGAAGCGTTTCAAAGGGGACTTTCTCCTGAAAGACAGGATGCGAACGGGGCGGGCCGTTTGCTTTTTTCGATGCGGCAGGGGTCTTGACATCGGTCCGGATTTTTTTATAATGACAGTAAACTCAAAGGAAGAGCAAGGAAGCTCCGGCACGAACGCCGGGGCTTTTCTGTTTTTTCAAAAGGGGGAATGGATATGGAAAAGGAAAGTCTGGCCAAACGGTGGGGCCTTCTGCTGGCGGTCCTCGCCATGGCGGCGGTGTATCTGCTGCCTACGCCAGCGGGGCTGCCTGTGGAAGGGCATCGGCTCCTCGGCATTCTCGTCTTCGCGGTGCTCATCTGGATGACCGAGGGCGTGTCGTATCCGGTGAGCGCCTTCGCCATCATGACGCTCATGGCGTTCTCCGTGGGCATGGCGCCCGACCCGGCGCACCCGGAGAAGCTCCTCGGCACGGGGAAGGCCCTTGCCATGGCGCTCTCCGGCTTCTCCACCTCCGCGTGGGCTCTCGTGGCGGGGGCGATGTTCCTCTCCGCGGCGATGATGATCACCGGGCTGGACCGGCGCATTGCCCTCCTCGTCATGTCGCATCTGGGCGTCCGCTCCAGCCGCCTCGTCATCGGCGTCATCTTCGTGGGATTCCTCCTGTCCTTCTTCGTGCCCTCCACCACGGCCCGCGTGTCCTGCATGGTGCCCATCGTGGTCGGCATCATCCGCGCCTTCGGCCTGGCGCAGGGGAGCCCCTTCGCGGGCGTGCTCATGATGGCGGTGGCGCAGGCGGACAGCCTGTGGAACATCAGCATCAAGACGGCCGCCGCGCAGAACGTGGTGGCCGTGGGATTCATCCAGCAGGTGCTGGGCGAGGACATCAGCTGGATGGAGTGGTTCATCGCCGCCGCGCCCTACGCCATCGTCCTCTCCGTGGTGCTGTACTTCATCCTCATGAAAGCCATGCCGCCGGAAATGGAGGAAATGCCCGGCGGTGAAGACGCGCTCCGCCGCATGCGGGAGGAGATGGGGCCGCTCACCCTGCCGGAGAAAAAGCTCCTCCTCGTGTCGCTGGCGCTCCTCTTCTTCTGGGTGACGGAGAAAAAGCTCCATCCCTTCGACACCACCACGGTCACGCTGGCGGGCATCCTCCTGCTCATGCTCCCCCGGTGGGGCGTCATGACCTGGCAGCAGGCCGTGCCTCACATCAACTGGGGGACCATCGCCCTCTTCGGCGTGGGCATCAGCCTGGGCAGCGCCATCCTGAAGAGCGGCGCCGCGGTGTGGCTCGCGGAAAATTTCGTGGCCCTCACCGCCATGGAGATCATGACGCCGGTGATGATCCTCATGGTGATGGCGGTCTTCCTCACGGTGATCCATCTGGGCTTTGCCAGCGCCACGGGGCTGGCCGCGGCGATGATCCCCATCGTCATCGCGGTGCTGCAGAACGTGGAAGGCCCCGGCATCCACGTCCTCGGCATGACCATGATCCTCCAGTACACCATCTGCTTCGGCTACATCCTGCCGGTGAACGCGCCGCAGAACATGATTGCCTACAGCACGGGCTACGTCACCTCCGGGGACTTCCTCCGCACGGGCATCCCCATGACCCTCGCCGCCCTCCTCCTCTTCGGACTCTTCTCCGTCACCTACTGGCACTGGCTGGGCCTTGTGGGATAAAGGATACAGGAAATAGAAAAAGACCGCTTCCGAGAGAAACCATCGGAAACGGTCTTTTGCGTGGAAATGCACGGGCAGCGGGATCTATTTCCCGAGGCACGCTTTGAGGAGCGCGGCGCAGGCGCGGGAGAGGTCCTGATAGGTCTCCTCGAAGTCGCCCGTATACCACGGGTCGGCCACGTCGCGCCGCTCCCCTGCGTACTCCATCATGAGGCGGATCTTGCCATCCCGGTCGGGACCGAGAAGGCGGGCGAGGCGGCGGAGATTCTCCCGGTCCATGGCGATGATCCGGTCGAAATGTTCATAATCGGCGGGCGTGACGAGCCGCGCCGCGCGGGGCGCGAAGGGCACGCCTTTCTCCCGGAGCTTCTTCCTCGCTGGCGGGTACATGTCCCGGCCGATCTCTTCCGTGGTGCACGCCGCGGAGGCGATCTCAAATTCGCCGCTCATGCCTTTCCGGGCGGCGAGGTCTTTCATGATGAACTCCGCCATAGGCGAGCGGCAGATATTTCCATGACAGATGAAAAGGATGCGGTGCATGGGAGACTCCTTATTTCAAATGGGTTCAGTAGCAGAAGGCGATGAGGAAGGGGACGGCGGCGGAGCAGAGGATGCCGTTCACTACGGCAAAGACCACCGTTTCTTCGTTCGTGTAGCGGATGAGCATGGGGAGCGTCGTGTCTTCGCTGGTGGCGGCGGCGGGGGCGATGGCGGTCCAGGGGCCTGCGAAGCGCGCCACGTAGGGGATGAGGAAGAAGGAGAAGATCTCCCGCATGAGGCTGGCGAGGAAGGCGATGCTCCCCAGCTCGGGGCCGGCGAGATTGCCGATGGCCACGCCGGCGAGGCTGTACCACCCGAGGCCCCCGGCGATGGAGAGGGCCTGCGCCGCGGGATAGTCCAGAAGGAGGGCGCATACGAGGCCGCCGGCGAGGGACCCGGCGATGATGCCCGCGGGGATGACGAGGATCTTCACGTGGTAGTGGCGGATGATGGCAAGGAGCCCCCGCCGCATGCCCACGGAGAGGCCCACGGAGACCATGAGGAGGTCCAGGAGCGCTTCCGAGTGGTCCGGGAGGAAGGCGAGCCATGCCGCCGCCGCAGGATGGGCCCCGCAGGCGATGCCGGAGAGGAGCGCGCCCACCGCGAGGAAGACCATGGGGTCGCTCGTTTTCGGCGCTTTCTTCGCCCCCGTCTCCGTGTGTGCGCGGTCCATGAAGCGGCGGGAGAGGGGGTACACGCAGGCGATGGAGCCCGCCGTGGGGAGGAGGCAGAAGAGGAGGCTCTCCCGGCCGATGCGGGCGAGTTCGGCGAAGAAGCTCTCCCTCGCGCCGAGTGAGATGCCCATGGAGAAGATGAGAAGGAGCGTCGCGCAGAGCTGAAATTTTTCATTGTACGGCTTGGCGCGGAGCGGTACGAAACGCCCGGCGAGGACGCCCAGCAGCATGATGGCGATGGTGGTCACGAAATACCTCGGACATGGAAAATCGCCGCAGGCGGCGAAAAAACGGAAACTTTCTGCATGGTAACACGCGCGGCGGGGCGCGTCAAACGACGGCGGGCAGCGATAGGTAAAAACTATAAAAAAGAGAAACATTCTTTCCTGATGAAAACGGGCACGAAAAAAAGCCGGGGATAGACTCCGGCTTTTCCCGCGCCAGCGAAGGGGGCTTCTTACTTTTTCTGTGGGCCTTCGTCCGGTCCGTGCGCTTCCCCGCTGAGGTGGGCGAGGCGTTTCTTCTCCCGTTCGGCGCGGAGGGCGGCCTGCTGCGCTGCTTCGCGGCGGTCGATGGATTTCCGCAGGCCGTTTCCTATGTAGAGCGTCCATCCGAGGAGCCCCGCCCCGACGGCGGCGGTGAAGGCCTGCTGCGAGGGCGTCCGGGCGGCTTCCCATCCGCACCAGATCATGCTCCCGAAGACGGCGAGGAAGAAAAGGAGGAAGAGCACGAGCGCCGGCCGGGTGACGCGCGGGTCGTCCGTTTCCCAGGTCAGCCACACGCCCCAGCCTTTGCGCTGCTCGATGGACGCGCCCTGGCTCTCCTGCCAGCCGTCTTCCGGCCGCTGGACGATCTTCCCCGTGCGGGTGTAGGAACCGTTCGGGTTCTTTTTGTACGATGTGGTCTTCTCTTTCATGGCGGCCTCCCCGGAAATGCGGACTGTCCTTTTCTTTGAGTATAAGGGAAAGGAGCCGTCTCTTCTATCGGGGCCGCGTCAGCCTTTCGTCAGTCTTTCGTAAAACGGGCATGAAAAAAGCCGGGGAGGATCTCCGGCTTCTTCCGTGTCAGCAGAGCTGGTCTTTCTTTGCGAGGATCGCTTCGGCAGCGGCGCAGGCGGGGCAGTCGCAGTAGGGCTTGTCCGCCGCTTTCAGTTCCCGGCCGTGAGCGGCGATCGCTTTCGCCGTATCCGCGCCGAAGACGGCCGCGCCCGCTTCCGATTCCGCGAAGGCGATGAGCCCGTCTACGGGCATGATGTCTTCTTCCAGTTCCTTCACGTAGGCTTTCGTCGCGTCCGCTTCTTTGTCCGTGCCGACGGCGGCGAGCCACGCTTCGGCGGCCGCTTTCAGTTCCGCGCAGCACGACGGTGCGGCGAGGAGCGCCTCGGTCTTTTCTTTCACATAGTCCAGCAGTTCTTTTTCCATGAGAAACACCTCTTTCTTTTCTATTTCTATGCCTTCATTATAGCCGCGTCGGGGAGAAGGAGGAAGTACGCACGGAAAAGTGCCGCAGTATCCGTCGGAAACTGTGGGGCTTCCTTTATTTCGCAGGGCCCGCGGTCCGCCGGTCTTCTCGGACGGCGAGGACGTAGTTCCACAGGGGGAGGAGCCACAGGTACCACGCGGCGGGGATGGCGGAGAGCGGCGCGCCGATGGAGGCAAGCGGCACCGCGGCGGAGATGGACCAGGGCACGAGGGGCGGGATGACGCCCGCCGTATTCTGGAGGTAGGACATCATGCGCCGCCCGTCGGGCACGAGGTCCCGGCAGAGCTGGTGGGTCAGGACGAGGGGGAGCGCCTGGTTGCACGCTACGAGGGAGGTGGTGATGGCGGTGACGAGAACGGCGCCGTAGGGGTGGAGGGTGCGGCTCGCCCGGACGAGGGCCGCGTGGAAGCCCGAGAGGAGTCCCGTCCCGGCGAAGAGCCCGGCGTAGCTCGCCGAGAGGCACACGATGGCGAAGACCTCCGCCATAGAGAGGATGCCCCCGCCTGCGAGGAGGGCCGCGCCGGAGGAGGCGGGCTCGTAGCCGAAGACTATCGCCGAAAGAAGCGCTGCCGGGGTCATTCCTTCGAAGAGGAGGGCGCACGCCGCGCCTGTGAGAATGCTCGCGCCCATGGCCTTCTGGATGGACACGCGGAGCGCCGCGAGGAGGATCACCGCCCCCGCGGGGAGCGCCGTGAGCGGGCTGAGGGAGAAGGACGCGGCGAGCATCTGCCGCACGCCGGACGCGTCGGGATGGACGGGGAAGGTGAAGCCCACGAGGGCGTACGCGCCGGCGGAGACGAGAAAGGGGACGAGCCCTGTCCGCAGGAGGACCGCCAGATTTCCATAGAGCTCTGTCCGGGTGAGCGTCGCCACGAGGAGGCACGTGGAGGACATGGGGGAGCACCGGTCGCCGAAGAAGGCTCCCGCCAGCACGGCCCCGCCCGTATAGACCGCAGGCACGCCCATGCTCTCGCCCATGACGGCGCACACCACGCCCATGGTGGCCGCCGTGCCGAAGGAGGTTCCCGTGAGGAAGGACACGGCCGCCGTCAAGAGAAAGGAAGCCAGCACCATCCACCGGGGACTGCAGAGGGCGGAGGCGTAGTAGATGAGGACGGCGAGCGTGCCGCCGGCGCGCCATGCGGCGGTGATGGCGCCGATGAGCACGAAGATGACGAGGAGGGTCCGCACCGAGGAGACGCCGGAGAGCGCCATGGCGAGCGTGTCTCTTGCGGTGTGCCGCGTGCGGAGGCTATATCCCGAGAAGAGAAAGAAGCCGAAGAGGAGCGCCGGGAGGACGGACCCCGTGCAGGAAAGAGAGAGGATGAGCACCAGTCCGAAGACGCCAAGCACCGCCGCCTCGATCATCCGCTCCGCCTCCTTTCGCAGAAGATTTTTCCCATTATACGCAGCGAAACGGGCGGGGCGCAACCGGGACGCGCCCTTGACGGGAGGGGAGGAAGAGGGTAAGATTAACTATCATATGAAGCATTGATGGAGACGGTCTGCGCCGCAGCGTGCATCCAGAGAGCCCCGCAGGTGGAAAGGGGCGGCACGGGAGCAGACGGATCACTCTGGAGCTGCGGAGAAGAAAAGCTCCGCCGGGACACCGTTATCTGTGCCGAGTGGCCGCCATGGTCATGAGGGTGGTACCACGGGAATCTTTCTCGCCCCTTACGAGGGGCGGGATTTTTTTTGCAGGAGGCAATTTTTATGGATTACAGCAACACTCTGCATCTGCCGCAGACCGATTTCCCCATGCGGGGCAATCTCCCGAAGAGAGAGCCGGAATTCATCAAATTCTGGCAGGACATCGACCTCTATCACAAGCGCCTCGCCAAGCGCGACGGCGCGCCGAAGTTCGTGCTCCACGACGGCCCGCCCTATGCGAACGGCAAGATCCACATCGGCCACGCGCTGAATAAGACCATCAAGGACGTCATTTCGAAATACAAAGCCATGCGGGGCTATCAGTCGAACTACGTGCCCGGCTGGGACACCCACGGCCTGCCCATCGAGTACGCCGTGCTGAAGGACTCCGGAGAAGACCGGGCGAATATGACGCCCCTCGAGCTGCGCCGGAAATGTCTGGACTACGCGAAGAAATGGATCGCCATTCAGAAGACCGACTTCATCCGTCTGGGCGTCATCGGCGACTGGGACCATCCCTACGTGACCTACGACCCGAAGATCGAAGCGCGGGAGCTGGAAGTCTTCGGCAAGATGGCGGACAAGGGCTACATCTATAAAGGGAAAAAAGCCGTTTACTGGTGCCCCCACTGCGAGACGGCGCTCGCCGAAGCGGAGATCGAGTACAAGGACCGCAAGTCCCCCTCCATCTACGTGAAGTTCCCCGCCATGGACGTGAAGGGCCTCGGCCCGGACGGCGTGGATGAGAAGAAGCTCTACGCCGTCATCTGGACCACCACCCCCTGGACCATCCCGGCGAACCTTGCCATCTGCGTGAATCCGAAATTCACCTACGTGTGGGTGCACGACCTCGATGCGGACGAATACTACCTCATGAATAAGGAGCTCGCCCCGAAAGCCCTCGAAGAATGCAAAGTGGAGCACTGGGAATTCACCGGCCGCGAGATGACCGGCGCGGAGTGGGAGCTCGCCACGTTCCGCCATCCCCTCATCGACCGTCCCTCCTACGTGCTCGAAGGGAACCACGTCACCTTAGATGCCGGCACCGGCTGCGTCCATACCGCTCCGGGCCACGGCGTGGACGACTTCGAAGTGGTGCAGAAATACAATAACGAAGGCAAGCTCCGCCTCGATCCGCTCTGCCCGGTAGACGCGAAGGGCCATATGACGGAAGAAGCGTGCGACCCGGACCTCACGGGCCTCGAAGTGTGGGACGCGGAGATCGTGGAGATCAAAAAGCTCGCCCACGCGGGCATGCTCCTCGGCAAGAAGAACCTCCACCACCAGTACGCCCACTGCTGGCGCTGCAAGAACCCCATCATCTACCGCGCCACCGACCAGTGGTTCGCCTCCATCAACTCCTACCGGCAGGAAGCGCTCGCCGCCGTGGACGCCACCACCTTCTACCCCGCGTGGGGCCACGACCGCCTGTACAACATGATCCGCGACCGGCAGGATTGGTGCATCTCCCGTCAGCGCTCGTGGGGCGTGCCGATCCCGGCCTTCTACTGCGACGACTGCGGCAAGTACATCATCAATGACGAGACCGTCCGCCACGTGATGGACATCGTGGGAAAAGAAGGGACCGACGCCTGGTGGGCCCACACCGCGGAAGAGCTCCTCCCCGAAGGCTATAAATGCCCCTTCTGCGGCGGCACCCATTTCCACAAAGAAAAAGACATCATGGACGTGTGGTTCGACTCCGGCTCCACCTGGAACGGCGTCCTCCGCCAGCGCGAAGGCATGGACTACCCCTGCGAGATGTACCTCGAAGGGGCCGACCAGCACCGCGGCTGGTTCCACAGCTCCCTTTTGACCAGCGTCGCCGTGAACGGCTGCGCCCCTTATAAGTCCGTCCTCACCCACGGCTTCACCATGGACGAAGAAGGACGCAAGATGAGCAAATCCGTGGGCAACGTCGTCGCCCCGCAGGAGATCATCGACAAATACGGCGCAGACGTGCTCCGCCTGTGGATCTCCAGCGTAGACTACCAGGGCGACGTGCGCCTCGGCAACAAGATCATCAAGGGCATGAGCGACGTGTACCGCAAGATCCGGAACACCTTCCGCTACCTCTTGGGGAGCCTTGCCGACTTCGACCCCGCGAAAGACGCCGTCCCCTACGACCAGATGGAAGAATTCGACCGCTGGGCGCTCCTCCGCATGGAGCGCGTGCGGAACGAAGTGACCGAGGCCATGGACGAATACCAGTTCCACGTGATGTACCACGCCGTGCACAACTTCTGCACCGTGGACCTCTCCTCTATCTACCTCGACGTCCTGAAAGACCGCCTCTACACCGAGAAGGCCGACTCCCGCCTCCGCCGGAGCGCCCAGACCGCCATGTACGAGATCCTCACCACCCTCGTGCGCATCATGGCGCCGGTCATCTCCTTCACCGCCGAAGAAGTGTGGCAGGCCCTGCCGAAGCTCGAAGGCCGCGAAGAGAGCGTCCACCTCGCCGACTGGCCCGAAGCGAAGCCGGAGTACCTCGACGAAGACCTCGAAAAGAGATGGGAGAAACACCTCGCCCTCCGGAGCGTCATCACTAAGGCCCTCGAGAACGCCCGCGTGGCGAAAGAGATCGGCCACTCCCTCGATGCGGACGTCACCGTCTATGCCGATGAAGACGCCTACGCCGATCTTTCGGGCATGAAAGACTTCCTCGCTGACTTCTGCATCGTCAGCACCGTTGCCCTTGTAGCAGGCGCGTCGAATGCCCCCGAGGCCGCCCAGCGCTCCGAAGACGGCCACGTCGCCGTCACCGTCGTGCCTTCCGTCCGCGAGAAGTGCGAACGCTGCTGGAAACACGACCCCACCGTGGGAAGTGACCCCGCTCATCCCCACGTCTGCGCCAGATGCGCCCGCGTCCTTTCTGAAATGGGCGAATGACCCCCGAAGAGACCGCGCCGGCATGCATCACTGATACGCAATAAAAAAGACCCTGTCAGACAAACGTCCGGCAGGGCCTTTTCGCGTGGGTCGGAAAAAATGAAACGATGCGGAGACCAGTCAGGACTGGCTGTAATATTTCTGCTTCCGGCTCCGCGGCGCATCGGGATAGAGCAGCTTCAGGCGGCCCTCCTGCAGGAGCGGCGCCACATAGACGCGCATGGCGTAGGAGACCGTGCGGACACCGAGGAAATCTGCGATCTCAGTGCGGGTGCGCGGGGTTTGGCAAAATCTGAGAAGGTCTTTGCCGCCCGAAGCGGCATGACGGTCCTGAGGGGCAGAGGGCGTAGAAGGTGCATCGGCGGAGGGCTGTCTGTTGTAGAACGTGACGACGAATTCATTGCGTCCATTGCGGAAGACCGGCGCGGGGAGTCCGGCCGCAGCCATTTCCCGGCGCATGGTGGGAATGCCGGAGTAGCGGTTCTCTACGCGGATCTGGGATTCGGCCATGACGGCCAGTGTGGGATTACGAAAATCCGGGCGGGCTTTGCCGAGCTGTTCCACCGTCATGCGCCCGTACAGTGTGCCCGGGCTGTGGATCTCCAGACGGTCGGAAAAGAAATCGATCTGTATGGGCGTGCCTTCCGTGTAGAGACTGTAGTCCCGATGGATGACCGCGTTCAGGATGGCTTCGCGAATGGCCGTGATCGGGTACTCCGGCTGATCCCGCCGCTCTCCAGTCCGGGGATCGATGATGGTGCGCGTCGTCATGGCCCGCTGGCAGAAGGCGAGCGCACCTTCTACCATTTCGGCGATGGTGCCCTCGATGCGTTTATTATCCAAAAATCGTGCGCCGCTTTCATCCATGTCGCCAAGGGACGGTCCGGGGACGACGACAGCGGTCATGCTGAGCTGGGGAAAGTAGGCCTGCGGATAGATACCGAAATTCATGAGCGACGCCAGCGTCGGATGGTCCTCATCGGTGAGAATGGCCAGCGCTTTTCGCTTTTCCGACAGGGGGCGCTGGGCAAATCCCGGGCGGTCCTGCTGGCGCTTTACGATGTAGGCGTCGGCAGTGTCCATATTGAGTGCCTCTGCGTCGGCCCGTTCGACAGGACGCTCGTCATCGTGCAGATGCCGGCGAAACGCTTCCAGCGCATAGATTTCATAATCTGTCATGGGCTCGTCCGCATCGCCGACGCGGATATAGGAACCCTTAAGACGCCCGCTGCCATCGTAATAACAAGGGCGTTCCGACAGATCCAGACCGGGGATCTCCGCGGAACAGATGGGAGCGCCGTCGATCTCGGCGATGGTGAATACGGCGCGCACCGCGGGACACATGCCCTGGCACTGCTCGGTGACGCGCTTCTGCAGATCCTGCAGATCATACACGCCGACCGGGCGGAAATCCTGGCGTTCATCGAGACCAAAGAGGATGACACCGCCGCTGTCCTGATTGGAAAAGGCGGACAGCGTATCGTACAGTCGCTTCGGACAGCCGTCGTGGGCGCTCTTCACTTCGATGGTCTGCGTTTCCGCTTTTGTTTTCATGACGTTCCGTGCCAGATCGATCAGTTCCTCTGGAAGCATGGCGGGTACTCCTTTGTGAAATTACGGATTGAAGATTTAACTTTATTTTAGTTTTATCCGTCAATTTCGTCAAATGATTTCACTTATTGCGGCAATAAGTGAAAAAATAACTGAAAAATAAGTGAAATTAAGTGAAGAAAACTGAAATAGCATTTTACTTTTCTTTCGCTGATTTCACTTATTGCCTGCATTTTGTGAAATGACGGCGAAAGGATTTCCGTTTTCGCGCATGCGAAAAGCGCCCGGTGAGGCGCTTTTTTCGTGTCAGAGAATGTCGTCCTCTCGTACGAGGAGGGAGACCAGCTCCACGTGGGTGGTCTGGGGGAACATGTCTACCGGCTGGACCTTGACGAGCGTGTAGCCGAGAGGGCGGAGGCGGGCGGCGTCTCGGGCGAAGGTGGCAGGGTTGCACGATACGTAGACGATGCGCCGGGGCCGCATGCCTGCGGCGGCGCGGAGCACGTCTTCGCTGCATCCGGCGCGGACGGGGTCGCACACGATGACGTCCGGCGAGAGGCCCTCCGCGTAGAGCTTCGGCATGAGCGCGCCGGCGTCGGCGGCGTAAAATTCGGCGTGGGCGATGCCGTTCGCCCGGGCGTTCTTTTTCGCGTCGCGGATGGCGTCGGGGACGATCTCGATGCCGATGACGCGCCGTGCTTTTCTGGCCAGACAGAGGGAGATGGTGCCGGTGCCGCAGTAGGCGTCGATGACGGTCTCGCATCCGGTGAGGCCGGCGAAGTCCATAGCCGTGTCGTAGAGGCGCTCGGCCTGCTCGGGATTCACCTGAAAGAAGGAGTACGGCGAGACTTCGAAGGTGAGGCCGCAGAGGGAGGCGGCGAGGGTCTTTCGCCCCCAGAGGCAGCGGATCTTCGGCCCGAGGATGACGTTCCCCGGGCGGCTCTGCACATTGTGGTATATGGAAACGAGCTCGGGCAGGGCGGCCCGCATTTCCGAGATCCATTCCGCTTCCGCGGGGAGGTCTGCCGTGGCGGTGACGATGACCGCCATGAGCGCGCCGCCGTCGCCCACGCGGCCCATGATGTGGCGCACGGAGCCGCGGCCGGTCTTCTCATCGTAGGGGGCGATGCCGTGCTGGTTCATGAAAGTTTCCGCGAAGAGGAGGAGCCTGTTGTTCGCGTCCTGCTGGATGGCGCAGGAGAGGGTGGGGATGATGGCGTGGCTGCCCTGCCGGTAGTAGCCGAGGCGCGTGCGTCCGCCCACGCGGCCCACGGGCACGGCCATCTTGTTTCGGTAGCCGAAGGGATGGGGCGCGGGGAGGACGGGCCGCACGATCTCTGCGGGGTAGCCGCCGATGCGGGAGACGGCCCCGGCGGCGCGCTGCCATTTCGCTCGGAGCTGCCCTTCGTAGGTGAGGTGAGAGATCTGGCAGCCGCCGCATCCTGCGTAGACCGGGCAGGCGGGACGGTCACGGTCGGGCGAGGCCGTGAGGACCTCTTCGAGAGAGGCCGCAGCGTAGGACTTTTTGCAGAGGGTCACCTTCGCGCGGATGGTCTCTCCGGGAAGCGCTCCCGGCACGAAGAGGGTGAACCCTTCGTATTTCCCGATGCCTTCGCCGTGGATGCCCAGATCGTCTATGGCGAGCGTATACACGCCGCCCGGTCGGACGGGAAGCTGCGCCTTCATTGGGCGTTCCCCGCAAGGAGGAGCGGGATGTCGACGGCGTCACGCTCTTCGGGCGAGAGGGAGAGGTAGTCCTTTGCCAGCGCGGACACCCACGCGCCGTACACTGGGTTCGGGAAGACGATGTACTTCGTGCCGAAATCCTTCCGGTGCGCGTCGATCACCGCGTTCCGCTCCGCCCGGCTCTTCCCATACGTGCCGAGAGGGAGATCGCCCGCGTTGTCCCCCATGTAGACGACCACGTCGTATCGCTCGGCCACCTTGTCGAAGCGGTTCTGCTTATTGCCCTTGTCCGTCGCGAGGAGCAGGTGCTCCCGGTCCACCGAAGGAAAGCCGAGCGCCCGCAGGTTCCGCTCCGTCGCGGCGTACCCCGTGGAGGCGAGGCGGTTCGTCACGTAGAAGATGGCCACGCCTTTCCGGTGCACTTCGTTCAGAAATTCCGCCGCGCCGGGCATGGCCGCCGCCTCTCCCCGGGCGACCCATTCGTTCCACCACGGCGACGTGTAGAGGCCGTTGCCGTTGGCCGCCGCGCTGCCGAGCGCCGCTGTATTGTCCACCACGGTCTCGTCGCAGTCCAGCACGATGGCAAGCGGCTTCTCTCCGCGCCGCGAGTCTATAAGCGCCCGGTCGATCTCTGCCATGGCTGCGTTGTACCCCTGATAGCAGAGCGCGCGGTACTCCGCCGCCGTCCGCATCCACAGGAGCGCCATCGTCTCCGCCCGCGCCGTCTGCTGCGCGCTCGTCATCGAAGCCTCTTCTGCCGGGGCCGCCGCCTGCACGGCTGCGACCGGCCCGGTCATCCCTCCGGAGATCATCGCCGCCAGAGCCGCCGCAGCAGCCCATTTCCATACCTGTTTCATGGTCCCACATCCTTTCCGTATTTGTACCATCATACCACAGCGCTCCGCGGGAAAGACAGGGGAAAGCGGCATGACACCCCCTGCTGCAGGAGTCTGGGAGGAGTCTTTCTTATCGGCTTGACAGAATAAAAATAGGAGGGGCATAATAAGACTGAATTTTTACCGGAGGTCTTTTATGCTCTTCAATTCCTACGTCTTCATTCTCGGCTTTCTGCCGCTGACGCTCATTCTGTACTATCTCACTGCCGCGAAGCTGGGAAGCCGCTGGGCTCGGTGGTTTCTCGTCTTCGCCTCTCTCGTCTTTTACTCCTGGTGGGACGTGGGAAATCTTCCTATACTCCTTACGTCCATCCTTGTGAACTACCTCGCAGCGGGATGCATCCTGAGGAATGAAGGAAAGGCGCGGAAGGCCTGGCTCATCGCGGGCATCCTCTTCGACCTGGGCCTCTTGGGCTATTTCAAATACACCGCCTTTGCCGTGGAGACCGTGAACAGTATCCTCCACACGGGATTTGTGGTGCCGCAGATCGTGCTGCCTCTGGGCATCTCCTTTTTCACCTTCACCCAGATCGCCTGCTTGGTCGATTCCTACCGGGGCGAAGTGAAAGGCTACACGAAGAGCGGGTACTTCCTCTTCGTGACCATCTTCCCGCACCTCATCGCCGGGCCGATCCTCTACCACAAAGACATGATCCCGCAGTTCATGGACGAGAAGAACTACCATATCAACTATGAAAACATGAATCGGGGCATCGTATGGTTCACCATTGGGCTGGCGAAGAAAGTGCTCATCGCAGACAACCTGGCCCGCTATGCGAACGACGTCTTTGCTCATGCCGACCAGTTGAGCATGATTGATGCCTGGTTCGGTTCTTTTGCCTACACGCTCCAGCTCTACTTTGACTTCTCCGGCTACTCGGAAATGGCCATCGGCCTCGGGCTGATGCTGAATTTCCATCTACCGCTGAATTTCAACTCGCCGTACCAATCAACGAGCATCATCGAATTCTGGCGTCGGTGGCACATGACGCTCTCCGCGTTTCTAAAAAATTACCTGTACATCCCCCTCGGCGGAAATCGCACGGGGCACCACCTGCGAAACATCCTGATCACCATGCTGCTGGCCGGTCTGTGGCACGGCGCTGGCTGGACCTTCATCTTCTGGGGCGGCCTGCACGGCGTGTACATCTGCATCAATCACTTGTGGAGAAAAGCGGGAAAGAGCCTGCCAAAAGCAGCGGGCTGGCTCGTGACATTCCTGGCTGTAGATATCGCGTGGGTCTTCTTCCGAGCGGAAAATTTTGAGACCGCCTTCGCCGTACTGAGCGCCATGGCGGGGATCACAGACACATTTGCGCCGCAGCTGCTCAAAGTCAAAGAAATGGCGATGATCGCCGCATTCATCGGCGTATGTGCCGTCGTACCGGGCGTGTCCAGTTTCGTACCGAAATATTTCCGCATGAATTACAAATGGCTTACCGTTTTGACCGGGCTGTTCCTGTACACGCTGAGTCAGTGCTATCAGGGGAGCGAATTCCTGTATTTCCAGTTTTAAGAGGCCTTTATGAAACCGAAAAAGTTTTTAATCAGTTTTCTGTCAGCGGCAGCTGTCGTTATGGGGGCTGTGGCAGCGGCGAATTACCACTTGGATTATTATGGCGTGTTTCATCCGGATAGGCCCGTCGTGCAAAGTCCGGAAATCAATTGTCGAATTGTGAGGATGAGATATTTGCTTGCAGGAGATCATGCGCAGCAATACGATTCTTATTTATGGGGGTCCAGCAGGGTGATGAAAACAGATCCCCGTGTAGCAGGGGATGGGACCTATAATATGGGGGCTATTGGCGGACGGCCGACAGATTGTTTTGCGCAGCTTCCGCTGGTTTTGCAAAAGAATCCACATATCCGGAAAGTTTATTTAGGCGTGGATGATTTTGCGTATACTTTTGATGATAAACATTCAATGAATTCTGCATTGAATTGTCCCTATCCGACCACGTTTAAAGACAGCACGGTTGCTTACAGCCAGTACTTATTCCGGTTTAGTCTGATTCGAGCGGCAATGAAGAAACCCAAAGGACAAACAATCAATATGCTTCATACGACGGGGACGTCTATCATTCCGGAATCTATTGAGATGGGGATTGAGAGGCAGCCAGATAAACATGTGCAGGCAGATAAATTCAAAATTTCGCCATATAAAAACGAAATTAAAAATGAGAAAAACTTCAGCGAATGCCTGAAAACAGTCAAAGCGGTCAAAGCAATTTGCGATGCCCGCGGGATTCAGCTTGTAATATTTTTTAATCCGCTCCACATGACGACTTACTTGGCGGATGACATGGACCTGATGAATCGTTTCAAGAAGGAACTGGTAAAGATCTCATCCTTCTGGGACTTCAGCGGCGTCAATTATGTGACGGCAAACAACTACTTCTGGTATGAAACGTCCCATCCCCGCGCCTTCATCTGCGACAAGATCCTCGATATCGTATCGGGACAGCACAAGATCACCTGGGTGCCGGACTTCGGGGTGTATGTGACGCCGGACAATGTGGATGCTTTCTGCGAAAAGGCAGTGCGCGATCGCGCGGCTTACGATCCGGATCACGAGCAATGGGTGCCGTCGGCAGAAGAGCGGAAGATCATGACGAAGCGGGCCAATTATCCCTGGTAAGCAAAGGAGCGCGAGACGCGCTCTTTCCTTTTGTCCGGAGAGCAGCAGGCCCTGTGCTATAATACAGTAGAAAATTTTTATGAATGATCTTCAGGGAGTCATGATGAAACAGCAGAGACAGAAGCGGCTCATAGTGAATGCCGACGACTTCGGGCGGCACCCGCTCATTGACCGCGCCGTGGCGGAATGCGTGGAGCGGGGATGCCTCCGTTCGGCGACGCTCATGCCCGGCGGCAAAGCCTTCGGCGACGCGGTGGAGACAGCGCTCGCCCATCCCGCGCTCGGCGTGGGCATCCACTTCACACTGGTGAACGGCTATCCCGTGCTGCCCCCGGAGGAGATCCCTTCTCTCGTGACGGAAGACGGCGTCTTTTATGACGACTATATCCATTTCGTGAAGCGCTTTCTTGCCGGGCGCGTCGTCATGGAAGAGGTGCGGCGGGAGCTCGCGGCGCAGGCGGCGAAGATGGCAAAGACCGGCCTCTCCCTCACTCATGTGGACAGCCACCAGCACATGCATGTCCTGCCGGGCATCTTTACGGCCGTGCTCGATGCGGCGGAGGCTATTCACATCGACGCCGTGCGCATCCCCCGGACGCCGCTTTTTGCCGGTACCTCAGGAAGTCTCGGGCAGCTCGTCGGCCGGGCAGGCCTTGCGGCTCTCGCATTGCTCGCCGGGCAGGAAGCCAGACGCCGGGGCTTCCGCACGTCCGACCATTTCGCAGGCATCGTCGCCGGCGAAGCGGTGAGCGAGTCTCATCTTCGCCATATCATCGAGACGCTGAAGCCCGGCGTGACCGAAGTGATGATGCATCCCGGCACCGACACGGCCATACTGAAAAAAGCCTGCCGCTGGGAGCACGACTTTGAAGCGGAACGAGACGCGATTCTTTCAGAAGACATTGCTGCACTGCTCGCAGAGAAGCAGGTGGAGGTCATCAACTTCCGGGAGTTAGAGTGAAAAGAAATGCCACACGGCATGGGCTCAAGGAAGTTCGATTTATGGCCGGATATGGAATAAGGGGGAAATATCGTGGCGAATGTATTGGCACATGCGGTGACAGAGACCGTATCTCTTGGGAAAAAAGCAGAGGGGAAGACCTTTCACATCGCGCTCACAGGCACGGCGGATTACATCCCTCATATGGGCGTGGTCATCCTGTCTGCGGCGAAATACAATGCCGACCTGCCCATCACCTATCATGTCTTTGTGAATGAGCTCACGGAAGACGAAAAGGCGCGCCTCTCGGAGGCGGCGGACATGGCGGGAAGCGAGATAGAGGTGCATCTCATCGACGACGCCTGCTTTACGTCCATGCTCCTTTCCGACGGCGTGGCGGCTTTTTTCTACCGGTTCCTCGTGCCGCCCGCGCTGGATGGTGTGGCGGACCGCGTGCTCTACCTTGACGGAGACATGATGGTGCGGGGGTCCCTGCGGTACCTGGCGGAGCTGGACTTTGCAAGAAACGCCGCGGCCGTCGTCACAGACCGGAAAGAGCGGCTCCAGATGGAGCGCGTGCATACGGCGCACTATTTCAATGCGGGCATGATGCTCATCAATGTGGACCTTTGGCGGGAAAAAGGCTTCTTCGACGACATCGTTCGCCGGGCGGAGGAGAACGTGAAGAAAATGGGCAAGCGCCTCTCCCATCACGATCAGGATATCCACAACCAGATGCTCGACGGCCACACCCTCTACATTGACCGGAAATATAACTATCTCTATAATCTTGATCGCCAGTCCCTTTTCAAAAAGCAGCCCATGAACGACGACTATGAAAAGCAGGTCATCATCCACTTCGCCGGCCACGCGAAGCCCTGGCACAGCTGGGTGCAGGAATGGCCCGTCGTCCGGGAATACGCCGCCATCCAGCAGGCCTCGCCGTGGAGAGACTGCCCGCCCGTGCCGCCGAAGGGACAGAAGAATCTCCATCAGGCGGCGCGCACCGCCCGCATGTACGGACGCTGGGGCGAGATGCTCAAATGGTATGGGAAGTACATTCAGAGTAAATTGTGAAACAGATAAAAGATCCGATGCGGTAGAAAGCGTCGGATCTTTTTGTTAGCGGCGTTCCTTTTGGTAGAAGAGGGACCGCTGCATGTGATACAATGGGAAGCAATGGCAACGTGACAGGCGCGCCGCTTCCTGCAGGCGGAAGAACCTGAAAAAGAAAGGATCATACGGCAATGAAGATCGCACTGGCCTATTTTGAAAAATTCATCGAGATGAGCGGCGGCATTGAGCGCGTGTGCTGCGCTATGGCCAATGAGATGGCGGCGCGGGGCCACGAAGTCTCCATCATCTACTGCTATGGCCGATCGGGCCAGCCATTTTACCCCCTGTCGCCGGAAGTGAAGCTGTACAACCTCATGGCCCTTCACCCGGAGAAATGGAAGGAGCCGTCCCTCAGTCAGTGTGTGGGCGGCGGGAGCAAGCTGGTGCGGGAGCTGATCCGCATCTTCGATGCGAACCGGGCCCGCGACTGGAATGAATCGGTGAAAGGGCGGATGATCGCTCCGGAGATCCGGCAGGTATTGGACGAGATCGGCCCGGACGTCATCGCCTGCCTTCGTTTCGAGACGGGGAATTATCTGCTGAATGCGGCGGGCGTCCGGACTCCGGTGGTGATGCGCTCCTACATCAGCCCCGGCATCATCCTGCCCCGGTCGCCGGCGGGAGAGCGGACGGCCATCGAAAAGAGCGCCGCCGTGCACGTGCAGCTGGAAGAGGACATTCCCGTCATGAGATCGTTCTGCCCGAACGCCCGCGTCGTCTGGATCCCCAATGCGGTGCCGCAGTATGAGAGGCAGGCCGATCTTTCCGGGGAGAAGACGTCGTATACCATCCTTCATGTGGGACGTATGAATAAAGAACAGAAACGGCAGCACCTTCTCGTCGAGGCCTTTGCGAAAGTCGCGGCAGACTTCCCGGACTGGTCCGTGGAATTCTGGGGCGGCGGCAACGAATCCGGCGTCGCCTATGCGGATGAGCTGCGGAAAATGATCCATGAGAAAGGGCTGGATGGGCGCATCCGCCTCATGGGGGAGAGCGGACACATCCTTGAGGAATACGTGAAGGGCGACATCTTCTGCTTCCCCAGCGCCTACGAAGGTTTCCCCAATGCGCTGGCGGAAGCCATGAGCGCAGGACTGCCGGCGGTGGCCTTCCGGTCCTGTCCGGGGACCGCTGCTCTCATCACGAACGGAGAGAGCGGGCTGCTTGCCGATGACGGCGCGGACGCACTGGCAGCGGGCCTGCGGACGCTCATGGCCAGTCAGGAAACGCGCGTCCGCATGGGGCGGCGCGCCAGAGAAGCGATGAAAGCATTTGCTCCGGAAAAAGTCTGGGACCGGTGGGAGCAGCTGCTCAGAGAAGCGGCGGAAAAGAAAGGAACATCATGGAAGAAATCAGTGTAAAAGGAATGGATCAGCTGTTGGCTGATGCAGTGCTGAAAAAAGAAACAGTCAAGGGTTGCGATGACGAAACGGCCTATCATGTAGCGCTGTCCGGTACGTCCAATTATCTGATTCATACGGGGATATCCATGTGCTCTATCATGAAGAGCAACCCGCAGAGAAATTTTGCTTTCCATATCCTGCTCAATGATATTTCCGCAGACGATAAAAGGAAGATGGGGGAACTGGTCGCTGGTACGAAGTCCGGGGTGACGCTGTACTATATTAATGACCGGATTTTTCAGGAGATGCTCCACAAAGACGGGATCGCCGGCTATTTTTATCGTTTCTTGATCCCGTTGGCGGTAGGGCCGGAGGGCGTGCAGCGAGTGCTGTACATTGATGGAGACGTCATGTGTCAGGGGGATATTTCGCCCCTGATGGATATCGATCTGGAAGGAGATATCGCCGCCTGCGCAGAAGATTCTCCGACGGGCAAGGCAGAAGGTCTGAATCGGCTTCATACCGCAGACTATTTCAACAGCGGTATGATGATGATTGATGTGCCTGCGTGGAACCGGGAGAGCCTGTCCCAGAGATCGGCGGCGATGGCCATCGAACGGCGGCGGTCCGGCATGCGGCTGGAGTCTCACGATCAGGACATTTTGAATGTTTTGCTGGATAAAAGATTCAAAAACGTATCCCGGAAATACAACTGGACTTACAACATGTCGCTGCGGGGATTTCTGCAGAAGCAGAAACAGTTCATCTACGATCCGGAAGCCGTGCTGATCCACTTTACCGGACTGGTCAAACCGTGGCGGACATGGGTGCAGGATCTGCCGGCCGTACAGAAATACAATTCTTTCCGCATGGCATCCCCCTGGCGGAATATCCCGCTGGTGGGCCCCCTGTCGCATAAAGACATGCATCAGGCCGCCCGTCATGCGCGGAGAATGAAAAAGATCGGGAAAGCGATAGCGCTGTATGCGGCATATTTCGGGGCGAAACTGACGGGGAAGAAGTAACATATGGAACAGAATGCCGATAGACCTGCCCTGCTGACGGCAGCGGTGACCGTCTGGGGCGCGACCGCCTATGGATATATCAATACAGGATTTTCCATCGCCATGATCGTCTTTGCCCTGTATTTCCTGTGGACGAGGTACAGGAAAGAGCCGCTGCCCCGCTGGCAGCTGGACCGGCGCATGCTTGCCGCTTTTGCTATCCTGTACGGAGCGCTCTTTTTGACCACGCTCTTTCATCTGGATGACCTGAAAAATCTTTCCGGCGGGTATTTCAGCGCGTTGGGATTCATCCAGTACACATTTCCTCTGTGGATGCTGCTGTACGTCGGCTGGACGCGGGATGTGCGGAAGGTCCTCTGCGGCGCCTTTTATGTCATCCTGTATGCCTTCTGTCTTTTCGGGCTGGCCAAATATGTCATGCTCGGAGAAGGGCGGCTCAGTACGTTTTACGGATTTCCTACGCGCGTAGGGATGCTGCTGGATATGTTTATCCCTTTCACGGCGGCATTTATGGGATATTACTGGGAGAACAGGAGATTTCGTGCGGCCTCAGTATTGCTGCTTATGCTGGAAGTCGTCTGCCTCCTGCTGGCGGAAGTGCGCGGTTCCATGCTGGCGCTGTCTGTTGCGGCAGTGATCGTGGCGGCGATATGGCTGGCGCAGAACCGCAGCCGGATACCGAAAAAGGTACAGAGAGGGCTGCTCATGGCAGTGTTCCTTTTTGTGGCGGCGGCTGTAGCGTACGCAGTGGCGCTGCGGTGGGGCAGCTATTCTGCCATGATCGGCGGCGAGCGGTTCATGATGTGGGAGAGCAGCTTCCATATGTGGCTCGACCATCCGCTGACAGGGATCGGGCTTAACGAATGGCAGGCAGCCTATGCAGAAGGGATCTACCATCCTGCTGCGAGCCGGGAAGCGGGCCAGGTCATGCCGCATAATGTCTTCATCTATTTCTTTGCCACGGCGGGTACCATTGGCGGCTTGGCATATATCGCTTATTGCGGGCTGATGCTGTCATATCTGGCGGATACGGTAAAAAAATATGCCGAGAATCCCTTCAGCTGGGCCCTGCTCTTCATGTTCATCGCCGCGACCGCGCATGGCCTTGTGGATCAGACATTCATCCTGAAATTGACAGGGCGCGTGTTTTACATGCTCCTGGGAGTGGGGATCCTGTTTATAAAAAGTGGTGGACCGCGCAGCGAAAGCGGTCAAAGGAGCGGCGGTCTATGATGGAGAAAAAGGCGGGACCCAGGCGGGTACTGATCGCTTTTCCAAGCTCGCTGCAGCAGAGCGGTGGTATGGAGCATGCCTGCTGTGCGCTGGCCAACGCCCTGCAGGACAGCGGACATACTGTACGGATCAGCCCGCTGTATGGAGGGAAGCCGAGGCTGTTTTACAAACTTCATCCGGGGGTGGAGCTGGGTGCCCTCATGCGGACAGACGTTCAGCACTTTTCCTCTCCCTATATTGGACGATGCGTGCCGGTATGGGGGAAGATCGTCCGGGAGATGCTGCGCCCGTTCAGCAAAAACCGTGCTCTTCAATGGAGCGAATGGTGCCAGGCGCAGCTGCTGAGGGAAAGCATTCACAGTGAGATCGGAGATTTTCGGCCGGACGTGATCATTTCCTTCAAAGTCAGTCTGACCTATATCCTGCGGCAGGTGGTAGGAGATGCCGTGCCCATCGTGACCTCGCTGCGGTTTAATCCGGAGCATCTGTTGAAGGACCTGTCAAAGAGGGACAGGAAAAGTTTAAATCAGACGGGGGCAGTGCACGTATTGATGCCGTCTTTTGTGGAAACTGTGCGGCGGTATGGCATACGACGGTCGGTTGTCTGTATCCCGCTGGCGATACCTCAGTATGAGGCCAATACCACACTGAGGGAAAAGAAATCAAAATATACCATTATCAATGTGGCAAGGATAGAGAAAAATCAGAAAAGGCAGCATCTTCTGGTCGAAGCGTTTGCACAGATTGCAGACGCATTCCCGGATTGGCAGGTGGAGTTCTGGGGGGATGACCGCACCTTTGCAGGCGGATATACCGGGGAGCTTCAGGCGATGATCCGTCAGTATCATCTGGAAGACCGGGTGTTTGTCCGTGGCGTTACGCAGGACATTGCGTCAGTCTATGCGCGCTCCGATATTTTTTGCTTCCCCAGTGCTTTTGAAGGATTTGGAAATGCCTTGGGCGAAGCCATGAGCGCCGGACTTCCTGCGGTGGGGTATGCCTCCTGCCCGGCGGTGAATGAGCTGATCGTAGACGGCGAGACCGGATTCCTTGTGGAGGATGGCCCGGCCCCTTTGGCACAGGCGCTGAAAAAGCTGATGGCAGCCCCGGAGCTGAGGGCGCAGATGGGCATGGGGGGGGCATGATCGTATGGAAAAATGCACTCCGGATATCATAACGAAAGCGTGGGAAAAGCTGCTGGCCGAAGTGACGCGCGGGCAGTAAAAGGGAAATCACTGGATAAGGTAGAGAGTATGGAAACCATTTCTATCATTGTACCGGTATATAAAGTAGAGAAATACATCCGCCGCTCGGTCGAAAGTGTGCTGGCTCAGACCTGGCGGGACTGGGAGCTCATCCTCGTAGACGATGGCTCCCCCGACCGGTGCGGAGCGCTCTGCGACGAATACGCGGAAAAGGACGGACGCATCCGCGTGATCCATCAGAAGAATCAGGGGGTCAGTGCGGCGAGGAACGCAGGGATCGACGCGGCAGAGGGGGAGTATATCTTCTGCCTCGATCCGGATGACTACCTGCCGCCGGAGGCGTTGGAAACACTGCAGCGGCGCATGGAGGAGACCGGCGCAGACCTCGTCGTCGCCGGGCACAGCCGCGTGGAGGCGGATGGGCGCATCCACTGTGATTCCGACGTATGGCCGGAGCTCACGGAGACGAAAGACATCCAGCGGGCCATTCTCAGGAACCGGCTGCCCAATTTCGTATGGGGCCGCCTCTACCGGCGAGCCGTCTGGGAGGGCATTCGCATGCCCGCAGGGCAGGTCATGGAAGATCTCTATGTATGCCCCTCCCTGTACCTGCGCGCCCGCTCCATCGTGGTGGATAAAGCGCCGCTCTATTTCTACAGTCATGAAAATGTGCAGAGCATCATGGCCGTGGACGGGCAGAAATATACCCGCCTGCGCTATGGGAAATTCCTTGCCTGGCAGGAGCACGAGCGCCTCGCTGCCCGGTATTTTCCTGACTGCGAGGCGGAATGCGCAGAGCAGGCGCTGCATGCGGGTGTGCGGGCTTATGCGCTTGATGCGGGCGTGGGCCTGCTCACCGCAGAGGAACGGGAGACGCTCTTCCGGTACATAGAAAATCACCGGGCGACGAAAGCGTCGGCGGGCATCCGGTGCATGCGGAGCCTGATCCTTCGCCGGAGCCTGCTCCTGCCGACGGCGGGCGCGCTCCAGCGGGCGCTGGTGGATCATCAGCAGAAGCGCCGCCAGAAGAAGATGCAGCGAAAGCTTATGGAAAAAGAACAGAAAAAGACTGCGGGAGGCGGAAATCCATGAAGATCGTCATCGCCCATTTCAACAGTTGTTATGTACGCATGCCCGGCGGGGTGGAGAAAGTCACCTGCAATCTGGCGAACGCCATGACGGCCCGTGGGCATCAGGTGACCATTCTGTATCGGGAGTCCAAAGAAGGCCATGCCTATTTCCCGCTGGATCCCCGTGTGCCGGAGCATAATATCCTCTATGATGACGACGGAAATTACGTCATCCAGGACAAACTGCCCAAACCCATTCGCGTCAAACGGGAGTTTTTCCGTCTCTTCGCACCGAAGAAGGCCCATGACATCAATGCCATCGCCAAAGGACGCTCCTATGGCCCGGCCATTCGGAAATGGCTGGACCGCATCCGTCCGGACGTGATCGTCGCCACCTCCATGCCGTCCGCGAAGTACGTCGTGGAAGACGCGGCGGCCGAAGCGCCGGTCATCACCATGATCCATTCGCAGCCCGTCGTTCAGTTCGCAGAGATCGCGCCTTCGGAAAAGCGCGCCGTCAGCCATTGCGCAGGCATTCAGATCCTGCTGCCCAGCGGTGTGGCGGAGACGCGGAAGCAGTTTCCAGATCTCCCCATTCACGTCATCGGCAATGCGGTGGCCATCCCGGACTGGCAGGCGGACCTTGCGCGGGAGAAAGAACGGTACCGCATCGTCTGTCTGGGCACCCTGAATCAGAATAAAAACCAGAGAGTGCTTGTAGAGGCATTTGCAGGCCTGGCGGATCGATTCCCGGAGTGGGATATCGAGATGTGGGGGATTTGCCGTGGAGCTTATGCAGATGGACTGATGGCATACGTAAAAAAACAGCGCCTGGGAAATCGGGTGTTTGCCCGGGGACTGACGCCCAATGTGGCGGATGACGTGTATAAAAGAGCGGATATCTGTGCAGTCCCCAGCAGGCAGGAAGGATTTTGTCTGTCTTTGGCGGAAGGAATGGCAGCCGGACTGCCGGCAGTAGGCCTGAGGTCCTGTTCGGCGGTCAATGAGCTCATTCAGGACGGAGAGACCGGTTTTCTGGTGGACAATTCTCCGGAAGCCATGGCGCAGGCGCTGGAGACGCTCATGGCAGACCGCAGCCTCCGCGTGCGTATGGGCGCAGCGGGGCGGGAAGCGATTCGAGTCTATGCGGCGGACCGGATCTGGGACGCATGGGAACAGCTGCTGGAGGAGACCGCGGCGAAATATAAGGAGGCGGGGAAATGACGGGGTCCTCTTTCCGCTATCGCGAGATCTTTCCCGGGCAGACCGTGCTCGTTTTCGTGCCCCATGAAGACGATGAGATCAATGTAGCCGGCGCCGCCATTTATGGTCTCAGGCAGGAAGGATTCCGCGTCATCTGCGTCTTTGCGACAAATGGGGATGGCGGATATCTTGCGGAAACACGGCTCTCTGAGGCGATGGCGTCTCTCCGCACGCTGGGCGTGCAGGAAGACGACGCGGTCTTCCTCGGCTATCCCGATGGCGGCCTCGACGCCGCGCGGTGCGTCTTCCTGCACGGGCGGGAAGCGCCGCTTTTCGTGGACGGACGGTCGGAGACGTACGGCATCGAGGGGAAGCCCGACTTCTCCATGGCGTTCTCCGGCAGGCATCGTCCCTACACATGGGAAGGCTTTCTGGCGGACCTGCGGGACGTGCTCACTCATTACCGCCCCGACGGGATCATCGCCGTAGACTTCGATTCCCATCCCGATCACCGTATGTGCTCCATGGCGCTGGAGACCGTGTTGGGAGAGATTCTGAATGAAGGAAAAGGCGCGTGGCAGCCGCGGGTGCTGAAAGCCTTCGCTTATAATACGGGCTTCGAATCGGTCAAAGATTTTTATGCGGACAATCTTCTGTCTACGGCGTTCAATCGGGGAAAGATCATGGACCCGGCGCTCGAGACGGACAGCCCTTCCTATGAATGGGACCGCCGTCTCCGCCTCCCTGTGCCGGAAGCCTGCCGCGCGCCGCTCCTCTGGGAGAATGTCCTCTTTCATGCCTGCCGCGCCCACCTGTCCCAGTGGGCCATGCACAAAGCGGAACAAATCATCAATGGGGACGAAGTCTTCTGGCTGCGGAGGACGGACAGTCTGATCTATGAGGGGACGGTCACCGTCTCGTCTGGGGACGGGCGGCATCTCCACGACTTTCTCCTCCTCGATACGCGGGACATCCGGCCAAAGCACGGCGTCGCTTTCACGGACTGCCTGTGGATGCCCGAGGAGAGCGATGAGGAGAAGACCTGCCGGTGCACGTTCGATGAGCCCCGGCACATCGAGGCGGTCAGCCTCTATGGCGACCCTTCCGATGCGAGCCGTATCCTCCAGGGAAGGCTCCGCTTCAGCACCGGATATGCCTGTGACGTAGGGCCGCTCAAGCCGTGGGGCCGGGAGACGGCGGTGGACATCCCGCCGCAGGAGGGCGTCACCTGGGTGGAGTTTCAGATCCTTGAAGCGGAAGGCGAGGCGGGCCTTTCCGAATGGGAGATCTTCGGGCAGAAGGCCCTGCCGTGTCGCCTGCTCCATATCCTCGCGGACGGCCATTTCGCCTATGACTGGCGCGTGCCTGCGGGACAGCCCGGACCGGAGATCTCTGCGTATACTTTCGGCATCCAGGAGGCGGTCCGCTGGTACTGGGACGGCGAGTCCGCGGAGCTGGCGGACATCCGCGCACAGTGCGCCGCCGGTATCACGGGGCCTCACACTATCCGGGCCGAGGCGGAGGGACTCGTCTGCGAAGCGCGGCTCCTTCCCGAATCGGGCTGGCAGCGGAAGAAGCGCGCCGCCGCCGTGTGGAAGGACCGCCTGCACAGCTGGTGGTACACGCAGACCCACAAGAGAGCCCACCACCATCTCCGCGTACTGAAGCGGAAAGCGCGGAGGCGTGTGAAATGATAGGCATCAGAAAGAGTCGGGAGACCTTATATGCCCTCTATGGCGCCGTTCCCACAGAGAAGCGGAAAGCGCGCCGTGAGCGGGCAGGGAAATCAGAAGGGAATGAAGGGGAGCACGGACTCCTCTTTTTCGTTTGGAAAATATAAAAACTTTTATAACTGATGGAAAAAGATTGCTGAAATATAAAATAGCATGCTATCTTATGAAGGAATGTAAAATCGGGAGGCAGAAATCCATGAAGATCTTTATGGTCCATTTTATGAAAGTGGCGGGCATCGCGGGCGGACTGGAGCGGATGCTCTGCAATCTGTCAAACGAGATGGTCCGCCGCGGCCACGAAGTCCATATCCTCACTTATGATGAGAATGAGGGCATGCCGTATTATCCCCTGTCTCCGAAGGCGCACTATGTGAATCTCCGCGAAATCTGCAGCGAGCCCGCAAAGATGCCCACGCTCAAAAAGATCGGCCGGGAGATCACTCGCCTCCGGGGGCCGCAGGCCATGGCCGGCTGGTATGAGCGGTACCGGGCGGCGTGGATCGTGCCCGCCGCGAAGAAACTTTTCGATGAGGTCCGCCCCGACGTCATCGTCGTATATAAGCACAATTCCAGCTGGCTCGTATCACAGTTCGCCGGAGACTGCCCCGTCGTGCAGCTCTGTCGGAACGATCCGCGCGACCGATTCCCTGAAATGAGCCCGGGCCAGATGGAGGCGGTCTCCCGCAGCGCGCTGATCCAGGCGCTGACGCCGAAGTTTCGGCAGATCCTGCGGGAAGTATTTCCCCATACGCCCACGGTGTGTATCCCCAATGCGGTGCCGCAGTTTGAGGCGCAGGCCGACCTTGCGGCGAAGAAAGATCGGTACACGATTCTTCAGGTGGGCAGGCTCACGCGGGAGTCCAAGAGGCAGCATCTGCTCATCGCAGCGTTCTCCCGCCTGGCGGAGAAATTTCCGGAGTGGGACGTGGTGGTCTGGGGCACGGGAAATAGGGACTACAGAGAGGCGCTGGCCCGGCGGATCGAAGAAGCCCACCTGGGGGGGTGAGTAGTCTTGAAAGGAACGAAGAAAGAGATCTTTGAGGAATATCCGAAGGCCGATATCTTCGCCATCCCCAGCGCCTTTGAAGGCTTTCCGAACTCCATGGCCGAAGCGATGAGCGCGGGCCTGCCCGTAGTGGGATTCGCCTCCTGCAGCGGCGTCAATGAGATCGTAGAAAACGGGAAGACCGGGATACTGACGGCGGACGGCGAGGAAGCCTTTGCCGAAGGGCTGCAGCGGCTCATGGAGGACCGGGCGCTTCGCGTATCCATGGGGCATGCGGCGAAAGAAGCGATGAAGGCCTATGCTCCGGAAACAATCTGGGACCGGTGGGAACAGGTCCTCCTTTCCGTATCTAAGAAAAATGCGATATAATAAAAAATAATGCGCGTCGTACATGATATTGCATAAAGGAGTTTTACTATGAAGATCGCTATCGCAGGGACGGGCTATGTGGGCCTGTCGAACGGGATTTTACTCGCGCAGCACAATGACGTGGTGGCGCTGGATATCGTCCCCGAAAAAGTACAGATGCTGAATGAGAAGAAGTCGCCTATCGTGGACCGGGAGATCTCCGAGTATCTCGCGGAGAAGCCCCTCCATTTCCGGGCGACCCTCGACCCGAAGGAGGCCTTCACCGGCGCGGACTACGTCATCATCTCCACGCCCACGAACTATGACCCGGACAAGAATTTCTTCGACACCTCTTCCGTGGAGTGCATCATCGAAGAGGTGCTGGACATCGAGCCGAAGGCCGTGATGATCATCAAATCCACCGTGCCTGTGGGCTACACTGCCCAAATGAAAGAGCGCTACCACACGGATAACCTCATCTTCGCGCCGGAATTTCTCCGCGAGGGCAAGGCGCTCTACGACAACCTCTACCCGTCTCGCATCGTCGTGGGCGAAGACTCGGACCGCGCCCGCACCTTTGCCCATCTCCTCGCCGAAGGGGCCATCAAGAAAGACATCCCCATGCTCTTCACCGGCTCCACCGAAGCGGAGGCCATCAAGCTCTTTGCGAACACCTACCTCGCCCTCCGCGTGGCCTACTTCAATGAGCTCGACTCCTACGCGGAGATGCGTGGCCTCAGCACCGCCCAGATCATCAAAGGCGTCTGCCTCGACCCGCGCATCGGCGATTTCTACAATAACCCCTCCTTCGGCTACGGCGGCTATTGCCTCCCGAAAGATACGAAGCAGCTCCTGGCGAACTACAGCGACGTGCCGCAGAACCTCATCTCCGCCATCGTCGCGGCGAACCGCACGCGGAAGGACCACATCGCGGACATGATCCTCGCCCGGCATCCGAAAGTGGTGGGCGTCTACCGCCTCACCATGAAGACCGCCTCCGACAACTTCCGCGCCTCCGCCATTCAGGGCGTGATGAAGCGCATCAAGGCGAAAGGCATCGAAGTCATCGTCTACGAGCCCACCCTC
>CASEBK010000031.1 GCA_949286115.1 uncultured Veillonellaceae bacterium | reverse complement strand
TCAAAGAGAGTAAGATGATGATAATGGCACATGGGAACCTCCTGAAAGGTAATGAGCTGAAACACCTTAGTTATGACAGGCTCCTATGGGCCATTTTTTCTATGTCCCATAGGATGTTGCACTTAAATTGTACATTCGCAAGGACCTATGATGAAACATGCGATCATTCCCCTGTTCATCCCCCATTCCGGCTGTCCGCATCAGTGCGTTTTCTGCGATCAGGTGCGCATTACAGGCACAGCGACGCCCGTCACGCCGGAGGAGGCGGAGCAAACGATCGCCTCGTACCGGATGACCTCGGGCGGCGATCGGCATTGGGAAGCAGCCTATTATGGAGGTTCCTTCACTGCGCTGCCTCTTTCGGTGATGGAGGCGCTCCTTCAGCCGGCAAAAGAGGCGCTCGATACAGGACGCATCCAGAGCATCCGCCTCTCCACGCGGCCCGACTGTATCGACGAAGCGCGGCTGGCGCTCCTGACCCGCATGGGCGTCTCTACCGTGGAGCTGGGCGCGCAGAGCCTGGATGACGAAGTGCTCCGGCTGGCCGAGCGGGGGCACACCGCGCGCGATACGGCGGAAGCGGTGAGGACGCTTCGGGCAGCGGGATTCCGCGTGGGACTGCAGTTCATGATCGGCCTTCCCGGGGAGAGCGGGGCGTCTCTGCGGCGGACAGCGCGCCTTGGCGCGGCGCTCCATCCGGATTTCGTCCGCCTCTATCCGGTGCTCGTCCTTCGAGGGACGAAGCTGCAGGCGCTTTTTGAAGCCGGGACGTATCGGCCTCTCACAGTGGAGGAAGCGGCGTTTCGCTGCGCTTTTCTGAAGCGATGGTATGAAGACCGCGGCATTTCCGTCATCCGCATGGGACTTCAGGCGACAGAAGAGCTCGACAGAGGCACTTCGCTACTTGCAGGGCCTTATCATCCGGCCATGGGCGAGCTCGCCGATCAGGTCATCGTCCGTCACGCGGTGCGGCGGGCGCTGCGAAATGCCGCGGGGGCGGCTACTCTCATCTGTCATCCCAGAGACCGGTCGAAAGTCATGGGGCAGCGGCGGAAGAACTGGCTCCGTCTTGAAAACGAATTCGGTCCGCTGCAGTGCCAGGAGTCACAGGCGGTGGCTCCGGGAACGGCGGTCCTTGAGACCGGGCGGGGATCTTTTTCGTTTCGTCTGTATGGCCGGAAATGAAGCAGCAAAAAAGAGCAGTGTCTCCAAATGGAAACGCTGCTCTTTTTGCTTTTGATCATTTGACGGGATTGCGGAGCGTGCCGATGGGATCGATGGTGATCTCTACCACGTCGCCCTTTTTGAGAAACGTCGGCGGCTCCATGCCCATGCCGACGCCCTTCGGCGTGCCCGTGGCGATCACGTCGCCCGGAAGGAGCGTCATACCGGAAGAGAGCGTGGCGATGAGCTTCGGAATGGAAAAGATCAGGTCCGACGTATGACCTTCCTGACGGAGATGGCCATTCACGCGGGTGTAGATCGTAAAGGGGGCGGGCCAGCCGCCGACGAGAAGGGTGGGGCCCATGGGGCAGAACGTATCGAGGCTCTTGCCGCGGAACCACTGCACGTGAGTCTTCTGGAGGTCGCGGGCGGTGACGTCATTGATGATGGTGTAGCCGTATACGTACTTCATCGCGTCTTCCGGAGCGATGTCCGTGCCGGCTTTGCCGATGACGACGCCCAGCTCGCCTTCGTAGTCCACCTGGCTCGTCACGTCGGGATGGCTGTCGATGGCTTCTTCCGGACCGATGACGGAGGTGGTGGCTTTGGTGAAGAAGATCGGCGCCGCCGGATTCTTCGCCTCTTTGTTCTGATCAAATTCCTTTACGTGTTCCTGATAATTTTTGCCTACGCAGAGAATGTTTCTCCGCGGGCGGAAGGGGACTTCGAGCTGGACTTCAGAGAGCGGCACCGGTTCGACGCTTTTGTCTTTCTCATTGCTCTCCAGAAGTTTGGCCAGATTCAGAAGGCCTTCTTCGCCGGTCTCGATGAATTCTTCCAGCGTCTCCGCAAGGGGGATGAAGTATGTCTCTTCCAGGTCGTAGGCGGGATAGATGGACCGGCCGTCCGCGGCGAGCACGCCCCACTGGCGGAGCCCTTCGTAAGTGTATGTGATCAGTCTCTGCATGATGCTCCTTCTTTCTGTGTGCTTTCACAAATTTTTTATTATTATATCATAATCCGGGATGAGGAGCGTCGCGCGTAGCATGGGGATTTTGTCGGCGCCGAGGGGATTTTTCATTCCACGTTTTTTCTGGATGTGCTAAAATATAATCATTGTATGTACGTCTGTCATACGGACTGCACGAGCGTCCGCAGTGGAATATGCAAAGGAGAGTCCCATGGAAGAAAAAAGAGAAGCGGCGAATTTTATTGAGGCGGAGATCAATAAGGACATCGCCAATCATGTATATAAAAATGGACGGGTGCTCACGCGTTTCCCGCCGGAACCGAATGGCTACCTTCATATCGGTCATGTGAAGAGCATCTGCCTGAATTTCGGTATCGGGAAGAAATATCATGGCGAGACGAACGTGCGCTTTGATGATACGAATCCTACAAAGGAAGAGGTGGAATATGTCAATTCCATTCTGGAAGACGTCAAGTGGCTCGGCTTCCAGTGGAAGGAACCGGTGCACTATGCATCGGACTATTTCCCTGAACTCTATGAATTTGCATGCAAGCTCATCCGCATGGGGCTCGCCTATGTGGATGACCAGACCAGCGAAGAGATCCACGACACCCGCGGCGACCTGAATCATCCGGGCAAGGAAAGCCCCTGGCGGAACCGCTCCGTGGAGGAGAACCTGAAGCTCTTCCAGGAGATGAAGGAAGGCAAGTACAAAGACGGGGAAAAGGTGCTCCGTGCGAAGATCGACATGGCTTCGCCCAATATGGTCATGCGCGACCCTGTCATCTACCGCATCCTGCATGCGACGCACCACCGCACGGGCGATGCTTGGTGCATCTATCCGCTCTACGATTTCGCACACCCGCTGTCCGACGCGCTGGAAGGCATCACCCACTCCATCTGCACGCTGGAATTTGAAGAGCGCCGCCCGCTCTACGAATGGTGCCTCCAGGCGTTCGACGGGGAAGAAAAGCCCCGGCAGATCGAATTTGCCCGCCTCAATGTGACCACTATGATCACCAGCAAGAGAAAGCTTCGCCGCATGGTGGAAGCGGGCGTGGTCTCCGGCTGGGACGATCCACGCATGCCCACCATCTCCGGCATTCGGAGACGAGGCTACACGCCGGAATCGCTCCGCATGTTCTGCGACCAGATCGGCGTCGCGAAGGCGGACAATGTGGTGAGCATCGCCCAGCTGGAACACTGCATCCGGGAGGATCTCAAGGGGAAAGCGCCGCGCATCATGACCGTGCTCGACCCCGTGAAAGTAGTCCTCACCAACTATCCGGAAGGGCAGATCGAATACGTCACGCTGGAAAACAATTCGGAGAACGAAGAGATGGGCACGAGGCAGGTGCCGTTCAGCCGGAACCTCTATATCGAGCGGGACGATTTCATGGAAACGCCGGCAAAGAAATTCTTCCGCATGGCTCCGGGCAAGGAAGTGCGCCTCAAAGGGGCGTATATCGTCCGCTGCGACGAGGTCGTGAAGGATGAAGAGGGCCATATCCAGGAGATCCGCTGCACCTGCGACATGGACACGCGGAGCGGCACTCCGGGCGCGGACCGCAAGGTCAAGGGGACGCTGCACTGGGTATGTGCCGATACCGCGGTAGACATCACCGCGCGGCTCTATGATTACCTCATCTCGCCGGACGACCAGGACGACGGCCGGGATTTCATGGAGAAGATCAATAAGGATTCCCTTACGGTCCTCCACAGCAAGGCGGAACCGGCGATCCTGGACTACAAGGTGGGCGACCGCTTCCAGTTCCTGCGCAAGGGATATTTCATCATCGATAAAGATACGACGGAAGGGCACATCGTGGTGAACCGCATCGTCGGGCTGAAAGATTCTTGGGCAAAGATCCAGAAGAAGCAGGGCTGATATGAAAGGGAAATGGATGGCCGCTCTGCTGACCGGGGCGCTGGCGCTCTCCGCAGCGGCTCCGGTCGGCGCGGCAGATCAATGGGACATGGCCTATATCGGACGGATGAAACTTCCAAAAGGAGTCACCTTCACAGAGGGAGAGCAGCAGGCGCTGCCTTTCCTTGCAACGGGCGGTATCCGGTGGACGCTCATCCGAGCGGGCATGCTGAACGGCACATTTTACAATATGACCTGGGCGGACGGCGCGGACTTTTCCTATGGATGGGCTGCATCGGTCCAGATCGGCGCGCAGTATCTGGCCAAGGAAGGCGCGGCGGCGTATCGGAATAAGACGCCTGCCGAGCAGATGGACGTCATCGCCGCCAATCTCAATGGGGAGCTCCGGGCGAGCGGCATAACTTATGAGGGCGACGCGCCGCTCGTGCGCAGGACCGACCGCGGACATCCCCGCTGGGAAGGGAGCTTCGTCGTGACCGTCATAGAAAACGATATCACCTATCGCGAAGCGTATCACATGGTGCTTCAGGTGAGCGGCTTCCGCGTCGTCTTGGGGATCATCAATTCCGATGCGGATAATACGGCGCTCACGGAGTCGCTTTCGCAGATGGTGGAGAAGCGCCGCTTCTATAAGGAAAAAGATCTGCTGGAAGCGTTCCTCAGGAGGCATTGAGGGCGTTCTACTTTTAGAAATTGACAACGATACGCCCGTCCAGTAATATTAAAGAAGCACGGATCGACATCGGTCCGATTTTAAACAGGAGGCTTTATTATGGCAAAAGTAGCAATCGTATACTGGTCCGGTTCCGGCAACACCGAAGCGATGGCGCAGGCGGTGGAAGAAGGCGCGAAGGCAGCCGGCGCAGAGACGACCCTTTCCTTCGTGAGCGACACCAGCGCAGCGGATATCGCAGCTTATGACCACATCATCCTCGGCTGCCCGGCAATGGGGAACGAAGACCTGGAAGAATATGAATTCGAACCGTTCTTCGCAGAACTGCTCCCGAATCTGCCCGGCAAAGTGGTAGGCATCTTCGGTTCCTATGCGTGGAACCAGGGTGACTGGATCGAAAACTGGAAGCAGCGTCTGGAAGATGCAGGCGTGAAGCTCGCAGCTGATCCGGTCAAAGCATACAGCTATCCCGATGATGAAGCGCTCAGCGCATGCAAGGCGCTCGGCGAAACGATTGCCAACGCATAATTTCATACAAGGACAAGAAGTCACCATAAAGCGCTCTCGTGAACGGGCGCTTTATTTTTTAATCCAGGATGGAGGAGGAAAATGGCCGAAAAGACCGCTGTGATTTTTTATTCCAGCACGGGCAATACGGAAGCGATGGCCGAAGCGGTGGCCGTTGGCGCCAGGAGCTGCGGCGCGGAGGTGCTTCTGGCGCCGGTGGCAGACGTGGACGCGGAGACGATCGGAAAGGAATACGATTCGATCCTTCTGGGATGCTCAGCCTGGGGCGTAGAGGTCATTGAAGAAGCGCAGATGCATCCGTTCAGCCGGAAGCTGGAGCCGTTTCTGAAAGGAAAGCGAATGGGCGTCTTCGGCTCCTGCGGATGGAGCCGCGGCGCGTGGCTCAATTCCTGGGAGTCGGAGCTGCATTTTGCCGGCGGGATCTTTCCCGCCCGTCCCGTGCTCGCCTACGGCTATCCTGATGAAGACGCGCTCAAACGGTGCGAAGCGCTGGGACGGATCGTCGCCGGCGGGAAAGAAGAACAGACAGATCACAAAGAGGAGGAAACAGTATGAACTGGGAAACAAAGATCGCGGAAAATGTCAAAGCGGTGCCGCCGTCCGGCATCCGTAAATTTTTTGACTTGGCCAATACGATGGAAGGCGTCATCTCGCTCGGCGTTGGCGAGCCGGATTATGCCGCGCCGGACAAAGTGATCGATGCGTGCATCGACAGTCTGAAAAAGAAGGAAACATCCTACACTTCTAATCTGGGACTGATGAAGCTTCGAGAGGATATCGCCTCACTGTTCCACCGCCGCTATCATGTGGACTATGATCCGGCGTGTGAGATCGTCGTGACGGTAGGCGTGTCGGAAGCCATCAGCATCGCTATGACGGCGCTCCTCAATCCGGGGGACGAGGTGCTCATCCCGGACCCGGCCTACGTGGCCTACCCGGCATGCGTTCGCTTTGCCGGCGGCGTGCCGGTGCTCGTGCCCACCTGGGAAAAGGACGATTTCAAACTCACTGTAGAAGAGCTGGAAAAGAAAGTGACGGAAAAGACGAAAGTTCTTCTCATCGGCTATCCGAACAACCCCACGGGCACGGTGATGGATCGGGCATCTCTCGAAAAGATCGCAGAGTTCGCAAAGAAACACGATCTGATCGTCATTTCCGATGAGATCTACTGCGATCTTACTTATGAAGGCACGCATACCTGCGTAGCATCGCTTCCGGGGATGAAGGAGCGGACCATCGTGCTGAACGGTTTCTCCAAGTCCTATGCGATGACGGGCCTGCGCATCGGTTATCTCTGTGCGCCGAAAGAAGCGGTGGAATCCATCTACAAGGTCCATCAGTACGCCATCCTCTGCGCCTCTTCTACGAGCCAGTACGGTGCGATCGCTGCGCTGGAGGCGTGCGACGACGATGTGAAAGCCATGTACGATGAATACGCGGCGCGCCGCGTGATGGTCTATGAAGGACTGAAAGAGATCGGCCTGCCGGTCTTTGAGCCGAAGGGCGCGTTCTATATTTTCCCGGATATCACATGTACGGGCATGGATGATGAGACTTTCTCCGAAGAGCTCCTGAAAGAGGAGAAGGTGGGCGTCGTGCCGGGAAGCTGCTTCGGCGAGCAGGGCCGCGGTCATGTGCGCATCTCCTATGCGGCGAGCCGGGAGAACATCGCAGAGGCGCTTAAGCGGATCGGCCGCTTCGTAGCGCGTCACAGAAAGGACTGATCCATCAGGAAAAGCACTGGAGCCCGGTCTCCGGTGCTTTTTGTGTGTGCTCTTGACAGGGTCTCTTCGGCCAGTAATAATGATAAGAAAGCAAAAATGCGGAACCAGACTCCATTTTCGGAGAATGAGGAGGATCCATGACATATAGAAAATGCGCCGCGTGCGCAGCGGCTCTGTGGCTGCTGACCTGTCCGGTATGGGCCGAGGAGCCGGTACCGGCAGAGGATATCGCCGCAGTGACGGCACTGCTGAAGCCGGCGGAAGCGCCGAAGAAAGAGCCCATCCATGATATCGACGGTACGCCGCTTGGAAAGGGCGATCTTTCCCTGTGCGGGCTGCGTCTGGGCACGGCAGTTTCGGACTGGGCGGCCTGCCTGGGCGATCCGGTCAAACGGGAGCAGGGAAGCGTGCGGGACGAATATCAGTGGGACGGAGTCGCTGTCCAGTTCATTCAGGACAGGGCCTATGCATACTCTGTGCGGCCCGACCTTGCGATCTCATCGAAGCTGCCTTCGGCCGGCGCTGCGAAGATCTGCATCACAAAAGACGGGATAAAAACAGCGCGGGGCCTCTCGGTCGGAAGCAGCCGGGAGAATGTGGTGCGCGTCTACGGACGGCCGGACCAGATCCTGTGGGATGGGCCGCAGCAGCAGTTTTACCTGATCTATGAAACGGCAGGACAGCAGCTCGTCTTCACTGTCGGAAGCGGCCGTGTCAAAGCGATCCAGCTGTCTTTTGCAGGGGATGCGTTTCCTGCTTCACCGGAGAAAGTGCTCCCCGCAGGGCATCGCTTTTTTGACGAAGAATTTCAGATCGCTAGGTATGAAGTGGGCAACGTCTTTGAAGACCGTCCCTGGCTGATCTGGCAGAAGAAAGCGACGAATCCGGAGGAAGAGATCTGGTATTTCCCAGGATTCGGCGTGCGCATGAGCGCCGACGAGCACGAAATAGCTTCTCTCTTTATTATGGACGAGGGCATGATGACGCGACGCGGTGTCTCTGTGGGCGACCAGCTGTCCACGGTGGAAGCGTTGTACGGTGAGCCGCAGAAACTGGAAATGAATCTGGCGGATCTGCATCCGCAGAGCGCTTACATCTATTTTTCTCAGGACCGGAAGACCGTGCTCATTTTTTATATCAATGAGACGGAAAAGGTCTTGCAGAACATCGTGGCTATGAAGAATCCGCAGATCCCGGACCCGCTGCAGCCGGCGCTCTCCCGTATCCGCGCGGTGCGGGCGGCCAATCACCAGAGGGCGCTGTGATGGACACGACGGGAAAGCGGTACTGCGCCTGGTGCGGCGCGCCTCTCCTGCGGCAGTGGACGCAGGGAGAGTACCGGCTCTGCTGCAATGGATGCGGGCGCATTTCCTATGAGAATCCCATCACCGGCGTAGCGGGGATCATCCTCTCGCCGGAGGGAGAGATTCTGCTGGGACGGCGGGCCCGCGGTGAGACGCGGGAAGGGCTGTGGTGCATCCCCTGTGGACACGTGGAGTATAATGAAGATATTCGCCAGGCGCTGGTGAGGGAGATGCGGGAAGAGACCGGATTCTGGGTCGAGCCGCTCTCTGTGTATGAAGTGTATTCCAATTTTCATGAGCCAGAGGCGCACACCACGGGCACGTGGTTCCTGACGCGCATCGCGGGCGGATTCTGCCGCAGCGGGGACGATGTGGCGGAGGTGCGTTTTTTCCCCGGCCATGGGCTTCCTCCCCTGGCGTTTGCTACGGACCGCCTCGTCATCGAGCGGTTGAAAAAGGAACATTTTCTGAAGGAGTAAAGTATGTACGAATATTTTTGCGCGCTCATCGTCGGCATCGTCGAAGGGCTGACCGAGTATATCCCGGTATCCAGTACGGGGCATCTGATCCTGGTGGGGCACATGCTGGGATTTACCGGGACGCTGGCCGATGTTTTTGATGTATTCATCCAGTTTGGCGCCATCCTGTCCGTGCTTCTCGTTTATAAGGAAAAATTTGTGAATATGGTGAAGCGGAGAAATTGGTTCCGCACGAAAGGAGCTTCCTGTCTCAATATCGCGGTCGCCATGTTTCCCGCCTGCCTCGTGGGACTTCTCTGTCACGGCCTCATCAAAACGTATCTCTTCGGTCCTCTGACGGTGATCATTGGGCTCATCCTCGGCGGTCTGTTCATGATCTTTGCGGAAAAGATGAGAAAAGCATTTCTTATCGAAGATGTGGATGAGATCACCACTGCCAAGGCGCTTCAGATGGGGCTCTTTCAGTGTCTTTCTCTCTGGCCTGGCTTTTCCCGGAGCGGCAGCACCATCGCAGGGGGGCTGCTTCTTGGGATATCCCGCAAGGCAGCGGCTGATTTCTCCTTCATCATGGCGGTGCCGCTGATGTTCCTGGCGTGCTCATACGATCTGCTGAAAGTCGCATCTGACCTTTCCATGGATGATTTCGGCGTGCTCGCTCTCGGATTTGTGACGTCTTTTGTCGTGGCGTATATCTCCATTCTGTGGTTCCTGAAATTTCTCAACCGGTCCACGCTGTCAGGCTTTGCGTATTACCGCTTCCTCGTGGCGGCGGTATCATATGCCTATTTCTTCCTGTGAGATGAAGCGGAGCTTCGGCTCCGCTTTTCGTGTGCGTTTCTTTTTATTGCTAAAAGGATGATAAAAAATAAAACGAAATGACTCATGTGTGATATAATTAAAAATATAACGAAAAATTTGATCATCTTGTGCCAATGAGGTGGACCTATGAAAGTCTATATCCGGATCAAACACACAGGGGAATACTTCAATCAGAACTGCTTCGATGTGTATACGGGTTGCTCCGCCCTTGGCATTCCGGTGGTCCCTTACAAGGCGGTCTATTCCATTGAGGACAACGAACCGGAGGACCTCATCGTGGGGACGCTGGACGACGTGGAAGTGGCGATGGACCGGATGGGGGTGCACCTCCTTCCTCTGGACTATCCGGAAGAACTGATGCCGTTTCTCGGGCGGAAGATCTGGAAATCGACGCTCTTTACCATCACGAGCCATGCGGACAGTTGGCATGTTTTCGTCAAGCCGATCTGGGACGTAAAGCGCTTCTCCGGCACTGTGCTCGATAAGTCGGAAGACCTCATCAAACTTGGCGGCGGATTGGAAGATATTCCCGTGTGGTGCAGCGAGAAAGTCAACTTTCTCTCGGAATGGCGGCTCTGGGTGCTTCGCGGCGAGATCATCGGCCTGACTCCTTATGCGGGCCGGTGGGATCTGTTTCCTGATGTGGATACCATGAAGCGGGCCGTGGAGGCTTTTCACAGTGCGCCCTGCGGCTATGCGCTGGATTTTGGCGTGACCGACGACGGGCGGACGCTCCTCGTAGAGGCCAGCGACGGCTATGTGCTCCGAAGCTTTGGGTTGGATCCGAAAAAATATGTAGAGCTGCTGACGGCCCGCTGGCAGGAATTGACAAAAGAGGCAGGCGCGGAAAAGCAGCGCCTGTAAGAGAAAGTAAAAGACTGACAATTCGGAAAGACGGCTTTGTCAGTTTTTTTCATAGGCATCAGCCGGTATGGCGAATGCCAGAGGAATGACTATGAGATATTTTGGGCAGGATTTTTTGCAGCGCGTATCGGACAGCGTCAACATCGCCGATGTGATCGGTTCCTATGTCCCGCTGAAGAAAAAAGGCGGGCGGTATTGGGCCTGCTGTCCGTTTCACCATGAAAAGACACCTTCTTTTTCCGTTTCGCCGGATAAGGGACTGTATTACTGCTTCGGCTGTCATGCGTCGGGCAATGTTTTTACCTTCGTGCAGAAGATGGAAAACCTGACATTTCCTGAGGCAGTGGAGCATCTGGCGGAGATGGCGCACATCGAGCTTCCGGAAGAGGAAGTGTCAGAGGAAGAACGGCAAAAGCAGTCGGAAATGACGGCGATGTATGAAGCTGCGCGGCTTGCGGCAGATTATTTTCACAATTGCCTTACAAAGACGCGCATGGGAGAAGCCGGGCTGGCTTACTTTCAGAAGCGGCATCTCACGGCAGAGACCATCGAATATTTTAAATTGGGATTTGCTCCTCCCGCGTGGGACAAACTGTTTCGGGATTTCACGCAGAAAAAGCAGATCGCGCCAAAAACGCTGGTGGATGCGGGGCTCGTCGGATACAGCAACGGACGATATTTCGATATGTTTCGCAACCGCTGCATGTTTCCCATCCTGAATCTGAAGGGAAAGCCGGTCGCTTTCGGCGGGCGGGTGCTGGATGACAGCAAGCCGAAGTATCTCAATTCGCCGGAAACGCCGATCTTCAATAAGAGGCGGTTGCTCTTCGCGCTCTATCAGGCACTGCCGAAGATCCGAGAGACACGGCAGGTCATCATGGTGGAAGGCTATATGGATGCCATCTCGCTCCATGCCCATGGAGTGACGAATGTCGTAGCCTCGCTGGGCACGGCGTTCACCATCGAGCAGGCCCGCCTGCTCAAGCGCTATGCCGATGAAGTGGTCTTCAGCTACGATATGGATGCGGCGGGACAGAATGCGACGCGCCGGGCGCTGGAGATCGCCGGCACGGTAGGGCTCAAGATCCGCGTGGCCCGTGTGGGTGAAGGAAAGGATCCTGACGAATTCGTCAATCTGCACGGCGGGGAAGCCTATCTGGAAGCGGTGCGGCAGGCGCAGCCCGCGCTGGATTATCTTCTGGCGTCGCTCCTTCGGCAGTACGACCCCACGTCTCTTGAAGGGCAGCAGCATATTCTGCAGGAGATGTTTTCCGTATTGACCGCCAGGGACGATTCCTTCCTGATCAATTCCTACATTCGAAAAATGGCGCAGGCCATGCGGCTCGATGAAGGGCTCATCCGAAGCGAAGCGACTCGGTATGTAAAGAAAAATCATGCGAAGGTCTATATATCGCCCCGAGAGACGGCGGAAGAGACCGTCAGTCGAGAATCGCAGAAGCAGGTGCGGCTGGAAGAAGGGTTTCTGACCTACTGCATGCAGTATCATCGCGCGCCGTCTTCTTGGGCGGAGATGAAAGCGTTTCAATATACATCGCCTTTTTGCCAGCGGCTGGCACAGGCTATGGAAGAAGTGCAGGAAAGCGGGCAGGTCTTGTCCGAAAAAGCGGTACAGCAGAAGCTGGGGCAGGACGATATCGAAGCGCTGGCCGCCCTTTTGATGAAAGCGGAAGATACGGTATCCGTACCGTGGGAAGAATTTGTGCGGCCTCTGAAATTGGGGGCGCTGCAGAAAGCTTATAAAATGCATACGGAACGGGCCAGCACACTGGCTCATGCCGATCCCGAAGGCTCCAGAAGAGAGATGCTCGCCTGCATCCAGCTGAGCAGGGAGATCCGGGAATTGCAGAAAAAGACATCGGAATGAAACGGTGCACGCAGGGGAGAGAGCTCTATGGCGATAAAGATCACAGCGGCGACGAAGCGTTGGGTGGAGACGCTGAAGAAAAAGGAAACGGCGGAGGGATTTCTGCCCAATCGGGAGATCATTCGCTTCATTGAAAAGAAAAAGCTCACTGCAAAGCAGCAGGATGCGATCTACGAATGGCTGAACGCGCAGCACATCCAGGTCCTTTTCGATGAAGATATGCCTGAGGAGGAGATCGCCGAGGAAGAAGCGGCGGAGGAGGAAGCAGAGGCAGAAGAAGCCGCAGAGGAAGCGGATGATGGGAATGATGAGGATGATGAGAATGAAGACGATGACGGCGAGATCTCTGTACCCGATTCGGTGACCATCGACGATCCTGTACGGATGTATCTCAAAGAGATCGGTTCGGTGCCGCTTCTTTCGGCGGAAGAAGAAGTGATGCTCTCCATGTGGATCGAGCAGGGAAGTCTGCCTGCCGCCACGGAGGAAGACAAGCGGCGCGCTGCCAAAGCGAGAAAAAAACTGTCCGATGCCAATCTGCGTCTAGTCGTATCCATTGCAAAAAAATACCTCGGACGAGGCCTGCAGTTTCTGGATCTCATTCAGGAAGGCAATCTGGGGCTGCTCAAAGCGGTGGATAAATTCGACTACAAGAAAGGATATAAGTTCAGCACCTATGCGACCTGGTGGATACGGCAGGCCATTACGCGGGCCATCGCGGACCAGGCGCGGACCATCCGCGTGCCTGTGCACATGGTGGAGACGATCAACAAACTGAACCGCATTTCCCGGCAGCTGCTGCAGGAAAACGGACGGGAAGCGACCAATGAAGAACTGGCCGAACGGATGGGCGTCAATCCGGAGAAGATCCGGGAAGTGAAAAAGATCGCCCAGGACCCGATCTCACTGGAAACGCCAATCGGTGAAAAAGAAGACTCACATCTGGGAGATTTCATCGAGGATCAGAAAGCGGTGGCGCCTGACGATGCGGCCGGGTCCATCCTTCTCCGCGAACAGATCGATGAGATGCTCCGCGGTCTTTCTGAAAGAGAGCGGAGCGTGCTCGAACTGCGCTTCGGCCTGCGGGATGGTAAGCCCCGCACGCTGGAAGAAGTGGGACGGTATTTCGATGTGACCCGGGAGAGGATCCGCCAGATCGAAGGGAAAGCGCTCACAAAGCTCAAGAAGTCGGCGCGCAACCTGATGAATCAGTGACAGGACAGCGCGGACTGTCTCTTCTTGACGAACAAATTTCAAATTGTTAAAATACAATTATTGATGCATATCGGGCCTATAGCTCAGCGGCAGAGCCGCCGGCTCATAACCGGTTGGTCCCAGGTTCGAACCCTGGTGGGCCCACCACAGATCCAAAAAGGGCAGGAGACGATTCTGCCCTTTTGTGCTGCAAATTTGTATGCCTCAAAGGCAGAACGTAATGCGAAACAGGGTTTCGGAAGGTTTGCGCGCCGCTTTATTACCCAAAAGGCGGTGAGATGTTAATCTATAATTTCTAAATGAGAATAAATTGAAAAAACAATATAAAAAGGAGGGTATTGGGATAGAAATTGGGACAGAAAAAAGCGTTTATGAGGGAAATCTTAAGAAGAAAATACCCGATAAGTACTGACTTTTCAGTACTTATCGGGTATTTCGCGTGGCGGAGACGGTGGGATTCGAACCCACGGTACCTTGCGGTACAACTGATTTCGAGTCAGCCTCGTTATGACCACTTCGATACGTCTCCATAAGACGAGCGGTGTGAATGGAAAAACTCCTTCATGATGCGTTCACATTCGTCAGCAAGAACACCGGACCGGACGGACAGCTGATGATTCATGACGATGCCTTCACAAATGGAAAACGCGGAATCCACGCCTCCGGCCTGCACATCCGGCGCGCCGTAAACGAGCCGTTTGATCCGTGCATTCATGATCGCACCTGCACACATCGCACATGGCTCTATGGTAACATAAAGGGTACATTCCGTCAAACGCCACTGGGAGAGCCGTGCGGCACCGCGGCGGAGCACGAGGAGCTCTGCGTGGGCTGTGGGGTCGTGATCTTTTTCGCGCCGGTTGTGGTCGGCTGCGATGACGGCGCCGTTACATACGAGAACGGCTCCGATGGGGATCTCGCCTTCAGCGGCGGCCCTCCGGGCCTCGGCAAGGGCGAGGCGCATAAACTGCGTGTCAGTCATGAAACGCTCCTTTCTGGTCCAAATCTGTTTTCATGATAAAAAATTTTTCGCGCGGTGAAAAGAGTCACGGAAAATTTTTTTGTGCTGTAGCGCAGCGGCATGACCAACGGTATAATTGATACAGATTTCCTACATGTGAGACCACAAGGAGGCATACGTATGGCAGACAATGCAGTGAGACCCAATTTGAAAGCAGATAAATTTGACGCCTATCTGAAAGAAAATCATCTGAATTTCTTCTTCCGCGATCCGGTGCCGAACGATCCCAACGGCACGGTGGTCTTCAAGTCCAACATTGAAGCGGAAGGGCAGAAACTGCCGGTGGGCATCATCACGGACAACACCATTTATACCATCATTCGCGTACAGATCGGCACAGGGCTCGTGAAGGACAGCAATCGGGAGCGGTTCAATGCCTTCCTGAATGAACTGAATCGCGGCTATAAAGTGTTCAAATATGTAGCCGCTGACGACGGCACGGTCTATCTGGATTCGTGCATCCCGAGCAGCAATGAAGCGTTCGATCCGCAGATCGTGCGCGTCGTGCTGGATGTGATCGTCAATCATCTGCAGGAAGAATACAAGACGATCATGAAAAAGGTCTGGGACTGATCTCAGGAACTAAATACAGAGGAAAAATACGGCTTTCATCAAAGCCGTATTTTTGTATGGAGCCGCGGGATGCCGCGGCTTTTTGTGTGCCATATGTTCCCGTTTGACTGTTCGCAGGGGCGAATCCTACCGCGGCGAATGTGCTGCTCCTGCGAAAAGTTTTGTGAAAATGAGGGGGGCAGCTCTGTCACTAAGTGGGGATTTATGGTAGAATGTGGATAAAAGTGGTAGAAAAAGAGGTGAGGAAGAATTGTTCATGAATGAATATTCACATACGATCGACAGCAAAGGCCGTATGATTCTTCCTGCCAAATTTCGCGAAGAACTGGGGGAGCTCTTTATCCTTTCACCGGGGCTGGATACTTGTCTGACGATCTATCCTCGAAACTGTTGGGAGCAGATGCAGGAAAAACTGCAGCGGCTGCCGCAGACAAGGAAAAATGTGCGGGCTCTGCGCCGGTTCCTGATCGGGAAAAGTACGGAAATGGAGTGCGACCGTCAGGGGCGCATCCTGATCCCTTCTCATCTGCGGGCTTATGCCAGACTGGAAAAAGACGCCAAGATCATCGGCGTAGGGGATACCATCGAGATCTGGAGCCCTGCGGTCCTGCAGGGGGCAGAGGAGGAGAGCGGTTCTGTGGCGGATATCGCCGAGTCGCTGGATCTGCCGATGGATTTCAACTTTTAAGAGGCGGCTATGGAGTTCCATCATGTAAGCGTTCTGCTGAATGAACTGGTGGGCGGCGTGCTCACTTCGCCGGATGGTATCTATGTGGACTGCACGCTTGGCGGCGGGGGGCATTCGTATGCGCTGGCGCAGCATCTCAGTAAGGAGGCGCTTCTCATCGGCATCGATCAGGATGAAGAGGCGATCCAGGCGGCCGGAGCGCGCCTTGCGGACATCTCCTGCAGGCACCTTCTGGTGAGGGATAATTTTTCCCATGTCGGAGATGTCCTGGACGAGCGGCAGATCGGACCGGTCGACGGCTTTTTATTCGATCTGGGGGTCTCCTCCCATCAGCTGGATGAGGGTGCGCGGGGCTTCTCCTATATGCATGACGGACCGCTCGATATGCGGATGGACCAGAGAAATCCTCTGACCGCTTACGATGTGGTGAACCGATACAGCGAAGACGAACTGGAGGCGGTCATCCGCCGATATGGAGAAGAGCGCTGGTCCCGGCGCATCGCAAAATTCATCGTTGAAGGACGAAAAGAAAAGCCCGTCGAAACGACATTTGAACTGGTGCACTGGATCAAAGCGGCTGTTCCGGCCGGTGCGCGGAAAGACGGTCCGCATCCGGCAAAGCGGACTTTTCAGGCGATCCGCATCGAAGTGAATGGAGAACTGCGCATCCTGGAGGAAACGATGCGGACCTGTGTCAGACACCTGAAGCCGGGCGGGCGGCTGGGGGTCATCACGTTCCAGTCTCTGGAAGACCGGATCATCAAGGACGTTTTCCGGGAAATGGCGCAGGACTGTATCTGTCCGCCGGAACTGCCCGTGTGCATGTGCCATCATCATAGGGAGATCAGAAGGCCGGCGAAACCGATCCGGCCGGGGAAAGAAGAATTAGAAGCCAATCCGCGGGCGCGGAGCGCTGTGCTCCGGATCGCGGAAAAACTGGCATAACAGGGGAGGTCAGGATTCTATGCTGTCGCAGGACGCGGAGATGTTGAATTATACGCGGGCGGTGCCGAGAGCGTATGAGATGCAGGCAGAAAGAGCACCCAGACGCGTGACGGCGAGCGCTCCGTACAGCGGCTATGTAGGAGTCCTGGCTGTTTTGCTGTTTCTCCTCGGACTTTTTTACGGAGTGAATTGCTACGCGGCGCAGCAGAGCTACGAAATGCAGGTCGTGCGGACGGACATCATCTCTCTGGAAAAGCAGAATGAAGTGATGCGCCTTGATGTGGCGCGATTGGAATCTCCTGCGCGCATTCAGCGGATTGCAGAGACGGAGCTCGGCATGATGGTCCCGCAGCATGCGATCTACGGGTCCAGCGATGCCTATGTGGACCCGACCCGTATTCATGAATAAACAGAAACGAATAGCGGCTTTCGCCGGAACGGCTCGCAGAAACGGCTGCGGGACGGTCAGGGCGGGGCCGCTATTGTAACATTCCCTATTTTAAGCTATGATAAGTGGGGTCTGAAAAGGTCATTGAATCATCATTTGAGGTGACAGGATATGAAAACATTGCAGGATCTGCTGCAGCATATGGAATATGAACGCACGACTGGCTCTCTGGACCGGCAGGTGCTCGATATCACGGCGGATTCCCGGGAAGTCAGACCGGGAAGTCTGTTCATCTGCCTGTCCGGCGCGCATGTGGACGGTCATGACTTTGCCGAGGCGGCAGCCGAAAAAGGGGCAGCCGTCATCGTGGCAGAAAAAGAAGTGCCTGCTTCTCCTGACGTGACCGTGGTCTACGTCCAGGATACGCGGAAGGCGATGGAGAGCGTTACGCCTTATTTTTTTGATTATCCGGCAAAAAAGATGCGCATGATCGCCGTAACGGGGACGAACGGAAAGACTACGACGACGCATATCTGTGCGCATATCCTGCACCATGCGGGGTACAGGATCGGCGTGATCGGTACGATCCACATGCTGATCGGGGATAAAGAATATCCCACCCATAATACGACACCCGATGTGGTAGATCTGGAAAAAATGCTGGCCCGGATGGCAGAAGAAGGCGTGACTCACGTGTGCATGGAGGTCTCTTCGCATGCCCTTGTGATGGGGCGTGTGGAAGGCGTGGAGTTTGACAATGCGTCCTTCACGAACCTTACGGAAGACCATCTGGATTATCACAAGACCATGGAGCGTTATGCTGAAGCCAAGGCGATCCTTTTCCGGAAAGTTTCTGAAAAGGGGCAGGCCAAGGGCAATAAGTCGGCCCATATCAATATCGATGTACCGTATGCCGACGTCATGGCAGGCGCGGTCTCCGATCGGGAGCTCTGCCCAGTCTGCACATACAGTATCGATAAGTCCTCTGATCTTCAGGCGGGGCATATCCGGTTCAATTCTAACTCCTCAGAATTTACGGTCCATTACCAAGGAAAAGATTATGAAGTGCATACCCATCTCGTGGGCCGCTTCAACGTATATAATGTGCTCACTGCAATGTCTGCCTGCCTTAGTGAAGGCATTCCGATGGAAGACATCCTGGCGGCGCTTTCTGATTTTCACGCGGTGCCGGGCCGGTTCGAACTGGTGGACGAAGGACAGCCGTTCACCGTCGTCGTCGATTATGCTCATACGCCGGACGGGCTGGAAAATATCCTGAAAACGGCGGAAGAGATCCGGCGCGGACGGATCATTGCCGTGTTTGGCTGCGGCGGCGACCGGGACAAGATGAAGCGGCCCATCATGGGGCGGATCGGCGCTTCTTATGCTGATGTAGTCATCGTGACGAGCGACAATCCGAGGACGGAAGATCCGCAGACCATCGTGTCCGAAGTGGCGGTCGGCGTACAGGAAGTGGCGGCTAAAAAGCCGGACCTTCATTATGAGATCGTGGTGAACCGCAGAGACGCCATCCGCCGGGCCATCGCTTTGGCCAGACCGGGAGATATCGTCATGATCGCAGGGAAAGGGCACGAAACGTACCAGATCCTGAAAGACCGCACCATTCATTTTGACGACAGAGAAGAAGCGCGGGCGGCACTGAGAGGCTGACATGGCGGCATTTACCATCGAAGAGATCCTGCAGGCGACTGGCGGGGCGCTGCTTCAGCGGGGCCGGATAGATCGCTGCGAAGGTGTCAGCACAGATACGCGCACGCTGGCGGAAGGGGCGCTGTTCATACCGCTGATCGGCGAAAATTTTAATGGCCACCGATTTCTGCGCTCCGCGGCGGAAAAGGGCGCGGCGGCCGTGCTCGTTTCCGAAAAGGAGGCGGCTGGCGGACTGCCGGAAAGCGTGACGGTCATCGCTGTGAAGGATACCCTTAAGGCGTTGGAAGGGCTCGCGCGGTTTCATCGGCTTCGCTTCGACATTCCCGTCGTAGCCGTGACCGGTTCCAATGGGAAAACGACGACGAAAGACATGATCACGGCCGTTTTGAAAACGACGTATCATGTCTGCCATACGCTGAAGAATTTTAATAATGAGATCGGGCTGTCGCAGACGCTGCTGGCTCTGTCTGCGGAAGATGATGTTTGTGTGACGGAGATGGGGATGCGCGGCCTGGGGCAGATCGCCGAGCTGTGCCGTACGGCCTGTCCGACCGTGGGCGTCGTGACCAATGTAGGCACGTCTCACATCGGTATTTTGGGGAGCCGGGAAAATATTGCAAAAGCAAAAGGAGAGCTGATCGAAGCGCTGCCGGATACGGGAGCTGCGGTCCTCAACGGCGACGATGACTTCGTCCGGGCGATGGGAAAAGAGTTTGCCGGACGGCTCCTTTATTATGGCCGGGAAGATGGATGGGATGCGGTCGCTGAGGATATCCACTTCTATCCGGATGCCACGGCTTTTACCTGCTGCGTTCCGGATGCGCGAAGAGCGGTCCGTCTTTCCATGATCGGCATCCATAACGTATACGACGCACTGGCGGCGGCCGCTGTGGGGCGTTTTCTTGACGTGCCCATGGACAGGATCTGTGATGCGCTCTCGTCCTTTTCTCCGCAGGGAGCGAGTCAGAAGATCGAACATATTGAAGGAGCGACAGTGCTGAATGACTCTTATAATGCCAATCCGCTTTCCATGGATATGGCATTTCGCGCATTCGGTCAGCTCCCTGGGCGGCGGCATATCCTGGTTCTCGGAGATATGCTGGAGCTTGGGCGCTACGCGGAGGCGCTGCATCGGGAGACCGGGCGCAAAGCGGCGGCTCATCATTTTGATGAAATGATCACCGTGGGACCAATGGCCCGTCTGATGGCAGAAGCCGCTCAGGCGGAGGGCATGCTGCGTGTGTCTTCATTTGACAGCTGCCGGGAAGCGGCGGCTTATCTGAAAACGATCGTCCGGGAAGGAGATGCTGTGCTCATCAAGGGCTCTCATGCGATGCATCTGGAGACGATCCCAGATTTCTGGAGAGGAGTCGTAAAGTAACTCATGGAAATGATGGATGTCTGGTATCTTGTGGAAGCAGCCGTTTTGACGATCCTTCTCGGTATCGCGGCGATCCCGCTGGCAAGGAAGTATAAAGCCCGTCAATCGATCCGCGAGGAGGGGCCAAAATCGCATCGTGTAAAAGCGGGAACGCCGACCATGGGCGGGCTCTTCATGCTGCTGGCAGCACTTCTCGTCATTGTGGGCAATCAATTGTTTGATCCCCCGGTGCTCCTTCTGGTGCTGATCACGTTCGGTCATGCCCTTCTGGGGTTCCTGGATGATTTCATCAAGGCGGAAAAGAAGAGGAATCTGGGCCTGACGGCGAAGCAAAAAATGCTGGGTCAGCTGATCCTGTCCATCGCTTTCTGCTTCGGCTGTGTCGAATATCTGGGGCTTCCCACATCGATATCCATTCCCTTTACTGCCATGGATATCTCCATCGGCTGGCTGTATTATCCCTTCGTGGTCCTGGTCGTGGTGGGCGCTTCCAATGCGGTCAATCTGACCGACGGCCTGGATGGACTGGCGGCAGGCTGCTGTGTCATCGCCTTTTCGGCGTATGCGCTGTTCTGCCACTGGTCGGGGATGGATGATGTGGGCGCCTTTGCGCTGATCATCGTCGGATGCTGCGCCGGATTCCTGGTTTATAACTACCATCCAGCGAAGATCTTTATGGGAGATACGGGCTCTCTGGCGCTCGGCGGCGCGATCGCAGGGATATCGGTCGTGACGCGGACGGAACTTCTGCTCGTCTTTCTGGGGCTGATCTTTGTGATCGAAGCGCTGTCGGTGATCCTGCAGGTCGCTTCGTTCCAGCTCACGGGGAAGCGGATCTTCAAGATGAGTCCGATCCATCACCATTTCGAACTGTGCGGATGGGGAGAGGTCCGTGTCGTCTGGACGTTCTGGCTGGTAGAGCTTCTGGCAGCCGGGGTGACATTATTCTTTTTGTTCCGGTGAGTTCGGAAATTTGAGAGCCTTCTCTTGTAGGATGCGGAGGGGCGCTTTATACTGAAAAGAAACTGACAGAGAGTTCAGCAGTCACTGATCTCGGAATGGAGAATCGCATGCAGAATGTATTGATCTTGGGAGCGGGCATCAGCGGTTTCGGGGCGGCACATGTCCTGCTTGAACGGGGCTGCCATGTGGTCCTGTCCGATCTTCATGGTATAGCGGATCAAAAAGAGAAGCAGGCGCTCGCAGATGCGGGAGCCGTCATTTCCACTGGCGAGCAGAAAAAGACTTTGCTGAATGGCATGGATACAGTCATCGTCTCGCCGGTGATCCCCCGGGAGAATCTTATCGTATCTGCTGCGCTGGCGCTTGGTATCCCGGTCTTGAGCGAGATCGAGCTGGCCTATCGGGTGGCGAAAGCGCCGATACTGGCCGTGACGGGGACGAACGGGAAAACGACGACGACTTCCCTTTTGGGGCAGATGATCCGGCAGGCGGGCATCCCTTATGCGGAGGCGGGCAATATCGGCCGATCTCTCAGCAGGGAGGCCGAAAGCGTGCCAGCTGAAGGACTGATCGCTGCAGAACTCTCCAGTTTTCAGCTGGAATTCATCGATACATTCCGCCCCAGGGCCGCAGTGATCCTGAACATTACGCCGGACCATTTGGAGCGCCATCACACGATGGAGGCCTATGCAGCGGCCAAGGGGCGGATCTTTGAAAATATGGGGTCAGAGGACAGCCTTCTGCTGAATGCGGATGATGCATATACACCGCAGTTTGCTGAAAAGGCATCGGCGCATGTGTACCTTCTCAGTACTTCAGCGAAAGTGGAGGAGGGTGCGTATCTCTCAGCAGAAGGGATGCTTCGCCTTCGTATCGACGGCAGGGATATCGATCTTGTCCCTGAAAAAGAACTGCAGATCCGCGGGCATCACAATGTGGAGGACGCTCTTGCGGCGGCTTTTCTGGCTTATCAGGGAGGCGTACCGCTTTCGGCGATCCGCGATGCGCTGAGGTCGTACCATGCCCTGGAGCATCGGGTAGAATATGTGAGGACATTCCGCGGCGTCGCTTATTATAACGACTCTAAAGCGACCAATACGGATGCAGCGGAAAAAGCGCTGGGCGCATTTCATGAGCCTGTCCTGCTGATCGCGGGAGGGCATGACAAGGGGACGCCTTTGACTTCCTTCATGCAGTGTGTCAGAGGGCATGTGCGTCAGCTGATTCTTCTGGGGCAGGCGGCGGAGCGTTTTCGGCAGGCCGCAGCGGAAGCAGGTATCGACAGGATCGTGATGGCGAAGTCAATGGAAGACGCAGTGCAGCAGGCGGCGGCCATGGCAGAGCCCGGAGACGTGGTCCTTCTGTCTCCGGCCTGCTCAAGTTTTGATATGTATCATTCCTACGGCGAACGGGGCCGGGATTTCAAGCGGATCGTTCAGGCGTTGAGTTAAAGGGAGGCGGAGGACGCTTCCGGAGATAAAGGCGGTAGCCAATATGAAACGAGTGATTTTATCCGGCGGCGGCACCGGCGGACATATTTATCCGGCGATCACCATCGCGCGGGAGATCGCACGGCTGGAAGAGGCGGAATTCCTTTTTGTGGGTACGCCGAATGGAATGGAAGCGCGGATCATTCCCGGAGAAGGCTATCAGTTTGCTTCGCTTCCTGCAGCCGGGCTCAAGCGGCGGCTCACGCCGGAAAATGTGAAGATCCTTTTGAAAACGGCAGGAAGCCTGTGGAAGGCGCGGCGGATCCTGAAAAAGTTTAAGCCGGATGTGGTCATCGGCACCGGCGGCTATGTGTGCGGGCCGATCCTTATGGCGGCAGCGCTCAGCTATATTCCGACCATGATCCAGGAACAGAACGTCATTCCGGGGATCACGAATAAGATATTGAATCGAGTGGTAGACCGCGTTGCCTTGGGTTATGAAGAGGCACGGAGCCGGTTCCCTCATCCGGAAAAATGCGTGTATACAGGGAACCCCATCCGTCGGGAGATCCTGTTTACGAAGCGGGCGGAGTCCAGAAAAAAGCTGGGGGTGCCGCCAGATGCGTTCATGGTGCTTACGGCGGGTGGAAGCCGCGGAGCGCGGACCATCAATACTGCCATGGTGGGCGTTCATCGTCATTTTGCCGATACGCCGGGGATCTGTTTGTATCATGTGACAGGGACCGGTGAGTATGACCGCGTCAAGGCGGCTTTAGGCGATGTGGGGGAAGATGGACGGTTTGGACTTGGCAGCCGCATCGTGGATTATCAGAAAGATATGCCCACAGCGCTTGCTGCCGCCGATCTGGTGATCTACCGGGCGGGCGCCATCGGACTGGCGGAGCTGGCAGCCCGGGGGCTTCCGTCGATCCTTGTGCCATATCCCTATGCGGCGGAAGATCATCAGACCTACAATGCTCGTGTGTTCGTAGCGGGCGGCGCCGCCAAGATGATCGTAGATAAATACCTGACGGCGGATGAGCTGATCCAGGACATCACGGAGCTCAAAGAAGATCCTGAGTTTTTATCCGGCATGGCTGAGGCCAGCCGCAGATTGGGAAAAATTCATGCTGGCGAAGAGATCGCGCGCATGGCTCTTGCATTGACAGACAGATAAGGGGAATCTCTATGGATTTACAGAAATTTCACAGACTGCACTTTATCGGCATCGGCGGCATGGGCATGCGGGCGCTGGCGGAGATCCTGATCGAGAAGGGAATGAAGCTCTCCGGTTCGGATATGAAAGAGTCCGATTATCTGCAGTTCATGAGGAAACAGGGCGCGGACATCTTCATAGGCCACGCTGCATCTCATATTGAGGGGGCCGACGGTGTCGTGATCTCGTCGGCCATCAGGGAAAATAATCCGGAACTTGCCGCAGCAAGAAAAAAGGGAGTGCCGGTCTATCATCGGTCGGACGTGCTGGCAGCGATGTTCCATTGGGGCCGCGGTATCGCTGTGGCCGGAGCACATGGCAAATCAACGACATCGGCGATGATCGGGAAGATTTTCCGCGATGCGGGCACCGACCCGACGATCATCCTTGGAGGTGCCGTAGATTATCTCCACGGCAATTCCTGCCTGGGAGAGGGAGAATATGTCATCGCCGAAGCGGATGAGAGCGACGGTTCGTTTTTGAAATTTGAGAGCAGCCTGGCGGTCGTGACCAATATTGAAGACGATCACCTGGATCACTATGGTACAGTGGAAAATATTAAAAAGGCGTTTGCTGCATTCATCGGTCATATCAAAGATCCGGACGGGGCAGCCATCGTGTGTATTGACAGCCAGGGCGTAAGAGATATCCTTCCGTGCATCGGGAAAAAAGTGATCACATATGGTCTCAGCGAGGATGCGGAGTATCGGGCGGTCAATAAGCGATATGACAAAAATCACATGGTCTTCGATGTATACCGCGGGGCCAGAAAACTGGGAAATCTTCGCCTGCAGATCCCCGGTGCGCATAATGTGAGGGATGCTCTGGCGGCGGCGGTGACAGGGCTGTACTGCGGTCTCCCATTCCGTACGATCGAAAGATCGCTGGCAGGATTCGTCGGTGTCAAGCGTCGGTTTGAGACAAAAGCCTATATCGATGATGTATGGATCCTGGACGATTATGCCCATCATCCTACCGAGATCGCTGCAACGCTCAGTGCGGCGAAGGAGATCGGCGGTCATCGCGTGATCTGCGCGTTTCAGCCGCATCGTTATTCCAGGACGAAGCTGCTGCAGGATGAATTTGCTGCGGCATTTGACAGCGCAGATAAGCTGTATTTTACAGACATCTATTCGGCGGGAGAGATGCCGATCGATGGTGTGGATGGCATGCTCCTGCCGGAGAAAGTACAGGAACACAGTCCGGACAAAGATGTGCAGTATATCGGAGATCTGCATGCACTGGCTGATGCGCTGTATGAAGAGGCGCGGCCTGGCGATATGATCTTCACCATGGGCGCGGGAACGATCTATCAGGCGGGAGAGCAGCTCATTCGACGGATTCAGGAAAAAGGTTTGTCAGATGGTCACGAAAAATAATCGGATCGGTGTCATTGCAGGAGGTCCTTCCCGGGAATCTGAGGTGTCCCGGCGTACCGGCGATGCGGTGGTGCGGGCGCTCAAAAGTCTTGGATATGAAGCAATCCTGCTGGAATATGATCCTTCTCACCTGACGGAACAGCTAAAAGCCGCGACGATTGACGTGGTGTTTATTGCACTGCACGGGCAGTATGGCGAAGACGGAACGATCCAGGGGGCATTGGAACTGCTTGGCATGCCGTATACCGGGTCCGGGGTGCTCTCCAGCGCGGTCACGATGGACAAGATCATGAGCTGCCGCCTGTTTCGCGCCGCCGGTCTTCGCATGGCGGATTCACACCCGTATTTTCTGAGCGATGGGATTCCCTTTGCAGTAAAAGATATCGCAGAGAGATTGACTCTTCCTGTGGTGCTGAAGCCGGCCAGAGAAGGCTCGACCATCGGGATTGAGATCGTCAGAGATGCGGCGGCGCTTCCCGGCGCATTGGAGCGGGTCTTTTCCATCGAATCTCGCATTTTGGCGGAGACCTATCTGGGGGGAGAAGAATTTACGGTGTCCGTGCTGGATGGGAAAGCGCTGCCGGTGATTCAGATCTGTCCGCATTCCGGCGCATATGATTATTATTCCAAATATACCAGAGGAGCTACAGAATATCTGGTGCCTGCGCCGATCCCGGAGACGCTGGCATCGGAAATGGCGGAGATGGCTGTGCGCGGATACAGAGCGGCAGAATGCGCCGGTGCCGTACGCTTTGATTTCCGTACCGATGCGGCCGGTACACCATATCTTCTGGAAGCCAATTCGATCCCGGGGATGACGGAGACGAGCCTCGTGCCGAAAGCGGCAAAGGCAGCAGGAATGGATTTCCCTCATCTTTGTGAGGCTATCCTGCAGGGCGCGTCTGTCAGGAAGGTCTGAGTATGGCAGAATTTAAGAGCTTTGGGGAATTTCAGAAAGAGCTGCACGATCCTGCTGAATACATACAGGAGGAAAAGCCTGTATCTGAGGAGGCCCCTGTCCGGCCGCGACATCTCCGAAAGCGCCGTCATCGTCCCTGGGGCAGATACCTTCTGTTGACTGCGGCGGGGCTGCTGGTGATCGGAGGCGGACTTTTTTTTCTGCCTCTTCCGGTAGGCGATGTGCGGGTCTTCGGCAATGAAGCGCTTACAAAAGAAGATATTCTATTTGACGGCGGGATCACACCTCCGGTGAACGTTTTCCAGATCAGCACGTCGGATCTGGCGGAGCGGCTGCAGAAGGATGTTCGTGTCGCCAGCGTAGAGGTCGTCCGAACGTTTCCTCTTTACGTGGATGTCAAAATAGCAGAACGGAAGCCGATCGCTGTCATGCAGGAAGACTTCGGGTACGCTTTTCTGGATGGAGCGGGCGTCGTGATCCGGACCGGCAGCGTGATCCGCGGCATGGAAGTGCCCATGATCACTGGCGTCAAGCTGGGGAATGCCCTTCTTGGCGATACTGTTCGCCAAGAGCCCGTGCAGCTGGCACTGCAGTTTCTGAGCAGCCTTTCGGCGGAGGGACTGCGTACATTCTCTGAGATCAATATCGGCAATGAAGAAAATCTTGTGGCCTACACGCGGGACGGCATTGCCGTTCGTCTGGGAGATGGCAGTTCGATGAGCGAGCGGGCGGCGCTGGCGGAAAATATGGTGAGCGACGTCAAAGTGCGAGGCCTTTCCGTGGAGTATATCGACGCCAGCCTGACTTCTCCCTATATCAAGCTCAAAAAATAAATCCGTGCGGAAATCTCCTTTTTATGGGGTTCTCCGGGTGCTGAATATGGCGCATTTGCCCAAAGTATTGTAAAATATGTAGTATGATTTATTGAAATAAAGACAATTCTCTACTTCTGGATAAAACTGACACATCAAAGGAGGATGTAACATGGGAGATTTGGCGAGCATCAAGGTCATCGGCGTAGGCGGCGGCGGAAACAATGCGGTAGGCCGCATGATCGACGCACAGGTGCAGGGCGTTGATTTTATTGCTGTCAATACGGAAGCGCAGATCCTGGAAAAATCGGCTGCTGAAAATAAAATTCAGATTGGGGAAAAATTGACGAAAGGGCTCGGAGCCGGCGCAAAGCCCGAAGTGGGCGAACAGGCGGCAGAAGAGTCCAAGGACGATATCCTGAAAGCGCTGCAGGGAGCCGACATGGTCTTTGTGACGGCCGGCATGGGCGGCGGCACAGGGACCGGCGCGGCTCCGGTGGTAGCACAGTGCGCCAAGGAACTGGGCGCTCTGACTGTCGGCGTCGTAACGAAACCGTTCAGTTTTGAAGGAAAAGTCCGCATGAGAAATGCCATGTCCGGCATTGAAAAGCTGAAAGCCAATGTGGATACGCTCCTCATCGTACCGAATGACCGCCTGCTTCAAACAGTTGATAAGAAGACCTCGCTCAAAGAGGCATTCAAGATCGCTGACGACGTGCTTCGTCAGGGCATTCAGGGCATTTCCGATCTGATCACCGTGCCGGGCATCATCAATCTGGACTTTGCAGACGTGAAGACCATCATGAGCGATCAGGGCGAAGCACTGATGGGCATCGGCCTCGGCACCGGCGAGAATCGGGCGAGCGACGCTGCCAAGATGGCGATCTCCAGTCCTCTTCTGGAACGGTCCATCGACGGAGCAAAGGGCATCATCATCAGCATCACCGGCAATGAAGATTTGGGCCTCTTTGAGATCAATGAAGCATCGCAGGTCATCACGGAAGCGGCCGACCCTGATGCGAACATCATCTGGGGCACGTCCGTTGACCCGAATCTGGATGACACTGTGAAGATCACCGTCATCGCTACGGGCTTTGAAGAAACGAAGAAGAGAAGCCCCGTAGGCGGTACGTCCATGAATCGGGGAGTCAGCCGTCCCGGCAATGGCGGCGGGATGACCATTCCGGATTTCCTTTTGAAAAAGTAAATCGAAAGGTCCAGCCGCGGAGGGCTGAGGATCTCGCTGTATCTGTGGGAGCCTGTATTTCTGCGATCGTAAGCCACACCGTGTATGCTGTGTGGCTTTTTTCGTACAAAGGAGAACTATTATGAAATGTCCTTTCTGCGGCAGTCCCAATACAAAGGTGACGGACTCCCGCGATACCGATGACGGTACCTCAATCCGGCGGAGACGGCAGTGCCTTGCGTGCAGCCGCCGTTTCACGACGTATGAGACGGTGGAGCAGTCGCCTCTTCGCGTCATCAAAAAGAGTGGCGTGCGGGAGAGCTTCAATCGAAACAAAGTGCGGAGCGGGATCATTCGTGCCTGCGAAAAGCGAAATATTTCGTCGGAGCAGATCGAAGACGTCGTCAATACGGTGGAGCGGCAGGTCCGGAGCAGTCCGTCTCATGAGGTCTCCTCGGAAATGATCGGCAACATCGTCATGGATGAACTTCGGAAGCTCGATCAGGTGGCCTATGTGCGGTTTGCGTCGGTGTATCGGGAATTCAAAGATATCGGCAGCTTCATGCAGGAGCTGGAAGCCCTGATGAAATCAAATAAGGAGAAGTGATCGTCATGGAATGGGACAGCATCGAATCTTGTTTTGAAGATCATCAGAAAGTATGGGAGCAGACGAAGGCCCTGATCCCTGTAGTGGGACAGATGGCAGAGATCTGCGCGAAGGCACTGCGCGGCGGGCATAAGCTCCTGCTCTGCGGGAATGGTGGCAGCGCGGCCGACGCACAGCATATCGCGGCGGAATTTGTAGGGCGCTTTCACCGGGAACGCGTGGCGCTTCCCGCCATCGCCCTTACGACGGATACGTCGATCCTGACATCGGTCGGCAATGACTACAGCTACGATGATGTGTTTGCGCGGCAGGTGGAAGCTCTTGGCCAGGCGGGCGACGTGTTCTGGGGCATCACGACGAGCGGGAACAGCGCCAACGTGCTGAAGGCAGCTGAAATGGCTCATAAAAAAGGCATGACTGTGATCGCATCCCTCGGAAAAGACGGAGGAAAGATGGCAGGCCTGTCGGATACGGCGCTCATCATTCCCAGCGAGTCCACGGCACGCATTCAGGAAATGCATATTCTCTGTGCGCACAGCATTTGTGAATACATTGACGAGATGGAGTGGAGCCGCTGATGGTCCGGGAAACGCGCCGGGCAGTCCTGTTTGACCGGGACGGCGTGCTGAATGTGGATGCCGGCTACGTACACCGCATGGAAGACGTTACATGGATCCCCGGTGCGCGGGAACTGGTAGGACGTCTGACTCGGGAAGGCTGGCTCCTCTTTGTGGTGACCAATCAGAGCGGCGTTGCCCGCGGTTACTATACGGAGGACGACGTGCGCCGGCTCCACGAAGCCATGAACCAGGAGTTCCAAAAATATGGCGGTCATATCGCAGAATTTTTTTACTGTCCTCATTTGAAAGGCGCCGCGGTTCCGACGTACGATGTAGACTGTGACTGCCGAAAACCGAAGCCGGGGCTCATCCTGCGGGCTTTGGAGGCGTATGGCATTGAAAAAGAGAATGCGCTCCTCATCGGAGACAGCCCCCGCGACGTCGAAGCGGCAAAACGGGCCGGTATTCGCGGATTTTTGTTTGACGGTGATGATTTGGAAGCATTTTGGGACCGCCTTCAGGAGAAAACAGGACAGAAATGATGAAAGAGACTCCGTATCAGAATATTTTGATCATCAAGATGAGTTCGCTGGGCGATGTGATCCATGCGCTTCCGTCTCTGTATGTGCTGAGGAAGACCTATCCGGAAGCGCGGATCACCTGGGCCGTACATCCCGCCTTCGGAGCGCTCCTTCCGGGAAAGCCGTGGATCGATGAGATCTATTATGTGGATCGCAAACGGATCAAAGACTGGTCGTATCTGAAGTCGGTCCGGCAGGACCTGCACAGCCGCCGCTTTGATCTGGTCATCGATCTGCAGATGATTGCCAAAAGCGCGCTCATCGCAGCATTGTCCGGGGGCAGAAAGAAGATCGGCTACTGGGATGCGCGGGAAGGAAGTTTCCTTGTGAGTCATCCCATTAAGGGACCGCATCAGCATGGGCACATCATTGAGCAACTGTTGGATGTGATGGCTTATCTTCGCTGTGATACATCGCATTTTGAATTTCCTGTCCATCCGCACGATGAGGAAAAGAAATCTGTGCGGGCCATGCTCGCGGAAGCCGGAGTCACGGGCCGCTATGTGGTGATCGTGCCGGGCACGCGGGGAGAGCACAAAAAATGGCCGATCGAAAATTGGGGAAATCTGGCGGCAAAGTTGGCTGAAGAAAACATTTACACGGTCATTTCCGGGGCTCCGTCCGAAAAGGAGATGGGAGAGACGATCTGTCGGCTTTCGCCGTCTTCGTATACGGTCGACCTCATCGGAAAGACCGATCTGCTGGAGCTTGCAGCGCTTGATGAAATGGCGTCGCTTCATATCTCCTGCGATACAGGGCCCCTTCATATCGCCAATGCGATGCAGACGCCGCTCATCGCTCTCTTTGGCCCGACACTGCCTGACAGAAGCGGCCCCTACGGCAATCCCGGGGCAGATGTGCTTCTTGCAGAGAATCCGGGGAAAGAGACGACAGACATGAGCACCATCGCTGTGGATGACGTATTCCGTCTGGCGATGAAAAAACTGAATGAATGAAACGTCAGAGAGGACGACCGGTGTCGTCCTTTTCTTGTGGCATGGAATGTGCGGCTTCCGCGGAAATGTGTTTCTATTTTAGAATGACTCATGTATAATCAAATCATGACTGTAAAAGAAATGCGCTGACAGCGCATGGAGGAATGACATGGAACGGATCAGCAGCCTGAACAATCGCTGGGTCAAACTGGCGTCGCAGCTGAAGATGAAAAAATATCGGGAACGGACAGGACGATTTCTGATGGAAGGACTGCGAAGCGCGGAGGATGCGCTTGCGCAGGGATACAGCGACGCTGTGTGCTTCGTGACAGCAGAGGCTGCAGCAGAGGCGCGCGTGCAGGCCTTGATGGAAAGGGCGAAAAAAAAGCACTGGCTCTTTCTTGAAACGAGCCAGGCGATCATGAAGGCTCTTTCCGGCACGGAGCACGGGCAGGGCATCCTCGCGATCCTTGCGCGGCCGTCGGCCGATATCTCTATGCTCCTTCAGCCGCTTCATGGCCATTATGTACTTTTAGACGGCGTGCAGGATCCGGGCAATATGGGGACGATCCTTCGTACGGCAGCCGCTGCGGGTTGCCGCGGGCTCCTGCTCATGGAAGGATGCACCGATCCCTATGCGGAAAAGGCGGTGCGGAGCTCCATGGGAAGCATCCTGCGAGTGCCTGTTTATGAGCATTTGTCAGTGGATGATATAGAGCGCATCCGTACACGAAGCGGACTGCCTCTGATCGGGACCGCGCTGGAAGGCGGCGTGCCATATCGTCGGGCAGGCACGATCCGCGATGCCATTTTCGCCTTTGGAAACGAAGGGAACGGCGTGAGTCGGGACGTGCTCGCGCTGTGCGACCGGCGGCTGTACATCCCCATGGCGGGGGGCGTGGAGTCTCTCAATGTGGCGGCCAGCGCAGCCGTGCTTTTGTTCCATTTCATGGAAGAGATACAGGATAACGACTTGCAATAGAGGAATCAGAATGGGAAAAGAGACAAAGCAATTTTATCTGGTGGATTTCCAGGTCCTGCCATCAGCCCTTAAGAGCACGATACGGGCCAAGGAGCTGCTGAAGAACGGTACGGCGGAAACGATCAACGAAGCCGTACAGAAAACGGGCATCAGCCGAAGCGCTTATTACAAGTATAAAGATCATGTAGCGCCAGCCTTTGAAGATTCCATGCACGGCACGGCGACGCTCTTCATCGTTCTGCAGAATGATCCCTCTCTGGGGAACCGGATCTTTCGCAGGCTTGGCCGTGAAAAGGCGGAGATCCTGACGATGAACAAGGGCATCCCCATCAAGAAGCTGACGACGATGAGTCTTTCCATTCAGACGTCTGAAATGCAGCTGTCGCTGGCAGAGCTGGTGGAAGAGCTGCAGGCCATCAAAGGAGTCCGTAAGATTTACGTGGTGGGGGAGGAGTAGCCAATGAAAGAGATCAATATCGCGCTTCTGGGATTTGGTACCGTAGGAAGCGGTACGGCGGAGGCGCTTCGCAGAAACCGGGAGTTCATTGAGCGGCAGCTTGGATGCAGTGTGCATTTGAAGACCGTCCTGGTGCGCCATCCGGAGAAATATGCGCAGCTGGAACTTCTGCAGGGCGTTCATGTCACAGCAGATTTTCAGGATGTGCTGAAAGATCCGTCCATTCAGATCGTGATCGAGGTGATGGGCGGCATCCATCCGGCGAAGGAGTATATCTACGCCGCGCTTCAGCGGGGCATCAACGTGGTGAGCGCCAATAAAGATCTGGTGGCGCTCTACGGGCCGGAGATCATTCAGATCGCGCTCATGAATCACGTTAATTTCAGCTGTGAGGCGAGCGTCGGCGGCGGGATCCCGGTGCTGCAGCCGCTTCATGATTCGCTGGCAGCCAACCGTATCGACAAGATCATTGGTATCGTGAACGGCACGACGAACTATATCCTGACGAGCATGACCGATACAGGCGAGTCATATGAAGCGGCGCTTGCCGAGGCCCAGGCCAAGGGGTTTGCAGAAGCGGACCCGACGAATGACGTATGCGGTTATGATGCGGCGCGGAAACTGGCTATCCTCACTGCCATCGGATTCCGCGCAAATGTGACGTTCGATGACGTGCTCGTGGAAGGCATCGAAAAGATTCAGCAGGAGGATGTCACCTATGCGCGGGATATGGGATATGTGATCAAACTGCTGGCTGTGGCGCTCCGGGAAGAGAACGGGGTGGCGCTCAACGTATATCCGGCATTCGTGCCGAAATCCCATCCGCTGGCATCGGTCAAAGGGGCCTATAACGCCATTTATGTTGTAGGGAACGTGGTAGACGACGTGATGTTCTATGGTCAGGGAGCCGGATCGCTCCCGACGGCAAGCGCCGTCATGGGCGATGTGATCAGCACGATCAAGCACATCCACAATGGCTCCACGGGGACGGGAATGATCCTGACCGACGTGCGCCGCATTCCGTTCTATTCTTCGCTCAAACTGAAAGACTCCTATTATTTCCGTCTTGTGGTGGATGATACGACCGGTGTGCTGGCAAGTATCGCCCGCATCTTTGCGGACAATGGCATCAGCATCAACGAGATGGTGCAGAAGCGGCGCTTTGAAAAATTTGCAGAGCTGATGCTGATCGTCGATACATCGCCGAGAGAAAGCATCCTTCGGGTGGAAGAGTCTCTGAAACTTCTCCCCACAGTGAAATCGGTAGCGAATATCATCAGGGTCATGAGCCATGAAAACTGAAACGTATCATATCGCCGTGCCGGCGACGACGGCCAATATCGGAAGCGGCTTCGATGTGTTGGGGCTGTCTCTGGCTCTTTATAATGAAGCGTTTTTTACGCCGGATGAAACGCGCCGATTTCCTGATATCTCCATCACGGCGGAAGGCGAGGGCGTTGGGGAAATGTCCTGCGGCGCGGACAATATCGTACTGCAGGCCATGGCACGCACGGCAGAGCGCATCGGCTGCCCGCTTCCCGGAGGCACGCTCCATCTGGTGAACCGCATCCCCTTCGCGCGGGGGCTTGGCAGCAGTTCTGCCGCCATCGTCTCCGGCGTGGGACTGGCGAACCTGTGCCTGGGAGCGCCTTTGTCGAAAGCGGAGATGCTTTCCATCGCAGCGGAGATGGAGGGACATCCTGACAATGCGGCCCCTGCGGTCTTTGGCGGGTTCGTCATTTCCATGATGGATGAGGCCGGTGTGAAAAGCGAGAAGGTCTCCGTATCAACGGATTGGAAAGCCGTCGTGGCGATCCCTGATTTTGAACTGCTCACGGAAAAGGCGCGGGCTGCACTGCCCCATGGCTATGACCGGACGGACGCGGTGCACAATGTGAGCGCCGTTTCATTCCTGCTCGCGGCGTTCTTCCAGAAGGACCCGTCCTATCTGAAGCTCGGGATGGATGACCGTATCCATGTGCCGTATCGTCTGCCCCTCATTCCGGGCGGGGAAACGGTGATCCGGCAGGCGGAAGAAGCGGGCGCTTATGGAGCGACCATCAGCGGGTCTGGCCCCACGATGATCGCCTTCGTGGATGAAGCGCGGGCGGAAGCGGTAGGAAGGGCCATGCAGGATGGCTTTGCCGCGGCGGGGATATCGTCCCGCACAGAGACGCTTGCTTTTGATGATCTTGGCCTGCATGAGATCGGCGAATGAAAAAGACTCCCTTCGGGGAGTTTTAATTTACGGTCAGGCAGGAGAGGAGGACTCTTGACAAAAAAGCAGAGAGCCGGTATCATATGTCATGTAGCAAATGTCGGGACGTAGCTCAGTTTGGTAGAGCGCTACCTTGGGGTGGTAGAGGTCGCATGTTCAACTCATGTCGTTCCGACCATTTTTTTTTACAGAAAAGAGGTCATCTGCGATGAACAGAATCAAATCCGTCATGCTTCTGACTCTGCTCAGTGTGATTCTGATGGCCATTGGTGGTATGGTCGGGGGCCGCTCCGGCGCCATGGTCATGTTCATCATTTCCCTTGGCATCAACTTTATCAGCTATTGGAATTGTGACAAGATCGCTCTGAGAAGTTACAACGCACAGCCGCTGTCCAAAGAGGAAGTTCCTGAGCTGTACGAACTGGTAGAAGATCTGACGAAGCGCGCGCATATGCCTATGCCGCGCCTTTATGTCGTTCCGACGGCGGTGCCGAATGCATTCGCCACCGGCCGCGATGAAAATCATGCGGCGGTCGCCGTGACGGAAGGGCTCATCTCCATGCTTGACAGGGATGAGATCGCCGGGGTCATCAGTCACGAATTGTCTCACATCAAACACAGAGATACGCTCATCATGACGCTTGCCGCGTCCATCGCCGGGGCGATCAGCTGGATCGCCAACATGGCGCAGTGGGCGGCGATCTTCGGCGGCGGACGTGATGAAGACGGCAACAGCGCGAATCCCATGGCGCTCATGGTGATGGCCGTCATCGCGCCGATCGCAGCAGCGGTCATCCAAATGGCGCTGTCCCGCTCGCGGGAATACATGGCAGACGCTTCCGGCGCGGCCATCAGCGGCAAGCCGCTGGCACTGGCAAGCGCGCTGGCAAAGTTGGACGACTATGCTCATCACCGTGTGATGAGCCAGGCGACACCTGCTTCCTCCGGCCTTTTCATCATCAATCCGCTGGCCGGAGTGAGAAGCACTATGGTCAATCTGTTTTCTACGCATCCTCCTACAGAGGAGCGTATTAAAAGGCTGCGCGAGATCGCGGCAAAAATGCATTAATTCAAGGGAGGTTTTCTGATGGCAAACATCGAAGAAACGCTGGTTCTTGTTAAACCGGACGGAGTCAAAAAACACATTTGCGGCGAGATAATCGCCCGTTTTGAACGGAAGGGCCTTTCCATCAAGGCGATCAAAATGATCCAGGTGCCGGTGGAACTGGCTAAGAAACATTATGCAGAACATGAAGGCAAAGGCTTCTTCAATGATCTGATCGCATTCATCACCTCCGGCCCGGTGCTGGCGATGGTCATCGAAGGGGAAAATGCGGTGGCAGCGGTACGCCAGATCAACGGTGCGACTGATCCGCTGAAAGCCGTCCCCGGCTCCATCCGCGGCGACTTTGCGACCTCTATCGATGAAAATGTCGTTCACGCTTCCGATGCGCCGGAAACGGCGGCAAGAGAGATCGGTCTCTGGTTCCCCGAACTGCAGAAGTGAGGTCCCTGTCATGGCAAAAGTGTACACTCGCACCGGCGATAAGGGGATGACCAGTCTCTATACAGGAGAGCGGGTCTCGAAAGCCTCTGTCCGCGTCGAAACATACGGTACGATCGACGAGGCGGATTCCGTGCTTGGGATGGCCCGTGCTTTTGCAGAACATGACAATGTGAAGGAAACAATCTACAAGATCCAGAAAGACTTGTGGATGCTCATGGCCGATGTGGCAAGTCTTGGAAAAGAAGCCCATATCACGGATGACCATGTGACGGAACTGGAAAAGATCATTGATGGGTATGACGCCCACCTGGCGCCGCTTGATCATTTCATCGTACCGGGTGAATCGAAAAGCTCAGCGCCGCTCGATATGGCGCGGTCCGTGATCCGTCGGGCGGAGCGGCTGATGTGGAAGCTCAGTGAGACCGAAGAGATCCATGAATCGGATCTGAAGTATCTCAATCGTCTCTCTGACCTGTGCTTCATTTTATCCCGCTATGAAAGTGAAGTGAAATGACGGCAGGCCGCGTGGATACGGTCTCCGTTTAGAAAGAATACAGCCGACAGGGCCATGCAGTGCCTGCGGCTGTATTCTTTTTGCGTGCGGCGCTTCGGTGGGGATGTATTGTATAATACAAGAAACAGCAGAAGATATCGTTTCAAGGAGGAGACATGGAACTTTTAGCGCCGGCAGGATCGCCGGAACAACTCTACGCGGCGCTGGAAGCGGGCGCGGACGCAGTCTATATGGGCGGGAAGGCATTCAGTGCCCGGAAATATGCGGGAAATTTTTCAGATGAGGAAATGGCAGAGGCCGTAAGGGCCTGTCATATTCTTGGCGTGCGGGTCTATGTGACGCTGAATACGCTCGTGGCGGATTCCGAGTGGGAGGCGCTGCGGACGTACCTGCTCTTTCTTGATTCGCTCCGCATCGATGGACTTCTCGTACAGGACATCGGCGTCGCACGGGAGGCGCGCCGTCTGGCGCCGCATATACCGCTTCATGGGAGCACGCAGATGACCGTATCCAATCTGGATGGCGTACGCTTTTTGGAGTCGCTTCATTTTACGAGAGCGGTGCTCTCTCGGGAAGTGTCGCTTGCGGAAATGAAAGCCATCTGTGCTGCAACGGATATGGAGATCGAGGTGTTCGTGCACGGCGCGCTCTGCGTCTGCTATTCAGGGCAGTGCCTTATGAGCAGTTTCATCGGAGGCCGGAGCGGCAATCGGGGCGCCTGCGCGCAGCCCTGCCGGATGCCATATGCGCTGACTGACGAAGCGGGTCGCAAGATCCCCTCTCCGGCGGGTCCATACCTGCTCAGTCTTCGGGATATGACCGGGCTGGATCGGCTGAAAGAGCTGAAGGAGGCCGGTGTGCTGTCGCTGAAGATCGAAGGGCGTATGAAGAGTCCGGATTATGTCTATGCCGTAGTCTCGGCCTATCGGACGGCTCTGGATGCACTTGAAGCCGGAAAGGATATCGATCTGGAAGCCCTGTTTCGGCAGATGAAAGAGAATTTCAATCGCGGCTATACCCACGGGTATTATGACGGCCAGGTGAGCGGGCAGATGATCACCGGCATGGCGCCGGGAAACCACGGCGTCCCCGCAGGCAGGGTGAAGGCTATTCGCCGGGGAGCATTTCGTTTCCGCCCGGAATTTCAGCCGGAGAAAGGCATGATATCCGGAGTCTCCTATGAGACAGCAGATAAAAAGATCGTCTTTTTGCCAAAAGAGGCTTTGCAATTTTTGGGCGAAGGCGTCGCAGAGGCTCGTTTTACTGCGCGCCCGGCAGCAGGCGGCGCGGTGTATTGGCATATTCAGAAGCCGCCGCTTCATCTGGCGCTCAAATCGATGAGCCGAAAGATCCCCGTCCATTTCACGCTGACGGCAAGGCCTGGGGAAGCAGTGCGGCTCATTGCAGCGGATGAAGACGGTCACACGGCAGAAGTGCTGTCGTCCTACACGGCGGAACCCGCACAGAAGCCCGTTTCTGATGAGGAAATTTCCAGGCAGCTCGATCGCCTCGGAAATACCTGGTTCCGCTTTGCGGGGGCGGAGATCCGCAGCAGCGGGTGCCTTTTGCCAAAGAGCGTGATCAATCATCTCCGACAGGAAGCTGTGGACCGGCTGGGGATGGTGCGGGCTGAATCGTTTCAGTTGCAGCAGGATGCGCGGACATCCGAGCGGTGGGTCCTTCCTGCCGCTGCCGTACGGGAGTCGAAAACGAATCTGTTTGTGCGCACAGATTCACAGGAACAGGCTCTCGGCGCATTGGAAGCGGGTGCCGGCGTGATCTTTGGCGGCGAATCTTTCAGGCATCGGCCGGTGCCGAAGGCCGCTTATGAAACGGTGTTGGAAAAAGGCCGGTCACTGGGACGGCCAGTGACGTTTGCTTCGCCGCGTGTCGTGCGGGAGCAGGATCGGGATACCTGCCGGAGACAGTTCCTTGCGCTGGGCGCGCTGCGCCCGGATGCGGTGGAGATCCAGTTTCCCGGCGCGCTCCTCTGGGCGGAAGACCTGTCGGAGGGCGTTGCCGTCGAAGGCGGGACATCGCTCAATCTGTTCAATCGGGAAGCGGTCAGAGAAGCGGCCGATTGGGGCCTTTCTGCGGTATGGCTGTCCCAGGAGCTGACACTGCAGCAGATCCGACATCTGGCCAAAGAGAAAACGCTGCCTATCGGCGTTCATGTGTATGGCCGGACAGAAATGATGATCTCCGAGTACTGTGTCATCAATGCACTGCTCGGGGGAACGGATAAAAAGCACTGCCCCGCGCCCTGCCTGCGCGGAAGATATGCACTGACCGATCAGGGGGGCCGCCGTTTTCCCGTGCGTACCGATGAATGGTGCCATATGCATATCCTAAACAGCGCGGTCCTCGATATGCGTCCGTATATGGATCGGCTTCTCCGGGCGGGTATCGACCGGTTCGCCCTGGACCTTCGCGGGACAGAAGAAGATGCAGGCGTGTTGTGCTGCTCCTTTTTCGAGGCAATGAAGCGCCCTGCCGCGGCGGAAATGGATGAGGCAGTGACGCGGGGGCATTTTTTCCGGGGCATTTTGCAGGCGGAAGGAAAGCGTGAATCGCGGCGTGAAACATAAGGAGACGTTCAACGGAATGACGACAACGATCTTACAGACTTTGGAATTTCATGATATTCAGAAAATGCTGGCGCAGTGCGCCGTCTCCGCGCTGTCGAAAGAGCTGGCGATGCAGTGGGAGCCCTCGTCAATGGAGGAGATCGTGGCGGCGCGGCTTGAGGAAACGGAAGAAGCGGTGATCTGCCTGCAGCGGGAGATCACGTCGCCGCTGGGAGAGACGCATGACATCCGCGAAGCTCTCGATAAATCAAAAAAAGATATCCTGCTTCTGCCGCAGGAATTTCTCGACCTTTGCGTTTCCCTTGAGACTTATAAGCGGATGAATCAGTACTTTGCGGGCGAGCGGGCCGCTGCATATCCCGTCCTGTATGAGATCACGAGGGGCATTTTACCGGAAGACGGACTGATCGGACAGATCCGCCGCGTATTCGGCGACCATGGAGATATCCTGGACAGTGCTTCTCCGAAGCTGTCCCGCATCCGCGCAGCCAAAAACACGCTGAAAGAGCGTATCCGCCGGTCATTTCAGCATCTCCTGCAGGATAAGGATCAGGCGTCGTATTTTCAGGATGCCATCATCACACAGAGAAATGGACGGTATGTCATTCCCGTGAAGGCGGAGTACCGCTATAAATTTGAAGGCATCGTTCACGACCGGTCTTCCACGGGGCAGACGCTCTTCATGGAGCCGATGATTTCTGTGGAGCTCAACAATGATCTGGCGGAGCTGAACGTGCAGGAAAAGCAGGAGATCCATGAGATTCTGCACCAGCTTTCCGGGCAGGTGCGGAAGGAAGCGGATCACATCCGTGAGAGCTGCCGCACGGCGACGAATCTGGAACTGATCTTTGCACGGGGCGAGCTGGCTCTTTCCATGAAAGGCGTGAAGGCGGTCCACGATGGGAAAGGCTGTGCGGAGCTCAATGAAGCGCGCCATCCGCTTCTTGGGAAACATGCGGTTCCGATCCATATCCGCCTAGGCAAAGACTTCCGCATCCTCGTCATTACCGGTTCCAATGCAGGCGGCAAGACCATCGCTATGAAAACGTTGGGTCTTCTTGCGCTCATGAATCAGGCTGGTCTGTTCATCCCAGCGGCGGATGGTTCCCGTCTTCCGGTCTATCAACATATATACGCCATCATCGGGGACGATCAGAGCATCCAGTATAATCTGTCCACTTTTTCCAGCTATATCACGCAGATGACGGGATTTTTGGAAAACTGCGGACGGGAGGATCTGGTGCTGCTGGATGAGCTCGGAAGCGGGACCGATCCGATCGAAGGCGCGGCGCTTGCACAGGCAGTGACGGAGCACCTCCATCAGTGCGGAGCCTCTGCGGTGATCACTTCCCATTTCAGCGAGATGAAAAAAATGGCCTATGAAACAGAAGGCATCGAGAACGCGTTCGTTGAATTTGATGAAAAGACGCTCACGCCGACTTATCGCCTGATCATCGGCATGGCGGGGAACAGCAATGCCTTCAGCATCTGCCGGCGTCTCGGCATGAGCGAAGATATCCTTTCACGGGCGGAGACGCTGAAAGAGGCCTCGCCGCTGAATAATATGGAAACGCTCATGGCCCGGCTGAATGTGGAGCTTCAAAATGTAGAAAAAGAGCGGGATGTCCTGCATGAAAAGGTGGCGCAGGCGGAGACGCTCCGTGATGAACTGGCCGGGGCCAATGATGAGATGCGCGCCCGGAAGAAGGCCATCCTGGACAAAGCGCGGGATGAAGCGGAGCGCATGAAGCGGGAACTTCGGGTACAGTCTGAGACTATCATCAAAGAGCTCAAAAAAGCCGCTTCTCAGGCGGGCAAGCAGGGCTTCGGCGCGGAGATCGACCGCGCACGGAAGGCGGTCGATCAGATCGAGATCCCGGACGATCAGGAGGAGCGCCGCCGCCTTTCCACGGAGGAGATCAAAAAAGGCGCGTATGTGTATGTGGACACTGTGGAAAACGTGGGCATCGTGGAAAGTGTGTCCGGGAAAAAGGCATCGGTGCGGTGCGGCAATCTCGTGGTGAGCGTCGGATTTGCGCACTGCTTCGAGGCAGAACGCAGAGAAGTGTCGAAGCCCTCGCAGAAAGAAGCGGTCAAAGTGGGCGGCTACAGCGCCGGGCGCGCAGTGCAGGCAGTCAAAACGAGTCTCAATGTGATCGGCCTTACTGTAGACGAGGCCATCCCGCAGGTAGACCGGTTCCTGAACGATGCGGTCATGGCGGGGGTGTCTCCCGTAGAGATCATCCACGGCAAAGGGACGGGCGCGCTTCGCAGAGGGATACAGGACTATCTGAGAACGCTCAACTTCGTTTCTGAATTTCATACGGCTGACGTGAGAAATGGCGGGGCAGGTGTGACAGAAGTGTATTTTTGATGAGAAAGGCGGGCATCGGCTCGTCTTTTTCGTTGGAATCGGGATAGAGCCGTGTATTGCGTCGGAGAATCTGGTATAATTGAAGCGAATTTGACAGAACAGGCGGGGATACTATGAAAAATAAAGATCATTTGTTTACATTGGTAGATGGCTTCCGCATTCCGACCGGCAAGGCGGAAGAGTACAAACGGATGCGGGACAAGATGGCCGCAGAAGGCGAAAAATTTCTGCGCACCTTTTGTGTGACAGTCAAGAAGCAGCCGCTCTTCGACCTTGTGGGCGACGGCATCTGCGGCTATTCGGCATCCGGTGAGATGCTCGCGCGGATCTCTCTCGATCCGTTTGAGCTTTCGGCGATGAATGTGGCCTTTCAGCGGAAGAAACTGAAAGAATACATTCTGGCGGCGAACGGATATGACGAAAACGATTATCAGGCGCTGCTTGCTGAATACGAAGAGTCCAAAAAAGCGGACAAATAAAAAAGGACCGTTTTCTCTCGATGGGGAAACGGTCTTTTCTTATTTAATTGAGCGGCGCGGCCGGTGCTTGGTCTTCTTCCTCATGATAGCCGTCGGCCGGGCTTGGGTAGAAGAACATGCAGCGGGTAGGGCGGAATGCTTCGCTGCTCGCTTTCCGTGCGATGATCTTTGAAAGGACGGTCTCGAAGTCGATGACGTCCTTCGGCGTGAGGATGGTATCTTCGACGAGCACCGTGATGAAGGGCTGCGCTTCCGGGGCGTTCTCCGGGAGCTCGCTCCGGTCGATCGGCACGCCGAGGATGAGGCGGATGCGCGCCACGTAGTGGTCCATCGTATCGAAAACGGTGCCGCTGTACATGTTTTCCCAGAGCGTGCGCATCAGGCTGACGTGATACAAATCTTGCTGTTCTTCTGCCATAATAGGATCTCCTTTGCTGTGCATTGATGGATGTATTTTAGCACGAAACAGGGAAAAGGACCATCCGCCCGGCCGTGTTGGCGCAGGGCGTCAGCGTATGGTATAGTTATACATGGAATTTCTTTCAGGCCGGGAAGGTATGGAGAAGTTCGCAGAATCATAACACGTCTCTGCCCAGATGACGGAGAAAGAGGGCGGCAATGGATAATCAGATCTTCATGGTCATGGGCGGCGCCCGCAGCGGGAAAAGCGAGTTCGCGGAAAAGCTCATGTATCGGACGAAAGGGGCGCGAAAGGGATATATCGCGACGAGTCAGGTGCTTGATGACGAGATGAAATACCGGGTGATGGTTCATCAGGCGCGGCGTCCGGCAGCGTGGAGGACCTTTGAGGTCATGCACGAGGCAGGGCCCGTGATGGAGGAGATCCTGGACGAAGCGGATGCGGTCCTTTTCGACTGCATCACCATGTATGTGAGCAATCTGCTCATGGATCACATGGACTGCCGCCGGGTGGAGACGCTCGGTGTGTCTGATCTGGAAACGCTTCGGACCGTGCTGCAGAAGGATCTTGACCGGATGTTTCAGGTGATCTCCACATATCAGGGAAAGGAGCTCATCTTCGTCTCCGATGAGCTCGGCATGGGCATCGTGCCGGGAAATGCGATGAGCCGCGTCTATCGGGATCTGGTCGGACTGGCGAATCAGTATATCGCCGCCCGCGCGGAAAAAGTGTATCTGTCGGTGGCAGGGATCACGATCGATCTCAAGAGGAGTGAGGTGCATCTATGATGGCGAAGCGGATCATGTTTCAAGGGACCAGTTCTCATGTAGGGAAAAGCATCCTGACGACGGCGTTCTGCCGCATTTTGAAGAAGGATGGATGGAACGCGGCTCCCTTTAAGGCGCAGAATATGGCGCTCAATTCTTATGTGACGAAGGACGGCGGCGAAATGGGCCGCTCCACGGTGGCACAGGCGGAAGCGGCCGGCGTCGATCCCGTGGTGGAGATGAATCCGGTGCTTCTGAAGCCGACGGGCAATTCCTGCTCTCAGGTGATTCTTCTGGGGCATTCTGTAGGGAATTACAGCGCCAGAGAGTATCAGGACCATTACAGCCAGAAAGCATGGCAGTCGGTGCTTCAGGCAATCGATTACATGGAGAGCCATTTCAATATGATCGTCATCGAAGGGGCGGGCAGTCCGGCGGAAGTCAATCTCAAGGCGAACGATATCGTCAATATGCGCATCGCCAAAACGATGAATGCGCCGGTCTTCCTCATCACCGACATCGATCGGGGCGGCGCGCTGGCATCCATCGTGGGTACGCTGGAGCTCCTGGAACCGGAGGAACGGGCGCTCGTCAAAGGTCTCATCATCAATAAATTCCGCGGGGACATCACGCTTCTGGAACCGGCGCTGACGTTCCTGAAGGAAAAGACGGGCATCCCTGTCCTTGGCGTACTGCCGTACCTGGACAAACTGGGCATCGACGACGAGGACTCGGTGTCGCTCCAGGATATTCCTTCGGATCATGTCATGCGCGATATCCACATCGCGGTCATTCAGACGCCGAAGATCTCCAATTTTACGGATTTTGATGCGCTGGCCCGTGAACCTGACGTGAACGTGCGCTTCGTCCAGAAGGGCGATCTCATTGGAACGCCGGACCTCATCATCCTGCCGGGCAGCAAGAATACGACAGAGGACCTGCTCTATCTTCATCGGAACGGTTATGCCCGGGAGATCCGGGAGATGGCGGAGAAAGGCGTGCCCGTTATCGGCATCTGCGGCGGATACCAGATGATCGGCGAAAAGGTCTGTGATCCACTTCATGTGGAGAGCGATAATGATGAAGTAGAAGGGCTGGGGCTCCTGCCAACGGTCACCACCATGCAGGGGGAAAAGAATACCTATCAGGTGGAATGTGAATGCAGCGATCTTCCGTTCCTCGGTATGAAATTTGCGGGAAAAGGACTCCGCGCTTATGAGATCCATATGGGCGAGACCGTACTGACGCAGCCTGCGCAGAGCCTGTTCCATATCACGCAGCGGAGCGGCAGGCCTGTCGACGTGCAGGACGGCTATATCACAGAGGAAAAGAATGTGTTCGGCACGTATTGTCACGGCATCTTCGATAACGATGAGCTCCGCCGTGCCGTCATCAACGCGCTGCGCGTGAGAAAAGGACTCTCTGCTATTCCCGTGCAGTTCCGCTATCGCGCGTACAAGGAGTCGGAGTATGACCGGCTGGCGGATGCCGTGCGCAAGCATTTTGATATGGAAACGTTCTACCGCATTCTGGAGGAAGAATGACCGAAGCGGCGCTCTATGCGGCGATCCCGACAGCGGCGTTTCTTCTGGATACGCTGCTGGGGGACCCGCGTTCGTCCCTCCATCCGGTGGTGCTCATCGGCCGTCTGATCTCTTTCTTTGAAAAAAAGTTGTACCCGGCCGCTGAAGCCAGTCCCAGAAGCCTTCTTCTCCGAGGAGGGCTTGTGGTCACGCAGGTCATCCTGACGACGGGCACAGTCACGGCGGCGCTCCTTGCTGCCGCTTCTTCGGGAGGAGCCGTCTGTGAAGCGGCAGCGGGCGCGGTGGTCCTGTATTTTACGATCACTCCGCGGGCACTGGCTCGGGACGGTCTTGAGATCTACCAGCTCCTGAAAGCAGGAGATATTCCAAAGGCGAGAAAGCGGCTTTCGTGGATCGTTGGGCGGGATACAGACCGGCTGGAAGAACCGGATATTGCCCGCGGCGCAGTGGAGACCATCGCGGAAAATACGACGGACGGCATTTTGTCGCCGCTGTTCTTTTTCCTTCTATTCGGGCCGGTAGGGGCTATGTGCTACCGTGCGGCCAATACGATGGATTCCATGATCGGCTATAAAAACGACCGGTATCTCTATTTTGGACGGACAGCGGCCCGGCTGGATGACGTGCTGAACTATATCCCCGCGCGCATCACGTTTCTGCTCTTCGTGCTGGCGTCATTCTTCCTGGGATTTGATAGCAAAAATGCATGGAAGATCGGCCTGCGCGACGCGCCGAAGCATCCCAGCCCGAACGGCGGCTATGCGGAAGGCCCGACGGCCGGGGCGCTCCACGTGCAGCTCGGCGGTTGGAATTACTATGAAGGCAAACCGGAATTTCGGGAGTACATGGGGGATCCAGACCGTCCGCTCCGCGGGCAGGATATCCTTCAGGCGCTGAAACTGATGTATGCGGCGACGCTTTTTTTTATCGCCGCCATGACGGTATGCCTGCTGATAAGGTGAAAGTATGCGTTCGTTTTTGATCGGTCTTCAGTTTTTGACTCGGATCCATCTGTTTCGGCAGACGGAATGGAAAGAAGAAGATTTTGGAAAGAGCGTGTCCTGGTTTCCGGTCATCGGGATGGTCATCGGACTCGTTCTGTCCCTCATTTATTTTGCCACCGCTCCCATGGAAACACCATATCTGACGGCGATCCTCCTCGTTGCAGGGGAATTTGCCGTGACGGGGGCGATGCACGCGGACGGGCTCATGGATACCTGTGACGGGCTCCTGTCCGGCCGGAGCCGGGAACGAATGCTGGAGATCATGAAAGACAGCTGCGTTGGCTCGTTCGGCCTTTTGGCCTTCGTATTTCTCGTGCTGATCAAGACCTTTGCGCTGGCAGAGGCGGGCGTTTCTCTTTATGTGCTCCTGATCGCCATGCCAGCCATCGGGCGGCTCAATATGGTGATCAGTATCTGTGAATACCCCTATGCCCGGCCTTACGGCATTGGAAAAGCGTTTGCGGCGTATCGGAGCCGTCATGCGGTGCTGATCGGATTTGTGACAGCGCTCCTTCCCTCACTGTATTTTGGCATGACATATCTTGTTCTGGCCGGGGCCGGGCTGCTCACAGGACTGGCAGCCAATCAGTGGGTCGTCAGCAAGATCGGCGGCACGACGGGGGACACCTACGGCTGTGTAACGGAGGTATCCGAGCTGGTGATGGCCGTTTTGTTCGTTGTTTTATGTCGAGGAAACGTATGGCTCATGTAGTGGCTTCTCCCGGCTCATGCGGAGAATTGATCCAGGGATACGGCTGGGGGACATCCTTTATGATCACCTGCCCCATCGACCGATACTCCCGCGCAGAAAGCCGCCTGGCGCGGTCTCCGTCCCGACTGCCGGAGAAATCTGATCTGGCGCGGGAGCTCACGCTGCGGTATCTGGGAAAGGAATCCGCTGCGGTAGACATCCATCTGACGTCCGATATTCCCATGGGGAAGGGCATGGCTTCCAGCACGGCGGATATCAGCGCGGTCTGTCAGGCGACGGCGCTCGCCTGCGGCTGCCTGCTGTTGCCGGAGGAGATTGCTGCCATTGCCATCGCCATCGAGCCGAGCGACGGCACGTTTTATCCGGGGATCGTCCAGTTCGATTATCGCGGCGGCGCGGTGCTGAAGCGGCTCGGTCCATCTCCGGCGGCAAAGATCCTCGTGTACGACTGCGGCGGGGAAGTGGATACGCTCGCCTTCAATGTGCGAAAAGATCTCATCGCCATGCAGAAGGAAAATGAAGAGGAAATCCGACGGGCGGTGTCGCTCTGCATTGAGGGGCTTCGGACCGGTTCGGTCGATCGGATCGGAGAGGCCGCAACGATCAGCGCTTTTGCCAATCAGAAGATCCTGTACAAGGAGGCGCTGGAGCCGTTTTATGAAGCAGGGCGAAAAGCCGGCGGACGAGGCGTCATCGCCGCGCACAGCGGGACCGTTTTGGGACTGCTGCTTGATGAGCAGGATGACGAAGGCCCCGTTCGGCGGCAGATGGATGAAGCCATGCGGGAGCAGGTCTCATTTATTGACTGTGTGCATATCACCAATGGGGGCATGACGATCAGGGAGCAGTAAATGAAAGAAATGAAGCAAAAGACAGACCACGGCCACGGCGGTGAGATCTTTGCACTGCCGGAAGAGGAGCGGGAAAAGATCTTGGATTTCAGCGTCAACATCAATCCGCTGGGGCTGTCTCCCCGCGGACGGGCGGCGGTCCTTGCGTCATTTGATCGGGAAGCCGGCCGATATCCCGACAGCGAATGCCGGGCGCTGAAAGCGGCGCTCAGCCGGCGCTATGGCGTGCCGGAAGGGGAGATCACCTGCGGAAATGGGGCGACGGAACTGATGTATGCGCTGGTGCGTGCAGTCAGGCCGTCGGCCGTTTATGTGCCGGCGCCGTCGTTCAGCGAGTACCGCTTTGCCGCGGAAGCGTCCGGTGTTCCGGTCATCTCTTTTCCTCTGGACAGGGACCGCGGATTTCAGCTGCAGGATACAGATTTTTTAAGGAAACTCCCGCCGCATCCGCTGCTTTTTGTGGGTCATCCGAATAATCCTGATGGGCAGCTTTTGTCCAGAGAAACATTTCTGTCTTTTCTGAAAGCGGCGGAAGAGGCGGAAGGCTGGCTCGTGGTAGACGAATCCTTCATCGATTTCCTCGGAGACAGCTGCAGCTTCCGCTCCTATGTGTCCTCTCATCCGCGGCTGGTGATCCTGCTGTCGCTCACGAAATTTTATTCGGTCCCGGGACTGCGCATCGGGGCGGCTGTTTCATCGCCTGCGCATGCGGCACAGCTTTCCCGCATGCTGTGTCCGTGGAATGTGAATGGACCGGCACAGCTCTATATGCGGGAAGCGGTGCAGGATAAGGCGTATATCAGAGATTCTCAGACTTATATGAAAGCGGAGAGGCGCCGCATGGATGAAGCACTCCGCGCGCTGCCCGGGATCCATGTTTATGATGGGACCGTCAATTTTTTCCTCCTCCGTCTGACGAACGGACGGGACGGGACATGGCTTGCCCGGTGTCTTGCCCCCTTTTATTTGAAGATCCGCCTCTGCGGCAATTATGAGGGGCTGGACGATACGTTCATCCGTGTTGCTGTCAGAACGCAGGAAGAAAATGACCGGCTGCTCTGCGCATGGAAAGAGGTGTTCTGTAAATGATCTGCTTTTACTTTGTCCGTCATGGTCAGACCACATGGAATCAGTCCGGGAGATACCAGGGATCGACCGACGTACCGCTCAGCGAGACCGGCCTTGCGCAGGCGGGCCTTGCGGCGCGGTGGTTCGACGGCAGGACCGTGGACGGTATCTTCACCAGCCCTTTAGAGCGGGCGAGAAAGACGGCGGAGGCCATCGCAGAGCGCCTTCACGAAGAGCCGGCCGTCATGGCGGAATTTCAGGAGATCTGCTTCGGGGCGTGGGAAGGTCTCACTTATGACGAGATCGAGGCGCGCTGGCCCGGCGCAGTGGAGACGATGTACCGAGCGCCTGACAGACTCCGCATCGAGGGGGGAGAGACCTTTCAGGAGGTACAGGAGCGCACGATGGCGGGGATGAAGAAGCTCATCGCAAAAGGAGATAATAAGACCTACATCATCGTGAGTCACGGAGCGGCGATCCGGACGATCCTGTGTGGTATGCTCGGCCTTCCTCTTCATACTGCGTGGCATTTCTGCCAGGGGAATGCCAACATTTCCTGCATTCATTATTATGGAGAGGAGCAGAGCTGGCTGTATCTCCTGAATTCGCAGGAACACCTGCATGGCCTTACCTGACCGACGTGCCGGGAGGGGCGGCTATTGTGCATTTTTGTGAGATACTGTAAAATGATACAATGAATGGAAAAGAGGCGAGCATGCATTGCTGGATCTGGAAAAAACAGCAGAATTTCTGCGGAATGATGCCGTTGACGCCGCTTTCATTCAGAAAGATGAAAACTGCCGGTACATCAGCGGTTTTACCGGTTCGGACAGCTATCTTTTTCTCACGGAGACAGAGAATTATCTGTTGACGGACAGCCGGTATACGGAACAGGCAAAGGAAGAGGCAAAAGGCTTTACCGTCGTGGAGTGCGCCGGCCGTCTGGCGGAAACGGTAGCGTCTCTGGCAGAAAAGCACCATGCCCAGAAGATCGGCATCGAACCGGTCCTGACTTACCGCATGTACCTGGCGTTTCACGAAGCCATGCCGAAAGCGGTCTTTTCTTTCTGTGAAGCCGACCGGCTTCGTCAGATCAAATCGGAAGAGGAGATCGCAAAGATCGCCGAAGCCTGCCGAATCTCTGATGAAGGGTTCCGGCGTATCGTGTCGCTCATACAGAGGGGCAAAACGGAAGCGGAGCTTCGCACTGCTCTGGAATGCGCGATGATGGAGGCGGGTTCAGAAGGAAAATCCTTTGACACGATCGTCGCTTCTGGTTGGCGGTCGGCTTACCCGCACGGCACGGCGACGGATAAGCGCATCGAAGAGGGGGATCTCATCACCTTTGACTTCGGTGCGATCTATCAGGGGTATCATTCGGATATCACCCGCACTGTCGCGGTGGGGGCCATCACGGAGCGGCAGCGTTTTCTCTATGATTCCGTGCTGGAGTGCGTTCTCCATATCGAGGGACTGCTCAAAGCCGGAGAGAGGGCCTGCGATATCGATCAGAAAGCCCGGGAGTTTTTGAAGACAAAGGAGCTGGATCAGTATTTCACGCACGCGCTGGGGCACAGCGTGGGGCTTGAGATCCATGAGACGCCGGTGCTGGCGCCGCGGGACAAGACCGTCCTTGCCGCCGGCATGATCGAGACCATCGAGCCGGGCGTCTACCTTCCGGGAATCGGCGGAGTCCGTATCGAAGATACGGCAGCAATACAAGCCAATGGAATTTCCATTTTGACGAAATTCCCCAAAGAATTTTTATGCGTCTAACAGGAGGATGAACAGTATGATTTCGAGTAATGATTTCCGTCCGGGTGTAACGATCGAAATTGACGGTATGGTATGGCAGGTCGTAGAATTCCAGCACGTAAAACCTGGGAAAGGCGCAGCCTTTGTCCGTGCGAAACTGAAGAATCTGCAGACCGGGTCCGTCGTGGAGCGTACGTTCAATGCCGGTGAAAAAGTGCCGAATGCTCAGGTGGAACGCAAACCGATGCAGTACCTTTATGGTGACGAAGGGTCGTACTATTTCATGGACGTAGAGACCTATGATCAGATCATGCTGACGAAGGAACAGCTCGGCAATGCGCTGAACTTCATCAAAGAAGAAATGGAGATCACGGTCCTTTTCTTCAACGGTACCGTTATCGGCGTCGATATCCCGAATTCGGTGGAACTCAAAGTCGTAGAGACGGAGCCAGGTATCCGCGGCGATACGGCAACGGGCGGCGTCAAACCGGCCAAACTGGAAACAGGCTATGTGGTCAAAGTACCGCTGTTCATCAATGAAGGCGATGTGCTCCGCATCGATACCCGCAGCGGCGCTTATCTCGAACGCGCTTAAGTTTTGGGAGAGTGTCCCATGGATGTCGCAGAGATCGCCGCTGATCATGGACTCGTGCGTGTGGCGGATAAGGCACTGGCCGTGCTGGTGCGAGATGCCTGTCTGGAAGTGCCCGGTGTAGCGGGGATGGACAGCCGCTTTGGCGGTGCGCTGTCTTCCCGCATCGTGGGAGAGGATGCAGAGGGCGTGCATATCTCTGTGCGCGAAGGCAAGGTGAACGCCGCGCTGTATCTGCTCCTGTATCACGGTGTTCGCGCGCCCGAGGTGGCGCTTCGCGTGCAGGAGCGCGTGAAGGAAGCACTCCTCGAATCGGCGGGACTCGGCGTCGCGACAGTGGATATCTTCGTTCAGGGCATTATTTTTGGGCAGGAAGGGCGTTTTAGCCATGGCGGATGAAGAGCGGCAAAAACGGGAAGCTCTCTTTGTCGAGATATCCGATGCGGTCCAGAGAGCGGTCTCTGCCTTTTCTGATGCGTCGATCGTACCTCCGGAAGGATTTCAGTCGCTCCTGAGCGGACTGACGCAGGTGTGGGGACGAAAGAGTACGCCGGGGATCATGATCCATGCGGAAGAGGACGGCCTCTTTGTGGATGTCTCTGTGTCCGTCACGTCGGCCAGGACGCTTGCAAAAACGGGCAGGGAACTGCAGCAGGCCGTGTGGGACGCGCTCCGGCCATTGGAGGCACCGGTCCGTGCTGTCAATATCGACATTCTGAAGATTGTGAAGTGAAGAGGTATTTCATGAGAAGAACTGCGAGAAGATATGCGCTGCAGGTCCTGTATTCGCTGGATCTGAATCCGGAGCCGGATGAAGCTCTTGATTCGACTGTGACGGAGAAGGCAGAGGGCAGTGACCTGGCGTTTGCCAGAGGACTGATCCAGGCGGTAGAAGCCCATCTCACAGAGATCGACGGGGAGATCTCTTCCCATCTTCGGAAATGGTCACTCAGCCAGCTGAATATCGTGGATAAGACCATCCTCCGGCTCGGCGCGGCAGAGTTGCTGTATCCTCCGGAAGGCAGTGCGGACAAAGGCGTCGTCATCAATGAGGCGGTTCTCATGGCCAAGGATTTTGGCGGGGAAGGCTCTTATCGCTTCATCAATGCGATCCTCGATGCCATTGCAAAAGAGCATCAGTGCTGAGCGCTGCATCATGGTTGTGAAAGGGCGGGCCTGCGGGCCCGCTTTTTGTGTGCTCTCTTTGCCGACAGGAGGATTTCTATAAAATCTATGTATAATCGCGCGCGATTGTGTATAATTAAACAGACAGAGAAGGAGGGCCTATGATCCAATCGATTTTGCAGGAAAAGAAGCGGCTCGTGGAGTCGCGTCTGCAGGAGCTGCTGCAGACGAAAGAGCCTGCGCACCGCACGCTGTACGATGCGATGAATTACAGTCTTCTGGCGGGAGGCAAACGCATTCGGCCGGCACTGTTTTTGATGGGGCTGGATCTTTTCCGTGTCCCTTCTGCGCCATATATCGATGCCGCCTGCGCGATCGAATGTGTCCACACCTATTCTCTCATTCACGACGATCTGCCGCAGATGGACAACGACGATTACCGGCGGGGAAAACTGACGAATCATAAAGTGTACGGCGCAGGGATGGCCACCATGGCAGGCGACGGGCTACTCACGTATGCGTTTGAACTTTTGACCGGTCTGCCCGCTGCCGCACCGGAGATCCGCTGCCGGCTGATCATGCTCCTAGCAAAGGCGGCCGGGCCGGAAGGCATGGTGGGCGGTCAGGCTCAGGATATCGAAGCGGAAGGCCGCCTGTTGACTCCGGCAGAGCTTCGCACACTGGATCGCTGCAAAACGGGGTGCCTTCTCTGTGCGCCCCTTGATATGGCGGCGGCGATTGCGGAAGCAGGAGATATTGAAGCTGCGGAGCTTCATGAGTATGGGATCCATCTGGGGCAGCTCTTTCAGATCACGGACGATCTGCTGGATGCGGGCGGCACTCTGGAGGAGATGGGAAAGAACCCCGGCCAGGATGCGGTGATGCACAAGGCTACATATGTTTCGCTGGCAGGGGCAGACGGTGCGCGCCGTCTGGCGGAAGAAGAAGCAAATCTGGCGCGGGAGGCGCTCGCGCCTCTTGGGGACGAGGCGAAGCCGTTTCGAGAGCTTGCGGCCTGGCTGCTCCATCGAACGAAATAACGAAAAGGGATCGTACATGCAGAAGATAAAAAAAGAACGGCTCGACGTGCTCCTTGTGGAAGAGGGGTTCTTTGAGAGCCGTGAAAATGCCAAGCGGCACATCATGGCAGGGATCATTCTGGTCAATGATGTGCCTGTAGATAAACCGGGGACAAAGGTACCGACAGATGCCCGTCTTCGCATCAAAGGGCACGTCATGCCCTATGTGGGACGCGGCGGCTATAAGCTGGAAAAAGCGATCCAGTCCTTTGCATTGCCCATGAAAGACATCGTCATGGCAGATATCGGCGCCTCCACCGGAGGATTTACAGACTGCGCGCTCCAGCACGGCGCAGCCAGAGTCTACGCCATCGACGTGGGATACAATCAGCTGGACTGGAAACTTCGCCAGGACAGCCGTGTGATCAATCTGGAGAAAACGAACATCAAGGATGTGACGCTGGAAACGCTGGGAGAGCCCGTCGATATGATCGCGACCGATATTTCCTTCATTTCCGTCCTGAAGATCATGCCGGCCGCCCGGTCGATCCTGAAGAAGGACGGCCGCATGGTCATTCTCATCAAACCGCAGTTCGAAGCGGGGCGTGAGAAAGTCGGCAAGGGGGGCATCGTGCGGGAGGCGGCGACGCACAGAGAGGTCATACAGGAAGTGCTCCGTCGTGCCGCAGAAGAAGGATTTATGACGGAGCAGATCACCTATTCGCCGATCAAGGGCGGCTCCGGAAATATCGAGTTCCTTGCGCTGCTTCGGTGGATGCCTGACCCTGCTCCGGAGAGGGCCTATCCTTCGGAAGAAACGGTCAGAGAAGTCGTAGAAACAGCGCATCAGGCGCTGAAAGGGTGAGTCATATGAATGTCTCTGTATTTCCCAATACAGGAAAAGAAGAGGTCTATCTCTTTTTTAAGGAACTGGTTCCGGCGCTGCAGGAAGCAGGTTTTCATTTTTTTCTTCCTGGGAACGTCCGTGCTTTTTTCGAGGAGCGCCACATCTATCTGAAAAGCGAATATTACCGCAGTTTGGAATGGCTGGGGACACACACGGAAGTGGGATTCTCCATTGGAGGAGACGGTTCCTTTCTCCAGGCGGCCCGGGAGATGGCTCCCTATCCGATCCTGCTCGTCGGTATCCATATGGGGGAGCTGGGATTTCTGAATGCCATTTCGCCGGCCAATATGAAAGAGCGGTTTCAGGAGATCCGGGAAGGCAGATACAATGTGGAGAAGCGGGTCTTCCTGTCCGCGTTCATTCGCCATGAGGACGGGTCGGAAACAAAGCTTCCCGATGCGCTGAATGATATCGTCATCGGACACAATACCATCGGCCGCATGGCCCGTCTCAGACTCTGGATCAACGACCGCTTTTTTCAGCAGTATCCCGCAGACGGTCTGGTGATCTCCACGCCCACCGGTTCGACGAGCTATGCCCTGTCCTGCGGCGGACCGATCCTGGACAGCCGTGCGGAGAGCATGCTCATCGTGCCTATCTGTCCCCATATGATCCAGAATTTCTCCATGGTGCTCCCCATGGACGATCTGGTGCGCATCCAGCTGCCGGACCGTGAAAAGAAGCTCCACATCTCTCTGGACGGGAACGGAGAATACAAGATATGTCGGAATGAATGCCTCTGCGTGCGCTGTGTGCATAAAGAGATCCGGTTCATCCGTTTTGCCGATCAGGACTTTTTCTCCACCATCAGTTCCCGTCTGTTTCCCAAGATCATTGCTACCTGAGCGATTGCTTATAGCGGAGGGTATCCACAGGAAAGGATCACTTATATGAAGCGCTACAGAATCATGAAAATCAAAGAGATCATTCAGAATCAGGTCATCGAGACGCAGGAAGAGCTGGCTGCTGCGCTCCAGAAGGAGGGCATCGTCGTCACGCAGGCCACCGTGTCTCGGGATATCAAGGAGCTGATGCTGGTGAAAGTGCCTTATAAGAATGGGCGCTATCGCTATGCGCTGTCTACGGAAAAGAAGCATGTCATGTCGAACAACCACGTGGCGATGCTTTTTCAGGAGGCGGTGACGCGCATCGACAGCAGCATGAATCTCATCGTCATCCACACCCTGCCGGGGTCGGCACAGTCCATCGCTTTTTCCATTGACCATGCGGATAATAAAGAGGTCATCGGGACGCTGGCCGGCGATGATACAGTCCTTGTCATCATGAGAAATGTGGAGGATGTGCCGGAATTCGTCAAGCGGATCCAGCAGTTTCTGAAAGCGTAAGGCGAGGCGGCATAAGATGCTTCAAAGTCTTCATATCATGAATTTCGCGATCATCGAGGACACCTGGATCGACCTTGGACCCGGCGCGACCGTCTTTACCGGCGAGACCGGTTCGGGGAAGTCTATCCTGATGGATGCGCTGGCGATCCTTTTAGGGCGCAGAGCCTCAGTAGACCTCATTCGGAGCGGCAAGGACTTTTTCCGGGTGGAAGGCGTCTTTTCTTCCGATCCATCACTCACGCCTCTTCTGGAAGAGATGGGCGTCGACGGGGAAGAAGAGATCATCATCTCCCGCAAGATGAACCGCAACGGTCGGGGCATCTGTACGGTGAACGGGGCGCTCTGTACGGTCAAACAGCTGGAAAAGCTGGGAAGCCGGCTGGTGCGTCTGCATGAGCAGAATGATAATGCGGAGCTCCTTTCTGCAGAATTTTGCCGCTACCTGGTGGATCATTCCGATGAGACGCTTCGGCGTGCTTGGGAAGACTATGCGGCACTCTTTGCCAAATGGAAAGCGCTCCGGGATTCGCTGGAACAGTTCCGGGAGAAAAAGCAGGAGCGCGAACGGCGGCTCGACATTCTCCAGTGGGAGATCGAACAGATCGAACGGGCCAATATCGAGGAACCGGAAGAAGATGAAGCGGTGCGGAGCCGGCTCAGCGTACTGGAAAATCACGAAAAGATCTATGTCGAGCTCCACCGGGCGCTGGATCTCCTCACCGGAGATGCCGGCGTGCAGAGTGGGTTGGCCGATGCTTCCGGACGGGTGAGCGGACTTGTGAAGTATGACCCGGCGTTTGGTCAGATAGACGGTGGCCTCAGAAACGCGCTGTATGCCGTGGAAGATGCCATCTCGGATCTTGAGTCCTATGCGGATTCGGCGGAATTTTCAGAAGAAGAGCTGGCTGTTCTTCAGGAGCGGGATGATACGCTCACGCAGCTCAAGAGCAAGTATGGTCCGTCCCTTTCCGACGTATTGGACTACTGGAAAAAGGCGCAGGATGAATATGAAACGCTGCACGAGCAGGTCTATGACAACGGGCGGATGCAGGAGGAATTCCAGCGCCTTACGAAAGATGTGATGGAGAAGAGCCGCGTGCTGAACGGACTGCGCAGGGAAAAGGGGGGCGCGCTCTGCCGCGCGATCACGGAAGCTCTGCGGGAAATGAACATGGAGCACGCCGTGCTGGAACTGCATCTGGAAGAAGCGGAGGCTCCGGCATCATCCGGCGCGGCAGCGATGGATTTTTATTTCTCTGCGAACCCCGGCGAGCCCCTCCGTCCCATGAGGCAGACCGCGTCCGGCGGGGAGATATCCCGCATCTCACTGGCCATCGAAGACATCATGGCGCATCTCTTTTCCTGTCAGACGCTGGTCTTTGATGAGATCGATACCGGAATCAGCGGCGGCGCGGCGCTTCGCGTGGCAAAAAAGATCCGCCACCTTTCTCAGTCCGTGCAGGTGCTCTGCATCACGCACATGCCGCAGACGGCCAGCATGGCGGACGCCCATTACAGCATCCGGAAGATGGTCGCCGAAGGCCACACGCTGACGAAGGCGGTGCTGCTTTCGGAAGAAGAACACATTCAGGATATCGCCTGGATGATCTCCGGAAACCGTCCGCCCAACGAGAGCGCCGTCCAGTCGGCCAGAGAGCTGCGGGCGGCCGTGCATGGCAATGATAGCGGCGATAGAAAAGTTAAATGAGTTTTTTTCATTGACGGTCTGAACTTTTTATAGTAAGTTAAAGATTATACAGAATATACGGGCGTGGCTGGCCGCTGTAAACACGGCGCAGGAACGCTGAAGGAGGTTTTCGGTATGATTCATGTATTGGTGAACGGCGCTGCCGGCCGCATGGGCAGTGAAGTCGTGCGTACACTGGCAGGCGAAAAAGATCTGGAGCTGACCGGAGCGGTCGATCCAAAGCACTGCGGAGAAGACGCCGGCGAAGCGGCGGGACTTGCGTCGAATGGCATCAGGATCGCCGCGACGCTGGACGAAGCGCTTGCCGCGGCGAAACCGGATGTGGTGGTGGATTTCACCAGCCCTGCAGTGATCTTTGAAAATGCGAAAAAAGTGCTCAGCGCAGGGGTCCACATCGTCATCGGTACGACTGGCCTCACGGCGGAGCAGCGGAAGGAGCTGTCTGCCATCGCAGAAAAGACAGGCGCTCATGCGCTCATCGCGCCGAATTTCTCCCTCGGCGCCGTGCTCATGATGGAGATCTGCGAAAAAGTTTCCAGATATCTGCCCAATGCGGAGATCATCGAGCTGCATCACAATAAAAAGTACGACGCGCCGTCCGGTACGGCCAAGCTCACTGCAGAAAAGATGGCTAAGGCACGGACGGAAGCACTGGAAGAAGATAAGACGACGGAAAGCATCCCCGGCGCACGGGGCGCCAAATATGACGGCATCACCATCCACAGCGTCCGTCTGCCTGGCTATGTGGCGCATCAGGAAGTGCTTTTCGGCGGCTATGGCGAGATCCTGACGGTACGTCATGATTCGCTTGACCGGAAATCCTTTATGCCCGGCGTCATGCTGGCCTGCCGGAAAGTCGTATCTGTCCCGGGCGTCACCTATGGCCTGGAACATTATCTGGACTGAGAAAGGGGAATCCAACAGATGAGTCGTCTCCCGAATGTAGCCATTCTCGGCGCGACCGGCGCCGTTGGGCAGGAATTCATCCGCCTGATCGAAGAAAGACAGTTTCCTTTCGCCAGCCTGAAACTGCTGGCATCGGCCCGTTCTGCAGGAAAGAAGATCTCCGTATGCGGACACGAATATACTGTAGAAGAAGCCCGGCCGGAATCTTTTGAACATATCGATATCGCTCTCTTTGCGGGCGGAAGCATCAGCAAGACGCTCGCGCCGGAAGCTGTAAAGCGCGGGGCGGTCGTCATCGACAACTCCAGCACATTCCGCATGGATCCGGAGGTGCCGCTCGTCGTTCCGGAGATCAATCCAGAAGATATCAAAAAACATCACGGGATCATCGCCAATCCGAACTGCTCCACGATCATCATGCTCATGGCGCTGAAGCCCATTCATGATATTTCCCCCATTCGCCGTATCGTCGTCAGCACCTATCAGGCGGTCTCCGGCGCAGGGAAAGAAGGGATCGATGAACTCTACGGCGAAACGGCGGCCGCGGCGCAAGGGGAGACCTACGAGCCGCGCATCCTCCCGAGCGCCAGCCTGGCAAAACATTATCCCATCGCGTACAATCTCATCCCGCAGATCGATGTCTTCCTCGACACGGACTACACGAAGGAAGAGATGAAGATGGTGAACGAGACCCACAAGATCTTCCATGATGATTCCATTGGCATCACGCCTACAGCGGTGCGCGTACCGGTCGTGCGGAGCCATGCGGAGTCCATCTATATCGAAACGGAGGCGCCGGTCTCCGTGGAAGCGGCGAAAAAGGCCATCAATGCCTTCCCCGGCGCTGCGGTGAAAGACGATCCGCAGGAACAGGAATACCCCATGCCGCTTGATACGTCCAATAAAAACGATGTGCTCGTCGGCCGTATCCGGAAAGATCTCGTCTCGCCTAACGGGCTCAACCTCTGGGTCTGCGGGGATCAGATCCGGAAGGGGGCCGCGCTGAATGCGCTCCAGATCGCTGAATACATGATCGCCAATGATTTGATTTGACGCAGGCTCTCTGCGAAGGGAAAGGAGATATGCCTTATGAAGAATTTTGGACGCGTCATCACTGCGATGATCACGCCGTTTGCTGAAGACGGCGCTGTAGATTATGAAAGCGCGGCCGCTCTGGCCAGACACCTGATTGCACACGGCTCGGAAGGCATCCTGGTCGGCGGTACGACCGGCGAAGGCGCTGTGCTCTCTGAAGAAGAAAAACTCAAACTGTACGACTGCATGGTGAAAGCGGTCGGGGCGAAAGCGGAAGGCCAAAAAGTCCCGGTCATCGGCAATGTCGGCGAGATCGATACGGCGGCTTCCATCGCGTTTGCCAAAAAAGTGGAAAAACTTGGCGTGGATGCGGTGCTGGCCATCGTGCCTTACTATGTGAAACCCACCCAGGAAGGGATGTTCCAGCATTTCAAGGCCATCGCGAGCGCCATCCATCTTCCGGTCATCCTGTACAATGTGCCGGGGCGCACCAGCGCGTGCATCCAGCCTGCAACGATCACGCGGTTGGTCGATGCCTGCCCGAACATCGTAGGGATCAAGGATGCGACTGGGAACTGGGATCAGGTCACCCAGGAGAAGATGCTGCTTCCGGAAGACTTCATGGTCTACAGCGGCGACGACTCCTACACCTATCCGATCCTTACGGCCGGCGGTGTGGGGATCATCAGCGTTTCCAGCCACATTATCGGCGATGATATGCTGGCCATGGTGGATGCCTACGAAAAAGGCGATGTGAAAAAAGCCTTTGAGCTCCACAAGAAGACCTATCCGATCAATAAGGGGCTCTTCTTCATTACGAGCCCGATCCCTGTGAAGACGGCAGTGAACCTTCTGGGGCTGCCCGGCGGAAAATTCCGCCTTCCCATGGTAGAAGCCAGTGAAAGTGAAAAAGCACACATCATCCAGATGCTCAAAGACTATGGCCTGATGTAAAAGTCATAGCAAGAGACGGGGCCCGGCGGTCCCGTCTTTTCTTTATGTTTTCGCGCGGACCGGCGCAGCGTTGACAAGCTGCGGCCAATCGGAGAGAATAGGAATAAAGAAATGGAGGGCAGCTCAGAGAAAGGGCTGCCGCAGGGGGAAAGTATGGCGACAAAAGAGAAGATCGTTCCCGCATGGCGGCTGGAAAAAAAGAAATGTCCGGTGTGCGGCACGACGTTTTATCCGCATCAGTACAGTCAGAAATATTGCTGTCCGGACTGCTGCCGGTACGCGAATCGTCACGGCGGCCGGGCATTTGGCGGCACGCCCATCATCTCCGATCCGAACAAACCGGCCATCCGCATGTTCAAGTGCAAGCACTGCGGTGAGGAAGTGCGCGTCACAGAGGACAATGACCTGCGCACTAAATTTTGTTCGCAGCGCTGTGAGAATCTGTATTGGAAGCATTCCAAACGGGTAAAGCGCGGCAAAAAGGAGACACGCACGTTTCAGTGTCGAAACTGCGGAAAGAAAGTAGTCATCACGGATTCTCATGACCGCCGCTCCGTTTTCTGTTCTAAAGAATGCAGCACCCAGTGGCACACGATGCGAAAAAAGGAACGGGAGGCCGCGATGAAAACGATGGAAGGGACAGCCGGCTGATGAAAAGAAAGAGCTCTTTCCTGTAGAAGGGAAGGGCTCTTTTTCTATAGCTAAAAGGGAACAGATTTTCTTTTGACTCGATCCGCAGAGAAAAGAAAATCTGTTCGATGAAAAATAGAAATGATTTCTTTCCCCTTCATGAGGGAATCTTGCTATAATAAATCTGTAGACTTGAATGATGGGAGCATATGATGGCGGGAAATAAAGTCAAGGTGAAATTCGTCTGCGCCAACTGCGGCGCAGAGTCGCCCCGCTGGATGGGGCGCTGCCCCGTGTGCGGCGAATGGAATACCATGGAAGAGCGGACCGAGCGGACTTCTTCTGCAGCCGTTCAGCCTCTGGCGTCCCTGCACGCGTCAAAAAATCCGCAGAAGCTGTCCTCTATTGAGACCAGCCAGCATGGCCGTTTCCTGCTCCATATGCCCGAAGTAGACAGGCCCCTCGGCGGCGGCCTGGTGCAGGGCGCGGTCATCCTCCTTGGCGGTGAACCGGGCATCGGGAAATCGACGCTGGTCTTTCAGATCTGCCGCGCCGTATGTGAAGAAGGCAAGTCTGTGCTCTACTGCAGCGACGAGGAATCGGAGATGCAGATCAAGATGCGTGCCGATCGCCTTCACGTGGACGGCGACCGGTGCTTCGTCATGTCCGGAGCCGATCTTGGCGATGTGCTTGCAGAAGCCAAAAAGCTCAGACCGAAAGTGCTTGTGGTCGACTCCATCCAGACTATGTACATGGGGGAGACCGCGTCTCCCATGGGAAGTCCGGCGCAGATCAGGGACTGCACAGCGCTCCTGGTCCGCCTTGCAAAAGAAGAAAATATCACGGTGCTCATCGTGGGACATGTGACGAAAGAAGGCAATCTGGCCGGACCGCGTCTCCTGGAACACATGGTGGATGTCGTGCTGTATCTGGAAGGAGACAGGAGCTATCAGTTCCGCATCCTCCGCACAGTGAAGAACCGGTTCGGCTCTACGGCAGAATCTGGGCTCTTTGTGATGAACCGCGAAGGACTGGTGGGGATCGAAGATCCGTCCGCCTATCTGCTGCAGCGGCGCGGGGCGGAAACCGCAGGCAGTATCGTCGCCGCCTGCATGGAAGGACAGCGGGCCATTCTGGCAGAGATCCAGGCCCTTTCCGTACGCTCCGTACTGGCGGTGCCCCGGCGGATCTCTGTAGGCTACGACTATAACAGGATGATCGTGTTGCTGGCGGTCCTCGAAAAGCGGGCGCGCGTGCCTTTCTCGGAAGATGACGTCTATCTCAATGTGGCAGGCGGTTTCAAAGTCCGGGAAACGGCGGCCGATCTGGCGGCGGCGCTCGCTGTGGTATCCGTCAAATGGGATGCGCCGATCCCGCGAAATATGACGGCCATGGGGGAGATCGGGCTCACTGGCGATGTGCTCCCCGTTTCTCATGTGGGGCTGCGTCTGAAAGAAGCGATGAAGATGCAGATGGATCGTTTCCTCCTCCCCGCAGGCAATAAAAAAGAAGCGGAGGCATTTCTTGCAAAGCAGACTCGGCCGGTGCAAGTGTTTTACGTGGAAAAAGTCAGCGAAGCGCTGGCCGTATTGAAAAGGCAGGCTGACTGATCTTAAGAAATTCATGAGAAATCCCTGTATGTTTGGCAGAAAACTTGTTTCTATGATAAAATATATGTTACATTTTAGTGATTTGTCACCTGCCAATCTGACGCCGACATGTCGGCTGTCTATCATACGCTGAATTGAGGATACTTTCATGCTTGAGAAAATATTAAGACCAACGTTCATACTGCTCTTCAGTGTGCTCGGGATCGTGCTGTTCAGCCAGTCCGATTCGCTGCTGGCTTCTGTCCTGCCGTATACGTTCCTGTCCGAGACCATCCTCGGGGTGACGTTCCTTTCACTAGCATTCATGCTGATCGGAGCTGTCGTGGGCGGGCTCATCGGCAATGCCGTTTCTCCGTATCTCATCCGGAGCCTTTTCGCTTTTACGTCATGGGCGGAAAAGTCGCTCTCCACGATCTCCACGCAGGATCTCGTTCTCGGTACGGCAGGGCTCTTCCTGGGTCTGATCATCGCCAATCTGGTGGGCATCGCCTTTGACCGTGTGCCCTATATCGGGCCCTATGTATCCGTGGTGCTCAGTATCATCCTCGGTTACCTTGGTATCCATCTCTGCATCAGCAAGCGGAATGAATTGGTGAATTGGCTCCACCTGCATGCGGAAGCCAAAACGAAGAGCAAAGAAAAACCAAAAGACGGTTCCAGCGGAAAACTGCTGGATACGAATATCATCATCGACGGGCGCATCGTAGACGTCTATCGCAGCGGCTTTCTGGAAGGGCAGCTCATCGTGCCGGTCTTCGTATTGGAGGAACTGCAGAAGATCGCCGACTCGTCGGATGTGCTGAAGCGGAACCGCGGCCGCCGCGGTCTGGATATCCTGAACCAGTTCCGCAAGAGCAACAAAGAAGCGATCCGTATCGTGACGGATGATTTTGAAGATGTGAACGAAGTGGACTCCAAGCTGGTGAAGCTGGCCCGCGAAAAAAATCTCAAGATCATCACGAACGATTACAATTTGAATAAAGTGGCCGAGCTGCAGGGCGTGGCTGTGCTGAATCTGAACGATCTGGCCAGCGCAGTGAAGCCCACGGTGATCCCCGGCGAACAGCTCTTCGTTCAACTGGTGAAGCAGGGCCGCGAGGAGAATCAGGGCGTTGCCTATTTGGAAGACGGTACGATGATCGTTGTGGAGAATGGCAGCCGTGCCATCGGTCATGAAGTGCCTGTCATCATTACTTCGGTTCTTCAGAATTCGATGGGCCGGATGATCTTTGCGAAATTGGAAGATCTGAACGTATGAACAGCATGATCCTTGTCGCCGCCGGACGGGGCGAGCGGTTTGGCGCAGGGCGGAACAAACTGCTCGAGGAGATCGGCGGACGTCCGCTCATCGAATATACTCTGTACCATGTGATGCAGAGTCTTTTTCTTGATGAGATCATCCTTGTGACAGATCCGGCAGAGCGGGAGGCATTCGCTGCGTCCGTAAGGCGGGTGGATGGACGCATTCCCGTCAGGTACGCAGATGGCGGTGCGGCGCGCATGGATTCGGTCGCAAACGGCCTCTCGGCGCTTTCGCCTTCTTCGGAAACGGTCCTCATCCATGACGGAGCGCGTCCTCTCGTGGACGGGGCGGCGATCGACCGCCTGATCCGAGAGCTTGAAAGCGGCACGCAGGCGGCGCTCTACTGTGTGCCCTGCATCGACACGATCAAGTGCACGGACAGTTCGGGATTCGTCTGCCGCACGCCGGACCGGTCGCGCCTCATGCGGGCTCAGACGCCGCAGGGTGCGCAGACTCGCCTGTTCCGCGCCTGCATGAAGAAAGTGAGGGAGAAAGGTATGCATGTGACAGACGACGCCTCTGTGTGCGAAGTTTGCGGCGTGCCTGTGAAGTGCCTGGAAGGAAAGGAAGCGTATTTCAAAGTGACCGTGCCGGAGGACCGCGAGCGATTGCTTAGGGCAGCAGAAGGCGATATACCGCCGTTTCGCGTCGGGCAGGGATACGATATCCATCGCCTGGCAGAGGGACGGCCTCTCATCCTGGGCGGCGTGCGTATCGCCGAACGAGGCGGTCTGGACGGTCATTCTGATGCGGACGTGCTGGTCCATGCGGTGATGGATGCGCTTCTTGGAGCGGCCGGCTGCCCGGATATCGGTCACTATTTTCCCGATACGGATGACCGGTATCTCAATATCTCCAGCCTGGAGCTGCTCGGCCAGGTGAGAGAGATCATTCGGAAGGAAGGCTATGCCGTAGGAAATATCGACAGCACCGTCATAGCCGAAGCGCCGAAGCTTGCACCGTACATTGCGAATATGAAGGAAAATCTGGCCGGTGCATTGCATATTTCATCGGGACAGATTAATATAAAAGCTACAACCAATGAAACTTTGGGAGCTGTGGGGCGCAGAGAGGGGATCGCCGCTCTGGCGTCGGCGCTGCTCTACAGGAGGAGATCATAAGATGGCAAAAGAAATCAAAGTCCGTTTTGCACCGAGTCCGACAGGGCCGTTCCATATCGGCGGCGCCCGTTCTGCACTGTTCAACTGGCTGGTGGCCCGCCATGCCGGCGGAAAGTTCCTCGTCCGCATCGAAGACACCGACCTTAGCCGTTCTTCGCGGGAATCGGAAGAAAACATCAAGGAGTCCATGCGTTGGCTCGGCCTCGACTGGGATGAAGGCATCGACGTAGGCGGACCAAACGGACCGTATCGCCAGACGGAGCGTCTTGCGATCTACCAGAAAGAGGTCCAGCGACTCATTGCAGAAGGGAAAGCCTATTACTGCTATTGCTCTCAGGATGAACTGGAAGCAGAGCGGCAGGAACAGCTCAAAGAAGGAAAGACCCCAGTATACGGCGGACACTGCCGTCATCTCACGGAAGAGCAGATCGCTCAGTATCAGGCGGAAGGCCGCAGACCGGTAGTCCGTCTCCGCGTGCCGGAAGGCGAGACGATCGCCTTTGATGACATGGTCCGCGGCCATGTGGAATTTCAGTCGTCCGGCGTCGGGGACTTCATCATCATGAAATCGGACGGCATCCCCGTCTACAATTTTGCCGTCGTCGTGGATGATTCCCTCATGGGCGTGACGCATGTCATTCGCGCAGAAGAGCATCTATCCAACACGCCCCGGCAGATCGCGATCTATCATGCCCTTGGATATGAGGTGCCGGAGTTTGGGCATATCTCCCTCATCCTCGGCGCAGACCATAAGAAGATGAGCAAACGCCACGGCGCGACTTCCGTCACCGCCTATAAGGACATGGGATACCTCCCGGAGGCGGTCGTCAATTATCTGGCGCTCCTCGGCTGGGCGCCGAAAGGGGAGCAGGAGATTTTCTCCCGGGAAGAGCTGATCCGTTCGTTCTCCATGGACCGCGTTTCCTCAAATGACGCCGTCTTCGACATTGAAAAGCTGAACTGGATCAATTTCCAGTACATGAAGAAATTATCCCCGGAAGAACTCCTCGATTTCGTGCTGCCGTTCCTCGAAAAAGCAGGCTATGTGACCGCTCCGCTGCCAGATGAAAAGAGGAACTGGCTGCAGAAAGTGGTCTGGTATATGCACGACCGCATCTCTTATGGGGCGCAGGCACCGGAACAGCTGAAGCTCTTCTTCGAAGATGTGCCACCCTTTGAAGCGCCTGACGTCGTAGAGATCCTGAAAGCGGATACGAGCGCTGTCATCCTGAAAGCTTTCATCGCGGCGCTGAAAGCTCTGCCGGAGCTGACGGAAGAGGCGGTGACGGCATGCTTCAAGAGCGTCATGAAAGAGACCGGCATCAAGGGCAAGGCCGCTTTCGAACCGGCCCGCATCGCCCTCACCGGCGTCACTAAAGGGCCGGGCATGTATGAGATGATCGTGCTGTTCGGCCGGGAGAAGACGCTGGCGCGGCTTGAAAAAGCGCTGGCCTTCTGCGAAGCAGCCAGAGCCTGATGCAAGAAAAGCAGATGTTCCGAGGGGATGTCTGCTTTTTGTGTGCTTTCGATTGACGGAGATTTCAAACTTTTTTATAATTAATAAATACATTGCATAATATTTCGGACCCGCCAACGGGATTTGCTGCGCGGGCACAGGAAAGGATCGCAAATGACATTTGATTTTGGACTGATCGAGCGTGCGCTGCCGCTCCTCCTCATGGGTGCGGCAGTGACGGTCGAGATCACCGCAGTGAGTGTCGCGGTAGGCTTTTTTATCGGCCTTTTCGTAGGGATCGCGCGCATATCGCAGATCAGAGTCCTGCGGATATTGGCGGCCATTTATGCGGACTGCATCCGCGGCACGCCGCTTCTTGTGCAGATCTTTCTCATCTATTTCGCGCTTCCTATGGCGACAGGGCAGCAGATCGAGCCTTTTGCTGCCGCTGTCATGGCCTGCGGCATCAATAGCGGCGCTTATATTTCCGAGATCTTCCGCGCGGGCATCCAGTCCATTGATCCTGGGCAGATGGAAGCGGGCCGCTCCCTTGGCCTCACGTGGTGGCAGACCATGGTCTATGTCATCCTGCCGCAGGCGGTGCGAAATATCCTGCCTCCTCTCGGCAATGAATTCATCGCCATGCTGAAGGACTCGTCTCTGGTGTCGGTCATCGGTTTTGAAGAACTGACCCGCCGCGGGCAGCTCATCATCGCGCAGACCTACGGTTCCTTTGAGATCTGGCTCACCGTAGCTGCGCTGTACCTCATGATGACTCTTGCGATCTCCCGTGTGGTAGGATTCCTGGAACGGAGGACGAAATGAGTGCTGAATACATGATCTCTGTGGATCACGTCAAAAAATCCTTCGGCAAACTGGAAGTCCTGAAGGATATTTCCCTGCATGTGCGGGAAGGGGAAGTGGTCGTCATCATCGGGCCGTCCGGCTCCGGCAAGAGCACGGCGCTGCGGTGTATGAACGGGCTGGAGACCGTGTCGGGCGGTTCCGTCACTTTCAACGGCATTCCAGTTACCGGCGAATCCAACATCAATGAAGTGCGCCGCGAAGTGGGGATGGTCTTCCAGCGGTTCAATCTGTTTCCAAATATGTCCGTCATCAGAAATCTGATGCTCGCGCCCATGAAAGTGCGGAAGATCAGCGAAGAGGAAGCCAGGAAGCGGGGCATGGCCCTTCTGGAGAGGGTCGGACTGGCAGACAAGGCAGACGCCCGGCCATCGCAGCTCTCCGGCGGTCAGCAGCAGCGCGTGGCCATCGCGCGGGCGCTCGCCATGCAGCCGAAAGCGCTCCTTTTCGATGAACCGACATCAGCGCTCGATCCGGAGATGGTCCACGAAGTGCTGGATGTCATGAAGGATCTGGCCCGGGCTGGTATGACGATGGTGGTCGTCACTCATGAAATGGGATTTGCCCGGGAAGTAGCGGACCGAGTACTGTTTATCGACGGCGGCGTGATCCTTGAAGAGGGATCGCCGGAAGACGTCTTCTCTCATCCCAGAGAAGAGCGGACGAAAGCATTCCTTGCAAGCGTCCTGTGACTATTTTGAAAAGAGCCTCATGACGGGGCTCTTTTTTACTGAAGAGTTGAAGTTCCGGGCAGAAGTGAGAAAAAGCCAAACGACCCAGAAAGGAAGCTCTTTGTCAAGCCGTCAAAGCGAATAAAAATATTTTTGGGACATATAGATATTTACTATAAGTGCCGCGCATGGAACGATGCGTTTTAGCTTCAAATCTTTACAAGAATGTTATATAATATTAATGAAAACCAGACAGCACAGTCTGGCGATGAAAGGAGGAGTTATTTATGGAATTAACAATCAGAGGGAAAAATCTGGAAATGACAGATGCCCTGCATCAATATGTAGAAAAACATACGGGAAAAATCCAGAGATATTTTGACAGACCGATCAAAATGAACGTACTTCTCCGGATTTCCAATATGACGAGGACCTGTGAAGTCACTGTCTATGTAGATGGGGTCATCCTTCGCGGCGTGGAAAAATCTGACGATATGTACAAGTCCATCGATTTGGTCTTTGACAAGGTGGAGCGGCAGATCCACAAATACAAGACGCGCCTCGCCAAGAGATTCAAAGAACAGAAAGTGCTGAGCACGCAGTTCATGGAAGAAAAAGAACCGGCGGCCTCCGATGCGGAATTTGAGATCGTGCGGACGAAGCGGTTCCAGATCTCCCCGATGTCTCCGGAAGAAGCGATTCTCCAGATGAATCTGCTGGAACACAATTTCTTCATGTTCTTCGATGCGCAGACGGAAAGCCCCGCAGTGGTCTATCGCCGTGATGACGGAAAGTACGGTCTGATCGAAGCAGAGAAATAATGAGAAAAAAGAAAGAGGGAAGCAGTCAGCTTCTCTCTTTTCCTTTGTCTGAAAACGTTCGCTCGTCTTTGTGATATTTCCATACGTACCCTGTTTTGACTACTTATGCAGAGTTTGCTAAAATATCATTGATATACGCATTTTTAGTGAGAGAACAAGGGCTTCCCGGTCGTCCCTGTGGAGGCGCGGAAGTCCCTGCTGACACAAAAAGGAGCTGCATACATGCTGAAGATTCTTGATAGACTGTTCAACGGTTCCAATGAGAAGGAAGTCAAAAAACTTCGCAGAATCGTTGAACAGAAGATCAATCCGCTGGAAGAAAAGATGCGGAATCTGAGCGATACGTCGCTCGCAGGCAAGACGCTGGAATTCAAAGAACGGCTGGCCAAAGGGGAGACGCTCGACGATCTTCTGCCGGAAGCGTTCGCCGTGGTGCGCGAAGCATCTCGCCGTGTGCTCGGGATGCGCCATTTCGACGTGCAGCTGATCGGCGGAATCGTCCTCCATCAGGGCAAGATCGCCGAGATGAGCACCGGTGAAGGCAAGACGCTCGTCGCGACAGCGCCGACCTATCTGAACGCGCTGGAAGGCAAAGGCGTCCATGTCATCACGGTCAATGATTACCTGGCAAAGCGCGACAGCGAATGGATGGGGCAGGTCTACAAATTCCTCGGTCTCTCCGTCGGCCTCATCGTGCATGACATGGATTTCCACCAGAGAAAACTGGCATACAATTCAGATATCACATACGGGACGAACAATGAATTCGGCTTTGACTATCTGCGTGACAACATGGTGGTATCTCTGGATCAGATGGTGCAGCGGCCGCTGCATTACTGCCTCATCGATGAAGTAGACAGCATCCTGATCGATGAAGCGAGAACGCCGCTCATCATTTCAGGTCCGGGACAGAAATCGACGGACGACTACTATCGCCTCGCCAAGTGCGTGCCGAAGCTTGTCAAAGATGAGGACTATACCATCGATGAAAAGCAGAAGACCGTCGCACCGACCGAAGCGGGCGTCGCCAAGATGGAAAAGCTGCTCGGCGTCAAGAATCTGTACGATACGGAAAATTTGGAGCTGAACCATCTCTTTACGCAGGCGCTCCGTGCACAGACCATGATGATCCGCGACCGAGATTATGTCGTAAAAGACGGCAAGGTCATCATCGTCGATGAATTTACGGGCCGTCTGATGTACGGCCGCCGCTACTCCGACGGGCTCCATCAGGCGATCGAAGCCAAGGAAGGTCTGCAGGTGGAGCGGGAGAGCCAGACGCTGGCCACCATCACGTTCCAGAACTATTTCCGCATGTATGACAAGCTGGCCGGCATGACCGGTACGGCCAAGACGGAAGAACAGGAATTCATCAAAATCTACGGACTGGAAGTCGTCCAGATCCCGACGAATAAACCGATACAGCGAAAAGATCTGCCGGATGTGGTCTTTAAGAGCAAGCGGGGCAAGTATAAAGCGGTCGTACGGGAAGTACTGCGCCGCCACAAGACGGGGCAACCGATCCTCATCGGTACGACATCCATCGAGCAGTCCGAAGAGCTTTCCCGCATGCTGACACAGGCAGGCATCGTGCACAACGTGCTGAACGCGAAGTACCATGAGCTGGAAGCGCATATCGTCGCACAGGCCGGTCAGAAGGGGCAGGTCACCATCGCGACGAATATGGCCGGCCGCGGTACGGATATCGTCCTTGGAGAGGGCGTGGCAGAGTTGGGCGGCCTTGCCATCATCGGGACGGAACGCCACGAGAGCCGGCGTATCGATAACCAGCTCCGCGGCCGCGCAGGCCGTCAGGGCGACCCGGGGAGCAGCCAGTTCTTCCTCTCTCTGGAAGATGATCTGATGCGCATCTTCGGCGGGGACAACATCAAGAAATTTATGGAAAAAATGGGGCTCGAGGAAGATGAAGAGATCAAGAGCACCATGGTCTCCAATGCCATCCGGAAAGCGCAGAAACGCGTGGAAACGCGGAACTTCGATATCCGTAAATACGTCCTCGAATACGACGATGTCATGAACCAGCAGCGCAAGGTCCTCTATGAAGAACGGCGCCGCATCCTCGAAGGCGAGGATATGAAGAGCCAAATCATGAACATGGTGGATACCCTCATCAATGAAGGGCTCGACACCTATGCCAATGCGAAGCTCTATCCGGAAGAATGGGATTTCGCAGGACTCCTCAAGTACTGTGAAAAATACTTCCTTGCGCCCGGCGAGATCAAGCTGGAAGAGATCGAAGATCTTTCCCGGGAAGAAGTGGAAGAAAAGCTCAAAAAATGCGCGCATGATACGTACGATGCGCGTGAGGCTTCCATCGGCTCGCTGATGATGCGCGAGCTGGAAAAGGCGATCATGCTCAAAGTGGTCGACGCTAAGTGGATGGAACACCTGGACGATATGGACATGCTGAAAGAAGGCATCAACCTGCGTTCTTACGGGCAGAGAAATCCGATCGTGGAATACAAAGTCGAAGCATTCGATATGTATGAAGAGATGCAGCATGCCATGATGGAGACTATCATCCTCTATCTCTATCACATCCAGATCCGCTTCACCACGGATAACAATGCACAGACGCCGGCGCAGAAGGAAGTCGCTTCAGAGACCAAAACGGACCCGCTGAAAAACGCTAAAGAGCATTATGTGGATGAAAACACCAATGCCGCTGTGACGGCGGAAGCGGAGCCTGCTTCCGAGAATCAGGACAGATCCTGAATTTGATGGTCAAACAATTCTGTTTATTTTATGCCCATCGAGGCATGACAAAAGAAAGCGAGATGACAAAACAGATGCTGGAAGATTTGAAAAAAACATTGGCCGATCTGCTGAATCACGAAAGAGAAATCAGGGATTCACTTTGACTTACCTAAACTGAAAGAAAAGATCACCAGTTACGATGTGCAGATGAGTGATCCTTCATTCTGGGATAATGCAGAAAAAGCGCGAAAGATCTCTCAGGAAGCGACGGAAGCCAAGGAAGCGTACGATACGTACACCAGGCTCTTTGATCAGGCAGAAAGCCTCAAAGAGATCCTCGACATGGCGATCGAAGAGGATGACCAGTCCATGGAACCGGAGATCGCGGAAGAGATGGCGCGTCTCAAGGCGCAGCTCGACAAAAAGGAGATCGAACTGTTGCTTTCTGATGAATACGATGACAACAATGCGATCGTGTCATTCCATGCCGGCGCCGGCGGGACCGAAGCGCAGGACTGGACGCAGATGCTGATCCGCATGTATCTGAAATGGGCGCAGGATCACGGCTTCGAAGTGGAAGAGCTCAACATGCTTCCCGGCGATGAGGCCGGCATCAAGACGGCGGAATATATGTTCAAAGGCAAGTATGCCTATGGCATGCTGAAGTCGGAAAAGGGCGTGCACCGTCTGGTCCGCATTTCGCCTTTTGACGCGGCAAAGCGCCGTCATACATCTTTTTCGGCTGTGGACGTCATGCCGGAGATCACCGACGACGTGGAAGTCGATCTCAATATGGCCGATGTGCGCGTTGATTATTATCGTTCTTCCGGCGCAGGCGGCCAGCACATCAACAAGACGAGCTCTGCCGTGCGCATGACTCATATCCCGACGGGCATCGTCGCCGCCTGCCAGACCGAGCGGTCTCAGCTCCAGAACAAGGAACAGTGTCTGCGAATGCTCCGCTCCAAGCTCTTTGAACTGGAGCTTGAAAAGCGTGAAAAGCTGAAAAAGAGCATTGAAGGGGAACAGCAGGCCATCGAGTGGGGGAGCCAGATCCGTTCCTACGTATTCCAGCCCTATACACTGGTCAAAGATAACCGGACCGGTATCGAGACCGGCAATATCCAGGCCGTCATGGACGGAGATCTGGATGAATTCATTGAAGGATATTTGAAGAAGCAAAAGTTCAAAGCGTAAGGAGCGGAAAATGATGCGCCTTCACGGGGCTTCCTTTCGGATCCTGTTCGGCCTGATCCTGATCGGCTTTCTGGCGGCCGCTTATATCTCTTATGAGCGGTACCACCTGGAAGCCAATGATCAGACCGTAGAGATGGTCTACGACTACGACAAACTGGAAGGAAGAACAAAAGAAGATCTTTTTGCATTGTACAAGGCCAGCGGTATTACTTCGCTGGCCCTGTATGATGATACGCCTACAAAAATCATGGATCGCAGCGATGCGATGATCTACCGCGGCGCTGATATGGCCGCTTTTTCGGATGCAAACGGGGAGATCTATCGGGACCGGATCTACATCCAGCCTTCGAGCAAGGCAAATGGTTGGGAATTTTTCCGCGACCTGGAGCGCAATCTTCGTCTCCGCATGAGTCCCCACCAGATCCGCATCTTCACGCTGAATGGCGTAGAGACCATGGAGATCCAAGCGGACTGGATGAAGTTTCTCGATATGCCGGTGGGCATCCTGCCGGCCCGCGTGAAAGAAGCAGCGGCTTCCGGTTTTTATCTGGTGCTCCGGCCGCTCAACGTGAGCCATCCTGACAAAGAGTCGGTGGATGAATTCCTGCGTGCGGTCGACGCTTCCGACAAGGTGAGCGCCGTCCTCTTCGTGGGCAAGGAAGCGTTCGGTTACAAAGAACAGATGGATTATTTCCGGGACGCCATGGCAGCCCGCCATATCCCCATCGTTCTGATCGAAGCACAGTCGCAGCTCGGTTTTGAGAATCAGGCCGGCGCGCTCGATATGGTCAAATCGTCGGACTATAATACGGTCCGTCTCTATGCAATGGCGCAGAATGAACTGATTCAGCTCACGCCGGAGGAAGCGTCTGCCCGGTTCTACATCAGCGACATCGAGCGAAATATCCGCATGAACCTGTTCCCTTCCTACAAATATGCGCTGGAAGGGAAGAGCCTCGATGAAACGAACGCCATTTATATCTCCAGGACGAAAGAACGGCTGGAAGAGCATGGATTCCAGACAGGCCGTGCTTCGCAGATGGAGCCGTACTTCCCCAGCCGCATCCTCCGCGCGGCAGTTCTCATGGGGGCGCTTTCCCTCTGCGTGGCGGCGCTCCTCTTCCTGTTTCCCTGTCTTTCCAGATGGACATGGCCCATCTGGGGAGCCGGCTTCCTTGTGACGCAGGGGCTCTACTGGGCCTGGCCGCAGTCACTCTTTCCGCTTCAGGCACTGGCACTCGGTACGGAGATCGCAACTCCGGTAGTCATCGTGTCCCTGTTCCTGGGATACTGCCTGAAAAAGAAAGCGGAAGCAGCTGCTCCCAAAGGGGCGCTGGCGCTTTTTGGAGAAGGCGCGGCCGTGCTGTGGTGCTGCGGGCTACTCTCGCTCTGCGGCGGCATCTTTGTGAGCGCCATCCTGGGCGATATCCGTTTCTTCCTGGAAATCGAGATCTTTCGCGGCGTCAAACTCACCTTCGTCCTGCCGCTCGTGCTGATCACGCTCATCTATATCCAGCATTTTCCTTTCTTTGGCAAAGTCGTGGCAAGCGACCGGGATTTCGTTGATTTCATTCGGAATTTCTGCCGCATCCCGATCCGGCTCGGTCTTCTGGCGGGACTGGGATTCCTGGCCTTTGCCGCTTTCATGTTCGTCGGTCGGAGCGGAAACAATATGGCCCCCGTTCCCGGATTTGAGATCGCACTTCGCAGGTTCCTGGAAGATCATATGTACGCGCGTCCGCGGGAAAAGGAATTCCTTTTCGGTCATCCGTCAGTCTTCCTGGCACTGGCGGCACTGTATCAGCGCTGGCCTCAGGTGCTTCATTACCTGCTCATCGTCGCTGTGACCGTAGGGCAGGGGTCCATGGTGGAGACCTTCGCTCACATGCGAAGTCCTTTCATCCTGAGCTTCATCCGCGGTCTGGACGGTCTGGCCGCCGGCACTCTGGCCGGTATATTTGCCGTCGCCGCCGTGGTCGTGCTCGTACGGATGACGAAATTTTTCGGAGAACGTTATGGCCGGGTATAAGGTAGTGATCTCCGGCTACTACGGGTTCAGCAACGCCGGAGACGAAGCGATGCTCTATGCGATCCTCCGGGCTCTTCGAGAAGTATTTCCCGATGTGGAGACGACTGTCATCTCCGGAAAGCCGGAAGAGACGGCGCGGCGCTTTCACACGAAAGCCATCCCGCGTTTCGGCGGTCTTTCCATCGGGCGAAGCCTTCTTTCCTGCGATCTCCTGATCAGCGGCGGGGGAAGCCTCCTGCAGGACGTGACGAGCAGCCGCAGCCTTCTGTATTACCTGTCCATTATCCTTGCAGGAATCCTTTGTCGAAAGAGGGTCTTCCTATACGGTCAGGGCATAGGGCCGCTCCGCCGAAAATGGGTATGTTCTCTTCTGGGGCACGTTTTGTCTCATGTGGATGCGATCACTGTGCGTGATGAGAAGTCACGGAAACTTCTGGAATCGCTGGGCGTGCGGGCGCCGGTCTATACGACGGCAGATTCCGTATTTTCACTGCCGAGGGTGCCTTTGGACAGAGGGCAGGAGATCCTGCGGCAGGCCGGGATATCGGTCGGGAAGAAAGTCATCGGCATTTCCGTGCGGAACTGGCTGGATGCCGACCGGTGGGCAGAACCGTTTGGCGATTATCTCGACCGGCTGGCTGAAGAAGATTGGACAGTCCTCTTTATACCCATGCAGTGGCCGGAGGATCAGCAGATGGCAGAGCGGCTTTGCCGCCGGAAACCGGAGCATTTCCGCTTTTTGGAAGGTACGTTCTCTGCACCGGAGCTCATGTCGATCATCGGCAGTCTGGATCTGCTCGTAGGGATGCGCCTTCACGCACTGATCTTCGCAGCGCTCATGCATGTGCCTTTCATCGGGATATCCTATGATCCGAAGATCGATAATTTCCTGCGCGCCGTCGGGCAGGAGGCGATCTTCCCGATCTCTGCATTCGATGCGGAAAAATTGTATAATAAAACAGAAGCGCTCCTTTCCGGGCGCACTTCTTTCGGCTCGTGGGAAGCCGTCGAAGCGCTCCGGAAAAAAGCAGAAGAAACCGTTCAGATCCTACAGGACGTAGTGAAACACTAAGGGGGACAAGATGGAAAAATTGACAGCGGAAGAAATCAGGGCACTCCGTGAAAAAGCCAAACAGCTTCGGGTGGATATTCTGAAAATGATCACGAAAGCCAGCTCCGGCCATACCGGCGGTTCGCTCTCGATCGCCGATGTGATGACGCTTCTGTATTTTCGGGAGATGAACGTCGATCCGGCCGATCCGCAGAAGGCAGATCGGGATCGTTTGGTCCTCTCCAAAGGACACGGCGCGCCGTGCCTTTATGCGGCTCTTGCTGAAAAGGGGTACTTCCCAAAAGAATGGCTGGATCATCTCCGTCAGGAAGGAGCCGTGCTTCAGGGGCATCCGGATATGAAACATACCCCCGGTGTAGACATGACGACGGGTTCCCTGGGGCAGGGGTTCAGCGCGGCCTGCGGCATGGCGGTGGCCGGCAAGCTGGATCATGCCGTCTGGCGAGTCTATGCGATCCTCGGCGACGGCGAGTTGGAGGAAGGGCAGATCTGGGAAGCCGCCATGTTTGCCCATCACTATAAACTGGACAATCTGCTCGCTTTCGTAGATAATAACGGCCTTCAGATCGACGGAAAGATCACGGATGTCCTTTCTCCCGAGCCGATCGATGAGAAATTCAAAGCCTTCGGCTGGCATGTGGCGCACGCCGACGGTCATGATTTCCAGTCGCTTCATGAAGCCATTGAGGAAGCCAGAGTCGTCAAGGGACAGCCGTCCGTCATCATTATGAAGACGATCAAAGGCAAGGGCGTGCCGGAAGTGGAAGGCCAGGTAGGCTGGCACGGCAAAGCGCCGACGGAAGAGCAGTGCGTACAGTTCGTGAAAGAAGTAGAGGAGGCAGAATGATGGGGAAGGCAACTCGTGATGCATACGGCGAAGCATTGAAAGAACTGGGAGCAGTCTATCCCGATCTGGTCGTTCTCGACGCCGATCTGTCCGCATCGACCAAAACGCAGGATTTCGCCAAAGTCTATCCGGATCGCTTCTTCGACTGCGGCATCGCCGAAGGAAATATGATGAGCGTCGCGGCAGGTCTTGCAGCGGCAGGAAAGATACCCTTCGCCTCGACGTTTGCCATCTTCGGCGCAGGCAGAGCTTATGAACAGATCCGCAATTCCATCTGCTACCCGAAACTCAATGTAAAGGTGGCGCTGACTCACGCGGGACTCACCGTCGGCGAAGATGGCGCGACCCATCAGATGCTCGAAGACATCGCGCTGATGCGCGTCCTCCCGAACATGACGGTCATCGTTCCAGCCGATGCGGAAGAAACGAAGGGGGCCGTCAAATGGGCCGCTTCCTACCACGGACCGGTCTATATCCGCATGGGCCGCGCCAAATGTGAAGATGTCACCGCGCCGGATACGCCTTTTATTCCGGGGAAAGCGTCCATCCTCCGCAAGGGATATGACATCACCATCATCGCCTGCGGCATCATGGTCGGGAAGGCGCTTCAGGCGGCAGATATCCTGAGGGGAGCCGGCATCACTGCACGGGTCATCAATATGAGCTCCATCAAACCGATCGATGAGGAAGCCATCATTAAAGCGGCGAATGAGACCGGTGCGATCGTCACGGCGGAAGAACATTCCGTGAAGGGCGGCCTTGGCAGCGCTGTAGCAGAAGTGGTGGTCAAACATTGTCCGGTCCTCATGTCGATGGTGGGCGTGGAAGACAGCTTCGGCGAGTCGGGCAAGGCGGACGACCTGCTGAAAGCCTACGGCCTCACTGCGGCGCACATCGCAGAAACTGCGCTTCGACTGTATAAGAAAAAATAAAGGGCAAATGCAAATCGGTCCTGTTCCGTATCGGGCAGGGCCGTTTTTCGTTTGCCCGGCTCCCGTTTCATGGCAGGCTTCTTTCCGCGTCAGTGCGGTGCCTTCCCCCGTAAAAACGGGTGAAATGACTTGCGGATTTTCCAAAAGTAGATTATAAAAGTAAGAGTACCGCCAGGAACAAGGCGGCGGCGTCAGATCGGCAGGGCCAGGAGCCTGACCGAAGCATTCATCATTGGAGAACACGTATGATCACGCTGGAACACGTATATATCGAGTACACCAAAACGCGGATCGCACTGCGGGATATCAATATCCACGTAGATAAAGGCGAATTCGTTTTCATCGTCGGCCCATCCGGCGCGGGGAAATCCACATTCATCAAGATGCTCACGCACGAACTGGTGCCGTACAAGGGCTCTGTCATCGTCAACGGGGTAGAAGTCAATAAGCTGAAGAAGAGCCGCGTGCCGTATTATCGGAGGAAACTGGGCATCGTCTTCCAGGATTTCCGACTGCTCACAGAAAAGACAGTCTTTGAAAATATCGCCTTCGTTCTGCGCGTCACCGGCGTGCAGCGCTCTAAAGAGATCCGGGAAAAGGTGAACCGCGTGCTTGATCTGGTCAACCTCCGGAACAAAGCGGGCGAGTATCCGACCCAGCTCTCCGGCGGCGAGCAGCAGCGCGTGGCCATTGCCCGGGCCCTGGTGAACCGGCCGACACTTCTCATTGCCGATGAACCGACGGGCAACCTTGATCCGGCCACATCGGAAGAGATCATGGAGCTTTTCAATAACATCAATCACATGGGCACGACGATCATCATGGTGACGCACAATAAAGAGCTGGTGAATGCCATGCATAAGCGTGTCGTCAGCATCGAAGACGGCCATATCGTCAGCGACGTGAAAAAGGGAGGCTATGATCTGCATGTTTAGTTCGCTCGGCTATTTTTTGAAAGAGACGCTGCACTCTCTCGTGCGCAACAAGTTCATGGCCGTGGCCTCCGTTCTAACGGTGACGCTGTCCATGTTCATCCTCGGCGTGTTTCTTGCTGTCGTGCTGAACATGAATCATATGGCAGGCTATCTGGAGAGCCAGGTAGAAATGAGCGTGTACCTCAAAGACGGATTGACGACCGAACAGGTGATGGGCGTAGGACGCCGGCTCAAAGCGCTGCCTGAGCTGTCCAATCTGTCCTTTACGAATAAAGACCAGGCCATGGAGGAATTCCGGGAACGTCTGGGCGATCAGGCCGGCATTCTCGATGCCGTGAACGGCAATCCGCTGCCCTCATCTTATCAGCTCTCCTTCAGCGATCCGGAAGCACTGAAATCAGCTGCGGCCGCTGTTGCCAAATACGAGGAAGTCGAATCGGTCCAGTATGGACAGGACATTATCGAGCAGCTCTACAAAGTCTCTCAGGCCATCCGCGTGAGCGGCATCGTGCTCATCGTGTTCCTCGCCGGAGCAGAGCTCTTTATCATTTCCAATACGATCCGTCTGACCGTCTTTGCCCGGCGCAGAGAGATCCAGATCATGAAATACGTTGGTGCGACGAACAGCTTCATCCGCTGGCCGTTCCTTTTTGAAGGCATGATCATCGGCCTCGTGGGCTCAGGCATCGCGTCTGCCGTGCTGTGGGAGCTGTACAAAGTCATGCTCGATGAAGCGGCCGCGGCGGGACTTCTTTTCATCCCGTTCATCGGTATCTATCCCTTCATGCTCCACGTGACGCTGCTTCTCCTCGGCGCAGGCATTCTGATCGGCGCACTGGGCAGCGCGATCTCCATTCGGAAATATATGAAAGTGTGAGCCTATGAAACGGTATCATACCTGGACGGCCGCGCTCCTTGCCGCCGTCATCGTCACCGGCGCGGCCGTGCCATCCGTCGCAGACGATCTGGAAGACCAGCTGGCCGACATCCAGAGCCAGATCTCGGCAGCACAGGCGGATCAGGCCAATGCGAAAGAGGTCATTCAGGCGGTCATGGACCGACTGGACGCCATTCAGACGGAATTGGATGCAGCCAACGCTGAGCTCTCGCGGATTCGCGGCGAGCAGGCGCGCCTCAATGAGCAGATCCGACAGAATGAGCTCGCTTTGCAGCGGGCACTGGACGCGCTTCATGCGCGTCAGGCCGTTCTGGCCAGACGCGTGCGCGCGATCTACATGCACGGGCAGCTGAACTATGTAGATGTCATCATCGGCTCAAAGAGTTTCAGCGACTTCGCGAATCGGTTGGAGCTCCTGAAGCGGATCATTCGCGCTGATTTCTCGCTGATCCTTGAGATACAGGAGCAGCAGCGCCAGATCGAAGCCAAGAGGGCAGAGCTGGAGCAGGAAAAGGCGCAGCTCGATGCCCTTGAAGCCGATGCAGTGAAGGCGCAGGAAGCAATCGAAGCGAAGAAAGTGGAGCAGCAGCGTGCCCTCGAAGAAGCACAGGCACACCGCGCAGCGGCGGAACAGCTCGAAAGCGAACTGCAGCAGGCCAGCGCGGACGTGCAGGCAAAGATCGAAGCCCGGCTCCGGGAGCAGCAGGCAGGCGGTGGCTATACCGGCGTCGTCGGCACAGGGCAGCTCTCTTGGCCGTGCAGCGGCCCCATCACATCGCCTTTCGGCTACCGTATCCATCCGATCTTCGGCATCGAGATATCCCATGCTGGCATGGATATCGGCGTGCCGGAAGGGACTCCGGTCCATGCAGCCGACAGCGGCACCGTGATCGAAGCCGACTGGATCAGCGGCTACGGGTATACGATCATCATCGACCACGGGAACGGCATCCAGACGCTCTACGCGCACAACAGCAGTCTCATCGCAGGAGCAGGGCAGTCTGTCTCCAAGGGCGAAGTGGTGGCCTATTCCGGACAGACCGGCAACGTCACCGGGCCGCACTGCCATTTCGAAGTCCGCATCAACGGCTCGCCGGTCGATCCGATGGGCTATCTGTAACTCCTCCATTTTCAACCGAAGGAAAGGCATCCGGCTCCTTCCTTCGGTTTTTCCGTATCTGAGGCTTCCATGAAACTTTCCATCAAAAAGAAGATGCTTCTCCTGTGGGTGACGTCGGTCGCGGCCGGCTCTGTCTCGCTGTCTGGACTTTCGCTCCTTACGGCGACGGATGACCCGGCAGCACTGTTCCGCCTGATCCAGACCTATCGGTCTATCCATCAGGAATATTTTCGCTCCGTGTCGGATACGGAGCTTCTATCCGGAGCGGCGGGGGGCATGGTGGCCGCGCTGGGTGATCCCTATTCCCAGTTCCTCTCCGGCGACTCATACGACAGTCTCATGGAGCAGACGAACGGTGAATACGGAGGCATCGGTGTGGTCATCGGCGCTGATCACGACGGGTACATCTACGTTTTGTCCGTATTTCCGGGAAGCGCTGCAGAGAGCGCAGGACTTCTGCCTGGCGATGAGATCCTCGCCATCAACGGTACATCCGCGAGCACCATGGATATCACCGACGCAGCAGGACGCATTCGCGGGAAATCAGGCACATCGGTGGAGATCACTGTCTTCCGAGGTGAAGAGGAAAAGACCTTCCAGGTGGAACGCTCCAATGTGAGTCTCCCTACGGTGAGCAGCACCATGGCCGCAGACGGCATCGGATATATCCACATCTATTCCTTCGCATCGCATACGCCAGATGAATTCCGTTCGCAATATGAAGCGCTCGCAGACAAAGGTATGAAGGAGCTCATCATCGACCTGCGCATGAATCCCGGCGGCCTCATCGACGCGGTGGTTGCTGTCGCCGATCAGATCCTCACCGCAGGTCCCGTGGTGAGTTACCAGGAAAAGAATGGGAACCGACAGGAATTTTCTGTGAGCGGCACGGATCATCCCATTCCCCTTGCAGTGCTCATCGACAGAAACAGTGCGTCTGCTTCCGAGATCCTTGCCGGAGCCGTGCAGGACAGAGGCGCCGGGCTCGTCATCGGAGAGCGCAGTTTTGGCAAAGGGACCGTGCAGGTCATCCACCCTCTGGAAAATGACGAAGCGCTGAAGCTCTCCGTCGCGCAGTATCTGACCGCCGCCGGACGGCATATCGACAAAATCGGTATCCAACCTGATCTTGCGGTCATGCAGACCGGTCTTCTCTTCGACCCCGCGTCGGATACGGTGCTCCATGCCGCTATAGAAGCTCTTCAGACAGAAGATTATTCATGAAACAGTAGGAGCTCCGCCCCGCGTGGGGCTCTTTTTTTACGGACGCCGGCTTCACCAGCGCAAAAGATGGGGAAATTTGGCAAAGGCCTTTTCGTTTTTCCGGCGTTTACGATATAATATAAATTACATATGTATGCCCGGCGGACAGGAGTCTTTTGCCGGTGTAGCGCACAGGAGTAAAGGAATGTTCATCGACAAAGCAAGGATCATTGTGCAGTCCGGTGCAGGGGGAGACGGGATGGTCTCCTTCCGCCGGGAGAAATACGTGCCCCGCGGCGGTCCCAGCGGCGGCGATGGCGGGGAAGGCGGGTCCGTCATCATTCGCGCCGTGAGCAATATGAATACGCTCATGGATTTCCGCCGCCACAGAAAATTCGCCGCCAAAAACGGCGAGAACGGCGGGTCCAAAGACATGTACGGCAAGTCTGCCGACGATGTGATCATTAAAGTGCCGCTGGGCACCATGGTGTATGACGTGAAAACAGACGAGCTCCTGGCTGACATGACCCATGAAGGGCAGGAGGCTCTTCTCGTGAAAGGCGGCCGCGGCGGTCGGGGCAACGCGCACTTTGCGACGAGCGCCGTCCGTGCGCCTACCTATGCGGAAAAAGGCGAGCCCGGCGAGATGAAAGAGATCCGCCTTGAGCTGAAGGTGCTGGCCGATGTGGGGCTGCTCGGATTCCCCAGTGTAGGTAAATCGAGCCTGATCCGCAAAGTGTCCGGCGCTCGGCCGGAAGTGGCGGCGTATCATTTCACGACGCTCACGCCGCACCTTGGCGTGGTGGCGCTCTCCGACGACAGGAGCTTCATCATGGCGGATATCCCCGGACTCATCGAGGGAGCGAGCCGCGGCGTGGGTCTCGGCCATGATTTCCTCCGCCATGTAGAGCGGACCCGCGTGCTCATCCATGTGCTGGATGCGGCGGGGAGCGAAGGGCGCGATCCTTTTGAGGACTTTCACGTCATCAACAACGAACTGGAACTGTACAGTCCGGCTCTTGCGAAGAAAAAGCAGATCGTCGCGCTCAACAAGATCGATCTCATTGTCACTCCGGAAGAGCTCGCCGAACTGCAGCAGAAGATCGAAGCGGAGGGCTTCGAATGTTTCCCCATCTGTACGCTCACCGGGGAAGGCGTCAAGCCGCTCATGGAGCGGGCCTGGCAGATCCTTCAGGAAACGCCGGCGCTTCCCGAAGCGGCACCGGAGAAGACCATCGTCTATGATGTGCCGAAAGATGAATTCGAGATCACCGTTGAAGACGGCGTGTATTTCGTAAAAGGCAAGCGAGTGGAAAAGCTGGTCAACATGACGAATTTCGACGACGCGTTCTCGCTGCGGCGCTTCGAGCGAGCGTGGAAATACATGGGCCTGGACCGACTTCTGAAAAAAGAAGGCATCCAGGAAGGCGATACAGTCGACCTGTACGGCGTAGAATTTACGTTCTCTGACAAGGGCAGAGACACGGAGGAATAACGGAGGATTTATGCTCACCGGCAAACAGAAACAGTACTTGAAGGCCATCGCGGTCAATTTTCCGGCGGTGGTGCAGATCGGAAAGGAAGGGCTCGTGCCCTCTGTCATCGAAAGTGCAGACGCCGCGCTTTCTGCCCGGGAACTGATCAAGGTCAGGGTCAATCAGAATTCGGAAGAAGAGATCTCCCATACGGCGGAGGTCCTGGCGGAAGCGCTGGGCTGCGAGATCGTCCAGATCATCGGCCGGAGCTGCGTTCTCTTCAAGCAGAAAGAAAAGAAGTCTCACTATGAGTTGCCGTAACGGCGCTTCCCTCAAAGAGCGCATCGAAAACAAAAAGAAAATCGTCGTCAAGGTGGGCACCAGCTCCATCACCTATGACAATGGGAAGCTGAATCTCCGGTTCATCGACCAGCTGGCGCGCCAGATCTGCGACCTCATGAATCGGGGCATTCAGGTGATCCTCGTCACGTCCGGCGCGATCGGCGTGGGCGTGCCCGTCCTCGGATTCCGCGAAAAGCCGGCCTACCTTCCGTACAAGCAGGCAGCGGCCGCCGTCGGGCAGGGATTCCTCATGAATGTCTATGAAAGGATCTTCCACGAGTATGGCCGCCACGTAGGGCAGGTGCTCCTGACAAAGGGCGATTCTCTCAATCCGAAAAGGTACATGTATGCCCGGGGCATGATGATGGCGCTCCTCGAATTGGGGGTGCTGCCCATCATCAATGAGAACGATGCTGTCGCTGCCGACGAGATCAAGATCGGCGATAACGACACCCTCTCGGCCATCGTCGCGAGCATCGCCGATGCGGACCTTCTCGTCATCCTTTCTGACGTAGACGGGCTCTACGATAAGAACCCGTCGAAATATGACGATGCGAAGCTCCTTTCGGAGATCCCTTCCTTCAGCCGCTCGCTCTTTCAGATGGCTGAAGGTCCCGGCACGGCGCGGGGGACAGGGGGCATGTACACAAAGCTTCTCGCCGCGGAGATCTGCGTCCATTCCGGCATCGACATGATCATCGCCAAGAGCACCGTGCCATCCGTTCTGTATCGCCTCATGGACGGGGAGGCGATCGGCACCTTTTTCCGCAGTGAAGATGTGCATCCCCAGATGAAAAAACGAAAGATGATCATCGGCGCGGACCTCAAAGGGAAACTCTTTGTCGATGAAGGCTGCCGGGACGCGGTGCTCCACAAGGGTTCGAGCATCCTGCCTGTAGGCGTCACCGGTGCGGACGGCGATTTTCAGGATGGCGATATCATCTCTGTTTTCTGCGGGGATGAAGAGCTCGCCCGGGGCATCACACATTTCAGCCGTAAAGATGTGGAAAAGATATGCGGTATGCACACTTCGGAGATGAACGCCGCGCTGGGCTATGAAGCGCCATATGATACGGTGATCCACAGAGACAACCTCTTCGTGCTTCATTGAAGGAGGAACAGGATGAATACGGAAGAATTGATCGCATCCGTGCAGGAAGCGCGCCGTGCGGCGTCACAGCTGGCGCTCCTCTCCGGAGAAGAGCGGAACCGTCTGCTTCAGTCGTTCCATGATGCGCTCCTTTCGGAAAAGGAACAGCTCCTTGCAGCGAATGCCAAAGATCTCGCCAAAGCCGGGGAATACGGACTGAGCGAATCCATGACGGAGCGGCTCACGCTCACAGAAGCGCGCATCGAAGAGATCGCAGAGGGCGCGGCGGAGCTCGTCGCTCTGCCTGATCCGTGCGGACAGACGCTGGCCCGCTGGACACTCGGGAATGGGCTGGAGATCATCCGCACGACCGTTCCTTTCGGGGTCATCGCCATGATCTATGAATCGAGACCCAATGTCACGGCTGATGCAGCGGCACTCTGCCTCAAGAGCGGGAACGCCTGCATCCTCCGCGGCGGGAAAGAAGCCCATTTCACCAATGAAGCGATGACGGATATCCTTCACGGCGTGCTTCGCCGGGCTGGCATCAATGAGGCGGCAGTGACGAGCATCCTCGACCCTGACCGTGCGCTCGTTTCTGCGCTCCTCACTCTGCGGGGCCTTGTCGATCTGGCCATTCCAAGAGGTGGAGCGGGGCTGATCCGTTTCGTGGTAGAAACGAGCACCGTGCCTGTCATCGAGACCGGAAGCGGCGTGTGCCACACTTATATCGATAAAGAAGCCGACCTTGCAAAAGCGCTTCCCATTGTGATCAACGCGAAGACCCAGCGCCCCTCTGTGTGCAACGCCATGGAGACGCTGCTCATCCACAGAGATGTCGCGTCCGCCGCCGTTTCACGCATTTTCCCAGCACTGGAAGAAAAAGGCGTGGAAATTCGCGGGGATGAAGCCGTCTGCGCTCTCTGGCCATCGGCTGTACCGGCCTCTGAAAACGACTGGCGCACTGAATACGGAACGCTCATCCTCTCTGTGCGGATCGTCGATTCTCTGGAAGAAGCGCTCGCGCACATCCGGACCTATGGGACGAAACACTCGGAATGCATCGTTTCTGAAAACAAAGAGACGATCCGGGCATTCATGAACGGCGTAGACGCGGCCTGCGTCTATGCAAATGCCTCCACGCGCTTCACCGACGGATTTGAGTTCGGCTTCGGCGCGGAGATCGGCATCAGCACCCAGAAGCTCCATGTGCGCGGGCCGGTGGGACTGGAACCGCTCGTGACGTATAAATACAAGATCTTTGGAAATGGGCAGATCCGAGGATGACCGATCTGCCCTCTGAAAAGAAAGAAAAACGGCCCTCTCCGGCGGAAAAATGGCGGTGGTGGGTCTACTACCATACCCGTACGCTGAAAGGGCGTTTTGAAGTCTATCATTTTCTGGAATGGCTGTGCTTCATGGCCGTGTGTATTGCTTTCGTGGAAGCGGTGTTGCTATGGCTCGGCGTATAGGCGTATTCGGCGGTTCGTTCAATCCGATCCACATCGGCCATCTGGTCATCGCAGAAGCGGCGTGGCAGGAGTTCGCCTTGGAAAAGGTCCTGTTCATACCTACGGCAGACACGCCCAATAAAGCCATGCACCACATCGACAAGTACACCCGATACCGCATGGTGGAGCTGGCTGTCGCGGACAATCCGCATTTCGAAGTCTCTCCCATCGAACGGGAAAGGGAAGGGCCGTCCTACACGGTGGATACCATCCGCCTTCTCCAAGAAACGGCTGCGCCGACCACGGAGTTTTATTTCATCGCTGGGACTGACGCCGTAGCGGATCTTCCTACATGGAAGTATAACCGGGAGCTTCTGGCCTCCTGTCACTTCATCTGCGCGAGCCGTCCTGGCGATGTGGAAAAGGTCAGAGACTCCGTGCGGTATTTTGGCGCTCTCGGCCGCCAGAAGATCCATTTCCTCCGCACGCCGGAGCTCGAGATCTCCTCGACGATCCTCCGCGGGCTCATTCGGGCAGACCGTTCCGTGCGGTACCTCATCCCGGATGCGGTCATTTCCTTTATTCAGGAGAAACAGCTGTACAAGGGGGCTTGGTGATGCAGCTTCATTTGATCCAAAAAGAACTAAAAAGCAGTCTTTCATCGAAACGGTTCCGCCACACAGAAGGCGTCGCCGCATCCTCTCGGGAACTGGCGGAGCGATACGGTGCTGATCCAGACAAAGCGGAGCTTGCCGGGTGGGTGCATGACTGTGCCAAGGAAAAGACCCTCGAGGAGATGCAGGCACTCGTACAGCGCGCGGGCTTTTTCCTCGATGCGCCGGTCCTTGCGAGCCGCGCGCTGCTCCACGGTCCCGCCGGAAGTGTTTATGCGCGCCTTCACTGGGGCATCAAGGATCCGGAAGTACTGAACGCGGTCTTCTATCACACCACAGGCAAGCCGGACATGACGCTTCTGGAAAAGATCGTTTTCCTGGCGGACTATATCGAGCCATCCCGGGACTTTCCCGGTGTGGATACCCTGCGCGCGCGGGCCGGAAAAGACTTGACAGAGGCGCTTATCGAAGCGTATGACTCTACCATCGCGCACCTGGCCTGGCAGCATGCCTACATCTACGAATTGACCTTGGCCGGACGAAATGCGCTCGTATTGGCGCAGAAGCAAAGATCATGAAGAGATCGCGCATTCGCTACAAGAAATTATTTTTCTGCCTCGCGGCGGCGCTCTGTGTGACGGCGCTTGCCATATACAGTATCCTTGCTCTGGTGAGCTGGCTCCATGCGCCGAAAGTACCTGCCGCTTCCGCCCGCAGCGCCGCGCAGTATTATCTTTTCATCGGGACGAAACAGGGGGACCGACCACAGGCAGACAGTCTCATCCTCGCCGCGCTCAATCGCGGGAATGAGACGTTCTACGCGATCTCCCTGCCGGGCAACACGAAGATCAACCGCAGCGACGAGCCGCTTCTGCTTCTGAAGGATGCCTATGCGGAAGGCGGCGCAGAAAAAACAGTGAGCGCCGTGGAAAATCTGCTCCATATCCGGGTCAGCCGATACGCCGTCTTTGATGATGCCAGCTTTGCCGCATTGACGGACCGGTTCGGCGGCGTCGATCTGTATGTGGAAAAGACGATGCGTCATGATGACGCATCCGGTACGGCGGACATTGCTCTTCGGCAGGGCTTCCAGACCCTTCAGGGAGCAGACGCCTACGGTTACCTCCGCTATATCGACCAGGAAGAAGGGGAGATCGGCCGCATCCAGCGGGAAGAACGGTTCTTCAAAGCGTTCCTGGCGCAGAGCCGCAGCCATCTCCGGCCCTATGTGTGGGCTCTTACCCGATATTACTGGACTTCTCCGGATACGAATATCACAAAAGAAGAAGCAGCTTCCGCGGCGTATGCCGTGATGGGCTTCCCGGAAGATCATCTGCATTTTGCCATCCTTCCCGGTGAAGTGCGGTCGGATGGAAATCAGAAAGTCTGGGAGATCAATCCCATAGAAATACAGAAAGTCGTTGGTCTGACCATAGACCAGTAAGGAGACAGGAATGACAGCACAGGAAAAACTGGATATCATCTGCAAAGCTATCGCAGATAAAAAGGGCGTACAGATCCGCATCCTTCATGTGACGGATCTGACCTCCGTCGCCGATTATTTCGTCTTGTCCACCGTACGCAACCAGAAGCAGGCGCAGGCCGCTGCGGAAGAAGTGGAGGAGAAGATGGAAGCGGCGGGAGAGCGTCCGCTTCGTCATGAAGGGCTGCGGGAAGGGGACTGGGTCCTCCTTGACTTCAGCGACATCATCGTCCATATCTTCACCGATGAAGAAAGACGCCGCTATGAGCTGGATCACCTCTGGGGAGAAGCGCCTGTGACGGAATATCACGAGCCGGAAGAAGCCGAGGCCGCTCATGACTGAGGCAAGCCCCGTGTGGAAGGAAAACTCTATCGCAGAGATGACCGTTGCCCGCCTTGCGTCTTTCGGCGCGTTTCTTGATGCGGGGACGGGAAATTCCGCCGATGATATCCTTCTGCATCGGGATCAGCAGACCGGCGAGGTCAAAGCGGGGGATACAGTCAGAGTTTTTCTGTATCATGATCCCCATCATCGCATGACCGCCAGCATGCGGCTGCCGCAGATCCCCGTCGGAGGCGTCGGCTATGTGGAAGTCCTTCTGACCACCCGTTTCGGCGCATTTGTCGAAGCCGGGACCGAGCGGGGCATCTTCCTGCCGCACACAGAGACCATCGGCACCGTCAAAGCGGGGCAGAAGATCTGGGTACGGCTCTATGTAGATAAAACAGGGCGTCTGGCCGTCTCCATGCACGTGGATGAAGCCATGCGCCGCCTCGCCCGGCCAGCCAGGGGCATCAAGGTGGGCGGAAAGATCACAGGCACGATCTACAACATCACGCCCGACGGTGCGTTCATCATCACCCGTGAAAAATGGATCGCGTTTCTGCATCAGCAGGAGATGCCGCCCTCTCTGACGATGGGGCAGGAAGTGACCGCCCGTGTAACGTTCCTGCGGGAGGACGGACGCCTCAACGTATCTCTGCGCCCGCAGAAAGAAAAAGCGCTCGATGCGGACAGCGCGCGGCTCCTCCAATACTTGAAGGCCCATCATGGGGTCATGCCCTTTGGCGATAAGAGCGATCCGCTGGCCATCAAAACAGCGTTTGGTCTCAGTAAAGCCGCCTTCAAGCGGGCTGCCGGCCATTTGCTGAAAGAAGGGCAGATCGTCACCGGCGAAGACGGCCATTATCGCCTGCCTGAAAGCAATGAAAGATAAAAAGAAAAGAAGGTATCTCATGGAAATACCTTCTTTTTTGTGCGCTTATTACGGCTCTCAGTAATGCCGATACAGTCCGATAACCTTTCCGAGGATCATCACATCCTTGGAGCGGATCGGCTGGTATTCATCATTTTCCGGCTGGAGGCGAATGTGATCGGCTTCGCGGTAGAAGCGCTTGACCGTTGCGTCGTCATTGCCCACAAGGGCCACGACGATCTCGCCGTCTCTGGCGGTATCCTGCTGCGCTACCACGAGCAGATCGCCTTCCATGATGCCCGCATTGATCATGCTGTCGCCGCGCACCGTCAGAATGAAGCAGTTTTCGCTGCTTCCGAGCAGCTCTGCCGGAAGGGGAAGCACCGTCTCCACCCGTTCGTCCGCCACGATGGGATCACCGGCACGGACTGCGCCCACGACCGGCGTCGGCAGGATCTTTTTGTGCCGCCAAGACATATCCTCCGTGAGCTCGATAGCCCGGGAGCTGGCTGGATTCCTTTTGATCATGCCTAGCTTTTCAAGACGTCCCAGATACCCGTGGACAGTCGAAGTGGATCGGAGACCGACCGCATCACAGATCTCGCGCACCGTCGGGGGATAGCCCGACTCCTCGATCTTCTGGCGAATATATTCAAGGATGCTTTTTTCGCGGCTCGTCAGATTGCGGTCATATCCTAATTTTCTCGGCACAATACCTCATCCTTTCTGTCAGCATAGAAGGGCCAATGAAAAACGTTTTGCTTTTTTATTGGTTTCATTATAAAGGATTCTTGACAAAAATACAAACACGCGTTCATGGAAAATACGCTTGACCGAACAATATTTCCGTAGTAGTATATAGAAAAGCAAACGCAAGTTCTATGAACGAACATTTGCTTTCTGGAAGAAAGCTTGTCAGCACAAAGCGGGGGATGACCATGAGAGCCTGTAAGATCAGACGTTTTGCTTTTCTTTTTCTGTCGGCGGGATTTCTCTGTGCCGCAGCCGCACAGGCTTCTTTTCCGGATCCCATGCCGCCGTCAGCGGAAGTGATCGTGGAAGAGCACCAGACGCTCTGGGACATCGCCGCCCAGCACGTCGGCGACGATACGGATATCCGCCGCTATGTATATGACCTGCAGCAGATCAATCACATCTCCGATCCGGGAATGCTGCATCCCGGACAGATTATCAGAATACCCAGACCATGAGCCAAAGAAAAACGACATCCGCAAGTTTGACGGGTGTCGTTTTTCTTTGGCTTTTTTATTTCTGGTGATTGAACATCATCGACACCGGGTTATTGACGAAGAGATCGCCTTCGTTGATATATCGCCGCACCATTTCGACCGACCGATGCCGGGTCTGCTTCATAATGATGCGTTCCTCCAGGCCGGACAGCGCGGCGGAAGTGGCGAATCCGTGGCGCAGGCTGTGCGCTCCATACAGCTCTGGATTCAGTCCGATCAGGCTGACATATTTTTTGATGACCAAATTGATGCTTCGATCATTTAGGCGCCGCTCTAATACAGTATCACTTTTAGAGATACTGCGAAGTAACGGTCCAGCGGTGATATTCGCCATCTTAATCCATTTTTTTACCGCTCTTACCGCACACATATTTTCGTTCTCAATATAAGGAATCCCAATCTGTTGGCCAGATGATGTCTGATCTGTTTTTGAATGAGTGATAGTCACTACCATCCCCTGTGGAAAAAAAGAAAGATTTTCCACATCCAAACTGGAAAGCTCACTGCGGCGGAAAGCCCCCATAAATCCCAAAAGAAGAATCACTTTATCCCGCATGCCAACCATTTTATGTGTATTCATCAGTGAAACCATTCTGGCGATCTCACTCCAGAAGATGGGTGTCTTTCCTTTTTGTGCTACGCCTTTTTGTCGGCTGAGACCTATTATGGTCTCTCGTACCATCCAATCACGACAAGGATTCTTATTAGATAGACCTGCGGCATTATAATTTTCAGAAATAGCACTTACGCGTCGGCGTATAGTGGCAACGGTCGCATAATCGGCTAGATCATTAATATAATTCACGATGATCACAGGGGAAGCCAGAAGGGGAGCTTCTTTTTGATAAGAACACCAGTCGCAGAAATCATTCCAGTCGGACTCATACGCATCGATCGTGTTTTCCGCCTTCGTACCAGAAATAGACTGTAAGCTCTTATCAGAAAGCTCTGAATGATCCTGTGCAAGATAATTTTTTCGAATAAAAAAGTCTGACCGTTCTGCCATAAAGACCTCATTTGGTGTAAAAATCCGTATATGCCATTCGTCTTTGAAGTATATGTATGGTAATATAAAATCAATAAAGAAATCAAGAGACGGCCTTAAAAATCATGGGATATATGGAATCGTAAAAAATGCAAAAACCATCGAATAAAAGGAAATTTTGCAGAAAATATTACTTCCGATAATTTAATGGAATTGGAGAAGCAAGACGTGGTCGGGGCTTGCGGGGATTTGCCGCAGACTTTGCCGCAGTGAGGATCAAATATGCGGCAAAGTCACAGGGCCTTGTCCATGAGGGAGACGAGCTTTTTCTTCCGCCGGTCGAGGACGTGGCTGTATACGCGGGCGGTGACGGCGAGGCTGCTGTGGCCGAGCTGTTTGCTCACGAGTTCCAGATCCGCGCCGGCCTCAAGCATCATCGTGGCATAGGTGTGGCGCAGCGTGTGGAAGGAGCCGTGACCGATGGCATCCTTGCACCACTGGTTAAAGTAGCGAACGTTGTTCGGCGTCGTCATGCTTCCGCATTCCATGGCGCAGACGAAGTTGCCTTCACGGTAGTACCGGCCATAGCGGAAACGGTCTTTACGCTGACGGAGCCGTGCTTCCTGAAGAAGAGGGCGCAGAGCGGCAGCAAAGGATACGCGGCGCACAGAGGCCCTTGTCTTCGGGAGCTCCTGAACGGTCCAGGATACGTCCTGCACGGCGGTCTGATGGACATAGATCTCGCGCCGCCGGAGATCCACGTCCGGCCACTGCAGGGCACAGCATTCTCCGGCGCGCATGCCGGTGTAATAGGCAAGGCGAATAAGGAGGAAGAGGGGGTCTCCTTCTTTGAACCGACTGAAGATCGCCTCGATATCCTCCGGGGAGAAAATTTCCGTCTCTTCTGGCGCGGTCTGGCAGCGGGGCGCGTGGATCCGGGACGCGGGAGAGTCCGGGATGTACTCGCAGATGTCCGCCGCATAGGCAAGAGACGTGCGGAGCGCGGAGCAGATGATTCTGATGGACGCGGAGGAGAGGGAAGAAGACAGACCGTTCAAAAAATTCTGAAGAAGACGCGGGGTGAGGGCCTGAAGCTTCATGCCGCTGAATTGAGGCAGGATATGATTCTTCACGGCCGCGCGGTAGCTGCGTATGGTATTCACTTTGAAGGCATTCTCCGTGAGCGCTTCTTCCAGCCACTGCTCGTAAAAGCGGTCCACCGTGATGGAGGCGGACGCCTGATAGCGGTCCCGGTCTGCCGCCGCCTGGGCGGCGCGCTCCAGCTTCTTCGTATCGCGGAGATTGTCTGTACCGACGCGCTCCACGCGGCGGCGGACGCCGCGTTCGTCGGTGTAGAACACTGTGTAATAATATTTGTCGCCGCGCTTTCTGATAGACATAAAAAACAGCTCCTTTCATGAGGGAAAAGGGGCCGGTATGTATGGTATAATGGGTACGTAATCGGCCCTGGAATGGTGGATTACACGGGCAGCGGGTGCTGGCGGCGCCTGCTGCTGGCCTGTCTCATATTGGCGTATGGGGCAGGCCTTTTAATTTGAAAAATCAGGCGGCGGGGTGGTAGTTGATGATCGTCACTTCGGACATGGACGTCTTCACGACGGAGAGGATCTCGTCGAGGCGTCTGGAGACGGCGGGAGAGTAAAAGGTCTCTCCGCACTGCGCGCAGACGAAGGACGGAACATTTTTTACGATGACGATGCAGCCGCCCAGATCTTCCACATAAGACGTAAGCTTCTCTTCCAGATGAGCGCCGCACATGATGCAGGTTTTCGGATTCATGATTCAGGATCTCCTTTTCTTGAACGATGCGTCCCATTCCGAGGGGGAAGGACGGTAAACGGTAATGACGGTAATGGAGCCGGATGTCTCGCCGCAGACCACGTGGAGCGGGCCGCCGGGAAGGACCAGCGCAAAAAGAAGACACGCCGGGCCGTAAAATGCATGAGGATAGTCTTCGATGATCTCGCCGGAGAGGAGCGCTTTCTCTATCTCTTCCGTGGTGATGCCCCGCTGGATCATGCGCTTTCTGGCGTGGGAGGAGATGAGCCACGATCCGGCGGAGACCATAGAGCGTATCGTTTTTTCTTCCATTATGTTTCCTTTCTATGAAAATCTATGACTAAGAGATTTCCTCTTCGTTCTTACTAATCATTTGATAGTATGTCGTGAAAATCTTTTTGAAAATCTTCATCAGTATAGGAAAGAGCTGCTTTTATCTTGGCTGAAACACGATTTATTCGTTGCTCATCTTCATACTTGGCAGTAGAAATTTCATCCGTCAATATAGGAATATATTTTTCGGAAAAATTATTAATGTCAACGCCAAAGGGGATAGAAGATTTTTTGTTAAAAAGGAATTCTGCAATATGGGAAAGGTCAGAATCATACTTTATATATGGGGTTTCTTCTAATCTTCCAATATAAATTTTATAATCTGATTTCGGAATATAGGAAGTAGGGGAACCGCTCCTACCGTAATGGCCAGAATATATATAATGACCAGCAGGTTCGTTATTTGTGGTGATAAATTCCAAATCTTGATCTCTAAGTGAAGGCTCTGTGCCAAATAAAGTATTAAATGCAAGTCGGATTTTTTTGTAAAAAGGAGCATCTATTGTTAAATAAATGTTTTCCTTTTTTATGATGGTGGGAGGATACTTATCGTCCAAAGAGACAGAAACGAGGTCAATGGAACGATCGCCGGTGGATTTAATGAGAAGCGCGCGATCAAAAAAGTGAGGGCGTTCTTGATTTGCTGAATGAGTGGCTTTTAATACTTGAATGCGATCGTATGGAGAAACATACGGACGTTCTCCATTTGGGAGAGGCTGTCCTAATAATTTATTTTCTATAATGCGATCAGCATCTCTATATTCAAGCCTTTTTGCCTTGGTTGTATAAACGCCTTCGATAAGGGGAGCAAAAGGATAAAACGCGCTGTATGCGTAGAGCCCGATACAAGTTAAACAAGGGACAGAAACAATAAGACAGAAGAGTTTAATCTTTTTCATTTTTTCCTCCTCGGAAATTTAAAATCAGGATATTTCCTCGTCGCTCTTGACTTGAGGACGGGAAGCCTTGTACTGGATATTGATTACTGCATCCACTGTTGCTCTTCCTTCTGGAGAAAGGCACCGGTATTTGCGAATCATTTCTTTTTCATTCTCAGTACAATTCATGGAGCAAGCAGGGGATAGACTATTTGGCTCTTTTTTGAAGGAATCTCCATAAATAAGGATTGATGGAGAAATTTTTAATACTTCAGAAAGGAGTCCGATTTTATCACGTTTCATATTATTGATTTGGCCAGTTTCCCACTTTTGGACAGTACCTTTTCCAACACCGACATATTCGGCAATATATTCAAGCGTAAGGCCTAACTCTTTTCGCCGATTTTTTAGAATTTCAGATATTTCCATTTTTACCTCCTGTGGATAATATACGACTGATGTTTCTAAAAATCAACAAAAATGAGAAAAAATAGAAAAAAGTTTCCTTGAGTATTTACAACAGAGATTCATGGTGATAGTATTTATGTATCGAACAGGAAACATCAAGGGAGGTGAAAAGATGAATAAAAACGCTCTATACGCAGAAATTGAGTTGAAAGGATATTCCATAAAGGAATTTTTAGGAGAAATAAAAATGAATAGGTCAACGTGGAATAAGAAAGTACGGGGAATTAACGAGTTCACGAGAGGAGAAATCGTTAAAGTAGTAAATGCGCTTAACCTCACACCAGACAAAATGATAGCTATATTTTTTTGCGACAAAGTCTCGTAAACGAAACTTTGCGCGGGGAAGGAGAGAAGAGATGGATAGAGTGAAAGGGGAAACCGGTATGATCTTACGGACAGACGAACAGAAGTTCAAAGGCCGCCGCGGCACATGGTACATGATCGACATGGACTACATCCACGGCAGCCGGTTCTACCTCTACGAGAGCGAAATCTGGGGCGACGATGCGCCGCACCTCGTGATCAATGATGAGGGCCGCGTCATGTGCGAGACCTTCGACGATCTCCACACGGCCGTGGAGGAAGAGCTTGAATACCGGCGCGCGCTGGCGGAAGAGGAGAGCAAGGGATAAGGAGGAGGAAGAGATGATCGAGCATACGCCCATACGGAGCCGGGAGGATCTTGCGGCGCGGCAGGCGGCCATGGAACGGGCCGCGCTGGATGTGATCGGGGTATTGAAAAAGCACGGCGCGCAGCTGGGAGATGTGGAGAATATTTTCCAATGCGTGCGTACCGTGCTTGGGGATAGGCCGGTATAGGAGGCGATGAAAGAAATGAGACCGGAGGACAGAGCGGAGATCGAGAGCTGGGTGGCTCTGATCGTATCGATCGCGGTGCTGGCGTTTCAGATAGGTATGGCTGTTTCTACCTGAACGCGGAGAAGGGAGGAAAAAGAGAAATGGACAAGAGCGATGTGATCATGCTGATTTGTCTGGCGCTGTCGTGTTTCTCTATCGGGGTGACGGTAGGGAGGCTCTTATTTTAGGAGCGAGGCAGCGGCCGATATGAGAGAAGCGGCCAGTGTGGCATAGGAAACGATATCTCTGCGCAATTCACGAGAGGCCCCGCGTTTATGTTCGTCGGCTTCCATGATGGCCTGTTTGCCTTTTTCGGAGACGCACCAGCGGTGCAGCGGGAAGGGCGGCGCGCCGGGGAACGGGTCGAAGATGAGGCCTTCTCTTTTGAGGTATTCCACGAGGGAGGCCGGGTATTCGCGCAGGGCGTCTCCGGAGACGGCGGTGTCTCGATGGGTTTTCAAGAAGTCGATGATTTCTTTGGATTCCATAAAGATGCACATCCTTTCTGCTTATCAGTATAGCAGGGAGAATTTTAACGGGAAAAGGAGGAGAAGATCATGCGATGCGATAGGGCTATTCGTGCAGCGATCCACGTAAAAGATGTATCGGGAATTGGGAGAGCGATCCGGGAACTGAAGCGGATCGAGCAGCAGGACGGTGTATTTTTCGAGCCGGTATTCATCGTGAAGGAGGCCGGGAAGGAAGACCCGGGGGGGGGAAAAAAAACGAAACCGAAGGATGAATGCGGTGGATACGGAGCCGATCAGTACGGGCACTGGTGAGAGGAGGAAAGAGAAATGAAGGAAGGGCGGATGGACCATCTGATCGGGCTCCTGGAAGAGCTGGTCAGGCGGAAGGAAGATACGGGGGATTCCCTGATGAGCGCCAAGGAAGCGGCGGCCCGGATGGGCACGTCGCCCGGAAGGATCTATCAGCTGGTGAAAGCGGGGATGCTCCCGGCGCTGCGTTTCGGGAATGATATGAGGATCCGTGAGAACACGCTCTGCGCGTTTCTCAGGGAGTATGAGGGCCGGGATGTGCTGGAGGAGCTGGCACACAGGCAGAAGGAGGGCGCATGAGACGCAGATCGATGAAGAAGCTCCTGCTGGCAGCGGCGCTCATCATGGCCGCGGGCGGGGCGTATGCGTGGCAGCCCGCAGAGGACGTGGAGACGGTGGAGTATCGCTACACGGCGGAGGCGGGGGACACGGTGTGGGACCTCGCGGCGCGGGTGGCGCGGCCGGAGGACGACGTGCGGCGTATCGCATGGAACATTCAGAGAGAAAACGGACTTGCCGACGCGCGGGATCTACGGCCCGGGCAGGTGCTCCGAGTGACGGTGGAGCGGGCAAAGTAAAGGAGGAGACCATGGACAGACGGAAGCAGGATCTGCTGGACTACATGCAGATGCAGGGATTTCTGAAGAAGGACGCGGAGAAGTTCACGGAGGCGCTGTGCCGGTATGTCGCGGACTGTCTGCGGGACGGAGACGACGTGTATCTCCGACGGTTCGGCGCTTTCAAGGTGCGGGAGATCCCAGCGAAGACGTGGACGATCGGCGGGCGGGAGACGGAGGTGCCTGCGCACGCGACGGTCCGTTTCTATCCGAGCAAGTCGCTCAGGGAGTACATCAATGGAAACACGGATCTGTAAGCTGTGCGGGGAGCCGTTTGAACCGTACACGGAGAATCAGGTGTTCTGCTCGCAGTTTCATCAGGAAAAGTACTGGAGAAGGTATGGGAAAACGCATATCTACGAAGAAGGAACGGGGCCGGTGATCCGTGAGTTTCAGTGTAAACAGTGCGGAAAGACGGTGCGGGTGCGGAGCGAAAAAGACCACAGGGCGGCGTTCTGCAGCGGGCCGTGTTCACGGAGATATTTCCGACACCGGTATGACAAGAGAAAAAGGGATTGGCCATGAAGCACAGACAGGGAACGGGTAAGACATGCTGTCTGTGCGGGCGGACGATCTATCCGGGGCTGGAGACGTGGACGACGGTGGACGGAGTCTGCATGCCGTGCCACCGGGACTGCGGCGTGCCTGCGGCCTCGGCCCGGCCGGAGCGGCCCGTGAAGCATCTGGAGTGGAGATATTCCACGAAGAAACCGACGAGGAGGGAAAGAAAACATGCTGAACTACAGAAAGATCCGGAGCGAACTGTTGAAGCGGTATGAGAAGGACGTGCCGGTGACGTTTTACCGGGCGCAGGGGGCGCGGTATATAGATATCTACCCCGGCGTCATCGTCCGTCTGCCTGATGAGCAGGACCCGTTCCGTCTGTCGTGGCAGCAGGAGACGGAGAACATGCCGCAGCTGTGGGAAGACCTTGCGGGAAAGGTACGGGCGAAGCCGGTGAACCGCATGGTGGCCGGGCCGGATGATCTGTATCACCTGGTGCGGGCCGATGACAAGAGCCTCACCGCGTGGTATCCGCAGTCTCTTTTCGGCCTGCTGGATGCGAAGGAAGACTATGACTGGCACGTGGACAGAGAGAGCCGCGTGCTGTGGGTGACATCGGAACCGGCGCACGATGTGGAGATCCTGTGTATGCCGGGGTATGTGGAGGACGCCGATGGAAGCGGAGAAAGCGTATGAAAAGGCGCGGAAGGTCCTTGCCGGGCAGAAATACGTGCTGGCCGTGGTGCTGGACGACACGAAGCTCCGGGTGGTGAGCACGACCGACGATACGTCGGAGTTTCTGAGTGCGATCCAGGGCATGATCGCCGGGGCCTGCGGGAATGATACGGAAGACATGCTCATCGCCGTGGAAGCATTGAGAAGGAGCATCCGGGAACGGGGCGCAAAGATGAGGCGGCTGAATTAGGAGGGGGACATGGAGACGAAGGTGCTGACGGTGACACTGCCGAAGGAAGTGTACGACGATATGGCGCGGCTGGCGGATCTCTTCGGGATCACGACGGCGGCGATGGCGCAGAGGGCGCTTGCGATGTATTTCGGGAAGACGAAAGAGGAGATCCGGGATGAATGGGGAAATGGATCGGAGCGGCGCTGATGGCGTTGGCCGCGATGACGGCGGCGCGGTATGTGTGGACGCTGATGTGACGCGCATGAAAAAAGACCTCGCCGTGCTGGCGGACGGCTACCCGGGATGGGAGCTGGCGCTCACGGCAAGGAGATATGGAACGAGCGAATATTTTGTGCTGGAGGCGGACGATGAAGAGGATCAATAGCTGCTATGGCGCCCTTAGAGAGATGGTGTGGCAGCGGGACGTAGACTGCTGGGAAGCTTACAAGAGATATTTTGCCCTGCCCCTCGTGGGCGGGGACCCGTGGGCGGAACCGCCGGAGACGATGGAGGGGATGGTGCTCCACCACGTGGACCACAGGGCGGGTCTCATATCCATGGACCGGGAGGACAACGTGATCATGCTGCCGCCGGAGATCCATCAGATCGTCCACGACAGGGAGACGAAGGCGAAGAGGCTGCTGAAAGCCTATCTGACATGCGGGGAGGTAGAAGAATGGCGCGCACTGCACGAAGAGGAGATCCGTATCGTGGAAGAAAAGACGGACGAAGCACTGGGGCGCATGCTGGCGAGACGGTGCACGGCCCGGCGGCGCGGTGGTGCCTGAGAGAAAAAGGCGTCCAGTACATGGGGCATATCGCCGCATGGCCGGACGCGCCTTCTTTTTTCCTGCGGGGAGGCTGTCTCTTCCTCACACCGGACGGAGACGGATACCGGGAGAGCCCGACGGGGCCGCGCGTATCCTTCCGGCTGACGGAGGGATGGACGGGGCTCGTGTACGAGCTGCCGGGAGAGATGCATAACGTGGCAGCGGAGATCCAATGGCTAAAGCCGGAGGGAAACCGCGTGTGCCCTGTGTGCGGAGCCGTCATGAGAGAAGAGATATCCTGCCCGAAGCGGAAAAAGAACCTCTGCCCGAAGCACTGCCGGGGATGCGCCTGGGACATGGGGCACCACTGCAGGTATCGGACGGCGGTGCTCCTGCCGAAAGCGCGGCTTGCCGAACGGGCAAAGTACATCCTCTGGCACCTGCGCTGGCAGCGGAACAAATGAAAAACGCCCCTGGCGACACAGGAGCGTTTCCCGGATATTTCGTGCAAAAAATCCTTACGAAAAAAGTATAGCACGAAAGCCCGGGAATGTCGACAGCAAGGGGGCCCGCGCCCCTTTTGCGATCTTGCTAAGAGTATTATTTCTCGGACGATATCATGCCATACCGAAAAGAAATTTTCACAGCCCCCGGATATGTGGAGATCAAAAAATATTTCTGCTGGCGGCTGGGCGGAAAGAAGAATCGCGCCCCGAACTGGAGACGGACACCGGAGGACGTGGCGGCGGTGAATGGGAAGCGGGCGGAGGAGAAGCTCCGCCGGACGATCCTCACCAATTTCAAAAGGGACGATCTCTACGTGACCCTCACCTACCGGGAAGAGCCGGACTACGAGACGGCGAAGAAAGAGATCCGCAATTTCCTTCGGCGGCTCAAGAGCGCCTACAAGAAGAAGGGGCTGGAGCTCCGGTACATCTACACCACGGAGTACAGAGGAAAGCGCCTCCACCATCACCTCATCATCAATGACGGCGTGACGCGGGCGGAGTGCGAGTCTCTGTGGGGGAACGGCCTCATCAACCGGTACGGCTTCCAGCGGTTCGACGGGGAGCCGGAGGACGCGAAGAATCTGGCGAAGTATCTCATCAAGGAAGCGAAGAGGAACGTCAGGGAGGGAAAGCAGAAGACGCGGTGGGTGGGGTCGAAAAATCTCATCCAGCCGGAAGTGCACTACCGGACGATCCACGCGGCGCGGTGGAAAGAGACTCCGCCCACGCCGGAGGGGATGGAGCTCGTCTCCGTGGAGAACTATGTGGGCGGGGACGGGTTCCCCGTACAGCTTGCGGCATTCCGGGAAAGGAGGAGCGAATGGAAGAAACAGAACGGCGGGTGCTGGAAATGGCCCGCCGAAAGAAAGCAAAGGCGAAGTGGGAGCTCACGGATGAGATCATCGGGGCCGTCGTCCGATGGGACAGCGAAAGTCTCGAAGACGCGGCAGCGGTGATTCTGGCGGAGCTCGCGAGGAGGGAGGACCAATGAGAGAGATCAGAGACATGGACGGCGTATATTTCTGCTGAGAGAAGACGTAGCCGGAGAGGCCGATATGATGCTGAGCTTCATCGAGCGTATAGACGAAATCGTGGAGGGAATGAGAAATGGATGTAAGAGATCTGATAAAAGCGACGGAGGGCATGTCGAACGTGCGCGTCATAAGGCATTATGAGAGCGAAGAGGAGGAGCTTCGGGATATCGAGGAGGGGGTCCGGGAGATCATGATGATGCACCCGAAATACAGCTTCCTCATGGTGATGGTTGACGGAACGACTGCCGATATCTACGACAGGGAGAAAAGGCGTTGGAAATTCCAGGGACTGGGAGAAGCGCACAAGAAGGAATACTGGGAAATCTCGAAGAGGATGAAAGAGGAGAGAGACTGTGAAAGTGATTGAGATCGAAGCGGAGAAACTGGAACGAGAAGCGGAAGCTCTGCTGGAAGAGGCGCGGAGGATACGTCAGGCAGCGGGCCGAAACGGCGGGGAGGAAGAGATCCGGAACGCGCTGCTTGAGATGGGAAGAGACATTGATGAGCTGGAAGTGTGGATGAAGGCCGTGACGCGGGCGCTATACGGGGGCGTATGAGGAGGAAAAATGTACGGAGATTGGGTGGACCGGAAGGTCAGATTCGTGCTGAAGCACATGAAAGAGATCCGGGAAGAGACGGCATGTGCTCGGGCGGAAAGGAAAGCGCGAAAGGGCGCGCCGGAAATGCACGGGGAGGGCTACGTATCGAACCCCACGGCGAAGGAAGCGGAGATCAACATGACGCCGCTGCCCATCATACACATGGCGGGCGGGCTATATCTGGAAAACCCGGAGGCGTGGATCGGCTGCGTGGACCGGGTGAAAGCAGGGATGGATGCGAGCGGGCGGGATCTCATAGAGGGCATGGAGCGGGGGGCGAAGTGGAGAGACGAAACTGAGAGGCTGCACATGAACAAAGAGACGCTCTACCGGCGGAGAGACCGGGTGGTGGCGCTCATTGCCATGGAAGCAATCCAGCGGGGGATCCTTCGGATTTGAAATTTTATGGGAAAATTTCCGGGAAGAAACGTGGTAAGATAGTACCAGCGAAAAAGGAAAACGTCGGATTTTTACATCCGGCGTTTTTTCGTGCCAGAAAGGAGGTGAGGACATGCCGACGCCGAAACGGTGGGATAAGTGGATCTCTCCGGACGGCCTCGAACTCATCGGCGGCTGGGCTCGGCAGGGACTCACGGAAGAAGACATCGCACACAACATGGGGATCAGCTGCCGGACTCTCTCCCGGTGGAAGGAAAAATTCTGTCAACTTTGTCAGGCCCTAAAGATCAGTAAGGATGTGGCAGACTTCCGCGTGGAAAACGCGCTGTACAAACGGGCGTGCGGGTGCACGGTGACGGAGAAAACGGTACACCGGGTGAAAGATCCCGTGACGGGGAAAGTGTCCGTGACGGAACGGGAGACGGTCCGGGAGATCCCGCCGGACACGATAGCGGCGATATTCTGGCTGAAGAACAGAAAGCCGAAACACTGGCGGGACAAGCAGGAGCTGGAGCTGTCCGGCGAGATCGGGACAACGGACGCACTGAAGAAAGCGAGGGAACGCCTACATGAATCAAGAGCTGATCAATGACCTGGCGGCCCTCACGCACGACCCGCTGGGCTTCGTGTACTGGGCCTTTCCGTGGGGCGAGGGCATGCTGAAAGATCAGACGGGACCGGAGCCGTGGCAGCGGGACGTGCTGAAAAGCATAGGTGAGCGGATCTCGCCGGACAGCGTGGTGCAGGAAGCGGTAGCCTCCGGCCACGGTATCGGGAAATCCGCCCTCGTGGCGTGGCTCATCCTGTGGGCCATGGCGACCCATGAGAACACGCGGGGCGTCGTCACCGCCAACACGGAGACGCAGCTCCTCACGAAGACATGGCCGGAGCTCATGAAGTGGCACTCTCTGTGCCTGGCGGGGTCCCTGATGAAAGTCACGGCGACAGCCATGTTCTCCGCAGAGCCGGGGCATGAGAAAAACTGGCGGGTAGACGCCATTCCGTGGAGCGTCAACAACACCGAAGCCTTCGCGGGCCTCCATAATCAGGGGAACCGGACTTTCCTCATCTTTGACGAAGCCTCCGCCATAGACGACAAGATCTGGGAAGTCGCCGAAGGGGCGCTCACCGACGCCAACACGGAGCGTCTGTGGTGCGCCTTCGGGAACCCCACGAGAAATACGGGGAGATTTTACGACGCGTTCCACAAATTCCGGGCGTACTGGGACACGCGGCAGGTAGACAGCCGTACCGTGCGATTCTCCGACAAGAAAAAGATCGCGCAGTGGGCCGAAGCCTACGGAGAAGACAGCGACTTCTTCAAGGTCCGCGTGACCGGGGAATTTCCGGACGCATCAGATCTTCAGTTCATCTCACTGGGGCTCGTGAAAGCCTCCCTCGCAAGGAACCTCCACGACGGGCAGTACAAATTCTCCCCCGTGGTGATCGGCGTGGACCCCGCGTGGAGCGGAGGCGACGCCACGGCCATATGGATGAGGCAGGGGCTCTACGCGAAGAAGCTCGCCCGCATCACGAGAAACGACAACGACATGACCGTGGCCGGGATGATCGCCCGCTTCGAAGACGAGTACCGCGCGCAGGCTGTGTATATCGACCTCGGATACGGAACAGGAATCTACAGCGCGGGCGTCACCATGGGGCGCTCCTGGGCGCTCATTCCCTTCTCCGGCGCGTCGCCCTCGCCGGAGTGCGTCAACATGCGGGCCCACATGTGGAACGAGATGAGGAAATGGCTGAAGACCGGCGGCGTCATCCCAGCGGATCGGCAGCTCATCGACGATCTCACCCATGTGGAGATCAAGCCCACGATGGACGGGAAGATCCAGCTCAAAAGCAAGGACGAGATGAAGAAAGAAGGCGTCCCCTCGCCGAACGACGCCGACGCGCTGGCGCTCACATTCGCCGCGCCGGTGGTCAGCGAAGACGGAGGGGACATCGTGAACACAGACTACGATCTGTGGTGAAAGGAGGGTACTATGTGCGGATCCATTTTTGGAGGCGGAGACATCAAGGCGCCGGAGATCCAGCAGGTGGCGCCGTCGGCGACGAACGTGACCACCAGCGATATCAGCGCGTCCGGCTCCTCGTCCAGTGAGGCGGCGAGAAAGCAGCGGGCAAAGAGAGGCTACGCGGCCACCAGGCTCTCTCAGCAGACCATAGCCGGACAGGCAGCGTCCGGGAAGACGACGCTCGGATGATGACGCTCGCAGCGGACGCCGCCAGCAGGGAATTTCTTCCGGCCGACGAAGCGGCGCCGAAGCAGATCAGAAAAGAAGTGGCCGTGGCGCGCGTCAAAGCCATGGCGGCAGAGCGGCAGACATGGGAAGAACGTTGGAAGGACATCCGGGACTACCAGCTTCCCTTCCTCGGGGAATTTCGGGACACGGACGACCTGGTGGACCGCGGGCGGAGGCGGGACGTGAAGATCGCCGACGGCGTGGCGTGGATGAGCGCGATCGCCTTCGGGGCGGGCGTGATGAGCGGCCTCACGCCGCCGTCTCGGCAGTGGTTCAAGATGGCTTTCTCCCGGACTGAAGCGGAGGGAGACGTGGAAGCCATGGAAGTCTTAGACGTCAGGCAGAAGATCACAGAGTACTTCCTCCACCGGTCCAATTTCTACAACTGTGTGCACAACTGTTACATGGAACTCCCGTTCGGGCAGGCCCCGATGGGAGTTTTTCCATCCATGGAAACAGGCGTGCGCTTCCAGAACTACACCATCGGGACCTACTATCTCGGGACAGGGCCGGGCGGGACCGTGAACACCTTCGCCCGGTGCTTCCAGATGAACGCCGTGCAGATCCTGGAACAGTTTGGGGAAGAAAATCTCCCGCAGACCGTGAAAGACGCGCTGCAGAACAGCGGGGGACGGTACTCACGAAAATTCAACGTGTGGTGGCTCGTCCTTCCCAACGACAGCCGCATTCCGGGGACGCCGGGGAACCGGAACATGCCCTACGCCTCGCTCTACTGGCTGGAAGGCCAGGGAGACGGGAAGTACCTCTACGCGGGGGGATTTGAAGAATTTCCCGTACCCACCGCCCGGTATCAGGTGGTGGGAGGAAACACCTACGGATTCGGACCGGGGTGGTACGCCGAAGGCGACGCCAAAGGGCTGCAGAAGATGAAGCGGGACATGCTCACCGCGGCAGAGCTCCTCGTGAAGCCCCCCATGGTGGGTCCGGCAGACATCCGGCGCGTGAACCTCATCCCCGGCGGGTACACGAAGGAGATGCAGCTCGGGACCGCCGGGGTACGGCCGCTGTTCCAGATCCAGTCCAACCCGCAGTGGCTGGCGGCGGAGATCCAGGCAGCGGAAGAGACCATCAAGCGGATCTACAGCGCCGATCTATTCCTCATGCTGTCCAACGCGGTGGACGCGCCGCAGAAGACCGCCAGGGAAGTGATGATCCTCCAGCAGGAAAAGCTCCAGCAGCTCGGCCCGGTGGTGGAGCGGCTTCAGGATGAATTTCTATCGCCCATCATCGAGAGGACGTACAACATCCTCGAACGGATGGGGGCCTTCCCGCCCATACCGGACGACGTGGCGGAGCGGCTCTCCGCGGAAGAAGTGAAGATCGAATACATCAGCCCTCTCGCGCAGGCGCAGAAGATGAGCGGCCTCGTCAACATCGAACAGGCGGTGGCCTTCGCGGGGCAGATGTCGCAGCTCTGGCCGGACGCCGTGAAGAAAGTCGACCCCATCGGGGCCGTCACGGAGTATTTTGAAATGCTCGGCGCGCCGGGGCGGATGCAGCGCTCCGCTGAAGAAGTGGAGAGAATGATCCAGGAGGAACAGCAGATGATGCAGCAGCAGGCCGAAGCCCAGCAGCAGGCCATGTACGCACAGGCAGCGGCTCCGGCAGCGCAGGCGGCGAAGAACCTCACCGAAGCGGCGCAGGACGGGAACCCCGCTCTGCAGGCCCTCATGGGGATCAACGCGCCGGGAGGCAGCGCCGTATGACAGACGCAAGGAGCGCCGCGTGGGAGAAATATCTCCGGGAAGCGCGGGAAGAAAAAGACAGGGACGCCTGGAAGAAGATCCTCGCCACCGAAGAGGGGCGCTGGATCCTTATGCGGATCCTCGACAGGACCAACTACCGCGCAAGAGTCATGACGGGAAACAGCTTCACCTACTTCAACGAAGGCATGCGGGAAGTGGGGATCCAGCTCATCGACGAACTGGCCGGGCTCCTCGGGTATGAATCCGTGGAGATACGCCAGCAGGCGGAGCGGGAGTACATACAGTTTTCCATGAAGCAGGAACAGATTTTCGAAGGAGGAAACAATGGATAACGAACCGACCACCGGACAGGAAGCAGGGACCGCACAGGGGCAGCCCGTGAACAATGACACGAACGCACAGGGCACTCTCATCGATCAGGCAGTCCAGTTACCGGAAAGTTACGATTTCACAGGATCCATCCCCGAAGGATACGTCGTAAACGACGACATGACGAAAGCCTTCGGGGATATTTGCAGGGACGCGCATCTCTCCAACGAGCAGGCAAACGCCATTGCGAAGTACGGCTTCGACTGGATGGAAAAGACGCAGGGCATGGCCGACGAAGCCAGAGCCCAGGCAGCGGAACAGGAGCAGGCGGCCACCGTCAAGGCCCTCGGGGCTGACCTGGAGCCCACCATGCGGAACCTCAACCAGTCCATGAACTACTTCGAGCGAAAATACCCGGGCTTCGTAGAGGCAGTGAACGCCTCCGGCCTCGGGAACAACCTCGCCTTCTGCCGCACCATGTCGGACGTGGCAAAGATGATAGGCGAAGACAAGGGCGTGGCACAGGAGACGAAGGCCACGGCGGAGAGCATGTACCCGAACACAGATTTTTCTAAATACGGAGGGAAATAATGACAGCAATCGGCGAATACGCACTCACTTTCAACGACCTCAAGAAACGGCTCAACCCAGACGGCACCATGGCGCAGATCATCGACATCGTGCGCCAGTCCGACCCCATCATGGAACACATCCGGTGGATCCAGGGGAACCTGCCCACGGGCAACCAGACCACGCAGAGAACGTCCGTACCCAGAGCGGAGCTCCGCCGCATCAACCGCGGCGTGGGCAATGTGAAGAGCACCACGCGGCAGGTCACCGATACGTGCGCCATGCTGGAAGCGCACAGCCAGATCGACGTGGAGCTCATGAACCTTCAGCCCGACCCGGCGGCATTCCGCGCGTCCGAAGACGCGGCCATCGTGGAAGGCATGACCCAGCAGGTGGCGGACATGATCTTCTACGGAGACAGCGACGCGAACCCCGATGAATTTAACGGCTTCGCGAGCCGGTACAACGCGTACGGCGGCAAGAAGAACGACTACAGCTATCAGGTGGTGAATGCAGGCGGGACCACGGAGAACAAGCAGGCCTCAGCATGGCTCGTCTGCTTCGGGGATCAGGCCGCCATGGGCGTCTACCCGAAGTACGGCACCGCAGGCCTCAAACAGCAGGACATGGGCGAAGACTGGTGCACCGACGAGAGCGGGAAGAAATTCCGCGGCGTCACTACCCTCTTCAACTGGAAAGCAGGACTTGCGATCCGCGATCCGCGCATGGTGGCAGCAGTACGAAACATCGATATGGAACAGCTCAAGCTGGAAAGCGCGACGGAAGAGCAGAAGAAGGCGATCATCGACAACATGATCATCGCCCAGCACAAGATCCGCAGCTTCAGCGGCGTGGACGCGGCGTGGTACGTCCCGTCTGAACTCATGACGCTCATCAACCTCTACTACGTGGACAAGAACAACGCGTACATCACGCGGAAAGACATCATGGGCGGCATTCCGGAGTACTACGTGAACGGCATCCGCGTCCTGGAAGAGCAGGCGCTCACCACGGAAGAAGCAGTCATCAAGGAGGCAGTGTAATGATCTACGACGCAGAAAACACCTTCATGTGGAATCAGGACCTCGCAAGCGACGCGGGCGGGAATGTAGTGGCCAACAGCGGCGGCGGAGACGCCTACGAGGGCCTCTTTCTCATGGCGAAAGTGGATGAGGCCCTGAACGCGGACGCCACCGTGACGCTCACCACCGCAGACAGCGAAGACATGTCTGGCGCGGATACGCTCCTGACCCTTGCGCTCAAGAAAGAGGCAGGGTCTAAAGCGTCCGTCCGTCTCCCCCACGGGCTGAAGAAGTATCTGAAGGCGGCAGTGACCGGAGCGACCACCGGGAAAGTCACCTCGGCGCTGGTGCTCGATGTCGACGTCAGATAAGGGGACGCCGTTCCCAAAAGCGGCCGTGGGCCGGAAGCTGGAAGACCTCTCCGCCAACGAGCTCCGCATGAAGCTCTATAACGCGGGCGTGGACTACCCGGACGACGCCACGAAAAAAGAACTGATCCGGCTCGTGAAAGAGCATTGCTGAAGAAGGGGAAGGAGACTTCCCCCTTTTCTTCCAGCCGTTCGTCTGCGGTGCCTCCTCCTCGCTGCGGAGGGACGGCTGGAAGAAGGGAGTGAGACCATGAACAACACCGACATATGCAACATGGCCCTCGGGGCGATCGGACAGGGGCGTATCGCCTCGCAGGACGAAGAATCAGAACAGGCCAGGAACTGCCGTCTCTACTACGATCTCGTGCGGCAGAACCTCCTTTCCTCCTACGTGTGGGACTTCGCGGAGCGGCAGGTGAAGCTGGCCCTCCTCGACGTGGAGACCGCGGGATGGGACTATACCTACGCCTTTCCGGCAGCGGCGCTCATCGTGCGCGGCGTCTTCGATAAAGCAGGGGCATGGAAGAAAGACGACAGGAAAGAAGAGTTTACCGTCATCTCCGTGAACGAGACGCAGAAAGGCGTGTGCGCGAATATCAAAGAAGCGTACTGCGAATACACCGCCGACGTGGAAAACGCAGCGATCTTCCCGCCGGTCTTCTGCCAGGCCCTCGCGTACAGCCTGGCAGCGGCGCTGGCTTACCCCCTGTGCGGGTCTGTCCAGCTCCAGCAGCAGAACTACCAGCTCGCCCAGGCGGCAGTCATGCAGGCGAAGTACATTTCGGCCATTCAGGACGAGCATAAGCCAGACTGGCCGGATACCTACTGGAGGAGGAGATTCTGATGAGCCCGGAGACCATGTACGTTATGCAGGCGTCCTTCACAGCAGGGGAAGTCTCGCCGGAAGTGTCGAACCGCACGGACATCGACAAGTACGGCAGTGCACTCATCAACGCGGAGAACTGCTATATCCGACCCTACGGGTCCGTCATCCGCCGGGGAGGCTCCCTATACTGCGGAGAGGCTAAATACCCGGACAAGCGCTGCATCCTCCGACCCTTTGGAACGGGATACATGCTGGAACTGGGCGAAGGATACGTGAGGATGTGGAAGGACGGAACGTACTTAGGCCAGGAATGCGTAACGCCCTACACTGAAGACGACCTGGACCGGCTGCGCTTCGCTCAGTCCGCGGACGTGCTCTTCATCGCCTCGGGGACGCATCCCGTCATGACCCTCTCACGATATGCCGATGACGATTGGCGGTTCGAAGAATTTGAAATTACCGACCAGTATTACGACGCGCTCCTGGGAGCGGAACTGGAAAAGGGAGTAGACGAATACTACGGGACGCCGGGTACCTATACGTACATCGCTCCCGCCGACGGGACATATACCATCACCATTGCCGGGGCGGGCGGAGGCGGCGGAGAATGGACGCGTGTCGGGTACTATACCAACGACCCACATCTGGCATTTCATGAGGTGGATGATGACAACGGAGGCGCAGGTGGAACGGGAGAAGTCAAGACCATACAGAAAACACTTGAGAAAAATAAGAAGTATACGATTGTGATAGGAGCAGGAGGAGCAGGAGGAGCAGACGGCGGAGCTAATGCCAACGGCGGAGACGGAGAAAATGGAGAAAGCTCTTCTTTCGACGGAGAAACAAGCAAAGGCGGAGGGGGAGGAACCGGAGCTCGTGTCGTGGAGAGCGGAAAACATGGATCTACGAGTCCTGGGACGGCAGGGACGTCCTATGGGGACGGAGGGGCCGGAGGAAGCGCAGGAACAAGAAGTGGGAATGCGTCGGCAGGACATCCCGGCTGGGTATCCATCCGAAGGGAAGCGGAACTGACGCTGACGCCCTCCGGGACTACGGATTCCATAACACTCACGGCGAGCAAGAATTTCTTTCAGCCCGCCATGACGGGCTCCTATATGAAGATCCAGCACGATATGCCTTCGCAGACCGTCACGCAGAACGGCGGGGGCACATCCGCCGACGTCCTGTGCGGAGACCAGTGGAAGATCATCACCCACGGCACGTGGTCCGGCAGTGTGAAGATCCAGAAATCTGTGAACGGCGAAGAATGGGAAGACTACCGGGAATACAAGTCCAATAATGACTTCAACGCCTCGGAGTCGGGGACCGTGGACGAATATACAAGACTCCGCATCGTCTCCACCGCGGGGAACTCCGATCTCACCATTCTCCCCTACACCCACGAAGGGATCGTGAAGATCACAGAAGTCGTAAGCGGGACCGAAGCGAAGGCCGACGTGATCGAGCCGCTGGGAAGCACAAAAGCCGTATCCGGATACATGTGGGGCGCGTGGAGCGACTACTATGGCTGGCCCTCGGCGATCGGATTCTTCCAGGACCGGCTGTGCCTGGCGGCAACGAAACAGCAGCCGTACTACCTGTGGATGTCCCGAACGGGAGACTACGGGAACTTCTCCGTGGGAAAAGCCTCCGGGACCGTCACCGACGACAGCGCCGTGGCGCTCTCTTTCATTTCCAGAAAGCAGAACACCATCCGGCACATCGTGCCCGCTTCCGACCTCATCATCATGACAGACGGGGACGAATGGACCGTATCGGGCGCGTCCACCGTGACGCCGACGGAAGCGGTGCCGAAGCTCCAGACGAGCCGGGGATGTACGGACGCCATACCGACCGTCGTGGGCGGGCGCATCGTCTATGTCCAGCGGCGCGGAAAGACCGTGCGGGACATGGGGTACAGCTTCGAGACGGACAACTACGACGGCATGGATCTCACCCTCCTTGCAAAGCATCTCACGAAGGATACGGAGATCATCGACCAGACCTACATGCAGGACCCCGACAGCGTGCTCTATTTCGCGCTGAAAAACGGGCATATCGCCTGTCTGTCCTACGTGAAGGACCAGAAGGTCTACGCCTGGTCTCACCTCGTCACAGAGGGGAATTTCGAGAGCGTATGCGACGTGGAAGAAGAGGAAGAAGATTGTGTATATGCCGTCGTGAAGCGGGACCTCAGAGGACAGGAAGTGCGGACCATCGAACGGCTCACCATGGCGGCCGAATCAGACGACCCCATGGATTCCGTCATGATGGACTGCGCCGTACAGATCGAAGGGAAGGCGGAGGCCGCCGCGCCGCATCTGGCGGGAGAAAAGGCGGGCGTGCTCGCTGACGGCCGGTATTTCAGCGATATAGAAATCGACGAAGACGGGCATTTCCAGATCCCCGCAGAAGCGAAGAGGATGATCGTGGGCATGCCGTACACGACGAAGATCGAACTGCCCAATGTGGAGATCAACACACAGCAGGGGACCGTACAGGGAAGAAATAAGAACGTGCGCGGCGTCTCTCTCCGCCTGCTCCACTCCCTCGGAGGGAAAGTGGGGAACGGGAAAGGCCCCATGGACGAGATCAAATACGACGAGCTCCAGGGACAGGAAGTTACCCTATACACCGACGACAAAGAAGTGACCATCCCGAATCCGGGCGTAGAGAAGCACGGCCGCGTTCTCATCGAGACATCGGAGCCCTATCCGTTCAATCTGGCGGCGATCGTAAGGGAGGTAGTCATCAATGCGTGAAGAACTGAGGGCGGCCGTGTATGACGTTGCAGTCCGGCCGGTGCGGAAAGAAGACGCGGCGAAGCTGGCAGAAGAACTCACGGAAGACATGCGCGCCGAAGACGCGGCGGAAGAAGCGCTCTTCGGGCAGGATCCATACGACGACGTGAAAGAGAGCATCGAGCGGTCCGCCGAGTGCTGGGAAGCGCGAAGAGATGGAACGCTCCTCTGTGTGTACGGCATCGTGCAGGGGAAAAAGAACCTCGTGTGGATGCTCGCTGCGGAAGCCGTCAAGGGGAGCCGGAAAGCCCTCGTGGCCGTGGGCTATGACTTCATCAGAAAGTCGGTCATGAAATACGGCCCTCTCACGAACTGGATCTCCGCGGAGAACACAAAGGCCGTACGATATATCCGGGGGACGGACAGGATACCGGGCCTAAAGACGGAGCTCTTCCGCGAACAGTGGAACGGGGAAGAACTCGTGCATTTTGAGATCAGGAGGGAACCATGTGCGGAGTGAGCGCAGCTCTGATGGGCCTTACGGCGCTTCAGGGTTATGGACAGTACAGAACGCAGCAGAGCCAGTATAAGGCGCAGGCGGCGGCCTACGACGCGCAGGCGCAGGCAGCGGAGCAGAACGCCAGGATCGCCGACCGGCAGCGGGAACAGGTGGCGGACAACTACGCGCAGCAGCAGAAACGCCTCGACGACAGGAAGCGGCTCATCCTCGGCCAGCAGGCGGCCAGCGCCGGGGCGTCCGGCCTCACAGGCGGGGGAAGCGTGCTGGACGCGGGAACAGCCGCCATTGACCAGTACAGACAGGACAGCATGGACCTTTTGTCCAACCAGAGAAACGACGCCCTTACCGCGTGGGCCAACCAGGTGAATTACATCAATCAGGGGAGGCAGGCCCGCGCCGCGGCGGCCAATACGAGAAGCCAGTCTAAGAAGGCGGGCCTCTCCACTCTCATCAATACGGCCATAGGCATGTACGGGATCTACAACACCTACGGGAACCCATTCTCTTCGGGAAAGAGCGCCTCAGCAGGGGGAAACCTCATGGACAAGATGAACAGCGGCTTTACCGGGACGGTAGGGGGCAGCTTGGGGTACACAACGCCCACCTTCGCCTACCAGAACGCGGCGCAGCGGGCGGGGAATAATCTGCTGAACAACTTTGCGGCGACAACGGGGACAAAGGTATGGAACCCGTCCAGGCTCTCGAACAGAAATTCCATCTACGCATTCAAGAACCCGTGGAGCAGATAAAATGAAACTTACCCAATTCACACCGGGCGTCAACCGGAACACCCTCCGGGCGCACGTGAACCCGGCGGACGATCCGGCGGCCTACGGGGCGAGCCAAACCGGGGCCGAACAGATGAACCGGTCCCTCGGCTTTGCTATCGCCACTCTCGACGATATCGGGAAGAAGCGGATCTACGACAACGTGCAGGACGCCCTGAACGACTACAAGCGCCAGATCAACACGCTCATGTACGACGAGACGAACGGCCTCGCCTACACCATGCAGGGGAAAGCGGCCGAAGGTCTGCAGGACGCCTACACGGCCGCGGAGCAGAAGATCCGAAGCGACGTGATGAAGCGATACGGCATCGGGAGCGGGCTGGAAAACGAACTCTTTCGAAAAGAAGCGGACCCGAACGTCAATTCCACCCTGACGAAGATCAACGTGCTTCAGCGGACAGGGAGAGAGACCTATGCGGAGAGCCAGCGCGTGGCCGACGCGGACAATACAAAGAACGAGATCCTCCAGAGCCCGACGGAGTTTATGACCCTCTACGACTCGATGGACGGCCGCATGCGGGCCAATTACGCCTCTCTAGGCATGGATCCGGCAGCCATAGACAACGCGATGAAAGGTGTGCTGAACAACATGGCGGAAGGGACGCTATCACAGATGGCGGAGACCGGAAGCGCCGAAGACATATTGGACCTCACGCCGAAGCTCCGGGAAAAGGGAGCCGACGAGGCGACGCTTCAGAAATACGAAGCCTTCGCCCGCGGAAAAGGGCTGGCGAAGACCACGAAAGAAGGGGCGAAAGAATGGCTCGCCGCCCACCAGGACGCCCTCACCCTATCACCGGAGGAGGCGTGGGAGCGCTTCGGGAAAGACCACCCGTACCGGGCGCCGAACAAAGCAGACGGGACCGCTCTCGGGGCGATTGGGAACGCCGTGGCGAAGGATATGGCCGCCGCAGGCATCGAAGGATGGGACCCCTCGTGGGGGACCGCCGTGGCCGCACACGAATCCGGCCGGGGAGCCGCCGCGCCGGGAAATAACTACTTCGGGTACAAGTGGACCGGACAGGGACGGTATCAGACCTTCCAGACCGAAGAAGTGGACGAGAACGGAAACCGATACAGCACGGAAGACCGCTTCCAGGTGTACGACACGCCGGAAGACTCGGGCCATGCCTACGCAGAGTGGCTCCTTCAGAACTGCTCGAAAGACGAGCTCCAGGCGTGCAGAAGCGCGGGAGACGTGGCGCGCCTCATGAAGAAGCACGGCTACTACACCGACGATGAGAACGCCTACGCCGCCTCCGTGGAGGGACTCGCAAAGGAATACAGTGGGGCGGCTGGAACGCCGGAAGAGCAGGAGGCATGGGAAGAGCAGTATAAAAACGCCTTCCTCAAGGAATTTGACGACGCGAAAAAGACGAAGAAGGAGAAAGAACAGTCCTCATGGAACCAGCTTTCTCTCAACGTGGCGAAGATGAAAGACGCCGGAGCGGGGAATGCGGAGATCCTATCCTATGTGGAAGACGCGGCGCGCCTCCGGCCGGAACTCACGGACATGGCGCAATACTACGTGCTCCACGAATCCCTGAAAGACGTGCAGACCGCGGCGGCCACCGGACAGAGCCGGGGCAGCGGGGGCGCAGGAAAGGCCTCCAATGACGAGATCTTCCGGCTGAAGGCGATGATCTCCGGCGGAGACATCCGAAGTATAGACGAACTGGGGAAAGCCGTGCAGGACTCGGGGATGATCATCTCTGCCGAACAATTCCAGGCTCTCGTAGACAAACTCGCCGACCAAATGAACGGGAAAGGCGTGGAGATCATGGCGGGAAAAGACGAGATCTCCAAAGAGATGTACGGGGCATCGAATCAGATCGACCAGACACAGTGGGGGACAGCGCAGGAAATGACGAAGCAGGAAGCGGGCGAGTACTACGCCGAAAACAAACGGTGGCCGTCGCAGCAGGAGCTCAGGTCCATGCTGAAGAAAAATCTCACGAAGAACATCAACACCGGAGAAGAGACCGTATCTGCGGCGGATCTCCGCATCCGGGGCATACGAGCCGTCACTCCCACAGACGATCCGAACTACCGGACCGTCTACTTCAATGACGGAAGCTCCTACGACGTGCACGTGTATGAACTGGACCGCCTCATGAAGGGGCAGATCACCGAAGACAACTTGTTTTTCCAGAGACAGAACGGGATGATGTCATGACAGAATTTGAAAGCGATAACGATCGGATGGCCCGCGTCGTGCGGACCCTTCGCGGGGAAACGCCGCTCCGCGCGTATCGGGGGCCGCAGGACATGCCGCAGCCGATCCTGATGAATGAAAACGGACGCCCCATGAGCGCCACGGAAATGGCGCGCTCTGAAAGCTACGAAGGACTGAAGCCTGCTCCGCGGATGGAAAGGGGAGAAGCGGTGGCAGGACCGGCCGGAAACGGACTGAGCCTGTCCTCTGTAGCGGATGCAGTAAAGATGCAGTGGAACGGCGTATGGAGAAACCTCTTCGGCGGCGAGGCGGATGAGAACACGGAGAAGCTGGCCTACCAGACGGGGAAAGCCCTGGGTCTCTCTCCGCAGGCGCTCCTCGACGATCCGGACCTGCTGAACGAAGCGGCGAAAGCGTATCAGGGGCAGCGGAGCCGGGATTTCCTGCAGGGGAAGCCCTTCACACCGAAGACGCTCAAAGAACTCTATCCAGAAGTGGACCCGTCGAACACCGTGGCCGCCTCCATGGCGCTCCGGGACTACAACGACGTGCTGAACAGCCGCCGCACGGTGGACGCCTACTCTCTCACCGCCGGGAACTCCATCGCCGAAGCATGGCGGCAGGGTCTCAGAGACTACGAATCCTCCATGATCATGGCGCAGAACATGGACGGCACCCTCTCCGATGCGGAAACGGAAGCCCGGCTTCGCCCACTCATCTCGGCGTCGCAGCAGTATGAGAACGTCTACGGAAAGAACGACCTCTTCGTAGGAGCCACGGTGGAGAACCTGGCCAACATGGTACAGACCACCTACAACGGGGCGCACCAGCTCATCGGAAAGATGGGGCCCCAGGGGGCCATGATGCTCCGGGAAGTCCTTCGCTATGCTCCAGCAGCGGGAGCCGCCGCAGGAAGCGCTATGGCCGCTGCAGGCGTAGGGGCAGCGGGCGTACCGCTTGCCGTGGGAACCGCTGTATCCGGGCTGGGGATCGTCGCCATGTCCACTTTTCTCGGCTCGTACAAACAGATGGCGGCGCAGAACTACTGGAGCATGAAGACGAAACGGGACGCCACAGGCCGCGCTCTGTACACGAAAGACGAGGCCATAGCCCGCGCAAGGACGCAGGCCATGTGGCAGGCAGGGATGGAGACCATCGGGGCGGAAATCGCCGTTTTTGGGCCCATACAGAAGGCATTTGGGAAGCAGACCGCCGAAGCGCTCATCAGGAATACCATGGCAAGGAATAAACTCCTCACCGCGGGACGGGCGGCCATGATGAAAAGCGCCGCATGGCAGGGGACAAAGCAGCTCGCCCGGGGCGCCGGAGCGGAGATCCTCGAAGAAGGACTCCAGCAGGCCGTGGCGGATATCGACGAGACCGTCTTCGGGAACGACGCGAAGAGCGGAAAGGACATCTTATGGAACGCCGTGGAAGCCATGGTGCAGGCCGCGCCCGCGGCGATCGGCATGGCCCTCCCCGGCGCAGGACTTCGCGGAGGAGCGCAGTATAAAGCGCTTCGGATGCTCACCGGGCCGGAGCTCCACGACGCTGTGGAAGAATACAAGCGGGAAAACGAAAAAGCCATGACCGTCAAACTCGTGGAAGACAGGGAAAGCAATCATCTGTACAAACGTTCCCCGGAAGTCTACGCGGAGACAATCCAGAACCAGATGGCCCGGGCCGGGAAAGACACGCTCTATGTAGACGCCGCCAGTGCAGCCGAAACGGAAGAAGGACGGGCGGCATTGTCCGAACTGGTGGATAAACACGTGGCCACGGAAAAAGAAGTGACAGACGCCGTGGCAAGCGGCGCTCCTCTGGAACTGAAACCGGGCGTTTACATGCAGGAAGTCTCCGAAGGGACGGCGCAGATCCTCGCCGACCACGCCACCTACGATAAGGGAGGGCGGACGCTGGCGGATATCCGCGAAGCCAGACGGAGAATGAAGGCCGCCCGCGACGCCATGGCGGAAACAAGGAACGAGCGGGAGCAGAAGGCCGCGCAGGCGATCCTCGATCGGGACTTCCAGGAGAACAACGAAGAACGGGCCGCCATGGAAGAAGTACTCTCCGATGACATCTACGACGTGAAAGGATCTCTCGGCCGGGCGATCGACCGCGTGAAAGAGCAGATCGCGCAGCTCACAGACGTGGAAGACAAGATCGCCTACATCAAGGACCACCGGAAGAGGACGCACCTCTCCAACGTGGGGATCATCGACATCGTGGGCGAAGGAGGTCAGTACGAGAGCCGCCGCGTATCCGTCAACGAAGGGTGGTACTCGAAATTTTACAAAGAAAACAAAAAAGCGCCCGGTATCCGGGACGCTTATGATATCGCGTGCGACGAGGCACTGGAAGAGATCGAACACACCGACGATCCCGAAGCCGCGGCAGCGGGGGACGAGATCCGTGCACTCAGGAACAAGCTGGAGACACTGGAAGGCCTTACGGTCTACGTGGACAAGATGGACCGGGACGATCTCATCACCCGCGCGCAGATGAGCGACGACGCCTACCGCGAGATCTACGTGCCCGCGCTCCGCGCCCTCTCCGGAGGAAATCCGGCCGTGGCGCAGGCCGCCAGAGACTCCGCCCTCATCTACGCCAAAATGGCCGAAGCGCTCCACGAAGCCTACCACATTCCCTACGCGAACATCGCGAAGATCCAGACAGGACAGAAGCCCGCAGGGAAAGACGCCTATCTCCAGACCACACCGGAAGGAAAGAAACTGGACCGGAACGAACTCAACGTGACGGAACTCACAGGGGACGAGTTTGGTCCCTACACGGATATTAAGGAACTGAGGGAAAAGGCGGAAATCTATTTCAGAAACCGGTTGCAGGGAGGAACGGCTTATAATGCAATACTTGGAAAAATTCGTTTTGAGGAAAAGAAAAATGGGGACATCGCTTTCACGGGAAGTGGAAGGAAGAAGATGCTCCATACAGCTGCAAGAAAAGAAAAGCTTTTCGCGGTAAAACGTCTGAAAGAAATTATCGCGAATGCAAATGTAATGACAGAGTCTGCCAGTGAAAAAGAAAAAAGCGCCGGGAAGATGTTTTATTACCTTCATGGCGCTTTAATGATTAATGGGGAGAAAAAGTATGTAGTAGTGACAGTGGAAACCAATAAAGGAGACGTTCTTACTTATAAGAACCACAATGTATTTACGGAAGAAGAATACAAAAAAATAGAAAGCGATGTAAATGCAATCCTGAGCGACCGCCTTTCGAGGGCGGCCGAAGAGGAGCACACATCGCCTTCTTCTACGTTAAATGTAACAGAAAAAGCAAAGATATACAAGTCCGGCAATATCTACCGACAGATGGCAGAGGAACGTGCTGATGCAGACCTTGTGGTTTATCACAATACCACAGCGGATAAGCTCATGGCATCGGCAAAGCTGGGCGGCCTTCCCATGCCGTCCCTTGCCGTTACAAAGAAAAACATCCCCTTCGCGAATTTCGGAGAGATCACACTCATCGGAACAAAGGATATGGTGGCACCGGAGAGCGGAAACGACGTGTGGAGCAGAGACGCCTATACGACGAGATTCCCGGAGATCGTATACAAAGCGCCAAAAGAGAAGAACGTGCAGGACTTCAAAAAAGACGGGGAGGAATATTTCAAAAAGGTCGGAGCAGACAGAGATCTTTCTGAAATGATGTATCACATCAGAAACAGAAACCGGAACGGAGCAGAACGCGCGGCAGAAAGCAGCATGGGGATGAAACTCCGGTATGTGGAGGAAGAGAAGAACCGGTCGGTAAAGATTCCGATGAAGGATAAAGGCGTTTATGAGTACGAATCCATATTGGGGGATCCGGAAATATTCTCCGTTATGAGTAAAACGAGGCGAAAGCCATTGAAATACGGGGGAGAGGCTTACAGAAAGCTCTCCGAAAAGATCGGAGAGAAGATGGACGACTGGATAGCGGCCCTGAAACGTAAGATGAAAACGAGCCGAAGAACCGAATATTTGGAAAGGGAGCTTGAGAGAGCAGAATATGACAGGAAGAAATATTTTGATGAAAACGAAATCCTGAAGCAGGAGACGGTAGAACGTTTGTATGAAGAGGTGAGGAAGGCAAAAGAACAGATCGTTGACGAGGCAAAACTGAGAAAAACGCTGGATAAATATATGGATGGATATAAAGAATGGGTGAAGGAGAAGCTGGACGAAGTCTTCGGGGATCCGTATGTAAAAATCGGAAACAAGATGGAACCAGCTACGCTTGAAAACATCGTATCCGCCATGAAAAAGAAACGGGGGGCGGGAAAAGAAACGGACGGATTCCTGACGGACAACGCCGTACTGGCGGTCATGGCCAGAAAATTCACGTCGATCGATGATATGAAAAGCATGCGGGATATGCTGGAAGCCGATGACGAAACGGCCCCGGGATACAGCGCATATAAAAATGCCATGGAAGAATACAGGAAAGAGGCGGCGAAGGACTATAACGGGGACTCGTGGGACGCTATGGACGAAGCGAATGCGGCTCTGGCGAAGGCGGCGGCAAGCGGGAAAAGATCGGCAGCTTCCATCGCTGCGGTCATGAAAAAGGCGGGATTCCGTGTGACAGCAAACAGCGGGTCCGTTCAATGGGGAATAAAAGCCATTGAAGCGGCAGAGAAAGTAACCACGGACTACTTCGAAGCCAAACCGCAGCGGGCCGTGGGATTCAGCGAGTTCTCCGCCGCCGTCGTTCCGAAAGGGACGAGCCGGGAAGTAACGGATTTCCTCAAGTCGCAGGGGCTGTCCATCGTGCGGTACGATCCGGAGAAGGACGGAGACCGGCAGGAGAAAACACAGCGCGCCGCGACGCGGGCGAAGGTATACTTCCAGACCGCATGGCACGGGAGTCCATATTCTTTCGACCAATTCGACCTCGGAAAAATCGGAAGCGGGGAAGGAAACGCCGCCCATGGATGGGGACTGTATTTTGCAAAAAACCGGGAAATATCGCAAGCATACAAAGAAGTTTTAAGAGCCGACACGGACTCGGTCATTTATAACGGGAAGGAATACCATCTGAATGAAGAGGGCGATTGGACGTCGGGGGATATCACTTTTGCATATGGCGATCCAGAGAGTCTTGCGATTGACAAGTTCATGGAAAAAGGGAGCATACAGGCAGCTATAGAAGATATTCAGAAAAGTGTAGACAGAATCAAGGGGAAGGAAACACCACCGGCAAACAGATATAGGGAATGGCTGAATGGAGCTATTGCTTTGCTGAGAATCGGAGACTTCCGCGCAAAAAAGAGTTCTACGCTGTTCAAGGTAGAAATACCAGAAAATGATGTTCTGCTGGATGAACAGAAGACGATGAGTGAACAGGATCATCATGTCTTGGAATTGTTTACGAAAGCAATAGAAGACCTTTCAGAAGACGAGCAGGAAACATTTTGGCATAAATTGTATTTCCGGGAGGGTTTCGATCGAAAAACAAGGAAAATCAGGAAAGCGAAAGAAGATCCGATGAAGGCATTTGCAGCGGAAACGAAGATAACAGGAGAGAGCGCATATGAATGCCTTGGAAGAACACTGACAGCGGGAAGAGGCGCGGGGGCACGCGAGGCATCCTTGTATTTGAACAAACACGGGATCAAGGGAATTACCTATGAGGGGAGGCGAGACGGCCGCTGCTTCGTCGTCTTCGATGATCAGGCCGTGGCGATCATTGACCGGTTCAATCAGGAAGCGGCGCGCAGTCAGTACCGCGGAGCCTACAATGCCGGAGAGAACGTGATCCACCTCTTCGATGCGGCGGACCAGTCCACAGTGATCCACGAGGCAGCACATTTCTACCTGTCCACGTTGGAGGACGTGGCCGGATCGGGATGGGCCACGCGGGAGGCTATCGAAGATCTGGAGACCATCCGGAAATGGGCGGGCTTCTCGGACGAACATATGGCAGAGTACGCGGGCACGGATATCGAACACGAGTTCGCAAAGCACGCAGACGCTATCAAGGACGCAAAGACGCCGGAAGAGAAACGGGCAGCGGAAGAGCGGTTCATCCAGGAGCGCTTCGCACGCGGTTTCGAGCGATACCTCATGACAGGGAAGGCGCCGACGAAAGAGCTGAAGGGCGCTTTTCGCCGGTTCAAGGCGTGGCTCACGAAGATCTATCAGGAAATGAAGCGGCTGGGGCTGGCGGATCCTCCGGAGGACGTAGCGGCCATTTTTGACAAGATGGTAGCCACGCAGGAAGAGATCGACGCGTGGGCGGCGGAGAAGCGACTCGCGGCGACGGATCTTGATCTGGATTATAGCAAGACAGAGAAGGAGAACATCCAGAAATGGGCAAAGGAGGTGAAAGAGGCTGCCAAAGAAAAGGCGCTCCAGCAGTTCATGGCGAAAGCCACTGGAGACGCGGAGGGGCAGTTTGAGGAGAGCCTTCGGACCATGCGCCCGCAGTGGCGGGAAGAGCTCCTCGCAAAGAGCCCGGTCTACCAGATCGAGAGCCTGCGGGGGCTCTTTGCGACAGACGGAGAATGGAGGACCTATCTTGCAGGCGTCGGCTACGACGAGAAGACCTTCGAAGAGGCGCTGCAGAAAGAAGGCGGCCCGCTGGAAGCCCGGCTGGACCGGATGGAAGAGGACGCGAAGAAACAGTTTGCCGAATCGGCGCTCACCCCGGACACGATCCGTCAGATCGCGGAAGCGCAGCTGGCCTCGCCGGAAGGAAGAGGCCTCATCGCCGACATGGAAGCGTCCATGATGAAGCGGAGGATCAACCAGTACATCCGCACAGCGACCGTCTCCATGATGCAGCTGGACCGCGATGCTGATATCAAACAGATCTCCCGCGACATCCGCGAACGGAACGGGCTGCTAACGGAAGAAGAGAAGCACCGCACGGAGAAAGGCGCGGCCGAAGAAAGAGCAGCCAGCGCCGAAGCGGAGAAGGAGAAACTCCGCGGGCAGCTCACAGACCTCATGAAGGGACTCAAAGAAGCGAGAAGGACTCTCAGATACGATAAAAGGGCGCTGCGAACACAGGCAGAGTGGCAGCTGTCAGATCAGCCTGTAAGCAAGGCGACCAACTGGAAGTGGTGGGACAACAAAGCGCAGGCAGCGACACGGCGCGCGGCACAGGCTGTGGAGAAGAACGACTGGCAGGGCGCGGCGCAGGAGAAGTACAACGAGATACGCTACGCCATGATGTCTCGAGTGGCCCGCGAAAACGAGCAGAACGTGAAGAAGGCACTCAGCGGAGATCCGAAGACCACGCCGGAAACGGACCGGTACGGGGCGGCGCGCTACGGGATCCTGGGGATCGTGAACCGGATCGGGCGCAAAGAGGATCCCGTACTCATGAAGGACATGTCGAGATACTTCGTACAGCACATGGCCTACCAGCTGGGGCTCACCACGAAGGACGCCATACAGCCGGTCAATGGGAACGGACAGCCCGTCCCCTTCACGTGGAAAGACTTTGCGATGGAGCTCAACCCCACGCAGGCCATGGCGGCGGAAGAAGCGGGCGGCGTCTATCTCGGAGACGACGTCATCGCAGGCTGGCTCAAGGCACTCTTTGAAGACAGGAACAAGACTCTGGTGAGCCGACTCACCTACGCGCAGTTTCAAGATATCGTGCAGGCCATAAAGGCCGCCTACACCACGGGACGGCGTGAATACGAAGGAAACACGCTCCGGCTGAACGGGAAGCCCGTATCCATGGAGAAAGCCGTGGAGACGCTCGTCACAACGACCTGGACCGGCGCACTGAAAAATCCCCGCCTGGAGAAGCTCCGCGCCGGGACAAAGGAACGGATCACCAAAGCACTGGGAAAAGCCGTGAACGAGCTGACCCTGCCGGAGATCCTCTTTGAACGGCTGGGGCCGGAATGGTATGAACTCTTCTATGAGACCATAGACCGGGCGGCCGGGGAAGAGCGGACCATGGCGGAAAAAGCCAACGATGAGATACTGAAGAACGTCAACCTGTACACCCGAAAAGAATGGCAGCAGATCCGCAGCGAAAAGATCTACGTGCTGGGAAAAGACGAGAACGGAGCGGCCGTACGGTACACGAAAGAGAACCTCCTTGCCATGGCGCTCAACTGGGGGAACCGGACGAACCGGTCCCGGCTGGCAGAGACCATGGGAGAACGGGAGAGCGTTATCGAAGATTTCCTCTTCCAGAATCTCACAGAGAAAGACTGGGACTTCGTGGAAGGCGTGTGGGCACATATCGACTCCTACTGGAGCCAGAGAAATGCCGTACAGGATCACCTATACGGGGTGCCGCTCGGAAAGACGGAAGGCATCGACATCACGCTCTCATCCGGGCGAAAGATCCGCGGCATGTACTATCCCATCAAATACGACCAGGACACCTCCGTACGCACGGCAGAGCTGGCCGCCAATGAGATCGCGCAGCAGGCCATGCAGGGCGTCTCTACCTTTACGCTGGGCATGGGATCCACTAAGCGGCGGGCCATCTCGTCTGGAGGACAAAATGTACGTATGGATCTGGACGTCTACCTTGAGCACGTCCAGGAAGCGGTCCATCACATCACCATGCGCGAAGCCACGGTAGACGTGTACAAACTCATCACAAGCAGAGATGTAAAAGACGCCCTCGTGGCCCGCATCGGCGTGGATGAATACAACATCCTCAAACAGTGGGCGGCCGATCAGTGGCATTCTCCCATCGACAAGATGAACAATATGGAACGCTTCCTGATGCGGCAGCGGAAGAAAATGACCTTCGCTGCCATGGCGTTCCGCGCCTCCACGGCGCTGCTCAACGCGACGAACATCTTCCCCATGATGGAGCGCATGGGCGCCATGAACGCCGTGCGGGCGCTCGGGGACATGTACCTCGGGGGAGACTACGTCAGGCAGCGGGCCTTCGTGATGGAGAAATCTTCCTTCATGCGGGGACGACGCATAAACATCGACCGGGATCTCATGCAGGAAAGGAGGCTCCCGGTGGACCAGAACACATGGAAGGCAACGGCTGCCGTACAGGGCATGGCGGAAGAGGTGAACAAATTCGGCTATGCCATGATCGTGGAAACAGACTTCGCCCTGTCCCTGCCGCAGTGGATGTACACCTACCGCATGGCGCGGGCAGAGCTCTCCGGGGAAAATATGACGGCAGAGGAGATCGACAAGGAAGCGGTGCGGCGCGCGGACAAAGCTGTGCGGGAGACCTTCGGCAGCGGGGAAATGAAAGACCGCCCCGCCGTGGTGAAAGGGAAATACATCTCGCAGTTTCTGCCGTTCTATTCCTATACATCACTCGTGATGAATCAATTCATCCGCGCCGGATACGACTTTCAAGAAAAGGGGCGCGGGATGAGCGCCTTCCGCGCCGCGACATCCGGAGCCATGCGGCCCCTCGTGATGGCGACACTCTTCTGGTGGTTCCTGCCGTCCATCATGGAAGCGGCTATCCGGGAAGGAATGGCCCGCGCCACGGGAGACGATGAGGAAGACTACTGGCAGAGACTCGCCGCCTCGATGGCGGGAAGCGGTCCTGTGGGGGGCATTCCCTTTGCCCGGGATATCATTCCCTATATGGCGGCCGACGCCATGGGCGTATACCGGGGCGACGGGAAATCTGAAGCTTCGGCTCTATCCGTGATCGACCAGGGGCTCAAGGTCTACAAAGACATCACATCGGACAAGAAGACATGGGTGGACACGGCTAAGGACGCCACGCGCATGGGGAACCGCGTATGGAAAATGTCGGACACCATGACAGACGGATTCTGGAGCCTCATAAAGCTCGTAACGGAGGACACGGACAAGACGCTCACGGAGATTGTTTCCAGCCTTATTTTTGACAGAGATGTGGAAAGGAGTAAAAAATGATCGGAGTCGAAACGAACAGGGCGGTCTATCTCGGAGACGGAAAGACCACTGAATTTCCGTTCACGTTCACGGCATTGGACAGAGGAGATATATCTGTCACTCTCGTGGATCCCGACGGGAACCGGACAACGCTGGAGAAGGACTACTACGTGGATATGGACAAGAAGGCCGTAATGTATCCTGGATATCCAACAGGAGAGGAACCGGCCGAAACGGAGCGTCCGGAGATACTCCCGACGGGATGGTATCTCGTGATCCAGAGAAATACCGTCATCAATCAGGAGACATCGCTCGGAGACAAATGGCCGTTCAACGTATCAGAAGAAGCACTGGACAAGCTCACAATGATCGCGCAGGATCTCGCAACAGACGCAAAGCGGCATCTGATCCTATCCGTAGAAGCGGAAGGGGTAGACACCATGCTCCCCATGCCGACGCCAAACTCCTCCTTCTTCTGGGACGAGACAGGGAAAAAGCTCGTTACCGGACCTAATCCGAACATCGCGGCCGGTCAGGCGGCCGACTCGGCGGCTGCGGCTCTTGCCAGCGAGAACGCGGCACGGAGGAGCGAGGAAGCGGCAAAGGCCAGCGAAGAGGCCGCCATGGCGTCGCAGACCGCGGCGAAAGAGTCGGAAGACGCCGCGGCGCAGTCGGAGGAAACAGCAGCCATTTCCGAAGACGCGGCGAAGACGAGCGAGACCAACGCAAAGGCCAGCGAGAACGCGGCGGCCGCATCGGAAAGCGCAGCAAAGGCAAGCGAAGAGGCAGCGGCGCAGAGCGAGGCCAACGCGGCCGGATCTGAAGAAAGCGCCGCGGCATCCGCGCAGGCAGCGGCAAAGTCGCAGGAGCTCGCCCTTGCCTCGGCCAACGCGGCGGCCCTGTCCGAACAGCATGCAGCCACGTCCGAAGAGAACGCCGCCAACTCCGAAGCGGCAGCGGCAGAAAGTGCGGCCAAAGCAGAACAAGCCGCAGGAGGCGTGGGCGATCCGGTCATTAAGGTGGAAGAGCAGAACGGGAAAGTCACGGTAGAAACGGCCAACGGTAAGAAAAATGAGTTCTGGGCAGGCCTCAACATCCTACAGCGCAATAAGGAATACAAGGTGGGAGACATCGCTTACAGCGCTTCCTTACCGTCGTACAACTACCTCGAATGCATCACGGCAGGAACCACTGGAGCAGAGGAACCAGACTTTAGCGAAGTGAAGACACGGGGGGGTGATAGTTGATGGAACAGCGACATTCACCGTGAAGGATATGAGGCAGAATGAGAAAGATATCTCGGAAGCCAACAAAGAGATTGAATCGGCAAAGGCGGATATTGAAGCCGCAGAAGCAAAGATCTCTGACCTATATTCCTTTGCTGACAGCGTGGAAATTCAACGGGATCTTCTCGCCGGGGTGGATTTGTCCAAAACAACAGATGTAACAGATATAGGAGCATCGGATAAGGTAACTCTGGCCCATCCCTATACGGACTATGACTATCTGGAATTTGTCGGATACGACGGTGACAGGTGGCTGTGCATAGACCGTATCGAAGTATCGAAGATCAAGCGGCTTTTCGCGGAGGCACTGGGCAAAAGAGAAGGAATGGATCAAGTACATCTATCTGAAAAACACCAGCGATTACATCATCGTATGGGACGTGAATAACTGTACAGATACCATTTGGGAGCATGTGAAAGCAAACGGAAGAACATTGACTTCTATTTATGGAGTCAAGACAAAGAACGGGAGGAAGACATGAAGATAACAGACGGGACAGCTGTGTTTGAGGTCAAAGACGCGAGGGTATCGGACAAGATTGCGCCAGAGGTAACGATGTCCGGCGTGCGGATCTTCACGCGGCCGCACCATTACTCGCGGACAGGCCTGTGGACGCCGGGGAAACGGAGCGTCACTATCCCGGCGTGGACGACGGCCAACATCGGAGACGGACTGTATCAGACCATCGAGGATCAAGTGATCAACATCGACGAGGCCGCCGCATGGGACGACGGAGCCAATGCAACGGCATCGAACCGCGCCGGGAAAGACTTCTACATCTATGCATGCCAGCCTGCATCCGGAACCGTGCCGGAAATCGTACTGTCAGGAAACTCTACAGTCCCGGCCGGAAAAAATGAAAACAACAGCCGGAAGATCGGGGGGTTCCACTGCGAATGCATGGATGTGGGGACGATCGAAGGAAACGATCTCTCCGGGTGGCTCGCGGGGGAAATTCTGCCGGCGTCTGCGTGGGACTTGCTTCATCGGGCGAAGTCAGAAAACGAAGGGATGGTCTACAGCAAAGCCGATGACGTGTGGATCTCCATCTACCTCTTGTCTGAACTGGATGGCGTACCTGCTTCTGTGTACGGCGGCGTGATTCTTGACGGCTCGTCAACCCCGCCGTATCACGGACTGAAATTCACAGAAGAGCTGGCGAAGCTGGGCATGAGAAATCCGTACCTGCATGAATTTTTCAACGCCTTCAAGGGAATCGAAGAAAACATTGCGATCAAGGGCGCTGCTGATCCTAATACCACCGGCGGGCACGTCAATTCTAACGGCACGCGCATTGTGTCGAGCATCGGCTGTGAAGACTGTGCCGGGTGCCTGTGGCAGTGGAGCAACAACTACGGTATGGCAGGAGGAAGCGGATGGGGGTCATCGAATTTCGATAGTACCATTGATGGCGGCTCCGGGTACGGTCGCGCTTACGGGACGCTATGGTTACCCTGCGCCGGTGGTCACTGGAGCAATGGCGGCTATTGCGGGTCGCGTGCGGTCGGTGGGCTTCTTTCGGCGGCCTACCGCGATGCGAACTGCGCCGGGCGCGCGGCGGCTGAGCCGAGGGTCGTAAACCTGTAAATCACAAGCCGCGGGCCGCAAGTCGCCCGCGAAAAATTGGCTTGTCTGCCGAAGCCTGCGCCGGTGGTAACTGGAGCAATGGCGGCTATTGCGGGTCGCGTGCGGTCAATGGGAATCAATCGGCGGCCTACCGCAATGCGAACAACGCCGGGCGCGCGGCAGCTGATACGGGGGCTGTGCCAAATCCCTCGGCTGGGCGGGCAGGCCATGCTATTACAGCAAAACACGAAAAGGGAGGCAGGCGGGGATAGTAAAGACTTTCTTGAAATTTCCGCCGCCATGAAATGAAACGCTATGGAAACTTCTGGGAGACGGTGATCTCCGAAGAAAACCTGCGCCGCGCCTACCACGCGGCGTGCCGGAGCAAAAACAAGAAATCCCGCGCCACAAAGACAGCGATCAGGAGAGCGGGGGAGCATCTCGATGACTGCATTAGATATCTTCAATACATCTTAGAAAATGACACGTGGCGCCCCTCTCCGTACAAAGAACGGGTGATCTACGAGCCGAAAAAGAGGACGATCTACATCGCCAAATTCTATCCGGATCGGGTGCTCCATCATGCCGTGGTGGATGTATTACAAGAAACATGGGACAAGCTCATGATTTACGATACCTATTCATGCAGACCGGGGAAAGGACAGCATGCTGGAAGCAAAAGGTGCATGGAATATGTGAGACGGTATCCATACTGCCTCAAGTGCGACATATCCAAATTCTACCCGTCTATGGATCATGATCTGATGAAAACTGTCCTGCGCCGCAAGCTGAAAGACCGGCGCGTGCTCCGGGTGCTTGACCTCATCATAGACAGCTTCCCTGGAAGAAAGAATGCCCCGATAGGAAATCTCACGTCGCAGTGGTTCGGGAATCTTTATCTGGGAGAGCTGGATGACTATATCAAGCAGACACTCCATATCAAAGGGTACATTCGATATTGTGACGACTTCGTCCTATTCGGCGAAAAAGAAGAGCTGCGCGCCGCTGGAGAGAAGATCAGGCGATTTGTGGAAGAGGGGCTTCTCCTCAATTTCAGCAGATTCGACCTATTCCCCACATCGCGCGGCATAGATTTTCTGGGGTACAGGCATTTTCCGGGAGGATACATCCTCGTGAGAAAGAGAACTGCGAAGCGCATGAAGAAAACAGTGCGTGAGATCCCATACATGCTGCGAAACGGAAAGACGACAAAGGGGAAGGCCTTATCAACCGTAGCCAGTATCAGAGGGTGGCTCATCCACGCAAACTCTCACAACCTTCAAATGGCCATAGAACTCAACGAAACAAAGGAGGCGATAGAAAATGGAAAAATTTTCCGCATTCGCGGAAGCCGAAGACTGTAGGCTCGACGGAGACAAAGAAGAGATATCTAATCTCTTCAACAAAGAAATCGAAGTGCTGGCCTACCGGATCATGCCGTCGAAGGCGGTAAAAGGTAAGAAATGCTTGCAGCTCCAATACCGGCATGCCGGAGAAGACAGGCTGTACATCCTGTTCTCCAACTCAGAAGTGCTCATGAGGCAGGCAGAACAGTATAAAGAGCACATGCCGTTCTCCACGGTCATCCGAAAACGTGGAAGCTACTATACTTTTTCGTGAGGAGGTAAACATGAAAGGATACCCGAAAAGATTAAACAGTAAAGCAGACTATGAGTATGTAAGAGAAAACTTCCCGAAGGAGATGTGGGAGAAATCCTTCCAGTCGCTCCTGGACACGCGATGCGGATGGTTCAACATCGGAGAGGCAGCCGGAGACGGAGTAACTGACGATACGCACAAAGTCGTGCCCGATGACGAGACAGGGAAGAAGTACCAGCTTGAATGGAAAGAAAACCCGGACTGCCTCATGAATCGATTGGGGTACACGAAAGAAGAAGTAGAAAAAATTCTGGAGTAAACCGTGGAAGAGATCATCATACACTACATAGGGGAAGCCCTATATGCGTCCATGGGGTTTGCGCTCGGATATGCCATTCGCATGCTGAAAAAGAAACGGGAAAAAGACGATCTTGAACAGGAGGCGCTGTGCGCGCTGGTAAGAGATCGTCTGCTACACAAGATAGAAAAATGTCTTGACGGAGGATTTTGCAGTCAAGAAATGAGAGACAACATCAATCATATGTTTGATATTTACACGCGCCTTGGCGGGAATGGGACAATACCGCCGTTGGTCGAGCGGGTAATGGAACTGCCGATGAAGTCACCGGAGGTGACAAAGTGAAAGAGAAGATCAGAGGATACATCAAAGACGCGGTGAAGAAATTCTCCAACGACTTCGGATTAAACTATCGTACCGTATACAAAGTCATCCTTATTCTGGTGGTAGCCCTATATCTGGGGTTATTCATATGGGACTGGAAGGAAACCGGGAAGCCAAACCTTCCAGAGCTTCGCTCATTCGCCATGATCATTGGCGGATGGGCTTTTTAATTGAAAGGAGGTGAGAGAAATGAAGTACGTATGGATCATCGGCGGCTCGCTCGTATTCTTCTTCGGGCTCGTGTATCTGCTCAACTGATAAGTAGCAAATATCAGAGGTTTTGTCAGTACAGCGAATACGGCTCTTCCTGATGAAGGAAGAAGCCGTTTTTGCTATGGGAGAATAAAAATGACACTGGAAGAAATCAGACAGACCGTTACGGAGGCAAAAGATAATCTGTGGGTCGAAGCTATTGCTATGAACCGAGACCCGAAAATCTACCTGCACTGGACAGGCTGTGCCTATGACGCCGACTACCCGGACTACCATTTTTCCATCCACGCAGACGGCTCCGTTGAGAAGACGCATGATTTTGACAGCGCCGTGGCGGCCACTTACATGCGCAACAGTGGCTCCGTGGCCGCGGCGCTCGACTGCTGCGCCGACGCCGTTGCCTATGCGGGCGGCGGGTGCAATCTGGGGAACTACCCGCCCACATCGGCGCAGATCGAATGCCTGGCGCAGGTCGTCGCCGTCATCGCCGGGGCGCTGGATATCCCCATCAATCTCCAGCACGTCATGACACACGCCGAAGCGGCGGACAATCTGGACGGACTCTATCCCTGCGACCCATACGGCCCGGCGCACACCTGCGAGCGGTGGGATCTCGCCGTGCTCTCTGGTGACGATGACTGGATGACCGGCGGCGATACCATCAGAGGCAAGGCGCTTTTCTACCAGCAGCAGGGGGTGTAAGGAGATGCAGATGAGATGGATGAAGAATTTTATAGGATTATGTTTCGGTTGCTTGTTATCGTTTGCGTAATGTTGGCCTTCCGCTTTGTGTTCATCTTCATATTAGGTATATGAAAAGGAGGAAACTATGAATTTCTCAAAAGCACTCGAAGAAATGAAAGCAGGTAAAAAGCTGTCCAGAAAAGGATGGAACGGGAAGGGGATGTACGTCTTCCTGCTGACCGGTGAAGACATCAAAAAGGCGATAGCCCCAATGCCGGATAATACTATTGCCCTTCCTTCGATAGCCATGTGCACTCATGATTCCACGCGGAGAAAAGCTGTGCTCGTCGGGTGGCTTGCGTCTCAGAGCGACATGCTCGCCGATGACTGGGAGATCGTGAATGAATGAGACGATTAAGAAAGGGATTATATATTGCTGCTTTGCTGCTGTTATTTTCTGCGCCGGTTACTATCTCGGCGGCCGAGCCGACGTACACCGTAACGGAGACTCAATTGACACAGCTGGAGACCATATTTCAGCAGCTCAAGACGCAGCAGCAGGAGCAGGCGCAGCAAATCGAGACGCTCAAGACACAGCTGACCGACTCGGAAACAGCAATCAAACAATCGCAGACCTCATTGAGCAAGGCGAATCAATCCTTGCAGCAATCCGCGGAGGAGCAGAGGAAGACACATGACCGGCTGAAAAGACAGCGGGACACGTGGGCTGCAGTTTCTGCTTTGATTATGATTTTTGCTTTATTGAAATAAAGAGGGGGCCGAAAAACATCGGCCCTCTCTTTATTTTTTGAAAATAGTTTGCCGCAGATTTTGCCGCAGTCAGGGCGAAATCCACACAAATGCTAACTATAGATAAGTACGAAGAGGTATTCGCAAAAACACGATAAAATAGGGCTTTTTGCGAGTTTTTTCAGCAAATAAAAACGAGGTAAAAATAGATAAAACGAGCAAAAACTTTACTTCCGATAATTTAATGTTATCGGAAGTAATAAAAAGGAGCAAGGACTTTTATAAATATTCCGGTCCTTTTAGGCTTTCAATTTTATACATGTCCTGAAGCTGTCTATTGACACAGCCGGTATAAAGGAATTAGCCCACCTCATGGATGAGAGCAAGACGATCCATACAGACGTTGATAGGTATTATGATTCTGATAGGGCCGTGTCTGCATCGATACGAATGGGTGTCTCCTTTTTTCATGCAGATACAGTTCCCATAGAAGGTGAGTCAAGCTTTGTGGCGACGTTATGCTGCCGGAGCGCTCACGAATGAAGAATTTGCAGCGGCCAAGCGGAAGCGGTTTGGACTTGGAAAAGGAATGACAAAAAGCAGAGGCATGTCCCCTGCTTTTTTGTTTGCCCAAGTTTAGTTTTCGTGTTTGAACGCGTACAGTTTTTTCGTGACTCTCTCGACCTCGTAATTGAGTTTTTCCGTGTCGATGGTAAGGAGCTCTTTGTGGCGCATGAGAAGCTCCCCGTTGACCATGACGGTGTCGACGTCCATGGAGTTTCCTGCATAGACGGCCAGAGAGATGCTGTTGAAGCGCGGTTTCCAGTGCCATTCGCTCCGGTCGACCAGAATGAGATCTGCAAGATACCCTTCTTTCAGTTCTCCCAGATCATCATAGCCGAGACATTTCGCCCCGTCTTTGGTCCCCATGCGGAGCGCATCGTCTGCTTTGACAGCGAAGGGATCGAGCGTTGCTGCTTTGTGGATCAGCGCAGCCAGGCGCATTTCCGCAAACATATCCAGTTTGTTATTGCTGGAGGCACCGTCTGTGCCGAGGCCGACGGTGATGCCTGCTTTCTGCATCTTCGGCACCGGTGCGATGCCCGAGGCCAGTTTCAGGTTGCTTCCCGGATTGTGTGCCACGCACACATGCTTTTTAGCCATGATCTCAATGTCCTCGTCGGTGACGTGCACGCAGTGCGCCGCCAGCGTTGGGCAGTCAAAGAGACCGATCTGATCCATCAGCGCGATAGGCGTCACGCCGAATTTTTCCCGGCAGGTGTCCACCTCCCCTTTCGTTTCCGACAGGTGGATATGGATGGGAATGCTGTATTTCTCTGCGGTATCCCGCACTTTTTTGAGATAGTCCGGCGGACAGGTATACGGCGCGTGAGGACCGAGCATCACGCGGATACGTCCGTCGCAGGCGTTGTTCCATTTCCGGAAAAGTTCAACGTTCTCCTCCAGCGATTTCATGCCGTTCGGTGTGACGCCTGCCAGTCCTCTGGCAATATTGCCGCGGATCCCTGCCGCTTCGGCAGCCTTGGCGCAGGAATCCATGAACATGTACATATCACAGAAGGCCGTAGTCCCTCCGCGGATCATTTCTGCGAAAGCGAGTGTGCTCCCCCAGTAGACGATGTCATCGTCGAGATGAGCTTCCGCAGGCCAGATCATGTTCTGCAGCCAGTCCATGAGCGCCAGGTCATCCGCATAGCTGCGGAACAGCGTCATTGCCACGTGAGTATGCGTATTGACCAGCCCCGGAAGTGCGAGCATCCCTGCCCCATCGATCTGCTCTGCATCTTCTATCTTTTCCGGGTGCCCCGGGAAGGAAACAATGCGCTTCCCATCGATGAGGATATTTTTCCCTTCCGATACCTTTCCGTCGGCATAGACCGCCACATTGGTGATCAGCTTCTTCATGGCGCGCCTCCTTTTATTCCTGATTCAGATAATCCTGCTGCTCCTGTGTGAGCGTATCGATGGCATAGCCCATGGAGCGCAGTTTGATCTCCGCGATGCGCCGATCCAGCTCACGCGGCAAAAGGTACAGATGCGGTCTGAGCTCTCCTGCATGCTGGCAGAGGTACGACGCGGCGAGCGCCTGCATGGCAAAGGAAAGATCCATGATCTCTGCGGGATGTCCGTCCCCGGCCGCCAGATTGACGAGACGGCCTTCCGCCATGAGATACACCGTTTTACCGTTGGGCAGCACATAGCCCTCGATATTTTTCCGTGCTTCATAGTGTGACGTGCAGATGCGGTCCAGATCTTTTTTGCTGACTTCTACGTCGAAATGCCCGGCATTCGCACAGATAGCACCGTTTTTCATCTTCAGGAAATGTTTCTCTACGATGACGTTGATATCACCGGTCACGGTGAGGAAGATATCTCCCAGAGGAGCCGCCTCGTCCATGGGCATGACATCGAATCCGTCAAAGACTGCTTCGATGGCCTTGATGGGATCGACTTCAGTCACGATGACATGAGCGCCGAGGCCTTTGGCCCGCATGGAGCAGCCTTTGCCGCACCAGCCATATCCTGCGATGACGACGGTCTTGCCCGTCACGGTGAGGTTAGTGCTGCGGATGATGCCGTCCCATGCAGACTGACCGGTGCCATACCGGTTATCGAAAAGATACTTGCAGTACGAATCATTCACTGCGATCATCGGGAACGCGAGCCGTCCGTTCCGTTCCAGATTTTTCAGACGATGGATCCCTGTCGTAGTCTCTTCCGAACCGCCGATGAGCCGTTCCCGCGCATCCTTCCGCGTGGTGTGTAGGAGATTCACCAGGTCGCCGCCGTCGTCGATGATGATGTGCGGTTTATGATCCAGCGCCTTGTTCAGGAACATCGTATATTCTTCATCCGTACAGCCATGCCAAGCATAGACCGTCACGCCCTGACTGACGAGGCCGGCTGCGATGGGATCCTGAGTGGAAAGCGGATTGCTCCCCGTGACGATCACATCCGCGCCGGCCGCTTTGAGCGTCAGCGCAAGATAGGCAGTCTTCGCTTCAAGGTGAATGGACATGACGATGGTCTTGCCTTTGAAGACCTGCTCTTTGATGAAATCTTCCCGCAGATGATTCAGCGCGGGCATAAAGTTTTCTACCCAGCGGATGCGCTGCATCCCTTCCTCAGCGAGGGAAATATCCCGGATCATGGAATCATTCATGAGACAAACTCCTTTCATACTGGGCAATGCTTTCTGCATAAGGCGGAACGAGCACGCCTCTCTCTGTAATGATACCGCGGATGAGTGCCGCCGGTGTCACATCAAACGCAGGATTGTATACCGGCACGGTCTTGGGCGCGGTGTATATGCCTCCAAAACGGCGAACTTCGTCCGCATTCCGTTCTTCGATCACGATCTCCTTCCCGCTCCGGATGGAAAAATCGAAAGTAGAAAACGGCGCTGCGATATAAAACGGGATGTGATGATAGGCGGCCAGCACCGCCAGGCCATAGGTGCCGATCTTATTGGCTGTATCGCCATTGGCAGCGATGCGGTCTGCTCCGACGATGACCGCATCGATCTTTTTGCCCCGCATGACGGCCGCCGCCATAGTATCCGCGATGAGGCAGCACGGGATCTCATCAGCCACGAGCTCTGTCGCCGTAAGGCGCGCCCCCTGCAGGAGCGGCCGCGTCTCATCTGCGTAGACACATTCGATCTGACCGCGCGAAGCGAGCGTCGCGAGGACGCCAAAAGCGGTCCCGATCCCGGCGGTCGCGAGCGCTCCCGTATTGCAGTGCGTCAGGATGCGCAGTCCTTTCCGCCCCGCAAAGAGCGCCGCGCCGTTTGCCCCGATACGCCGGCACGTGTCCACGTCTTCCGCTTCGATAGCCTTTGCCCGTGCCAGAAGCATCGTTTCCGCATTTTCCGGCGATGCACTTTCAAATGTGCGCTCCATCTGCGCGACACCCCAGGAGAGGTTCACCGCTGTGGGCCGCGCCTCCTCAAGCTCACGGCAGAGCGCATGGAATCTGGCCGCAGTCTCTTCCCATGTCCCGGCGGCAGCTTCCCTGAAAGCCAGCACGCAGGCATACGCCGCCGCCACTCCGATCGCCGGAGCGCCCCGTACAGCCAGCATACGGATCGCATCCGCCACTTCGCGGGAGGTCCTGCAGCGCCGATATGATAGCGCTTCCGGAAGTTTCGTCTGATCGATGATCCGGAGCGCATCCCCTTCCCAGCAGAGCGAACGAAGCGTTTCTTTCATAAATGGAATCCTCCGAAAGCTGCTGCGGCATGGCGGCAGACACAGTCCGTATCAGGATCATACGAGCCGGACAGGATCGTGATGATCTTTCGGAAGCTCGAAATATTCTGGGCCATGCAGTCCACCACTTCTTTGTGCGTCAGTTCCGTCTTCGATATCCCGGCCGCAAAATTGGTGACCATGGAAATCGTCGCATAGCAGATCTCCGCCTCGCGGGCGAGCTGACACTCCGGGGCATTTGTCATGCCCACCACGTCGGCGCCCCACATCCGGAACGCCCGGATCTCCGCCGGCGTCTCGAAACGCGGCCCTTCGGTACAGATATAGGTGCCGTGCGGGTGAATCGTGATGCCCGCTTCTTTTCCTGCAGCCAGGACTGCCTGACGAAGCGTTTCACAGTAAGGATGGGTCATATCCAGATGGGCCACGCCGTATCGCTCTCCATCGAAAAAAGTACCGATCCGGGATTTCGTCATATCGATGAACTGATCGACCAGCACCAGGTCGCCGGGCTTATAGTCCGGATTGAGCGAACCCACGGCAGTCGTCGATACCACAGCTGTCACATCCAGCATCTTCAGCGCATAGATGTTCGCCCGATAATTGATCCTGTGCGGCGGAATGGTATGATGCACTCCGTGGCGGGCTAGAAAAATGATCTCCCGATCGCCGAAAAAGCCCGACTCATAGCTGGCCGTCCCATAGGGTGTCTCGATGGTATGGGAGGAGATGTTCTGCAGGATCCCCGGATCGTAAACGCCGGTCCCGCCGATAAAAGCCAAACGACTCATGTTATTGGACCCCCTTTTTCTCTTCATTGAACCATTTTTTTAGAACTTCTCTCCTGATCTCATATTTTTTGCCGCAGTAATGGCAGACGATCTCGATGGAAGGCTCTGTCAGGAGTCCTTCCCGTTCTGCCGGAGGCAGTGTCAGGAGCGTATCCCTGATGCGCTCTTCCGAGCAGGTACAGCGGAAGGCAAGCGGCATCTCTTCCAGGAGCTCAAAGCCCCCCTCTGCCAGAAGCGTCTCCAGCGACCTCGGCGAAGACTTCTCTGCGGTGAGGTCCCATTTTTCGATATCCCCGAAATCTGCAGCAAATGCTTGAAGATCGCCTTCCGGCATGAGCTGCGCGAGGAATCCGGCCGAACGGACGATCGTACCGTCTTCGTCCATTTTAAGAGCCAAAGACACAGCGGACAGAGTTTGTTCCGACGTATTGAGGTATTCTGTAAGTCCTGCCGAGACTTCCCCGCGACTGAGATTGACTGTGCTCGTATAGGGCATTTTCAAAAGAGAATAGCGCGTCACGAAGAGCTGTCCTCTGGCGGCGGCAAGCATCGCTTCATTTTCCGGCGTATAAGGAATGCCCGCGCCGGCTTCGGGGTGATCGATATAACCGCGCACAAAATGACCGTCATAGGCATCCACATGGATATTCCCCAAAGGACTTCCGGTGATCCACTTGAAAGAGACTCCTTCATGATTTTTGAAGTCATTTGCCAGAACTGCGGCACCGGTCATCGCTTTGGAGAGGATCGCCGCGGAAATACGCGGCAGATGATGGATGGATTCTGCCTCTGCTGCTGCGCTGGAAGTATCGGCTACGGTGAGGCGTATTCCGTTATGACTGAGATAGTGCTGAATGGTATTGGTCTGCAAAGTAAGATCCTTTCTTTTTGAAAAGGAAAGCCCACAGCGAATGTGGGCTCATAAGATCAGCAGCGAAGCGCTGCGATCGCCGCTGCTCTGTCCTTTTTCCCAAAGACAGCTGAACCGGCTACGAGAATGTCTGCACCGGCCGCAGCAAGTGCCCCGGCATTGTCCGACGTCACGCCGCCGTCTACTTCGATCTGAAGGGCCGGATTCCCCTTTTCCTCGGCCAGACGGCGCAGCCGGCGGATCTTATCCAGGGTATAGGAAATAAATTTCTGTCCGCCGAAACCGGGATTGACGGACATGATGAGCACAAAATCCAAGATGGGCAGCACTTCTTCCACAAGAGACAGCGGCGACCCCGGATTGAGGGCCAGCCCCGCCTGAATCCCCCGTTCGCGGATATCATGGATGAGCCTGTCGTGGTGAACGGCGGCTTCCGCATGGAACGAGATCATCGCCACGCCCGCTTTTTCCAGCGGCCCAAAATAGGCTTCCGGGTGATAAGTCATGAGATGCGCATCAAAGGGGATCTCCGTTGTGCTTCGAAGCACCTGGATCACCGGCGCGCCAAACGTCAGATTCGGTACAAAATGGCCATCCATCACGTCCAGATGAAGCAGATCGGCCCCGCCGCGGCTGATATCCTGCACTTCCTCCGCCAAATGAGCAAAGTCTGCAGACAATAAAGAAGGAGCGATTTTCATAAAGACCTCCCGCTAATAATACTTTGTCCGATTTTCCCGGATCTCCTGCAGGGCCTGACAGTAGGACTGGTACCGCGAGGAAAGGATATCTCCCCGTGCGACTGCCGCCCGTACGGCACAGTCCGGCTCTTTCAAATGCATGCAGTCCGTGAAGCGGCACTGACTGAGATAAGGGCGAAAATCCCGGAACAGATAGCCCACGTTTTCCGGATGGATGGTGTCCAGAGCAAGGGCCGTATATCCCGGCGTATCCATCAGAAAAGAATCCTCACCAAAGGGAATGAGTTCCGCATGGCGAGTGGTATTCTTGCCCCGTCCAGTCCGTCGGCTGATGCTTCCCGACTCAAAGACCGTGCGCCCCAGGAAATGATTGAGCAGACTGCTCTTCCCCACGCCGGATGGTCCGGAAAACGCGATGATGTGCCCTCTGAGCGCAGCAGCGAGAGCCTCCAGCCCCCGCCCGTCAAAAGTTGACGTGCACACCGCGGGATATCCAACTTTTTCATAATCCTGCCGAAGCGTTTCCGCTTCCGCCGAAGCCAGATCTGCCTTATTGAAACAGAGCAGGATATCCAGCCCTGCATCTTCCGCCAGAAGGATCATCTTATCCAGCGTGTACCGGTTGACATCGGGCATCCGCACTGCCGACGTGAGCACGATGCGGTCCACATTGGCCACCAGCGGGCGGCAAAGCAGACTGCGCCGCTCACACACATGGGTGATGACCGCTTCCGAAGAAGCTTTTGGAAGTTCATATTCCACGAGATCTCCCACCAGGACGTCTGTCATTCGTTTCAACCGTCCTCGGGAGCGGCACAGGTGCAGTTCTCCCGCTTCTCCGATGATGGAAAAATACCCGTTTTGGTTTTTTATGATCCTGCCCTTCATCAGAGTTCCCGATCCTGGATCACGGAATCATCCACAAGGACCTGCACGCGCACCTTTCCTTTGCCGGATACATCTTTCGTGATGACAGCCCCCGGTTCCGCCTCACTGCTGTAGACGGTATGGCGGCCATCGTCATCCATCACGATGATCTCCACATGGCGGGCTTTGCCTTCCTTCGGAATGGAAATGTTGACGGAACCGCGCTTCTCTGCGCTGCTTCCATTCGAAGCGGCTTTGGCTTTTTCTACGACCAGGTCGACTTTGCCGTTTGTGACGGCGCTTCCTGCCTGAGGCATCTGTTCTGTGACGATGCTTTCCGGATCATCAGCCTTCACAGAGGGATCTCTGCTCGTCACATGTCCCACGGCGAGCTGCACGGCAGAAAGTGCCTTTCGCGCATCAGCCAGCGTCATGCCCACCACGTCCGGTGCCTGGAACTGTTTTCCGTTGATCGTCACATTGATGACCGTCCCTTTTTCTGCGTTAGAGCCCGGAGCCGGTGTCTGCGATAGAATGACATCCGACGGCATGGAGCTGTCATCGCCCTTTTCCACAGCACCGAGCTTCAGATTCATCCGCCGGATCTGCTCCTGTGCCTGCTCGAGCGTCATGCCTTTGAGGTCCGGCACCTGAATGACCACGCCGCCTTTGCTGACGGTGAGGTGGATGATGCGCTGCTCCTTCACGTCCATGCCTGCCTGCGGCGTCTGGGAGATGACTTCCCCCGCGGGGACGGTATCGCTGGCGATCTCATCAATAGAAACGCGAAGATTTTCCGATTTCAACGTGGCTTCCGCAGTAGAAACGGACTTCCCTACCACATCCGGTACGGTGATATTTTTCGAGCTCCAGAAATTGCCGAAGCTGAAAAATGCCCAGATGAACGCTCCCAGGAAAAGAAGCACCATGGCGATCCAGATGTATTTCTGCGGCAGATGAGTGATGACATAAGCCAGATACCTCTCACGCACTTTGAGCGGAGGATCATTTTTCTTCGGTCGGGGTGCCGCCGGCTTTGGCACCGCTGCAAAATCCGGATGAGCCGGTTTATAAATGGATGTAGTGAATCCCTGAGCGATCTTCAGCTCAGAGATAAAATCCGAGATTGAATCATACCGCTTGTCCGGGTCCCGCTGAAGCGCTGTCAGAAGGCATTCTTCCAGCATCGGCGAGATTGCCGGATTGAATCTGGTTGGCCGCGGGATCTCGTTTTGGATATGCTTGAGCGCGATGCTCACTGCCGTATCTCCGTCAAAAGGCAGATGATGCGTGAGCATTTCATAAAGAACGATGCCCAGAGAATAGATATCCGTCTTTTCCGTCACTTTATCTCCGGCCGCCTGTTCCGGCGACAGATAATGGACAGACCCCAGGATAGATTCCCGATTCATGATCGTCGAGGAATTGATCACTCGGGCGATGCCGAAATCCGTTACCTTCACTTTTCCTGCATCGGTCAGAAGGATATTGTGAGGCTTGATGTCGCAATGGATGATGCCGTTACGGTGAGCTTCCTCCAGGGCGCTTCCAATCTCAATGGCGATCTTGACGGCCGTATCGATGGGAATATTGGGATGGGTCTGGATATACTGCTTGAGCGTCGTCCCTTCCACATATTCCATAATGATATAGTATACGCCCTGATCACATCCTACGTCATAGATGCCGACGATATTCGGATGACTCAGTTTACCGGCCGACTGGGCTTCATGCCGGAACCGCACCACAAATTCATTGTCTTCTGCAAAATTGCTGTGGAGGATTTTTACCGCTACGACCCGGTCCAGGAGGATGTCTTTTGCCATATATACATCCGCCATGCCGCCGGACCCGATCTTTTTGACCAGCTGGTAGCGATTATCAAGTAATTTTCCAGTCATGATTCAGCTCCATTATGTCCATGCTCAGGGATATTTTGAATGAAGATCGCAGAAATATTGTCCGTCGCTCCCGCGTCATAAGCCTCCTGGAAGAGCGCCTCCGCACAGTCCCGCAGTGCGGAGCTTCCGTCATCGCAGGCACGGAGCGCCGTACCGATGGCATCGTCATCCACAAGCGTACTGAGTCCATCGGAACAGATGAGGATGATCATCGGTTCCTTCAGCGCAAGAACGCCTGTATCAACGTCAAGCGCAGGCTGGATGCCCACCGCCCGGGTGATCTCGTTCTTTCGCGGATGATCCCGCATTTCCTCACGGGTGATTTTTCCTTCGTCTACAAGAGTCATGACGAAAGAATGATCCTTTGTGATTTGGGAAAGACGGCCTTCCGTCCACACATAGAGGCGGCTGTCGCCTACATGAGCCCAATAGAGAGCGCCTTTCGACACGGCAGCAAGAATGAGCGTCGTCCCCATCTCCTGATACGCATTGGAGTCCATCTTACGGCGGAGGATGGCACGATTCGCCGAAAGAGCCGCTTCGCGCACCGCGTCCTCCGTGCAGTCTCCTTCACGATCTGCAAAGAATCTTCGCACCGCCTCGACAGCCGTCGTGCTCGCGAGCTGTCCTCCTTCATAGCCGCCCATGCCGTCTGCCAGGACGAAAAGGTCGCTGCCCATAAAAATGCAGTCTTCATTGACCGGACGCACCAGTCCCGCCTCGGACATCCCGTAGCTCCTGATCATACGCTGTCTCCCCTGCCGCGCCGCCACAAGACGGCGCAGGGAAAAGGACTTCCTCCTCCCAGAGAAAATTTCATACGGTTTCATTGTACCACAGACACTGCGGAAAAGAGAACTGCTTCACGGTTCGGGCACAGGAAAACAAAAAGAGACCTTTATCAGGTCTTCTTTCTGTCAGGAATGTTTTGTTTGATCGTTCAAGTAGCGCCGCTTCAGCTGACCGCAGGCTGCCTGGATCTCGTCACCCATCTGTCGGCGGACGGTAACGCTTTTTCCGTGTTTTTCAAGGATCTTTGCAAACCGCTCCGTCTGCTGCCTGCTCGGCGGGTAGAACTGAATATGTTCGGTACCGTTGATGGGGATCAGATTGAAGTGGCACGCCAGCGGACCCACGAGGCGGCAGAGCTCTTCCGCGTGGGCCAGCTCCGCATTGATGCCCTGGATCAGAATATATTCGAAGGTCACACGCCGTCCGGTGACGTTGAAATAATGGACAGCCGCATCGATCAGTGTCCCGATGGGATAACGGCGGCTCGCGGGAAGGATACGGTTTCGGATCGTATCATTCGGCGCATGGAGTGAGATCGCCAGTGTGATCGGAAGTCCTTCTTTCGCCAGGTCATAAATGGCCGGTACGATGCCGCAGGTAGAGAGCGTCATGCTTCGGTATGACAGATTGAGGCAGTCTGCATTATGGCACAGATGCAGGAACTTCAATACGTTGTCATAATTGCGGAGCGGTTCTCCGCTTCCCATCAAAACGATGGAATGGACCGGAATATCATACAGCATGCGGAAGGCATAGACCTGAGCGAGCATCTCTCCGGGAAGAAGGTTCCGCTCCATCCCCTGACGGGTGGAGGCACAGAAGATGCATCCCATGGCACAGCCCACCTGTGTGGAAACGCAGATGGAATTACCGTAGTCGTGATGCATGCATACGGTCTCGATCAGCGAGCCGTCCGACAGCCGGAGGAGAAGTTTCGTCGTATCGCCGTCGCTTGACTGCTGCTTCCGGATGACTTCCGGTTTTTCGATGACCGCATGTTTTGTGAGCCACTCCCGCATCGCGGTCGGAAACTGCGTCATGGCCGCAAAATCGTAGACGAATCGCTTATACAGATAATCGTGAAGCTGTTTTGCCCGGAAGCGCGGAAAGCCTCCTTCCTGGAGGAATTGTTCCGTTTCTTCCAGCGAATGGCCCCATACGTTCCATTTCATAAAGTCCTCCTTGTCAGGCACGCGGCAAAAAAGCCGTCGCTGTGATGCACATCCGGCCAAAGCGTGCACATGCCTGTCTCTCCTTCAATACCGGGCAGAGAAAATGGCATGAGCTGAAATCCCGGATGTTCTTTGAGAAAGGCTTCGACCACAGCCTCATTTTCTTCCCACTCCAGCGTGCACGTGCTGTAGACCAGACGTCCTCCCGGCTTGACGTATTCCGCCGCACAACGGAGAAGTTTTTTCTGCAACACGGGAAATTCCGCGAGGTCCTGCTCCTTTCTCCGCCAGCGCATTTCTGTCTTCCGTCCAAGGACGCCAAGTCCGGAACAGGGCGCATCGAGAAGCACACGGTCATACCGCTCTTTCGCTTCCTGTTTTAGTGTCGAAGCATCCCGCGCTTCTCCGCGGACGGATCGGATGCCGAGCCGCCGGCAGTTCTCCTCAATGAGGCGGATCTTGTGCGGGTACAGATCCCATGCGTCGATGTGTCCTTCATCCTGCATCATCGCCGCGATCTGCGTCGTCTTGCTTCCCGGGGCGGCGCACATATCGAGGACCCGTTCGCCCCGCTTCGGCGCAAGGATCTGCACCGGGACCATGGACGCCCGATTCTGCACATAGGCCAGACCGTCCCGCAGCATCGCAGAACGGAAAAAGGGCATACTTTCTCCCAGAGCGATGCCTTCTTCCGCAAAGGGGATCGCCTTTGGCTTCGCTCCCATTTCACACAGCTGCTGCATGAGCGCTTCCCGCGTCGTTTTCAGCGTGTTGCACCGGATATCCGTAGGGGCGATCTCATTGAGCGCTGCGAAGACGGCCTGTGCCTTTTCCCGCCCCCAGGCACCGACCCACCGACGGACGAGCCACTCCGGCTCATTATATGTCAATGCATCATGAAGCACTGCGTCTTTCTCTTCAGAAGGAAAGCGCAGTGTCTCTTTTTGGCGGAGATAGTTCCGAAGGACTGCATTAACGAATTTAGCGCCGCCCGCATGAGTGACCTTTTTTGCCGTATTCACCGTCTCATTCACTGCGGCCGCATCCGGCACGGCATTCAGATAGACGAGCTGGTACAGACCGAGACAAAGAAGGAGCCTCACTGAGGGATCCAGTTTCTTCACCGGCCGCGTACTGAACTGTCCAATGATCCAGAGAAGCGCATTATATCGGCGGCACACACCGTAAACGAGCTCTGTCAAAAAGCGCCGCTCTTCCTGCTTCCATGACCACCGGCGAAACATCTGCTGAAGCGTCAGATTGGCATAGGCGTCCTTTTCAAAAATGGCATACAGCGCTTCATACGCCGCCCGGCGCGCCGGCGGAGCCGATTCAATCCGTGAACGCATCATGGACTTTCACCTGATAGCCATTGATGAAATCGGCCGCATTCATCTGCTTGTGGTTTTCCGGCTGGATCTTTGCAAGCCCCAGCACACCGCGTCCTGTCTGCACCCAGATGATGCCTGAAGCAAGAGACACGATCTCTCCGGCAGCGCCGTCCTCCGCCGCCGTCGTTTCCGGAAGTACGGTTTGATGGATCTTGACCCGTTTCCCCCGGAAAAATGTGTACGTGCCCGGATTGGGGTACATGCCTCTGGCCAGCGCGTGGATCGTCAGAGCGTCTTTTCCCCAGTCGATATGTCCCATGTCTTTCGTGATCTTTTCCGCATAGGTCGCTTTTTCTGCATCCTGCGGTACGGCGTTTGCCAACGCTTCAGGCAGATGATCCAGAATGCGCAGCAGTTCTCCGGCTCCTGCGAGCGCCAGTGTTTCCAGAAGGCTTCCCGCCGTCATGGACAGCGTCAGCGGGACCTTCACCTGACTGATGATGGGGCCCGTATCCATGCCTGCATCGAGATGCATGAGCGTGACGCCGCTCTCCTTTTCCTGATCGATGATAGCCCGCTGCACCGGAGCCGCGCCGCGATACTTCGGCAGGAGCGAAGCGTGGATATTGACAGCGCCGTAGGTGGGAATGTCGAGGATCACCTGCGGCAGGATGCGGCCGTAAGCAATGACGATGAGCAGATCCGGTACAAGGGCCCGCAGCTCTGCTTCCGCTTCTTCCGTGCGGAACGTAAGCGGCTGATGGATGGAAATCCCCTTCTCCAGCGCATACGTCTTGACCGGTGAGAAAGAGATCTTACCGCCGCGGCGATTCACCTTATCAGGCTGCGTGTACACCGCGACCGGCGTATGGCCATTTTCGCAGAGCAGATGCAGCGCCGGCACGGCAAAATCCGGCGTTCCCATGAATACGATGCGAAGCGGCTCACTCATCGACATCTTTCCCCTTATGCAGCGACAGGGCCTTTTCGATGAAAAGGACGCCGTTCAGATGGTCTGTCTCGTGCTGGATGCACCGCGCCAGAAGACCGGATGCCTTTTTCTGTTTTTTCTTGCCATGGCGGTCCTGATATTTCACCAGGACTTCGCTGTAGCGCTCCACTTCACCGTACAGATCCGGTACGGAAAGACAGCCTTCCACATCGATCGTCTTTTCTTCCCCGACCGGCACCCATTCCGGATTGATGTATTCCTCATAGCCGGATACACCGTCGTCTGCGACGAAGATGCGCAGCGATACGGCGATCTGCGGCGCAGCCAGCCCTACCCCGTTGGCTTCATAGAGCGTCTTCTTCATATTTTCCAGCAGAAATTTCAACTTTTTATCAAACACAGTGACCGGCTTTGCCGTCTCCTTCAGGATCGGATTCCCTGCCGTGATGATATGGCTCACAGTGATTCCTTCTTTCTGTATTTCAAAAATCCGCATGATCTCCGCGGACGTTATGCTGTATCGCTATTGTATCATATTCTGCCGTGCGGCCGGATGCTGCGCTGATCACGAGAGCGGGTCCACATCGATCAGGACTCCATTGGTCTGAAAGACTGGTGCTCTTCTCATTGCAGTTTTCAGCGCAAGGAGAGAGGACCCCTTGATCATGATCGATACATAATAAACATTCCGCACTTTCCTGATAGGCTCATCGTAAGGCGGCGTTGCAGAAACTTTTGGCGAGAGCCCGGGAAGGACTCTATCCAGCCAGGAAGAGATATCCCCTGCCTTTGTCCTCGCCTCTTCATATCGCTTGCTGAAGCAGGTGATCTTCATCATCCGCGTATATGGCGGGTACCGGAGCGCCTGGCGGAAACGGATCTCTTCTTCATAAAAAGCGCGATAGTCCTGCTTCACCGCTGCTCGGATGACATAGTGCTCTGGATCGTAAGTCTGAAGCACCACCTGCCCCTGCTCTTCGCCGCGTCCTGCACGCCCTGCGCACTGTGTGATGAGGATGAACCCCTGCTCGGTGGCCAGATACGTGGGCCGATTCAGAATGGAATCCGCAGAAAGGATCCCCACAATCTGCACACCGGGGATGTCGTGGCCTTTGGCGACCATCTGCGTGCCAAGGAGCACGTTGAACCGTCCTTCACGAAAATCGGACAAGATCTGCGCGGCGGAGTGCTTGCGGGAAGTACTGTCCAGATCGAGCCGTCCACAGGAGACGTCCGGCAGAAGTTCTCCCAATTCCTCTTCCGCTTTTTCGGTACCGTGTCCCAGATACGCGATGGCCTCGCCCCCGCATTGGGGACAGCGTTCCGGCACGGGAAAAACACATTCGCAGTAATGACAATGCAGCAAATGACGGGCTTTATGATAGACCAGTGATACGTCGCAGTTCGGGCACTTGAAGACATAGCCGCAGCGGCGGCACTGAAGCACCGTCGCATAGCCCCGCCGATTCAAAAATAAAATGGCTTTCTTCCCTGCGCTCACGGTCTCTGCCAGACTGTCCAGGAGCGGACGGGAATAAGGACCGGCCTCCCCTGTTTCGCTCCGCATGTCCACCACATGGACCTCCGGCAGCGGCACCTGATATACCCGCTTTTTCATCTCCAGCAGTTCGATCGTCCCGGCCTGGGCAGCGGCATATGTAGCGACAGACGGCGTGGCCGCGCCCAGCACGATGGGGCAGTTATGGATCACGGCCAGTTTTTTTGCGGCGTCCCTTCCGTTATAAAACGGCGTCTCGTCCTGCTTGTACGAAGCGTCGTACTCTTCGTCCACGATGATGAGCTTCAGATCACGGAAAGGCAGAAAGAGCGCTGACCGGGAGCCGATGACGATGCGGCTCTCCCCTCGTTCCACCCGGAGGCGGTTATTGTATCGTTCGCCCCGGCTGAGCTTGCTGTGAACAAACGTCACGTCTTCCCCGAAGCGAGCCGAAAAATAATCCACCATCTGGATCGTCAGGGCGATCTCCGGCACGAGGATCAAGACCGTACCGCCGCGCTCAATGGCATGTTCCGCCGCCCTCAGATAGACTTCGGTCTTTCCGCTTCCGGTGACGCCCATCAGAAGCTGTCCTTTGTATGCTCCCTCGTCGATGGCCGCACAGACGGATGACAACACCCGCTTTTGCTCTTCTGTAAGTTCTCTGCCTGCGAAGTCTTTCTGCGGACCTACGAGAGAATAGGTCTCTTTCGGCCGAAAGAACGCATTCCCCAGCCCATTTTTGCAGAATGCCTGCATGACCGCCGGGGAAAACCCCTGTGATTCCAGCACGTGCACCGGCCGAGCGCCCTGCTGATGAAGATACTCCCACAGCGCCAGCTGGCGGCTGCGCCGGGCGCGTTGGTTTTTCGACGGTGCTGCACTGGCAGCCAGCCATTTTTCGAGCGGCGGATGATACACGGCCTGTACTGATTCCCGTTTTTTCAGCAGCCCCTGCCGTACATAGGAGGCGATCGTATCAGCATCCCAGAGAAGCGCCGCATCCTCCTCCGAAAGTGTAGAAATAGACTCGTCAACCAGGCCGCGCAGCGGGTGTTCTCCCGGCACGGCTTCCCAACAGATCGAGTAGCTCACTTCGGTGCGGATGCCTTTTTTATCGATGAGAAAGAGCCGCAGCGCATCGATATACGTGCACATGTAATAGGCTGCGATCCACCGGGCGAGAGAGAGCATTTCCGGTGTGAACCAAGGAAAATCATCTACTACGGCCGACACATCGCGGAGCCGGTAAGGCGCGGGTCCCTCTGTCTCATCCCGCACGGCGAGCACGATGCCCTCTTCCGTCCGGCTGCCGAAGGGCACGACGCACCGCCATCCGGCAGTCACGAAGGAGAGAGAATCTGGCAGACGGTAAGTAAACGTCCTATCCAGATGCTTGGATGGACGATTGATCAGGATCTCTGCGATGCGTCCCATGTCTTCCTCCCTTCCCCTGCATATCCTGCGGGCTGTTTCCCTATTTTAGCATACCTGCATCAAAAAAGAGGGACGGCCTCTTGGACCGCCCCCCTTTTCAGCTTATAAACCAGCCTGTTCCCGGAGCGCCGCCGCTTTGTCGGTGTGCTCCCACGGAAGATCGACATCCGTGCGTCCGAAGTGACCATATGCTGCGGTCTGTTTGTAGATCGGGCGGCGGAGGCCAAGCATATCGATGATACCTGCCGGACGGAGCTCGAAGTTTTTGCGAACGAGCTCGACGATCCTGTCGTCATCCAGTTTTCCCGTGCCGAAAGTATCGACCAGAATGGAGACCGGCTGGGCCACGCCGATCGCATAAGCCAGCTGGATCTCGCACTTGTCAGCGATGCCCGCGGCAACGAGATTCTTTGCCACGTAGCGCGCTGCATAGGCCGCAGAACGGTCGACCTTCGTCGGGTCCTTGCCGGAAAATGCGCCGCCGCCGTGACGGGCCATGCCGCCGTACGTATCGACGATGATCTTGCGGCCGGTAAGACCGGCGTCGCCCTGCGGCCCGCCGATGACGAAACGGCCCGTAGGATTGATGTAATATTTCGTCCTGTCATCCAGGTATTCTGCCGGAATGACCGCTTTCACCACATGCTCGATGATATCTTTTTCGATCTGTTCGTGATCGATCTCCGGATCGTGCTGAGAAGACACGACAATGGTGTCGATGCGGACGGGTCTGCCGTCATCGTATTCAACCGTCACCTGGGTCTTGCCGTCAGGACGAAGATATGAAAGCTCGCCAGTCTTTCTGACTTCAGCCAGGCGGCGGGAGAGGCGGTGCGCCATCGCGATCGGGAACGGCAGATATTCCGGCGTCTCGTTCGTGGCATAGCCGAACATCATGCCCTGATCGCCTGCACCGATATCATAGGCGTCCGCTTCATTTTTCTTCGCTTCCAAAGAATGGTCAACGCCCATCGCGATGTCCGGGGACTGTTCATCAATGGAGATGAGCACGCCGCAGGTGTCGCCGTCAAAGCCGTATTTCGCCCGGGTATAGCCGATGTCTTTGACCGTCTGGCGGACCACCTTCGGGATATCCACATAGCAGCTCGTGGAGATCTCCCCAAATACGTGTACCTGACCTGTCGTGACGATGGTCTCGCAGGCGACGCGCCCATTCGGGTCCTGCGCCAGGATGGCGTCCAGGATGGCGTCGGAGATCTGGTCGCAGATCTTATCCGGATGTCCTTCCGTGACCGATTCAGATGTGAAGAAAGCTTTTTTCGCCATGAGTACCTCCTCAGAATCTATACAAAATCCAATGCTTTCCATGTCAATAAAAAAGCCTCCCCATCAGAGGGAAGCGTCCCTCATCTCTCAGTTTCCTGCTGGAATTAGCACCGCTTCCGAAGAATGGTTGCTGTAGCATCACAGGGCCAGTCCCTCCGCTACTCTTGATGAGCATACTCCTGCATTATATCCGGTTTCCCACAGGAATTCAAGATGAAATCAAAAAGGCCCTGCCTTTTGCAGGACCTTCTGCTCACAGTCGTTCCGCGATCTTTTCTACGATCACCCGGCCCAGTTCCTCCTTCGTCATGATAGGGAACTGTTCCATGGTGTGGTCTCTATACAGGATAGAAGCTATATTCGTCTCCACATTGAAGCCCGCGCCTTTCTGACTCACATCGTTGGCGACGAGCATGTCCAGATTCTTGCGCACCAGCTTTTCCTTGCCGTGCTCGATCACATCATTCGTCTCCGCTGCGAACCCTACGAGGAACTGATGGGTCTTCTTCTGCCCAAGGCCATAGAGAATATCCGGATTGAGCTCAAGCTCGATCTGAAGCGCATCGTGCGCTTCTTTTTTGATCTTCTGCTTTGCTTCCGTCTTCGTGCGGTAGTCAGAGACGGCGGCGGCCATGATCGCTATATCCGAGTCTTCAAACCGGGCATCCATCTCTTTCTTGAGCTCGCGGGCATTCTGCACGTAGCAGACCGAAACGCCCTCCGGCACGGGGAGTTCCTTCGTACAGCTTACGAGCGTCACATCGGCGTCTTCCATCGCCGCGGCCCGGGCGATAGCGTATCCCATCCGGCCGCTGGAGCGATTGCCGATATAGCGGACCGGATCGATATTTTCCTGCGTGCCACCGGCGCTCACGATGACTTTCTTTCCCCGGAGCAGATGCCTGCCGAAAAGAAGCTTCTCCGCCGCGGCCAAGATCGCCTCTGTTTTCGGGAATCGTCCCTTGCCGGACGTATTGCACGCCAGATGTCCTTCTTCCGGCTCCATCACCGTGTATCCCACCTCACGGAGCGTCTGGATGTTGCGCTGCACGATGGGATTTTCATACATGTTCGTATTCATCGCCGGCACGACAAGGACCGGCGCTTTCGTCGCCATGACGGTCGTGCTCAGCATGTCGTCTGCGATGCCGCAGGCCACCTTGCCGATAATATTGGCCGTCGCCGGCGCGATGAGGAAAAGATCGGCCAGCCGCGCCAGCGCGATATGCTCCACATCCCAATGAGAGATGTTCGCAAACATATCGACAGTCACATCATGACCGGACAATTCGCCGAACGTGATCGGCGAGACGAGTTTGGCCGCATGGGTCGTCATGATGCAGTGCACATCCGCGCCGCGCTGCCGCAGCTGACTCACCAGCTCCGCCGCTTTATACGCCGCAATGCCCCCGGTGATTCCTACGACGATATGTTTGCCCTCAAACATGAACTTCTGCATCCTGTTTTCTATCGCTCCGTTCATAAGTGATCTTTCCATAGTAGACTTCCTCAAGCGCCACCGTGACGGGCTTCTTTCCTTCCGCGTCAGGAATGAGGGGCTCCATGCCGTCGGTGAGCTCTCTTGCGCGGAGCGCCGCCAGCGTGACCAGCGTATACTTGGTATCTACATCCTTTACCAAGCTGTCGATAGACGGAAAACACATCATTTGAACGGGACCTCCTTATTGATATACTGCTTGAATACGGTCTGAATCTGCCCTTCGTTGCGGGAGAGCTTACATTTTTCTGCTTCGATGATGGCGCAGGTCTTTTTCACCGCCACATCCAGTACGTCGTTCACTACCACGTAATCGTACTGGTGCATCATGGAGAGCTCGCTCGTGATCTGCGCCAGACGGTTCTGGATGACTTCTTCCGAATCCGTTCCGCGGGCGTGGATACGCTGGGAGAGGATCTCAAGAGACGGCGGCACGATATAGACGAAGACGCCTTTCGGATAGCGCTTCTTCACCTGCATGGCCCCCTGGATATCGATCTCCAGCAGCACCGAGCGGCCTTCTTTAATCTTATCCAGCACATACTGCTTCGGCGTGCCGTAATAGTGGTCGTACACTCGGGCGTATTCGAGGAACGCGTCTTCCTCGACGAGCTTCTTAAATTCTTCGTCAGTGCGGAAGAAGTAGCTCACGCCTTCCGTTTCCCCATTGCGGGGCGCGCGGGTCGTCATGGAGATGGAATACTCCAGGTCCGGATAGAGCTGACGGACCGCACTGCAGATGGTCCCCTTTCCCGCGCCAGACGGACCGGACACGACGAGTAGGATCCCTTCATCTTTCAATTCCTGACTCAATTTACGCCTCCCCGCCCGTTTTGTCGGCTCCAAGAATATCCCTGTCCGTGAGCCGATGCGAAATGGTCTCCGGCTGCACCGCCGAAAGGATGATCTGTCCGCTGTCCATCACAAGGACAGACCGGGTCTTTCGCCCATACGTCGCGTCGATCAGCTCGCCCCGGTCTCTCGATTCCTGGATCATGCGCTTCACCGGCGCCGATTCCGGACTGATGATGGCCATCACCCGGGCGGCGGCCGCCATGTTGCCAAATCCGATATTGATCAGTGAAAATGCCATAACGTGCTCCCTGCATGACTTTCCGGCACTTTGCCTGCAGCCGGAATGGATATGGTGTATTGATACCTAAGTATATATCAGATCGGCCCTTTTCTCAAGAAATCTCCCAAATATCGGCAGATCTTGCGAATTTCCCGCCCTTGTCCTGATGAGGAAGCAGGAAGGTCATTCGAGGTTCTGCACCTGCTCCCGGATCTTTTCCAGCTCCGTCTTCATCTGGATGACGCAGTCCACCACCGCAAGATCGCTCGCTTTGGACGCGGCCGTATTGATCTCCCGATTGATCTCCTGAAGAAGGAAGTCAAGCTTTCGCCCCACAGGACCGCTGCCGGCGAGGGTCTTTTCAAACTGGTCCAGGTGGCTCTCAAAACGGACCAGTTCTTCCGTATAATCCGTCTTCTCTGCGTAGACCGCTACTTCTTCCAGGATACGGCCTTCGTCAGCCTGAGCGCCGGCCGATGCGAGGAGTGCCTCGATACGACTGCGGAGCCGCGCCTCGTACTGCTCGATGATAGGCTGCTGCCGATCTTTCAGAAGCTGCAGGCCTTCCCGCAGGAGGCGGAGCCGCCCCAGTAGGTCTTCTGCCAGGTTGCGCCCTTCTTTCTCACGCATGGTACGAAGACCAGCAAGGGCTTCCTCCGCTGCCTGCCGCACCAGAGGTGCCAGTTCTTCATCCGATACGGGATCGCAGGACACGCGGAGCCACGGGGCCGGAACGGCCAGCAGATCGGCCGCAGACAGCTTTTCCTTTTTTACGCCCGGAAGATTCTGCGCCTTTCGGAGCGCTTCGAGCTGTGCGGACAGAAGTGCCGTGTCTACCTCCGCCTGGACAGCCCTGCCCTCCATCGCCGCTGCAAATTTCAATGAGACTGATACTTTCCCGCGGATGATCGTTTCTTTTACGAGCGTCCGCACCATGTCTTCCATCGCAGGCGATACGCCGTCAGAGCGGAAATTCAGTTCCAGAAAACGGCTGTTCACGCTCCGGATCTCCGCCGTCACAGTTCCCAGAGAAGTGGATGCGCCGCCGCGGCCGTATCCCGTCATACTTACTGCCATCGCTCATTTGCCTCCAAGAGGGTACTCCCCTTCGTACACCTTGACCGCCGGGCCCGTCATGAAGACATGATCGGTTTCTTTGCCATCCCATGCCACATGGAGCCGGCCGCCATCGAGAAGGATATCCGCTTCACGATCGATAAGACCGTTCAGGACGGCGGCGGTAAGCGTCGCACAGGCCCCTGTCCCGCAGGCGAGCGTCACGGCCGCCCCGCGCTCCCACACGCGCATGCGAAGCGTTTTGTCATCCAGTTTCTGTACGAACTCCACGTTTGTCTTCCGGGGAAAATGGCTGTCATGTTCGATGGCCGGTCCCACCCGGTACAGATCTATCTGCGCGATGTCCGGAACGAAGATGACGCAGTGGGGATTGCCCATGGAAACGCATGTCACGGGCCAGGTCTCGCCAAGCGCCTCGACCGTCATCGGCTGCGATACCACGGGGCCTTCTCCCAGCCCTGCGACCGGCACTTCCTCCGCAGACAGATGAGGCACGTTCATATCGACGCGCACCTCTCCTCCCGGCAGGATCTCCGGATAGAGGATACCGGCACCGGTCTCTACGGAAAATACAGAAGAGGATACGAGCCCAAGCTCCCGGGCCCACAGAGCGAAGCAGCGGATACCGTTACCGCACATCTCCGCCTCGCTGCCGTCTGCGTTGAAGATGCGCATGCGCAGTTCCGCCTTATCCGACGGAAGGATGCAGATGACGCCGTCCGCGCCGACGCCGTAATGACGATCACAGATCGCAGTACACTTCTCCATGATGGGTTCAAGGGGCTGCTCCATCGCATTGACGAACACGAAATCATTGCCGCAGCCCTGCCATTTTGTAAAATGCATGATGCCTCCTCGCAGTGCCCCGCCTCCGCAGGGCCCGCTGTCACTTCAAAAGGGGACTACCCCTCATCTGATATAATTTATTGTAACATCATCGAATAGGAAATGACAGACAGCGCCGGACCGCCGGCAGAAGGAGTCCTTATGTTCATCGACAGCGTGATCGTATACGGTCTTGTAAAAGAATTGAAAGAGCAGCTGCTCTCCTCTCAGGTGAAGCAGATCCATCAGACGGACGCAAGGGTCCTCGATATCGAGCTGTACCGCCCCATGGCCTCTCCGGCTCATCTCATCCTGTGCGTGCAGAATCCTCCCTATCTCTACGCCTCCTGCGGCGAAAAAAAGAAACAGCAATACATCGACTCTCAGACCTTCTGCATGACCCTGCGGAAACATCTGGAGGGAAGCCGTCTCTCGGACATCCGTCAGATCCAGATGGACCGCATCGTATGCCTTTCCTTTGACCGCATCGAGACGGGCGGCGAGATCGTCACGAAAGACCTCTACGCCGAGCTCATCCCATCGGCACCGAATCTGATCCTTACAGAAAACGGCCGCATCCTGGATGTGCTCATCCGAAGCCGCAGGCAGCACAGAGAGCTGGCCAATCAAAAAGAGTATGCCCTCCCCGAGGGCGGCGACCGCCTCGACTTCATGCAGTTCTCCCCGACGGAGCTGCGGGATATCCTGCGCTACGGAGACCGGGATACAGGCACTCTCCGGGACCTTCTCTTCGCCCGCTTCAACGGTCTCAGCACGCCGCTCGTCGCAGAAGCCGCCCGCCGCGCCGCGGTCTCTGCCGATGCGCCGGCCGCTTCTTTTTCGGATGACGACCTTCTCCGCACGGGCGAAGCACTCTCCTTCCTCAGCGAAGAGATCCGCGCTGCCTCCGGCCTCTATCTGTATCCCACAGAGAAAAAGGAGACCGTTTCGCTCATTCCCCTGCCATTGTCGGAGGGACGTCATATCCCGTCGATCTCGGAATGGCTTGCTCAGTTCGCCGGACAAAATGGAAATATGATCTCCGCCTCCGTACAGGAGCTGAAAAAGCGCATCCATAGTCTCATCAAGAAAGAAGAGCGCAAAGAAAAGAAGATCCGGGAAGAACTCAAAGAAACGGCCCTTCTGGAGAAATACCGGCTCTGGGGCAATCTTCTTTCCATCTATGCCTATCAAAAGACCATCGGCGAGAAGGAGATCACCGTAGACAACCCCTTTGACGAATCGGGCGGACAGGAGACCATCCCTCTACTGCCGGAGTACAGCCTCATCCGCAACAGTCAGATCTATTTCAAAAAATACAATCGCATGAAAACGCGGCTGGCCATCGGGCAGGAAAAACTGGACGAGTGCCGCATGAAGATCGACTATCTGGAAAATGCAGCCTATTTTGCCGAAGAAGTCAACGATCGAAAGGGGCTCCTCGCCCTTACGGAAGAGCTGAAAGACACCGGCATCGACAAATATGGACGGCAGGAGCGCAGAAAAAAGAAAAAGGATTCCTCCGCGGACGAACCGGAAGTCCATATGCTGGACGGGTTCCGTGTGTGGATCGGTCGCAATAGCCGTCAAAATGAACTTCTGACATTGCACCGCGCAGACAAAAATGATCTCTGGCTCCACGCGCAGAAGATCCCCGGCTCTCATGTAGTCATCGAGACCGGAGACAGCACCGTGCCTGACGATGTCGTGGAGCGTGCCGCCTCCTGGGCTGCTTGGTACAGCCGGGGCAAACATTCCGGCAAGGTAGATGTGGACTGCACCCGCATCCGCTATGTAAAAAAGATCCGTAACGCCCCGCCCGGCCTCGTGAGCTATACCCACCAGAAGACAATCGTCGCCGTTCCCGCATCTCCCGAGGAAAGCAGACGATGAAAACGGGCACAGTAAAAGCAGGACCCCTGCATTGGCATAGGTCCTGCTTTTGTATTGCCTGATCTAAAAGGAAAAGTCGGCCTGGATCGCAGGCTTTGAAAGTGCCCGACAGTCTTCCCATCCAATAGAGCGAAGCGCTTCCTGCGCTGAGAGCGCCGTGCCTTCCGGCACCGCCCCCGCCCAGAAAAGGAGTTTCCCCAAAATCTTCTCCGCAGATACGTCGGCAGCCCGCAGATCGCGGACGGTGATGCCATGCTGCCTCTTGGACAGGCGCACGCCATCCGCGTCCACCAGAAGCGGCACATGCCCATAGACCGGTACGGAACCGCCCTGCTTCTGCAGAAGACAGATCTGGTCCGCGGTGGAAGATAAAAGGTCCCTGCCGCGAAAGACATGGGTGATCCCCATGGCGCCATCATCGGCCGATGCCGCCAGCTGATAAGCGATCATACCATCCGCCCGAAGGAGGACGAAGTCATCCCGACCTGCATAAAGCGTCCGCCGCTGCGGCCCGCAGAGAAGATCGGTAAACGCGACGGCCTCCGTCTCCATCCGAAAGCGCCACGACGGCGTCTTCGTTTCCTTTGCCCGCTCTTCCGGAGAAAGGTCCCTACAGTGACCATCATAGCCGGGCGCTTCCTCTCCAGGGTGCGGGGCCGAAGCGATCTGCCTGAGCCGCGCTCTCGTACAATAGCAGGGATAGATGCGCCCTTCGCGCTTCCAGCGGTCCAGGATCGCCTGATACGTGTCAAGGCGTTCGCTCTGCACGGCGGACCCATAGGCATAAGAGGCACCGGGCCCCTCGTCCCAGTCGAGCCCCAGCCAGGTCAGATCTTCCTGCAGCGCCTCTGCATAGATCGGCCGACAGCGCTGACGGTCGATGTCTTCGATGCGGAGAACGATCGTCCCCTGATGCTGCCTCGTCCACAGCCAGTTCAGAAAAGCCACCCACACATTTCCCAGATGGATATAGCCCGTCGGACTGGGAGCAAACCTCGTACGGACCGTCATTCCGGCAGCGATACGAGGTGCTCGAAAAGATCTTTTTCTGCCCGGATCTTTTCTTCGCCGCCCATCACACAGAGATAGGGCTCATCCATGACGTCTGCCATGAGATCAGCCAGCTTCCGGATATCTTCCTGCGTGCACTCGATGATCTCCCGGCGCACACGGAGCCGGTCTTCCTTCGTGATGCCGCAGAGGCGGAACATCATGGCCTGCTCCCCTTTCATGAACGGCGTGTACTGCATTTCCGCAGGAGCCATAGTGCCGATGACGTACTTAGTCATTTCTCTGTCGGAGACAGTGAAATGACGCAGATAATCCGCCGTCTCGCGATAGGCGTCCACCGTCTCCCTAAGATTCGGGTCCCGATACGAACAGAGAAGCGAATTGCCGTTCAGGGCAAACTGCGTGAACGCGCCGTAAGCTCCTCCCTGTACGCGGATCTTCTTCCACAGGTATTCATAGCGGAGGATCGTTTCCATCACCTGAAGCGCTCCGGTGTAATTGAATCCGTGACGGCGGAAATTGCCGCCTTTCACCACATACTGCACTTTGCCGGACGTAAGGATCCCTTCATTCTTTGCCGGCGCTGGGAAATGGAACGAGAGGGCATCGGCTCTCTCCCCTTCCGGCATATCTTCCGTCACGCGGGACAGGAGCTCTGCCGCTTTGGAGCGCTCTTCCTCTTCGCCCACCGTCTGGAGCGTCAGATTGGCTCTGGTAAAGATCTTCGAGGCCACGTTCGAAAGACGCACTGCGATGGCTTCTCCGTCCTGATCGAAGCGCTTCACCAGATCCGACAGGAAATAATAGAAAGAAAGGCTTCCCGCTTCGCGGAACTTCTCCACTTCCGAGAAATACGACAGGACGCGGTGCATGACGAGCGTATGGCCCCGGCTGAAGACAGACATGTCCCAGTCCGCCTTTTCTTCCATCAGGATCTCCTTGAGACGCGCCAGGTCCGTGAACCGCGTATGGTTCACGATATCGCCCATGAGATCCATCAGCTCTTCGAGCCGCGTCGTAAGCGCCTTGCCCCGGGCGATGAAGACCGGCACATAGGAAGAATCGTCATCCGCACGGCTGTATGAAGTGACGGCGAACGTGAGTCCGCCCGTATAGGCATTGGAGAGTCGCGTCAGCTCCTGATAGGTATGGCTGTCCGTATCCATACCGGAGAGGAGGCTCGCCAGCAGGTAGGCATAGGGAATATCTTCCGTTTCAAGGCCATAAAGAGTAAAGAAGAGATTGACGTAGGAAATGCTCGATGTGTGCGCCGCATAATGAAGATGCGTCACGCCTTCTGCCCGGCTCTCCTCCAATGTCTCGTCTTTGATCCTGCGGTTGAGATCGCTCCGGGACAGGATGGGGATCGTCTCCAGTGCCTCCGGCGTCTCCATGGAGGCCTGCCGCTCTTTGAGCGCCTTCGTATTTTCGATGATCTCTTCGAGCTGTTCCTCGGTGAGACTGTGTTTATACGCGGCGAGCTTTTCTTCCGTTTCGCGATTCTTCTTTTCTGTCAAGCCCTTTTCCGCTTTCATGGTGATGAGCACCTGATGCGTATTTTTGAGGACATACTTCAGGAGCAGATTTTCAAAGAATCCCTTCGCAAGGCCCTCCCGGAGGATCTTCAGGTCATCGGCATAGCGGAGCGCTTCCAGGGGATCACGGTCGTAGAGCCACATGTCCATGACGCGCACGCCGTAGAAGAGCCCCTTCGGACGCCCCTGATAATCGCTCTCCCGCAGCATAAATTCTGTCCGGTCAAGCGCTGCGGAGAGCATATCCCGATCAAGCCCGTTCAGAACGAGAGAACGCATCGTGCTGTCCAGTACCTGAGCAAACTTCTCCTGCCGGTCCGGTTCTGATCCGGTCGTCTCGATCTCCCACACGGGCTGCTTGTAGCTGTCGCTGTAGCTGCCGGAGAGATCGTTTCCGATGCCCGCATCGACCACCGCTTTTTTGAGCGGAGCGCCATCCATTTCGATGAGCGTGTAATTCAGGATCTTGAGGCCCATCGATTCCGCCGTAGTCATGTGGTCGTTCATCGCGATGTACAGGCTGTGAATGGCCTTATTCGCTTCCTCATCGGCCGCAGCGATCCCATAGCTTCGCTCCATGGTCTGCCGCTTCGCAAAGGGAGACTGCGTCTTCACGGCCGAATCGACGGCATGGCGGCCGAAATGGGACAGATACTCTTCATCGATAAAACGCAGTGTTTCTTCGATGTCCATATCCCCATAGAGGTACAGGTAACTGTTCGACGGATGATAGAACCGGCGATGGAACTCTGTAAATTCCCGGAAAGAGAGAGACGGGATGACGTCCGGGTCTCCGCCGGACTCCACGCCGTACGTGGTATCTGGGAAGAGCCTGGCCATGGCGCAGTCCTCCATGATCGCCTCCGGAGAAGAGAGCGCCCCCTTCATCTCGTTGTATACGACCCCTTTGTAGATGATGGGGGCGTCTTTGCTTTCCAGCTCATAGTGCCAGCCTTCCTGCATGAGGATCTGCGGGTCCTTCAGACAGTTCGGATAGAAGACGGCGTCCAGATAGACGTCCATCAGATTGTGGAAGTCCTGCGCATTTCGGCTGGCCACAGGATACATCGTCTTATCCGGCCAGGTGATCGCGTTCAGGAAAGTATTGAGCGACCCCTTCGCAAGCTCTACGAACGGTTCTTTCAGAGGAAACTTCCGCGAGCCGCACAGGGTGGAGTGCTCCATGATATGAGGCGTCCCCTTGGAATTGTCCGGCGTCGTGCGGAAACAGATATAAAACACGTTGTTGTCGTCGGTATTGTCCAAATACAAAAGCCGCGCTCCGGACTTCTCATGCTCCATGAGATAGGCGTCCGATTCCACTTCCTGAATGCGGGATGTGCGGAGCACCCTGAAGCCGTGTACGACGGCTCCTTCATTCCATTTCATAGATTGATCCTTTCTTCGTTAACGACGCCTGCTTTTCTGCGGGCCCTCTTCCTGCCAAAAAGAAAAGCACAGGGAAGCCCTGTGCTTCGAATGATGCCTTAAGCCTGTTCGCTCCCGAAAAATTCTTTATGGATCGCCTGCACGGCTTTTGTCAGATCCGTTCTGGGAATGAGACAGGAAATGCTGATCTCCGACGTGCTGATGATGTCGATATTGACGCCGGACCGTCCCAGAGCGCCGAACATGCGGGCCGCGATCCCCGGCGCGCCGAGCATACCTGCGCCGACGATAGAGACTTTTGCCTTGTCGTCACTGTAGATGACGTCGGGCACGCCCCCTTCCTGTTTCAGCGCTTCCAGCACTTTTTTCGCTTCGTCCAGATCGTTGTTGTCGATCGTAAAGATGATGTCCGTCTTGTCTGTATCCGCGCTGCGGATGCTCTGAACAATCATATCGACGCTCACGTGATTTTCCGCGAGCGCATTGAATACGCTGTATGCCATGCCCGGCACGTTGGGCACGCCCAGGACGGCGATCTTGGCGATGTGCGCGTCCTGCGCGACGCCGCGCACTGCAAATTGTGTATGGTTCATCGTTGTTTCCTCCCGAATGATCGTACCGGCTTCTTTTGTAAACGTAGAGCGCACATGGATCGGGATATGGTAGCGCATGCCCATCTCCACGCTCTTCGGCTGCATGACGCCCGCGCCGAGACGCGCCATCTCGAGCATCTCTTCATTGGTGATCTCGTCGATCTTTACCGCATCCGGTACGTAGCGGGGATCTGCGGAATATACGCCGTCCACGTCGGTAAAGATCTCGCACATGTCAGCTTTCATCGCACCGGCCAGCGCCACTGCGGTCGTATCGCTGCCGCCGCGGCCAAGCGTCACCACGTCTCCTTCGCTGGTCACGCCCTGGAAGCCCGCCACGATGACGATCTTTCCCGCATCGAGCTCCCGGAAGACCCGGTCAGGCCGCACATCTACGATATCCGCCTTGCTGAACGCGCCTTCGGCGATGATGCCTGCCTGCGCCGCGGTGAGCGAGATGGCCGGCACGCCCATGGCCTGGAACGTGAGCGCCATGAGAGCGATGGACACCTGCTCGCCCGTCGTGAGAAGCATATCCATTTCGCGGCCGAAATGATCTTTCGTTACCTGACTGGCCAGCGCCAGGAGGTCGTCCGTACTGTCGCCCATGGCGGACACGACGATGACAATCTGGTCGCCGGGCTGCCGCTCGCTCAGGATGCGGCGGGCGATATTTCTCATTTTCTCCGGCGTGGCTACAGAACTGCCGCCGAATTTCTTTACATATAAAGCCACGGTACTCCCTCATTTTCGCAGAAAAACGGCCGAAAACGTCTGCGCCGCTTTCCTAAAATTTGTTAAAATCCATTCAAAATTTTATCATGCCCCGCCCGGTATGTAAAGAAAGCGTTTTTATGCCCTGTGACGCAAAAATACAGAAAGTCTCCGCCTTCTGTATCTCTGCTCTCAATATTCGATGCCCTTTCGCGCGCGGATACCCTTTTCAAAGGCATGCTTCACCGGATGCATCTCCGTCACCGTATCGGCCAGCGCGATGAGTCCTTCCGTCGCATAGCGCCCCGTGAAGATGAGATTGAGCTTTGCCGGACGTTCTTCGATGAGCCGCGCCGTCTCCGCTTCTGAGACCATGCCGAAATGGATGGCGTACAGGATCTCGTCGAGCACCACGAGGTCCCAGGCACCGCTCATGATCTCTCTCTCCGCCGCTGCCCAGGCGTCCCGGGCCAGCTGCTTCTTCCTCTCGTATTCCGCTTCGTCTTCCTTCTTCCCATGAAAGACGAAGCCGTCTCCCATGGACCGGATCTCCAGCTTGCCATTGAGGCCGCCCAGTGCGCGCACCGCCTCCAGCTCGCCGTACCGCCAGGCGCCCTTGATGAACTGGAGGATCAGTACGCGCTGACCGTCCCCCCAGGCCCGAATGGCCGTGCCAAGTGCCGCGGTGGTCTTTCCTTTGCCGTTGCCCGTATTGATGAGCACGAGCCCTCTCTGTTCCATCACCGGCCCTCTTTCTTTCTGCGCCAGTTCTCACAGCTTCGGATGAACGCATCCGCCGCACGGGGACTGCCGCCAAAATTCATATGAAGGTAGGAGGCGATCACCTGTCCCTTTGCGTAGCCTTCCCGATGGGGCTCCTTCTGGCGGATGCCCTGCATCTCGTAGGCCCATGGGAAATCCGCTTCGAGCGGTTCCATCGTAGAGAAATGGAATTCATGGCCGCGGATCGTGTCTCCCTCTTCTGCGAGAATGCTCTTCCGCAAGGCCCGGGCCGTCACGTATCCCACGCGCTGCAGCTTCTTCTGCATGCGGCACACCGCCGGCACGAGCCCCGCCATGGCATAGCGCTCTTCTTCAAAGCCTACGATATCTCGGCAGAGATACATGAGCCCGCCGCACTCGGCGTAGACAGGCATGCCCTCCTCTGCCGCCTTTTTGATGGACGCCTTCATGGACGCATTGCCCGAAAGCTCTTTCAGAAACATCTCCGGGAAGCCCCCGCCGAAAACAAGACCGTCCACGTCAGGGATCGTCTCATCCCGCATGGGGCTGAACGGAACGAGCTCCGCGCCGCGCGCGGAAAGTGCCGCCAGACTCGTGGGATAGTAAAAGGTGAACGCTTCGTCCCGGGCGACGCCGATGCGCACGGAGGCTTTGTATTTCGCCTCTCTGTCTTCCCCGCAAGCAAGGTCCGGCGCGCCTTCCGCCGCTTTCAGCAGCGCCTCCACGTCGAGCCAGCGCCCGGCATCCTCCCGCATGTGACCGATGAGCTCCGTCGTTTCGATCTCCGTCACCGGCGTAAGGCCCAGATGCCGCTCCGGCGTTTTGAGCTCCATATCCCGGTGCAGCGCTCCCAGCACGGGAATTCCTGCGTCAGCCATCGCTTCACGGATCATCGCTTCGTGTTTGTCCGAGCCGAGTTTATTCAGAATGACCCCTGCAAAATGCACGTCCGGATCATACATTTTATACCCCATGGCGATGGCTGCGGCGCTCGTCCCGATGGACTGGCAGTTGATGATGAGCACCACCGGCGCATGAAGGAGCTTGGCGATCTGTGCCGTACTGCTCACGCCTTTTCCGCCGCCGTCGTAGAGCCCCATCACGCCTTCGATGAGAGAGATGTCTGCCCCTTCGGAGAGAAGTGCAAAATTGGCGGCCAGCCGTTCCTCCGGTGAGAGCCACGTATCCAGGTTATAGGAATCCCGCTCCGCCGCCTTGGCGTGAAATCCCGGATCGATATAGTCGGGGCCCACCTTGAAGGGCTGTACCGTGAGTCCCCGCGCATGGAGCAGCGCCGTAAGGCCCGTCACGATGGTGGTCTTCCCCACGCCGCTGCTGACGCCGGCCAGCACGATCCGCGGACGATGCTGCCCGGTCATCACAGGTCGTCCCTCTTCGTCAGGATGGTGCTGAGGTAGTTCGGCTTATAGTCTGCGGGCAGACTGTCCAGGTCCCGCTGGATGACTTCATCCGGAAGCCCTGCGCGGGAGACCATCACCGCATTTTTGATGAGGTGATGCCTGCGGAGCTCTTCCTGAATGAACGCCCAGTTCTTATACACCTTCATGATGACGGCGTGGTCTGCCGCGGCGAGCGCCCGATCGATCTTTTCCGGCTCTGCCGTCGCCGGAAGGATGAGCACCGTCTCCTCCCATTCCGCCACCGGCATGCCGATGTGAGAGGCGATGCCGAGAAAGGCAGGAATGCCGGGAATGGTCTCTGCTTCATAGTCCGTCCCTTCAAGGGCGCGGAAGATATACATGTACGTGCTGTAAAGCATAGGATCGCCCAGCGTCAGAAAGACCAGATCTTTCCCTTCATCCAGTTTTTCCATGATGATCCGGCGATTTTCTTCCCACTGCCGCTCCACGGCCGCCATGTCGTTATTCATCTGAAAGACCAGAGGCAGGACCTCCGTCGTCTCCGGAATATACGGCGACGCGATGTGCCACGCTACAGACCCGTCCTTCTTTTCCGTTTTCGGCGTGATGATCATGTCTGCCTTCCGCAGGATCTCCACCGCCTTGACCGTCATCAGCTTGGAATCTCCGGGGCCCACGCCGATGCCGTACAGTTTCCCTTTTTTCATTTACATCCTCCTCAAAAGAATATCTGACCGTTTCATTATACCCTATTTGCCTTCAGGAATGAACCGGCAGACAGGATTCTTACCCCCGCAGCTGAAAGACCACGGGCACGCGGGAGCGGGATGCCACCGCGGCGCCTCCCTGCCGGGCCGGTACGAAGCGCCATCCGTAAACGGCCACTACCGCGGCTTCGTCCAGTCGGCTGTCACCGGAGGTTTCTTCCACCCAGGCGCTCGTAACAGCGCCTTCCGCAGAAATGACCAGCCCGACCACGGTCGTTCCTTCGACCGAATCACGCCGAGCTCCTTCGGGATACTGCGGCTGCACGGCGGACAGGAGCTGCGGCCCTTCTACGGGCCCTTCCTCCTCTCCGCTGCCATGCCCGGCGCCTGTGCCATCGCCTTCCCCGGCCCCGCTGCCAGTTCCTGTACCGCTGCCGGTCCCTTCCCCGGTCCCCGGCGCGGCTCCTCCGGCCGCAGTGGAGTCTGCATCGGCCACAGCTTCCCTGAGCGCTCCCTCTTCCCCCCCGCGGAGGATCGGAAACGCATCGTCAAAAGACGCCGCCCCGGATGGGCTGCTCTCACCGCCTCGGCCTCCGCCGGAGCTTTCCCCCACCAGCTCCACCTCGATGACGGGCGGCGTCGGCATGGACAGCCACGAAGGAAGTAGCGCCGCCGCGCCAAGAGCAAGAAATCCGTGAAAGAGGACGGCCGCGCCAAACGCCCTGCACCACCGGGCCCGCCCTGTGCGCGCCTTCACCGCGAGGCCTCGGCGGCAATGCCGATCTGGGTGACGCCCGCTTCCCGCAGCCCTTCGAGCGCAAAGAGCACGTCCCCGTGCCGCGCGTCCGCATCGGCCCGCAGGAGCGCTGACAGGTCTCCCCGCCGCGCTTTCTCAATGGCCATGCGCCGCACGAAATCCTCCCGGGCGACGGGCTCTTTCTCCACGAAGAGCCTTCCGTCTGCCGTGACGCTCACCGCCACCGGCGTCCCCTCTGCAGCCTGCGCCGTCCTGGCGGAAGGCAGAGCAAGCGGCACAGAGCGGTCCATCGTCATAGAGAGCATGCTCATCATGAAAAAGACGAGCAGGAAGAAGATGATGTCGATCATGGGGATGATCATGATCTGCGGCTCTTTCTCTTCCCGCCGCGTACAGAGCTTCATGATCCGCTCTCCGCAAGCGACGCGAGATATTCATTGGCCAGCTGTTCCGTTTCCGCCTCGATCGCCTCCGCCTGCTGCGAAAGATACGAATGCAGGAGGAGCGCCACGATCGCCGCAAAGAGGCCGAACGCCGTGCAGACCAGCGCTTCTGCCACGCCCCCCGTCACGGCAAAAGGCGCGCTTCCCGCGGCGGACAGGACTCGAAAAGAGCGGATCATCCCGATGACCGTACCGAGGAGCCCCAGAAGCGGCGCGAGCGTCACGATGAGCCGAAGGAGCGGCAGATGCGCCAGAAGGCGGGACTGCTCCATGGAAGCAGCGCTCTCCAGACGGAAAGTCTGCGCCGCCTGTGGGCCGCCCGCCTCTGCTGCCGCCAGCACCACCTTCGCCGCGCTTCCGCCATCCTGACGAAGCGCCGCAAGAAATGCGGACCGCCCCGCTTTCATACCCTCTTCCAGGGCCGCCATATCCGAGCGCCGTCCCCGGTAGTAAAGAAACCGTTCCGCTCCGACCGCCGCAGCCGCCAGAGAACACAGGAGAAGCGGCCACATCATAAAGCCTCCCGCCTGAAACATATGCCACAGCTCGCTCATCATACGCCCCTTTCTTTTCGCTCTTCCTCTGCCCGTATACACAAAAGAGCAAAAACAAAGGAGAATCCCCTGTTTTTGCTCTTCGCCCTGCGGCAGCGGTCAGTACCCGTTCACTTCGCTCACGACGCGGAAGTTGCCCACGCCAAAAGCCTGGCAGATCGGTTCAAAGAACCGCATCGACAGCATCGTGCGGTACAGCTCCGATTTCGTGATCAGCATGAGACGGCTGCCGTCGTACGTGATGCGGATCAGGCCGTTGTTCACATATTTCTCAAAATCTTCTTCCGTCATCAGGTCCTTCAGCCGGGTCAGTGCTTCTCTCACCGGCCCTTCCTGATATTCCGGACGCTCCATCACGGGAATGAACCGGATCTCGTAGATTTTATCGTTATACCCTTTCGAGGCGGCAGAATATCTCTTGCCGGGTTCCATTTCCATAAAAATGCCCTCCTTATTTCATGAATTTCCCTTATTATAATGCATCCCGCCCGCTTTTGCACCGGTCAGACCACGTTTCTGTCGTGAAGGCTCGTGTATACGCCGTCGCCGATGATGACGTGATCCAGTACTTCCATGTCGAGGAGCTCCGCCGCCCTGGCGAAGTGCCTCGTCATGCGAATGTCATCGCGGGACGGCTCCGGATCGCCGGACGGATGGTTGTGGATCAGGATAAGGCCGTGCGCCTTGTAGCGGATGCCCCACTTCATCGCTTCCTTAAGGTCCGCCTCCACTGTATGAAGGCTCCCTACGGAGATCTCCCGCTCGCCGAGCATGCGGTTTTTCACGTTGAGATAGCATACGTGAAAATGCTCCTGCGTCTCATGACGCAGCTTTTCCATAAAGAAACCGGCCACTTTGTCCGGCGAACTCAAATGCAGGAGCTCCCGCCGGTCGTGATACCGGGTGAGCCGCCTTCCCAGCTCGATGGCCGCGCAGATGGTGATGGCCTTATCCTTGCCGATGCCGGAGATATCCTGCAGGTCCCGCCAGTCCAGATCTTCATACCAGTGGACGCCTCCTTCGCCGAGACGCCGTACCACCTGCCGCGCGAGCTCCACCACAGAGCATCCCTGCCGCCCCGTGCGGAGAAGGATCGCCACAAGGTCCACCATGCTTGCCTGCGAAGGAGACGCGGCAAATTTCTCTCGGGGCCGCTCCTCTTCGGTCATATCACGAAGCACGCCCATGGGATCACTCCCTTTCCTGCGCCTCCCGGAGGAGCTCCATCGTGAGTTTCTTCGGAAGACCGATCACGTTGGAAAGAGAGCCCTTGAGCGATGTGACGAATTTCCGCCCTATGCCCTGCACCGCATAGGCGCCCGCCTTGTCCATGGGCTCGCCCGTGCGGATGTACTCGAGGATCTCCTCGGGAGCGATCGTTCGAAAGGTCACCTTGCTCACGGCGACGCCGCTTCGCACCTGTCCATGAGAAACGACCGCCACGCCGGTCATCACTTCGTGAGTCCGCCCGGAGAGCGCGCCGAGCATCTTCGCCGCATCGGCCTCGTCAGCCGGTTTCCCCAAGACTTTCCCGTCCAGCACGACGAGCGTATCCGCCCCAAGGACAGAGGCACCGCCTCCAATGCGTTCATATACGTCCCTCGCTTTTCCTTCCGCCTGCAGGCGCACCAGCTCTTTCGGCGCGGCCTCCCGGTCATTGTGCTCTTCATAGCCGCTCGGCACCACGCAGAAAGAAATGCCGAGCTCTTCAAGGATCTCTTTCCTTCGCGGCGACTGCGACGCCAGAACGATCATGCCAAAACCCCCTTTCTCCAAAGGAAAAGACTCTCTTCGCAAAGAGAATCTTTCTGTCAGAATCGGCTGTAGATCCATGCCGCGATCAGGATCCCCAGGATACTGATGAGGTTCGGCGCGAATCGGATGCCGAAATGGATCTCCATGATGGCCAGATTGAGGTAGATATCCTGAAAATTAAATATCTCGAACGGCTCGGTCACGTAGGGCATGATGCCCGCCAGACTGACCTGCCCGAGGAGCTGGCCGAGGATGCCCCCGATGAGCGCCCCCGCTGCCAGAAATAAGATCAATGACAATACGCCATGCGGTCTGCTCACTCTCATGTGTCCGCCTTCCCTTTAGAATGTCGCTCCCGGCACGATGCGCCCTTCCACGCGCTCCGCCAGCGCTTTCCCCACGGGATCGCCTGTGCGGTACTGATAGATCACCCGCCACAGCGTGTGCCCCTGCGGGAAGATATACTCCTTCACCGTGAGCCCCGTCGGCGCGCCGTGGGAGATATCGTCAAAAGAGAAGGTGAGCCGCACGCCGTCCGCATCGCCGATCCTGACGGCCTCCCTCGTTTCCCGAAGATTCGTCACCGTCTCCTCGCTCTGCATCATTGCAGAAGCCGCCGCGGCCTGGCTCTCCGCCGTCTTGCCAGAGCCCGCCTCCCCTGTCACGAGGATCTGCATGTACCGGTTGTGCCCTTCGGCATTCACCTTCGGGCTGTCCTTCGGCGCAAGGTCTGCCATCTCCCCGCCGACGCCCATCTCAAACGGCACGTCGAGCGTGATGGTCTCGTTAGCGCAGGTGATGCGGTTCCTGCCAAAGATGAACTGATCGTCCAGCGATTCCTGCCCGCAGCCTGCCGTTGCCAGCACGGCCGCCGCAAGGAGCGCCGTCAATGCCATGCGAAATTTCATAGATGTCCTCACAAAAATGCCCGCCTTCCGGAGGGCCCTTCAGTCTGTCGCTATTATATCACACCGGCAGGCGATTGCAGCCGGCCATGCTATAATGCAAAAAGAACGTCTCTGCAGGAGGTCTTATGTACATCGGAATCACAGCGGAATGGAATCCCTTTCATGAAGGACACGCCCGGCTCATCGCATCCCTTCGCGAAGCTTACCCCGACGCGCCCGTCGCCTGCGCCATGAGCGGCGCTTTCGTCCAGCGGGGCGAACCGGCGATCGTGGACAAATGGTCCCGTGCGGTCTGGGCGGTCCGAAGCGGACTTTCCCTTGCGGTGGAGCTCCCGGCGGCGTGCGTACTGCAGAGCGCCGACCGCTTCGCCGAGGCGGGCGTCCTTCTTCTGTCCGATCTCGGCTGCACCCATGTGGCCTTTGGGGCAGAGACCCTGACTGCCGACGAGATCCACGCCGTCGCTGCATGGACTCTCGATCCCGCTTTCACGGAGGCGCTCCGGGAAGGGCTCCGCGAAGGCCAGCCCTACGCCGCATCGGCCGCCCGCGCCGCCGCGCTCCGTTTCCCTCATCTGACCGACGACCTCACGCGGCCAAACAATCTGCTCGGCATCCAGTATGCCCGCACGATCGCTGCTCATCATCTGCCCATGGACATCCTGCCTTACCGCAGGGACGCCTCAAGTCCCGCTTCAGCCACGGCGATCCGCAAAGAAATCTCTGCGGGCCTCCCGCTGTCCCGCATTCCTTCCGAAGAGATCGAAGGCCTTTCGTCTCTTCTCAAGCGGGGCGCTTATGTGGACTATCGCCGCTATGATGACGCCTGCCTTCTCGCGTTTCGGCTGATGCAGAAGAAGGACTTCAAAATGTCCGGCCTCTTTTCCGAGGGACTGGAAAACAAATGGGCCAGAGAATGCGCGCGAGGGACCTATTCGGACATGCTGGCCGCCATCAAGAGCCGACGCTACCTCTACAGCCGTCTCCGCCGCATCGGCGCCTCGCTCCTCCTCTCCCCCGCAGGGCGGCCTTCGCTCATGGCCCGGCCGCAGCGCGCGCCCTATGCACGGCTCCTTGCGCTTCGCAAAGACGCGAGTTGGCTCCTCCGCCGGGCGCGCCTCCCCGTAGTGACGAGCTTTGCCCGGGCCGAGCGGCTCTTCTCTCCTGAAGCGAAGGAGTTCCTCCTCCTTGAGCGCCGCGCCACGGACATCCAGACATACTGTTTTCACGGAGAAGAGGAACGCGGCGGAGGCTCCGACTACCGCCATTCGCCGGTCATCCTATAAACGCTTCCTGTCAAAAGTCTTTACAAATCGCCGCTCGTCTTTTATCATAGAAAAATAAATCAAAATCAAAGCTCCCATGCGGGAAACGCACTGGAATGCTGCCACGCCAGCGACCGGCAGATTCCGGTGTTTTTATTTCTGCGGGAGCCATCGGAGGCGGCTTCATGACCTATAACGGAGAATTTGGCATCATCCTGGCCTTTGCGCTGTACTTGCTCCTGATGATGGCCATCGGTATCTACTATTCGAGAAAACAGAAAAACCTGTCTCAGTATATTCTGGGCGACCGCAAGCTCGGCCCATGGCTCACGTCCATGAGCGCCGAAGCGTCGGACATGAGCGGATGGATGCTCATGGGGCTGCCGGGCTTTGCCTATCTCCACGGTCTCTCCGCCATATGGACGAGCATTGGCCTCATCGTCGGCACATGGCTGAACTGGGTCTTCATCTCCAAGCGCCTCCGCACTTATACGGAAGTGGCGAGCAACAGTCTCACCATCCCGGATTACCTGGCGAACCGCTTTGAAGATCACAGAAACGGCCTGCGCTTCATCTGCGCGGTGTGCATCATCCTCTTCTTCATCATCTACACCTCGTCGGGCTTCGTCGCTGCAGGCAAGCTCTTCAATACCATCTTCGGCCTGCCCTACACCACGGCGCTCCTCATCGGCGCGTTCGTCGTCATCTTCTACACGTTCCTCGGCGGCTTCAGCGCCGTCTGCTGGACAGACTTCATCCAGGGCACGATGATGTTCTTCACTGTGCTCTATATCCCCATCGCCGCGTCGCTCGCTCTCGGCGGTCCCGCACCGACTCTCGAGATCCTCGCAGGCGAAGGGCCGGACTTCTTCTCTCTCCTGCCGCAGTCTGCCGGAGGCTTTGCGAATTTCATCATGTTCATCTCCTCCATCGGCTGGGGGCTCGGTTACTTCGGCCAGCCGCACATCCTCGTGCGCTTCATGGCCATCAGCGATGCGAAGGAACTGAAGAAATCCACGCGCATTGCCATGGGTTGGGTCATCATCTCCCTGCTCTTCGCTATCGCCATCGGCATCGTAGGGAAAGCCTATCTGGCGACGCCTCTGGAGAACGCCGATGCGGAGCGCGTCTTTATCATCATGGCGGCCGATCTCTCCGCCCCCTTCATCACCGGCCTCATCTGGTCGGCGGTCCTGGCGGCCATCATGAGCACCGCGTCGTCGCAGCTTCTCGTCACGGCGTCGGCGGTCTCCCGCGACCTCTACCAGCCTTTCATCCATAAGGAGTCCAGCGAAAAAGAGCTCATCTTCGTATCCCGCCTCACGGTGCTCGCAGTCTCTCTCTGCGCGCTCTATCTGGCTTCCGATCCGAACAGCTACATTTTCCAGATCGTCTCCTACGCCTGGGCCGGCTTCGGCGCCTGCTTCGGTCCGGTGACGCTCCTCTCTCTTTACTGGAAGCGCATGACCCTCAAGGGGGCCTATGCGGGCATCATCACCGGCGGCGTGGTCGTCCTCGTGTGGAAGCAGTTCGCCTGGCTGGGCCTGTATGAACTGGTGCCGGGATTCATCCTCTCGGCGCTGGCCATCATCGTCTTCTCCCTCATGGACAAGGAACCCTCTGAAAAGATCCAGAAAGAATTTGACGAAGCCATCGCCCGCGCGCGTCATTAAATCATCGATCCGATCGGCCGGCCCTGCGCCGGTCTTTTCGTTTGCCCGAAAAAGCCACAAAAAGAAAAGACTGCCGAAAAAGCAGTCTTTTCTTTTTGTGGTGAGCAGTCAATAAGCCGAGTTCTGTTCCACATACGTGGCGATGATTATCTATCTAGACAGAGGATCGCTCCCCTGTTCAAGCGGCAACAACCCGGAAGGTCAGCGGGCAACCTCAACCCTTCCCTATTCGGCCTTGCTTCAGATGGGGTTTACCAAGCCAGCCAGTTACCTGACTGCTGGTGCGCTCTTACCGCACCTTTCCACCCTTACCGCTTGCGCGGCGGTCTCCTTTTCTATGGCACTTTCCCTGGGGTCGCCCCCGCCGGACGTTATCCGGCATCCTGCCCTGCGAAGCTCGGACTTTCCTCAGACCCCGAAGGGCCCGCAATCATCTTTCGTGCTCACGCGCTACAGTATATCATACGGCCTTTGGAAATACAACGGCGTCAGCACCAGGAAAATACGTCCGTCGGCGCGGGGTCTTCCATCACGGCAAGGTCCCAGCCCCGCTCAGCCGCCGCTTTCCGGATGCGGGAAGCGATGCGGGGAATGATCACTTTCTCCGTGTGGAAATGGCCGCCGTCGATCACGAGGAGCCCCAGCGCTTCCGCCTCCTGCCCTTCGTGATACTTCACGTCTCCCGTCACATAGAGATCGGCTCCCGCCGCTTTCGCAAGGCCCATGAATTCCGCTCCGGCTCCGCCGAGCACCGCCGCGCGGCGTACAGTCCCCTTCATCGGCCCGGCGCATTTCGCTGTGACAAGGCCCAGCTTTTCCTTCACATAGAGCGCCGCCTCTTCGCTGCTCATGGGCCGGGGCAGATCGCCCACGCGGCCCATCTTATCCCAGCCCGCGCCGCCTGCGAGCTCATACACGTCGCACACCGCCGTCTCATAGGGATGCGCGCGAAGGATCGCCGCCCGTACCGGCGCGACCTCATCTTCCGTGCAGAACGTCTCAAGGCGTACTTCTTCAGCCGCCTCCTCCCGACCCGCCTCGCCGAGGAAAGGCGCTGCGCCATCGCCCGGCAGGAAGCGGCCCGTCCCGCGGCACGAGAAAGAACAGCGGCGGTACGCGCCCATGACGCCCGCGCCCGCGTCTGCCGCAGCCTGACGCACCGCTTCTTCGTAAGAAACGGGAACATAGACCGCGATCTTATACCTCTTCTTCTGGTGGACCGGTACGAGGCCCGTGCAGTGCGTAAGGCCCAGTGCCTCCGCGAGCGCGTCATTCACGCCGCCGTCCGCCGTGTCGAGATTCGTATGCGCCGCAAAGGCACAGATGCGATGAGACAGGAGATCTGCCAGCATCTGCCCCTTCTGCGTGCGAAGGTCTATGGTCTTCATCCCTTTGAAAAGAAACGGATGATGGGTGACGATCATCTCGATGCCGTGTGCCATGGCGTAGTCCAGATTCGCCCGCGTCAGATCGAGCGCCGCCAGCACCGTATGCACCGGCTGCTCCGGATCGCCCGCCTGCAGGCCCGGATGATCCCAGCTTTCCGCCAGAGAGGGCGGAGCCCATTCATCCATCAGCTTCATGATGTCTTTTGCCCGTATTTCCATAACAGCGCCTCCAATTCCTGTTTTTCCCGTTCTGCCCGGAGCCGTTTCGCCCGGTTCACTTCATTGGCCGTATCGGCCGCCACGCCGTCGATGGTGAGATCCCTCCGACGGATGAGCTGCCGCAGAAAAAGAGGAAAGAGCGGGTCCTCTCTCCGATACCGCAAAAGCCCTGTCTCTGCTTCGATCTCCTCCATGGGCGGCGCTTCTCCGCGGCGCACGAAGAGGATCTGATAGAGCTGACGGTCTTCCGCCGCGAGCCGCTCCCCGCAGATGACATAGCCGTTCGCGCAGAGCCATCGGCGCAACTCGGCCGCATGATTCTGCGGCTGAAGCACGAACCAGTCCATCGCTTCCGCGGTCATGCCGCCTTTCGCGAGGATCTCCCGGATCATCAGGCCTCCCATACCGGCGATGACCGCCCCTTCCGCCTCGCCCGGCTGAAGCGTCGTAAGACCTGGCCCCACGCGGACGGAAATGGCCGCCTCTGCGCTGACCTTAGCGCAGTGCTCCCGCGCCCGCTCAGCCGGCCCTTCGTGGATGTCCGAGGCGATGGCGCGGGAAATGCGGCCCGTCTGCCAGAGATAGAGCGGCACATAAGCGTGGTCCGTGCCGATGTCCGCCATGACGCGGCACGGGGGCACGAAGTCTGCCGCCGCCGCCAGGCGAGGGGATAGTACGATCATAAAAGCTCCTTCCTTCGGCCCTTCGGCCGTGTGTCTCATTGTAACATATCGCCGGCAGGGAAAACAAAAGCCGCCGCCCGCCCCGATAGCCTCCGCGCGAACTGGACTATTTTTGTCATTTATTGAATTTTCGGAGATTTTGGTTTTTATTTTATTCGGGCTATTTCTGTCCAAAAATGCGGCGTATACCTCTCCCATGGGCTGTAGAAACGCAGCAGCCAGCCCTTAAAAGACGGCTCCCCATCTTTTCGCCGCCTCAGCAGGCGCTCCCCTTTTCTGCGGCACACACTGCCCCCGCCTGTTTTAGCGGTCAATGCCTCTATAGACCCGTGTGATGACTGACCTGTCGTCTGCCCCTTTTGAAACGTACGGTGATCTTCCTGTCGTCCGACCTTTTTCGTACGCACTGCCTCCGTCGGATCGTGCGATGCTCTTCAGGCCGTCTGTCTCTGTGCCCCCTCGCCGATCTGGAGAGCGCCCAGCCATCGCTTGCCCTTTCCGACCTTTTGCAGGCCCTCCCTGTGCTTTTGTCTTTACCCCTCCGCCAGTCATGCTATAATGAAGAGAAATCAATACGATAAAGGGAGTGACCTATGTCCATCACATGGCTCATCTTTGAAACGATGGGGACCATCGCATTCGCATTTTCCGGCGCGCTCACCGGCCTCTCCCGGAGGATGGACGTATTCGGCGTCACCGTGCTTGCGGTGATGACCGGCATCGGAGGCGGCATGGTGCGGGACGTCCTGGCGGGCCTCACGCCGCCTTCAGCGCTGAAGAGCCCCACCGGGCTCCTTCTCTCCATCGCCACAGCCCTTGCGGTGTCCATCCTCTACGAATTCGTGCCCATCTCGCGGCGGAGCAAAAAATGGATCACCCTGCTCTACGCCGTGTCCGATACGTGCGGTCTGGCGGCCTTCACCGTCACCGGCGCGCTCACCAGCCTCTACGCCCATCCTGAAGAAGCGTATGTCATGCCCGTCATGCTCGGCCTCATCACCGCCATCGGCGGCGGCATCATCCGAGACATGATGGCTCAGCGGGTGCCTCTCGTGCTCCGCACCGACGTCTATGCCCTCGCCTCCATCGCAGGGGGCATCGCCGTGTGCGCCGCGTGGCAGCATCTCTCCGGCGCGGCCGCATCGTGGATCGGCTTTGTCCTCGTGCTCGCCCTCCGCGCCGCCGCGCTGTATTTCCACTGGCAGCTCTATCATCCCCATCCCGGACCCCACAGAAAATGGCGGCTCCCCCGGGACTGACCTTTGCATCACACCACATTGACAGGAGGTTTTATCTTGAAATGGTCTAAGCCCCTCACCACCTGCGCCGTCTGCTGCGCGCTTTCCCTCGCCGGCCTCACCGCCTCCGCGAAGACCATCCTGCTCGTCCCGCAGGACGACCGGCCCGTGAGCCTCGCCTACACCGCCGACACTGCAGAAAAGGCAGGCTACACCGTCATCACCCCACCGGCGTACATGCTCTCCGGCAGCGACTATCAGGGCGCGCCCGACCGCGTGTGGTACTGGGTGCAGCAGAACATGAGCCGCGCCGATGCGGCCGTCCTCTCCACGGATACCCTCATCTACGGAGGCCTCGTGGACTCCCGCAAGCACAATGAATCGCTGGACGTCCTCACGAACCGTGAGAGCCGCCTCCGCGCGCTTCACCGGGCCCATCCGAACGTGCCCATCTACGCCTTCGGCACCATCATGCGCACCCCCTATGCCTCCAGCGGCGGCGTGGAGCCCTATTACTATGCGAACTACGGCCCCTCCATCTACCGCATCTCTGCTCTGCAGGACAAGATGGACGCAGGCACCATCACCCCCTCCGAATCGGCGGAGCTCCTCTCCCTGAAGCTCTCCGTACCCTCCGAATACCTCCAGGACTGGTTCAAGCGGCGCACGAAGAACACCATCATCAATAAGCGCCTCATCCAGGACACGAAAGACGGCGTCTTCACCTACTTCTGCCTCGGCTTCGACGACAGCAGCAAAAACTCCCAGTCCGCCCTCGAGACGCGCTACCTCAAAGACGATGCGAAGGGCCTCTCCGACAAAGTATACGGCTCCTTCCCAGGCGCCGATCAGCTGGCCCTCCTCCTCATCGCGCGCTACCACGTGGACTCGAACCATATGACGCCCACCTTCGAAGCCCTCTACCCGCTGGGCCGTGCGGAAGACACGGTCCCCAGCTATGAGAGCCAGGAGATCGGCCAGACCATCGCCCAGCACGTCACCGCCGTAGGCGGCGTCATGACCACGAAAGAGCCGGACATCCTCCTCGCTGTCAATACGCCCCTTGCCACCACCGGCGAATCCGGCCAGTTCAGCAACTTCGGCATGATGAAAGAGAGCACCTCCGACTTCATGGACCGCGTCGAAGCCGCTCACGACGAGGGCATCCCCGTGGCCATCGTAGACGTGTACTTCGCCAACGGCGCGGACAATACCCTCATGAAGCTTCTCTCCGAGAAAGACATGCTCTACTCCGTCGCCGCCTACAACGGCTGGAACACCGCCAGCAACACCATCGGCTACTCCATCGCGCAGGCTGTCCTCGCCCCTGAAATGACCGAGCAGGACCACAAAGACATGCTCACCATGCAGTACCTGGACAACTGGGCCTATCAGGCCAATATCAGAAACGATCTCTACCGCCTCCAGCAGACGCTCGGAGATGATCCCACGAAGCCCGTCTCCGCCGCAGTGACGGAAGAAATGATTGCCCAGCTGCAGGACTTCGGCAAGAAGAAGCTCGGCCTCGACCCGGCCACCATCTCCGGCGACTTCCCATGGGGCCGCCTCTTTGAGATCGACGCGAAAGTAAGCCCCACGCCGCGCTACCCCGTCCTCCAGACCCGCGCGGAAAAGCAGCGCATCGCCGCTGAGAAAGCGAAAAAAGAAGCGGAAGAAAAGGCCCGGCAAGCCGCCGCAGCACAGGGAGGAAATGCCTCCGCAGTCCCCGCGCCGCAGCCCGCGCCCACACCGGCCCCTGCTCCCGCGCAGCCCGCTCAGCCCGTGCAGCCCCCGCAGAATTGACCCCATACAGCCACAGAAAAACGGCAGAGGATATATGTTTATCTTCCGCCGTTTTTTCGCGCTCCTGAAGGCCAAATTCCCGCGAAATTTAGAGGGCTGTCATGTGGAATAGAAAGGATGCTGCCCTTTCCCTCCGGATATACAATCCCCATTTATACTGTGCCTTCAATGCTCAATATACAGAAAATGCGTTCGTCATATCCACACCAATTCGTGATACAATATAGACATCCCCTTATTTTCTACGAAAGGGGGTGAATGGTTTTGGAGGGGTTCTACTCCGTGTTTTGGAGCTCATTGCTGGCTCCCGTACTTGTTGGCATCATTATTGCCACCTATACGTACTGGCTGAACAAAAAATAGCCGGAATCAAAACAGCAATGAAAAAGGACGAGTTGCCGCTCGTCCTTTTTCGATGGTCTTGAAGGGTCATTACTCCGTGTAATGATATCTTATTATACAATGCCTGACACCGGCGCGCAAGAGCGCGGGCTGGCGCGAAAAAAAAGACACCCCGCGGGATGTCTTTTTCATTGCTTATTCAGCTACAGGATATACGCTGACCTGTCTCTTATCTCTGCCCAGACGTTCGAAAGCTACACGGCCGTCTACCAGAGCGAAGAGCGTGTCATCCTTGCCGATGCCTACGTTCGTGCCCGGATGCAGGTGCGTGCCTCTCTGGCGGACCAGAATGTTGCCGCACTTGGCGAGCTGACCGTCGTGCATCTTCGTGCCCAGACGCTGAGAATGAGAATCACGGCCATTCTTCGTGCTGGATACGCCCTTCTTATGAGCGAATAACTGGAGATCAAACTGAAGCATGAAATTCACCTCCTGTACTCTTCTATATGGATCCTGTCCGGATATTGGTTCCGTATTTCTTCGAGCCCGCGGAACATCGTGGCGATCACCGCCTCCGTCTCCGCGCTCTCCGAGCCGCTGATATCCACCTCGAGCAGCCCGCTCTCCGACTCATACGAGCCCGATGCGCCGAGCACATCCCGAAGCCCCAGCGCTGCCGTGAGCGTCACCGCCGACACCGCCGCGCATACGATATCATAGCCCAGCTCCTCCGTATCCATATCCCCGTGCCCGGAGATGCGGTACCCGCTGAGGAGCCCCGTCCGGCCGACCACCGCTTTCGCTGTGATCATCAGCCTTCGATCTTCGTCACTTCCACTTTCGTGAACGGCTGACGATGACCCTGACGGCGGCGATAGTTGGACTTCGCCTTATACTTGAAAATGCGGATCTTCTTGCCCTTGCCCTGCTCCAGGACCTTCGCGGTCACCTTCGCACCGGCCACGGTGGGCTGTCCGACCTTGCATTCATCCCCTGCGACCAGCAGGACTTCGTCAAACGTCACTTCAGCGCCGACCTCTGCGTCGAGCTTTTCCACGGAAATCTTCTTGCCTTCTTCTACGCAGTACTGCTTTCCGCCCGTCTTAATGATAGCGTACATGTGTGCACCTCCTCTTCACTATACTCGCCGATGACAGGCAGCCTTCCGGCATTTCTCCAGAGCCCGTCCCGTGCGGTTGCGTCACAGCACCCTGTACAATGACTTATGCATTATACAGGATGCGCCGTGCTCTGTCAAGAAATCCCGCCGCTTGCGCCCCGTTTTCTTCTGTAATACAATGTAGTACAGAAAGGAGTGATCCCATGAGCTTTTCCATCCGACTGAACGACAAAGAAAAACAGATGGCCGAGAGCTACGCCCGCCTGCACTCCATGTCCGTGGGCGAAGCCTTCAAAGCCGCCCTCTTCGAAAAGATCGAAGACGAATATGACATCTCTCTTGCAGAAGAAGCCTACAAAGACTACGTAAAGAGCGGCTGTCAGTCCCGCCCCATCTCCGAACTGTGGAAGGAGCTGGACCTGTGACATACCGTTTTGAGACAACGCCAAAATTTGACAAAGCGTTCCGAAAGCTCGACCGCTGCACCCAGCGCATGCTCAAAGCGTGGCTCACGAAACACCTCATCGACGCTGAAGACCCCCGCGCGAGCGGCAAAGCCCTCACAGGTCCCCTCGCCGACCTCTGGCGCTACCGCATCGGTGACTACCGGATGATCTGTCTCATCCACGACGATACATGCGTCATCCTCGCCCTCACCATCGGTCACAGACGGGACATCTATCAGAAATAAACAGTCGCTCCCGCGTCATATCGAAAATATATTCTATCAATGGAGGCACACCATGGAAAACTACATCGGCCGACACCTGCTCATCGACTGCTACCGCTGCCGCGAAGGCGTCATCGACTCCGCCGACCTGCTCATCCCCCTCATCAACTCCGCCGCCCAGAGCCTGGGCATCGAGCTCTACGACACCTTCTACCACGAAGGCGAAAAAGAGATCACCGTCTCCGGCTTCGGCGAGAACTGCCACCTCTGCATCCACACCTACCCCGAGCCGAACTACGCCGCCATCGACATCTACCTCTTCGACACCGCCGTTTCCCCGACCCTTGCCATGACGGTCCTTCGGGAATACCTCCACCCAGACAAGATCCGCGCCACCTCCGTGAAGCGCGGCAACATCGACACCGACCTCGACCTCAAGCCGAAGATCCAGTCCAAATCCACCGCCATGCGCAAAGTGAAACGCACCGGCCACCAGATCAACGCCGCCGGCAAAAAAGTGGTCCACTTCATCCAGAAGAGCCGCGGCAAATGATCTCCACAGCACGGTCCGTCCGTGCTTTTTTATTGCCCATTTTTCCACACAAAAAGACAGGGTCTCCCCTGCCTTTTTATTTGCCTCAGAGCGTCATGCCGCCCGCCACGAAGTGCACCTCCGCCTTCCGCTCCCGGAAATCGCGGTTCCTGTCCCACGGATCGTCGTCGAAGAGGAAATTCCAGTGCTCGCCCGGCGTGATGTCCGGCACGTCGGACGGGATGTCCTTCACAGTGAGTTTGCCCGGATCAAAAATCACATTGTAATTCTTGAACAGTCCCTTCATTACAGCATCCCACGCGCTTTGCTCGCTATCATCGTTCAGATAGCTGCTGTCGAAATGGATACCGATGGCTGCACCGTTCGTCCTGTCATCAGGATTTTCCGGTGCATAGAAGTAGTCGCCATTCGAAATCGTATCGCCATTGACAAGAACGTCATTGATATTCGTTCCGGTATAATGCGGCATCTCACCTTCATAGATTGACTCATCCTTCGCATTGATCGTGATGTCTCTCCTGTTGACATGAGAACCGCCGACGACCTTCACGGTTGTGCCTTCATCAGTAACCCCTTCAAAGGTGTAATTCCCTTTCAGGGCGTCACCGAGCGTCAAATCGGCAGACCAAGTATAATCATCGCGCACATCATTTGTCACCCTCCCGGAGTCATTCCCGGTCAGCGCAGTATCAGATACCTTAGACGCATCAAAGCCAAGGCCAGCATCCGACAGCTCCTGTTTCATCTCATCCGTGAAATCCGTAAAATTGCCACCATCTAACTGATATCCATAACTTCCATTAGTGATGGCCGTATCGCCGTAAGTGCGGTCAACAGTATTACCCTCCACTTTAATAACCGCTTTGTCGATATCCTGCACGAAATCGATGTCGTAGCCAAGATTGTTCGGATTGAAGCCGTCCTCGCCTGTGCTTGCGGCGATCTGTCCGGAATAGAGCCAATCGCTGTAAGAACCGGCATTCTTATGCTCAAAATCCGTATTCTGAATCAAGCTGTGATTGTGCTCATATGCGGCGAAATCATCTGCGGCGGAAATTCCATCATGCGAAGTGAAATCGCCCAAATCAATATCCTGATCTTTCCCGTTGTATACGAGGCCAAGGTCAGCATCATCGGAAATGGTCACTTTCGTGAGGAAGACTTTCAGGAGCGGATTGGTGCTGCCTTCATAGATCTTCCATATGCTTTCAGTGCCGTCATCATCGGTACTATCGAAGTCGAATCCTTCGTAGCTGCCGCTTGTCGTCCAATCCGTTCCGTCGGTAGCGGTCGTGTTGTAGGCATTGTCGAGTTGACCGTCGTCAGGATTGCCTACGTGCGTTCCATTTTCACTGCTGTTGTAGACATTGTAAATGGTTCCGCTGTTGGTCCCGGCAATAGAGCCTGTAGAATCAGATGAGCCCCCTACTTCGGTGGTGTTGTAGGCATTGGAAACAATACCGGTTGCAGTGTTAATGCCGGCGATGCCGCCCACGTTGGTGCTGCCGGTGATGGTCTGATTCTGCCCATCCTTCGTGATGACAGTGTTGAAGACCTGGCCGAGAGTGCCGGAGTTGGTGCCAGCGATGCCGCCTACATTCGTGCTGCCGCCAGCGATGACGGCGCCCGTGTTGTAGCCGGCAATTACTTTGCCGCTGTCCTCATTATCTTTCTTTTGATGATTTGTACCGATGAGGCCGCCGATATTGGAACCATTGCCATCTACAGTGATCGTACCATTATTGTAAATCTGGTATTTGTAATAGCCGTCATTTTCATCACGCCCGCCGGTGATATTACCGGAATTGTCACCGATGAGGCCGCCTACGTTTTTCACAGTCTGTCCATTGCCTGCGGTCACGGTGATATTCGCTTCGTTCTTGAGAGAGGACGTAGACACATCGCCCGTATTGATGCCGATGAGGCCGCCCACATTCTGCGCAACCTGCCCCTTTTCCGTATTGATAGATACGTCGCCCGTCAGATTTTCCAGAATAGACCCGGTAATAGCACTGTGGTTAATGCCGAAAATGCCGCCGGTACCGGAAGTATCTCCTTCCTTATCAGTCGCCGTTCCGGTCACATTGCCTTCATTGGTGAGATGCACATTGGAAATGACGCCATTGTTTTCGCCGAAGATACCGCCTGCGCCGCCTTCCGAAGCGGTCACATCGCCCCGATTAACCGCTTCTACTCCAGTCAGATCCTGACTGTTTTCACCGGCCACGCCGCCGACATAATCTTTACCGGATACGTTGCCGTAGTTGCCGTTCATGCCGCTGAGCACGCCGTCGTTTTTGCCGACTATGCCGCCTACATATGTTGCGCCGTCCGCGCTGACATTCGCATGGTTGGTCGCATCAGTGATCGTCCCAATGATCGTCTTTCCATCATCACCATAGACCGGATCGCCATTTTCATCTTCCGCCCGTTTGTTCCATCCGACGACGCCGCCAAAGTATTTCGGTGCGTCATCGCCTGTAGCAACAGGATTTTTCACATGCAATTCGACATTGTTATTCGTATTAGAAATCGTTCCCGTATTGACACCGGCTACACCGCCTACGTACTGCTGACCCGTGATGGTGCCGCGGTTGATGAGGTTGTCATTGCCTTCGATGACCTGACCATCCTCATCCACGGAAGAAGCCGTAATTTCCCCGGCGTTTGCCCCGGCGATGCCGCCTACGTAGTTGTCGCCGGTGATGGCGGCGGATTCGTCATTGACGAGGTTCTTCAGGGTGGAAACCGTCTGGTTATTGCCGACGAGACCGCCTACGTAGTTGTTGCCGGTGATCTCGCCGTTGTTGCGGCCGTTGGTGATGCTGCCTTTGTTGTTACCCACGAGGCCGCCCACGTAATCACTGGCGTCATCGGTCCCTGCTTCGCCGGTGACACTGGAGGCGTTCGCCACGTTGGAGACTGAAGCCCCATTGTTTACACCAAGGATGCCGCCCACGTTGTCGCGGCCGCTGACGATGCTTTCGTTATAAGCGTTCTCCACCGTGCCGCTGTTCGTCCCGGCGATGCCGCCTACGTTGTCGGAATACAGGGTATCCTTCCCTTCCACTTTGTAAACGCCGGTGGTGACGCCGAGGCTGTCCACATTGGTAAGCGTGCCCGCATTCACACCGGCCACGCCGCCGAGGGCTGTCGCATCGCCCGCGCTGGAGTTGACGGCGCTGTTGGCGGTGCTGTTGGAAATCGTACCGTCATTCAGACCGGCAATGCCGCCGGCCGCAGCCTCTGCACTGCCTGCCGTCACTTCGCTGCTCTGGGTCGCCGTACCTGTGACAGTCACATTGTCAATGGTTCCGCTGTTCGTGCCCGCGATGCCGCCTGCGTAGGAAACTCCGTTGGACGTATTCTGTACATCCACCACGTTGCCGAAGGCGGTCACATTGGAAATAGTGCCATTGTTCACACCCGCCACGGCCCCCGCGTTATCCGTGCCGGTGAACGTACCGGAGTAAACGCGCAGATCTTCTACGGTGCCTGTATGAATTTTTCCTTCACCATCCTCGCGAGTTCCGATGGTACCAAAGATACCTGCATTGGTCAGCGTCTGGGTAGTCCCATCCGATTTCTTCGTCGTATCAAGACCGATGATGCGGTTGTCCCGACCGTCGAAAGTGCCGGTATAACCGTTCT
>CASEBK010000030.1 GCA_949286115.1 uncultured Veillonellaceae bacterium | reverse complement strand
CTCCGCCCGATCCTCATGACGTCCCTTGCCTTCATCCTCGGATGTATCCCGCTGGCGCTCTCCACGGGCGCGGGCTCGGTATCCCGTTCGGAAATGGGCATCACCGTCGTATTCGGCACGCTCTCGGCGACCGTATTCAGCATCTTCATCACGCCGATGCTCTTCATCGTCATCGAGAAGTTCCATGGGCTCTCTTCTCTGAAACGTCATAGAGAAGAAGAATAACCGGAAGCGCTAAAGCTCTGTTCTCACGAACAGGGCTTTTTTGCTGCCCTTTTTCTTCTTCGAGGACAACAGATATATCACATGCGCGGCGCGGAAAGCTTCGATGTTGTCTCTGCCATGAGGTGATCCGCATCCTAATGATGAGATACGAGAGGAAAGGTGATATGCGCCCGCACCGCAGGGCGCGACCTCGTCCGCATCAAGAGGGCGCTCCGCACGGACAGCTTCGAAGTCATCCGCCTCGCGTGGGAAATATGATATAATGAATAGGAAATTTTTCACCGCGGCCGGGCCGCGGGACAAAAAAGGAGAGATACTATGAGCCAGATTTTTGTTATCGGACATAAATCCCCGGACACGGACAGCATCGCGGCGGCGCTGAGCTACGCGGCGCTGAAGCAGGCTCTCGGCGTGGATGCGGTCGCAAAGCGCGCCGGCGAGCCGAACAAGGAGACGAAGTATGCGCTGGATTATTTCGGCGTGGAAGCGCCGGAATATGTGGCGCATGTGGCGGCGGATCAGCCGGTGATCCTCGTGGACCACAATGAATCGAAGCAGCGCGCCGACGGCATCGACAGCGCGCAGATCGTGGAGGTGGTGGACCATCACCGTCTGGGCGACCTTGAGACGCCCGGGCCGATCTTCATGCTCTTCCGCCCTCTGGGATGCGTGAATACGGTCATCTACGGCCTGTACAAACAGTACGGCATCGTACCGGAGAAGAAGATCGCCGGGATGATGCTCTCCGCCATCATTTCCGACACGGTCCTCTTCCGTTCGCCCACCACGACGGACGAAGACAAAAAGGCAGTGGAAGAGCTGGCGGCCATCGCGGGCGTGGACTACGAAGCATACGGCATGGAGATGCTGAAGGCGGGGGCGGACCTCTCGGATCTTTCCGCGGAAGAGCTCGCGCATAATGATACGAAGGAATTTGAAGCGGGCGACAAGGTCTTCACCTGCGGCCAGATCTCTGTGATGGATACGGCTCCCATCGATGCGAAGAAGGCGGAGATCATGGCGGTGCTCAATGCGGAGAAGGCGCAGAAGGGCTATGCCGGCTCGTACCTCATGGTGACGAACATCCTCACGGAGACGACGGACCTCTGGTACACCGACGGCGATGAAGCGACCGCGGAAGAAGCGTTCGGTAAGAAGGCCGAAGGCGGCAGGATCGTCCTCCCCGGCGTCATGTCCCGGAAGAAACAGGTCACGCCGTTCCTCATCAAGACGCTGTCCAAATAATTTCCGTATCATCCCATGAAGAGACTCATCCATGGCGCGCCATGATGAGTTTCTTTTTTACGAAAGGAAAAACATGAGCTATTTAGACGAGCTGAACCGGGAGCAGCGGGAGGCCGTGGAGCAGATCGAGGGGCCGGTGCTCATCATGGCGGGCGCAGGCTCGGGCAAGACGAAGGCGCTCACGTGCCGCATCGCGTACATGCTCGAGCAGGGCGTGCGTCCCTGGGAGATCCTGGCCATCACGTTCACGAACAAGGCGGCGGCGGAGATGCGCGAGCGCGTGCACGGCCTGGTGGGGCCCGAGGCAGACAAGATCTGGATGTACACGTTCCACTCTTTCGGGGCGCGGTTCCTCCGGCAGGAGATCGAGGCACTGCCGCCGTACACGAATAAATTCACCATCTACGATGCGGAGGATTCTCGGTCTGTGGTGAAGTCGATCCTCCGGGAAATGAATCTGGACGACAAGCAGTTCCAGCCGCAGGCCGTGCAGGGGCGCATCTCCAACGCGAAGAACGCCCTCCTTTCGCCGGAGGCGTACGCCGCGGAGAGCATGGGAAATTTCCACGCCCAGAAGGTGGCGGAGGTGTATGCGCTCTACGATAAGCGCATGAAGCAGAACAACGCTCTCGACTTCGACGATCTGCTCCTCCTCACGACGAAGCTCCTCGAGCGGGAGGAGATCCGCGCGAAGTGGCAGCGCCATTTCCACTACATCCTCATCGACGAGTATCAGGATACGAACCACGCCCAGTACCTCATGGCGAAGTACATCGCAGGGAGCCGGGAGAATATCTGCGCCGTGGGCGACGCGGATCAGAGCATCTACTCCTGGCGCGGGGCGGACCTTCGGAATATCCTCGATTTCCAGAAGGACTATCCCCGGGCGAAGGTGATCAAGCTGGAGCAGAATTACCGCTCCACCCAGGTCATCCTCGACGCGGCGAACGCGGTGATCCAGAACAACCGGAACCGGCCTGCGAAGCGCCTCTGGACGGAGAAGCGCGGCGGGACGCACATCCAGCACTACCACGCGGCGGACGAGAAGGAAGAGGCCGATTTCATCGCCCGCACGATGAAGCACGAGCATGATGTGAATCACCGGTCGTACAACGACATGGCGGTGCTGTACCGCATGAACGCCCAGTCGCGGTCCATCGAAGACGCCATCAAGAACAAGTGGATCGACTATACCATGGTGGGGGGCGTGCGGTTCTACGAGCGTGCCGAGATCAAGGACATCATGGCCTACCTGCGCCTCCTGGCGAATTTCCGGGACGACGTGGCTCTCCGGCGCATCATCAATGTGCCGAAGCGGGGCATCGGGGACACCACGGTGGAGAAGCTGGCGGACTTTGCCCGGTCGCAGGGGTGCTCGCTCTTCGAAGCCATCATGGCTTCCGATGCGTCGGACCTGCCGAAAGCGGCGAAGCAGAAGCTACAGAAATTCAGCGCGCTCATCTTCGAATTTCTGAACGCCGCCGCCGAGAGCGACCTTTTCTCTCTGGTGGAGCAGATCGTGCAGAAGACGGAATACGCCCGCTACATCCAGGAGGCGAAGGAGCCTGACGAGAGGAAGCACGACCGGGAGGCGAACATCGGCGAGCTCTTCAACGTGGCCAAGGAGTTCCAGCAGGAAGATCCCACGGGGACTCTCGATGATTTCCTCGAAAAGACGGCTCTCGTGAGCGATACGGATTCTTATGAAGAGAATGACGGCAAAGTGACGCTCATGACCATCCACAGCGCGAAGGGGCTGGAATTTCCCATCGTCTTCCTCGCCGGGATGGACGAGGGCATCTTCCCGGGGGTGCGCTCTCTCATGGACGAGACGAAGCTCGAAGAGGAGCGCCGTCTCGCCTACGTGGGCATCACCCGGGCGAAGGAGAAGCTCTACGTGACGAATACGGACATGCGCACCATGTACGGCCAGATGAAGCCCTACTCGGAGAGCCGCTTCCTGAAGGAGATCCCCCCGGACCTCATGGACGAGGTGGAGCGGGACGACGGCGCGGAGCGCCAGCGGGACTTCCGCCGCCGCATGGATTCGCAGGCGAGCCGTTGGGCTCTCTCCAATTCTTATGCTCCTCCGGCGCGGCCCCATCGCATGGAGGCGCGGAAGTCTGCCACCTACGACTGGCACGTGGGCGATGTGGCGGTCCACAAGCTCTGGGGCGAGGGCCAGGTGACGGAGGTCATCGGCGAAGGGAAAAAGATGATGCTGAAGCTCGCTTTTCCCGGCGGCCAGGTGCGGCAGATCATGGTGGCTTTCGCGCCGATCACGAAAAAAGAATGACGATAGCGGCATAGAAAAAGAGCCTTCACAGGCGGTCCTTGAAACCGGGGCTGTGAAGGCTCTTTTGCGTGCTCTTTTAGCGGGAGATGGTGGAGAGATGCACCCGGAAAGCGATGCGGCGGGGTGTCTCCATGCGGTCGAACTGGATGGTGTAGGCGCCGGCGTCCGTATCGGCGGCAAGGATGGTGCCCGCGCCGAAGACAGCGTGCTCGACTCTCGTGCCCGCAGGAAGGAGCGCCGCCTCCGTCCGTTCTTCCGGCACGTGGCGGAGGATGTAGCTCTGCGTCTCCCGGAGGAGATCCGGCGGAAGAGGCGCGGTCCAGGTGACCGCATCGCCCATGTCGAAGAGGAAGCGGGACGGATAGCGCGGCGCGCCGCGGTATGTCCAGCCTCCGGCGCAGGTGAGGAAGAGCCGGTCTTCCGCGCGGGTGAGGGCGACAAAGGCGAGGCGCCGCTCTTCCTCCATGGCGGCGGCAGTCTTCACTTTTCGCGAGGGGAAGATTCCTTCATTCATGCCGCAGAGGAAGACTGTCGGAAATTCGAGGCCTTTGGCGGCGTGTACGGTCATGAGCTTCACCTTGCCAGCGCTCTGGGCGGCGTCGGCGTTCGTGAAGAGCGCCGCGTGGGCGAGGTAGGCGGTGAGCGTGGTCTCTTCGCCGCAGGTGGTCTCGTAGTCGTAGACGGACTGCTTGAGCTCGGCCAGATTGTCCAGCCGTTCCTGGCTCCCTTCGGTGCGGAGCATCGTCTCATAGCCGCTTTCGGAGAGGATGGCGGAGAGCACGTCGCTCACGGCGCGCCCTTCCGACTCGGCGGCAAAGCACTCGATGAGGGCGATAAAAGACCGTGCCCGGGTGCCCCGGAAGAGCGGAGCGTCCACATTGTCCGCCAGCGCCTGATAGAGAGAGCAGCCCTTCTGCGCGGCATATTCTTCGAGGAAGACCATGCGGCGCTTGCCGATGTTCCGCTTCGGCAGATTGATGATGCGCCGGAAGGAGAGGTCGTCCCGGTAGGCGATCATGCGGAGATAGGCGAGGGCGTCTTTGATCTCCATGCGCTGGAAGAAGGGCGCTCCGCTGTAGATGACGTAGGGAATGTTCGCTTCGAGGAGCGCCGCTTCCGCCGCGCGGGTCACGTAATGGGCGCGGTAGAGGAGCGTCATGTCTTCGTACGGCACGCCGCTCCGATGGAGCTTGCCGATCTCTGCGGCGATCCACCGGGCTTCCGTTTCCTGATCTTCCGCGACGTGGCAGAGGACCGGCGCGCCGGCGGGCTTCACCGGGCGGAGCTCTTTTTTGATGCGGTGCTCGTTCTTCTCGATGAGGGCGTTCGCCGCGGCAAGGATCTCCGGCGCGGAGCGGTAGTTCTCCGTCATGAGGAGGGTCTTCGTCGGTGAAAACTGGCGGTCGAAGTCCAGAAGGTACTTCACGTTCGCCCCGCGCCAGGTGTAGATGGTCTGGTCCGGGTCGCCCACGATGAAGAGATTCTTGTGATACCCCGCGAGGACCTCCATCAGCTCATACTGAAGGCCGTCGATGTCCTGAAATTCATCGATCATGATGTATTCCAGCCGCTGCTGCCACTTTTGGCGGATGTCTTCGTGATGGCGGAAGATGTAGAGGGAGAACTTGATGAGGTCGTTATAGTCGAGGCCGAAGCATTTCTTCTCCTGATAGAGGTAGCCGTAGAAGATGATCTCTTCGGCGGTCTTCGCCTCGTCGTATTTCTTTTTCAGCTCTTCCAGAGGAAGCGTGATGAGATCGTCGCAGTAGTCGGGGTGTTTGAACAGTTTCTCGATCTCGATGAGGTCTCGTGCGGCGGCAAACGTCATGTCCCGGAGCGTGAGGCCCCGCTCGTCGTAGATGATCTGGAGCATGGCGTCGATGTCGCCGTTGTCCAGCACGAGGAAACGCGCGGGATATCCCACGGCGTGGCTGTCTTCCTGAAGTACGGTCACGCAGAAGCCGTGGAACGTATTGATGTACCCCGTGCCGTCGTCGCCAATGAGGCGGCGGATGCGCTCCCGCATCTCCGCGGCGGATTTGTTCGTAAACGTGACGCAGAGGATGTGCGAGGGGAGGATGCCCACCTCGCGCACGAGAAAGGCGAAGCGCCGCGAGAGGGCCCTCGTCTTTCCCGAGCCCGCTCCCGCGACGACCCGCACATATCCTTCCGTCGCCGTGACGGCCTGCCGCTGCGCTTCATTCAGTCCTTCCAGGATGTCTTTCATGGTCTCCTCCATCGAACGTGTGTTTCTTTCTCTCTGCATTATAACAGGAGCCGGAAGAGCGCTCAACGGGCGGACGTGTTACAATAGCAGGGTAAGAACGTGCACAGACAGAAAGGAGCCATCATGGCATCAGAGACACTCATTCAGGAAGCGGAGGCGCTGCGGAAGGCGATCCGCCATCACAGCTATCTCTACTACGTGCTGGACCGCCCGGAGATCACCGATTTCGAATTCGATCAGATGTACCGCCGCCTCGTGGAGATCGAGACGGCCCATCCCGAGCTCGTCACGCCGGACTCGCCCACACAGCGCGTGGGGGGCCGGGCGAGCGACGATTTTCGCAAGGTGCGCTTCAAAAAGCCCATGCTGAGCCTGACGAACGTATTCAATGCAGGCGAGCTCCGCGAGTTTGACCGCCGCGTGAAGGGGAGCCTCGGTACGGACGCGGTGGAGTACGTGACGGAGCTCAAGATCGACGGGCTCTCCATGAATCTCGTCTATGAGGAGGGCCGACTCGTGCAGGGCCTCACCCGCGGGGACGGCCGCGTGGGCGAAGATGTGACGGCGAACGTGAAGACCATCAAGACGATCCCGCTCTACATCGAGAACGCGCCGCCCTACATGGAGATCCGCGGGGAAGTGTATATGCCCCGGAAGAGCTTCGCCCGACTCAACGAGGAGCGGGACGAGGCGGGGCTCATGCCCTTTGCGAACTGCCGGAACGCCGCGGCGGGCTCGCTCCGTCAGCTGGACCCGCATGTCACCGCCGCGCGGAGCCTCGATTTCTTCGCCTACGCCATCGGAGAGGCGGAGGGCCTCCGCGTGCATACCCAGGAGGAGCTCCTGCGGCAGCTCGCGGCCTTCCATTTCCGGGTGAATCCGAACTACCGCAAATGGGACTCCATCGAAGGCGTCATCGAAGGCGTGGCCGAATGGGAAGAGAAGCGCCGCAGTCTTCCGTACGACACGGACGGCATGGTGGTGAAGGTGAATGATTTCCGTCAGCAGGAGGCGCTCGGCGCGACGGTGAAAGACCCGAAGTGGGCCACGGCGTACAAGTATCCTCCGGAAGAAGCGGTGACCCGGGTGGAGCGCATCGTCGTCACCATGGGCCGCACGGGGGTGCTCACGCCGTCGGCGGACCTCTCGCCGGTGCGCCTGGCAGGCACCACGGTGAAGCGGGCGACGCTCCACAATCTCGACTTCATCCGCGAGAAGGACATCCGCGAAGGCGACTGGGTGCGCATCTACAAGGCCGGCGAGATCATTCCCGAGGTGGCGGCGGTGCTGAAGGAGAAACGCACCGGGGAAGAAAAGGAATTTGAGATGCCCGGGACCTGCCCAGTATGTGGGGGAAAAGTGGCCCGCGTGGAAGGGGAAGCGGCATACCGCTGCACCAATCCCCAGTGCGGCGGCGTGGTGCGGGAGAAGCTCATCCATTTTGCCTCCCGCGACGCCATGGACATCGAAGGGCTCGGCCCGTCCGTGGTGGACAGCCTGCTCGCGTGCGGCCTCGTGAAAGACCCCGCGGATTTCTACACGATGGATGCGGAAGAGCTGCAGCAGCTGGAGCGCATGGGGGAAAAGCGCGCGGCCAATCTGGTGGAGGCGGCGAAAGCGAGCCGCGGCCGGGGGCTGGCGAAGCTCCTCTTCGCGCTGGGCATTCGCTTCCTCGGCGCGAAAGGGGCGGAGCTCCTCGCTGCGCGGTACCACACCGTCGAGGCCATCATGGAAGCGAGCACCGAAAATCTTATGGAGACGGAAGGCATCGGCACAGTCATCGCCGAGAGCGTCCACGCCTACTTCGCCGACGAGGGGCACCGCGCCCTCATCGCGCGCCTCCAGGCAGCGGGCGTCGTGACGGACGAAGTGAAAGAAGAGACCGAAGGGGCGGCCTTTGCCGGCGAGCGGGCCGTGCTCACGGGCAAGCTCGCCTCCATGGGCCGCCGGGAAGCGGGCGACATCATCCGCCGCCTCGGCGGAGAAGTTCAGTCCTCGGTGACGAAGACCACTACGCTCGTCATCGCCGGCACAGACGCGGGAAGCAAGCTCGACAAGGCCCGTGCGCAGGGCGTGACGATCCTTACGGAAGACGAGTTCCTCCGCCGCGCAGGACTTTCCGGAGAAGAGACTGGCGCTGTGGGCGCAAAAAAAGAAGAGGGCCTTCCCTCTTCTAATGCTTGAAAGAATAGAAATGCCGTGATATAATAAGACCATTGCAAGGGGCTATAGCTCAGTTGGTTAGAGTGCTTCGCTCACATCGAAGAGGTCCTGTGTTCGAGCCACAGTAGTCCCACCAGAAATGAATGCTTCTCTTTCGGGAGGAGCATTTTTTGTATGGAAAAAATGGCCTCTCGCCGGAGGTCATCCCGTTTCTGACGCAGGAAAGATCCCCGCTCCTTTTGAGAGGCGGGGACATTTTTTATCTGGGAAGGTCCGGTTCTTCTTTTTTGAAGATCGACGCCTGTCGGCTGCCGGGGAACCACTGGATGTCGAGAGAACGGCCGAAGGTCTTTTCGAAAGGCCGCAGGAAGGGCTGGAGGGCGTGGGCCTGTACGTCGAAGGCGTCCTGATTCGTATAGACCCGGAGCTCGGCGGTGCGCGGCGAGGTGTGGCAGATGAGCCGGGTGATGCACTGCTCTTTCGTTTCGTCGAGCCCTTCGGCGATGGCGAGGAAGAGGGAGAGCTTCCGCACGCGGAGGAGGTCCGCTTCGTCGATGAGGGAGAGGTGGGAGCTCGTCTTCAGGAGCTTGCCCGAGTAGCCGTGGTGGAAGGCGGCGATGAGAGAGCAGATGAGCTGCTCTTTGTGAGTGAGGCCGAAGAGGTGCGCGTTGGCGATCATGTACGCGCTGTGCCGGGCGTGGCTGTAGTAATTGATGAGACCGCCGATGTCGTGGAGGAGGCCCGCCGCGGTGAGGAGGAGCCGGTCTCTTTCGGTAAGGCCGTGGAGGCTCTGCCAGTGGTCGAAGAGGTAGTCTGCCATGGCGGTGACGTACCGCGTGTGGGAGAGGTCGTCCAGGGGCAGGGTCTTCCGGTAGTTGCGCACCGAGGAGAGGAGCATGCGGTGCTCCCAGTCGCGCTCTTTGCCATAGAGAGGGTCGTAGTAATGGAAGAAGAGCCCTTCGCGGATGCCGCAGCCGGAAATGGTGAGGTCTTCCGCGCCGGTCATGCGCACGAGCTCGGAGACGACGAGAGCGCCGGCGATGATGATATCCGCCCGCTCGGAGGAGAGGCCGGAGATGCGTTTCCGCTCGGCGCAGTTCTTCCGGCAGAGCTCGTCCACGAGGGGGAAGAGGCTTTTCGCGGGGAACTGATAATTGTGGAGCTTGGGCAGCGGGTACTGGATGCGCCGCTGGTGGATCTTCGCGAGGTTCCGCACGGTGCCGCCGATGCCGATGACGGGGATCTTTTCTTTCGGCAGCCAGGAGACGGCGGCAAGCTGCTTCCGGATGTAGCGCTGGATGTCTGCTTTCTTCTCGGCGGAGACGGCGTCGCGGCTGTCGAAGAGCTCGGTGAGGGTCACGGCCCCCATGGGGATGCTCACCGAGTGGAGGCGGCGCTTGTTCCGCACGAGGGAGATCTCCACGCTGGCGCCGCCCAGGTCGAAGAGGAGGAAGTCGCTCTGGTCGATGGTGTGGATGACGCCGGAGAAACCGAGCCGCGCTTCTTCGCGGCCGCTGATGATCGTCATGGGGATTCCCGTGGCGGTGCGGACGCGCTTCAGGAAGGAGGCGCCGTTTCGTGAGTTGCGCACCGCGGCGGTGGCGACGGCGAGGATCTTCGTCACGTGGAGCACCCGCGCGGCGTGGGCATACACTTTGAGGCAGTCCAGGGCGCGGCGCTGCGCCGCTTCGGTGAGCATGCGGTCGTCCTTTGTCATGCCCTCGGAGAGGCGGATGGCTTTCTTCTCCTGGTAGATGAGCTTGTACGCGCCGGAGCCGGCGACCTGCATGATGATGAATCGGATGGAGTTGGAACCGAGATCGATGATGGCAATGCGTTCCATAGAGAGGCTCTTTTCTGAAAACGGCAGGAAGCCCTGCAGGAAATGAAAATTTATATTTCTTTTATTTTACATCATTCCCCTGCCCCCTGTAAAAACACGTGCTCGTTTTGGGGAAGAGTGCGGCGCATTTTTTGGTTTTTTACAGAGGCTTCATGAATTTCATACGAAAGCCATACAAATCGAGAGGGATGTTATTGTATAATAATATTAATGAGGAAATATTTTTGCGGAGGCAGCTCCGCACAGCTAAAGAGGGGAGCCTGCCGCTTCCCGGAAACACAGTGAGGGCGACTATGACACAGCAGCAACCGCTCATTTACGGCATCATTCATATCGGCTCTTCAGCGCTGTCCATGCGCATCGTGGAGTATCGCGGCATCGATGAGATCAAAGTCATCGAAGAGGTGAAGAAGGGCATCTCTTTCGGCGAAGAAGTCTTCATGAAGAAGGAGCTCTCCTTTGCCTCTATCCGCCGGCTCTGCGCCATGCTGGACGGGCTGAAGCAGCTTTTGCAGGACTACCGTGTGGACACGTACTCGGTGTACGCCACGGCGATCTTCCGCGAGGCGAAGAACCGCCGGTCTATCCTGGACCTCATCCGGGTGTACACGGGCTTTGATGTGTATGTGGTGGATATGCCGCAGGAGATCTATTTTAAGCATTTCCTCCTGCAGCACCGCATCCGCGCGGTGAATCGGAAGATGAGCTACGCGCTGGGCGTGAATTTCCTCTTCGTGGACATCACGTCGGGCTGCGTGGGGCTCACCGTGTGGGAGCAGGGCTCGCTCCGATACCAGCAGAATGTCCATGTGGGGACGCTGCGCCTGCTGGAGAGCTTCAAGCCGAACCAGCGTGATTCGCAGGATTTCCCGCAGGCCATGGAAGAGTACATCCATTCCATCATGGCTCCGCTCTGGCAGGCCATCCGTATGTACCATCCGCGGTGCCTCGTGCTCTCCGGGCGGGAGTCTCGGATCATGGCTTCCATGATGGGGCTCGACATGGATCATCAGGATATGCTCCAATCCGGGCCGAAGGCGTTCCTCGATCTGTATCGGGACATCGCCCACCTGCCTCCGTCCATCCTGGAGCAGAAGTACGGCATCAGCGGGCAGGAAGCGGAAGCGGTCATTCCCACGGCACACATGTACAAGGAGATCCTGGATAATGTGCCCGTGGAGCGCATGGTCATGATGGGGACGACCTTTATCGAGGCGCTGTGCCTCTTCTACGGTGTGGTGAAGACCCACGATCCGGAGCTGGCGTACATGCGCTCGCAGAATATCGAGCTCACACGGGCCATCGCGGAGCGGTACTATTACGAGCCGGACCACGCGAAGGCCATGGAGAAATACGCTCACGCCATCATCGAGGCGTTCAGCGAGATGAATATCCTGGGCGCGCGGGAAGAGTTCCTGCTGCGCATGGCCATCATCCTCTGCCAGGTGGGGAAATACTTGAATCTTCTCGGGCGGAGCCAGCAGGCTTGCCGCATCGTGCAGGGCATCGATATCTTCGGCATTTCCGACCGGGAAAAGGACATCGTGGCATGCATCGTCTTCTACGACCACGGTCGGTTCCCCAGCGATGACGATGAAGTGTTCCGCGTGCTGGATGAGCATGCGAAGATGACCGTGCTGAAACTGGTGGCGATCTTCCGCCTCGTCCGGGCGATGGACGTCTCCCGGAAGCAGAAGCTCCGCGACGTGGCGGCGCATCTCTCTGAAGACCGGCTGTCTGTCGTCTATGACAGCCCGGACAACACAGCGCTCGAGACTTGGATGTTTGAAAAAGAAAAAGATCTGTTCAGAAGTATATTTGGCATGGATGCAGAACTGGTGCGGAGGTAAGGAAAGATGAATTTTCAAGATCACCGGTATTATCTGAACCGCGAGCTGTCTTGGCTGGCCTTTAATGATCGGGTGCTGGAGGAAGCGGTCGATCCGAACAATCCGCTTCTGGAAAAGCTGAAATTCCTCGCCATCACCGCGTCCAATATGGATGAATTTTTCATGATCCGCGTGTCCGGCCTGAAGCATCAGGTGGAGAACGGCGTGGAGCGCCGGGACATCGCGAACATGACGCCTTCCGAGCAGCTCCAGGGCATCTCCGAGACGTGCCAGCACTTCGTCGCCAAGCAGTACGCCTATCTGAAGCAGATCCTCGCGGCGCTCGAGGCGGAGGGGCTCCGGTTCATCTCGCCGGAAGAAGCCAGCGAAGAGCAGAAGCAGTGGTTGGATACCTACTTCGAACGGGAGATATTCCCGGTGGTGACGCCCATGGCGGTCAATTCGTCCCATCCTTTCCCGTTCCTTGCGTCGAAGAGCCTGAATCTGGCGATGCTTCTTGAAAAGAATGAAAAGAAAGACGATGTGGACGATGATGATATCGACGTGAAGACCGCCATCGTGCCGGTGCCGTCGGTACTGCCGCGGATCATCGCGCTGCCGCAGAATCCGAATTTCCCAGATCGGAAAGAATTCGTCCTGTTGGAGGACGTGATCCGGCACTTCGCGGCGCGCCTCTTCGTGGGGTTCGACCTGCTGGAAGCGCGGGCGTTCCGTATCACCCGGGATGCCGACCTCTATATCGACGAGGAAGATGCGAAAGACCTCGTGGTGGAAGTGGAGCGTCAGCTCCGGAAGCGCCAGAAAGGGGAGGCGGTGCGCCTCGAATTTGAAAAGGGCACGAGCCGCTTTACCCAGCGCTTCATGACGGAGGCGACGAGCCTGGAAAAAGCGGACCTCTACGAGATCGACGGGCCCATCGACCTCACCATGTATTTCTCTTTCTGCGGCATCAAAGGCTACGACCGGCTCCGCTACCCGGAAGCGCATCCGCACCGCACGTGGAGCTCTGTGCAGCTGGGCGGAGGCAATATTTTCGACATGATCCGCCAGAAGGATATGCTCATCCACCTGCCCTATGAATCGTTCGACGACTCGGTGGTGAAATTCGTCTCCACCGCCGCCGATGACAAAGACGTGCTCGCCATCAAGCAGACCTTGTACCGCGTGAGCTCCGAGAGCCCCATCATCCGCGCGCTGGAGCGGGCCGCGCAGAACGGCAAGCAGGTGACGGTCCTCATGGAAGTGAAGGCGCGCTTCGACGAGGCGAACAACATCCTCATGGCCCGTCGGCTGGAAAAAGCGGGGGCGCACGTCATCTACGGCCTCGTAGGGCTGAAGACGCACTCCAAGTGCACTCTCGTCATTCGCCGGGAAAAGGACGGCATCCGCCGGTATGTGCATGTGGCGACGGGAAACTACAACGCCTCTACCGCCAAGCTCTACACGGATCTGGGCATCCTCACGTGCAATGACATCTTTGGCGCCGATGCGTCGGCATTCTTCAACCTTCTCTCGGGCTACTCCGATCCGCCCATGTGGAACTCCTTCATCGTAGCGCCGCTCAATATGCGGGAGCGCTGCCTCTCCTTCATTGACCGGGAGATCCGGTTCGCTCGGGAAGGGGAGCCGGCGCACATGATCGCCAAGATGAACTCCCTCCTTGATAAGGGTATGATCGCCAAGCTCTACGAAGCGTCTGCTGCGGGCGTGAAGATCGAACTCATCGTGCGGGGCATCTGCGTGCTCATTCCGGGCATCCCAGGGCTCTCCGACAACATCACCGTGCGGAGCCTCGTGGGCCATTTCCTCGAGCACAGCCGCGTCTTCTGGTTCGCCAACGGCGGCCGGGAGGAGATCTACATCGGCAGCGCCGACTGGATGCCGCGCAACCTGAACGATCGCGTGGAGCTCATGGTGCCGGTGGAAGATCCAGACCTCTGCATCCGTCTGAAGCAGATGCTCGACGCGGAGCTGGCGGACAACCAGAAAGCGCACATCATGCAGCCTGACGGCACATGGACGAAGACCATCGCCAGTGAAAACAGGATCTGCGCACAGGAGCTCTTCCAGCGTACTGCCGAGGAGCGCGACCAGAACGACCACATGACGCTGAAACAGCGGATGGAACCGTATATTCCGGTCAAGAGCTGAAATAGAAACAGAGAGGAGCATGGGCTATGCCTGTGCTCTTTTTGCATGGGAAGAAAACGGGATGATTTTGCCCGCGCGGCTCCTGTGTCCACTGTACGTAGACATAAAAAGGATGAGAAAGCGGGACATCCAAGCGAAAAAGAGGTGCGGCAGGCTTGGGAGCGAAGAGCAGTTAAAGGTTCTAAGTGGTAAAATTTTTCTAAAAATCAAATAAAATGCGCCTGGAATGTATAGAATTATAGGCATTTTTAGGAGAAAGTGGAGCCAAAGGGGAAACGCTACTATTCGACGAGCATATCGAAGAACATTGAAATCGGAGATGAAATTATGAGACAAAAAAGTCTCATTTCTGAATGATGAAAAATTTTTCATTTTGTCCACGTTAGGAAGACGCTTTCAAAGGAGAAAAAGTCAGAAAAGGCAGAAAGTGGGAGATATAGCGGCATGATAAGTTAGAAGAAAAGACGGTATTCTCTTCTGAAAAGACAAAGTTTACAAATTGTATGATGAAAAACATCAGATTTTATCGTATAAAACCGGATATCGCATGCAGGATGTGGGACAAAATTTTCATGGATTTATACGACCTGTGAGGGGCTGTATCTCCTAAAATGGCGGGATATATCACGGATATTTTCTATTGTCAATCTCATAAAATTTGACAAAATGTCCGCCTATGATAGAATCTCCACTCGTAGGAGGGATCTATGTGCATTTGAAAACGATCCGACAATGGAAACAATATATCGCGGCGCTCCTGGCTGTCCTTACTGCGGCGGCTTCGATGGGAACACTCGCCGCGTCCGATCTGACGGGCCGCCCGGTGACCATCTTTGACGGGAAGACGAAAAAAGTGGTGCGCACGCGGGGCGAGACGTTCACGGACGTGCTCCACGAAGCGGGGGTGAGGCTCGGAAAGTATGACGAGTACTGGGCGTCTGCAGAAAAGCCGGAGGCGCACGCCATCGTGGTGGTGGAGCGGGCCGTGCCGGTGAAGATCGAAGAGGGCGATAAGAGCCGGACGATCTACACGGCGCAGCAGACCGTACAGGGGGCGGTGAATGACGCAGGGTATGACTGGCAGACCATGATGCCTCTGGAAGACGGCCTTGGCAAAGTAAAGAAGGGCATGACGATCCATGTGGTGCCTTATACGAAGCAGGTATCCGTGCGGACGGAAACGGTGCCGGTGAATTTTGTGAAATGGTACGATGATGCTCTTGCCGCCGGCGAAGAGCAGGTGGTGGACCCAGGCCGGCCCGGTGCGCGGGAGGTGACCGTGGAAGAATACGTCTCCGATGGAAAGGTGATCCGCTCGGAGGTGGTCGGGACGGCACTCGTCGATGAAGGCGCGGAGGGCTCGCTTCGCGTGGGCAGCGCTGACGATACCGTAGGCCGGGTGCTTCGTATGCGGGCGACGGCTTATCATCCCACGGACGGCGACGGCCGGGGCATCACGGCGACGGGCACGAGAGCAGGTCATGGCACCGTAGCGGTGGACCCGAGTGTCATTCCCCTCGGCTCCTATGTGTACGTCCCTGGCTACGGCGACGCCGTGGCGGCGGATACGGGCGGCGCCATCGTGGGCGACCGCATCGATCTCTGCATGGAGACCTTTTCCGAGTGCTACGATTTCGGCGTGCGTCCTGTAGAAGTGTTCGTGGCGCATTCTTTGTGAGACTTGTGACGGAGCGTCCCTTCGGGGGCGCTTTTTCTGTGGGCGCGGCGACATGGTATAATGAGGGCACAGGAGGGAAAACATGTATACGATTTTTACTGCGGCAGCCGTGGCGCTGGTGGACCAGCTGGTCAAATGGTTCGTCCAGGGCCACATGGAGCTGGGCGAGAGCATTCCGCTCATCCCGCATCTGTTTCATCTGACGTACATCATCAATCCGGGAGCGGCCTTCGGCATCCTGGAGTATCAGCATACGTTTTTTCTGGCGATCGTCGTCGTCCTCTTCGGGGCGTACGCGTGGATGCGAAAGCGCATCCCGGAGAAGCCGGTCTATTTTCCCATTGCCATTGGGCTCCTTCTCGGGGGCGCGCTGGGAAATGCCGTTGACCGGGTGAGACTGGCGGGGGTCGTCGATTTTTTTGATTTCCGGGTGTGGCCGATTTTCAACGTGGCGGATATCGCCATCTGCATCGGCATGGCGCTCATCCTGTTTTATTTCTGGAGGCACAGCGAGGAATGAAGACCTATCAGTTTACGGTGGACGAGGCGCACGCAGGAGCGCGCATCGACAAGTTTCTCACGGAGGCAGCGGGGCTCGCCCGCTCGGAAGTCCAGAAATGGCTGAAGCAGGGCACCGTCTCCGTCGGCGGCCGCGGGGTGAAGCCGAACTACCGCATCGCCGCAGGGGACGAGGTGACGTTCTCCTACGAGGAGCCGAAAGAGCTCGAGCTCATCCCGCAGGACATCCCGCTGGATATCCTCTATGAAGACGACGCGATGATCGTCCTCAATAAGGTGCGGGGCATGGTGGTGCATCCCGGCTCGGGCAATCCGGATGGCACGCTGGTGAATGCGCTCCTGTATCACGTGGGGCCGTCGCTCTTTGACGTGGGCGATCCGGCGCGGCCGGGCATCGTGCACCGCCTGGACAAAGATACTTCCGGAGTGATGGTGGCGGCCAAAACGGCCGAGGCCTACCGCGTGCTGCAGGAGGAGATCGGTTCCCACAGTGCCCAGCGGCGGTACGCGGCGCTCGTCCATGGGAAGATGGCCGGCGACCACGGCATCATCCGGCTGCCTCTCGGCCGGAGCCTGAAAGACCGCATGAAATGGGACATCGCGCCGAAGACAGGCAAGCCCGCCGTGACGCACTTCCGTGTGTTGGAGTACCTGCCCCACTATTCGTGGCTGGAGTGCCGCCTCGAGACGGGCCGCACGCACCAGATCCGAGTGCACATGGCGCACATCGGTCATCCCGTGGTGAACGATCCGCTCTACGGATATAAGAAAGACCATTTCCCCATCGAAGGGCAGGCTCTCCATTCGAGGACGCTCGACCTGCGCCATCCTGTGACGGGGGAGGCCATGCATTTTGAAGCGCCCATCCCGGCGGACCTTGCTGCGTGCGTCGAGCTGGCGCGGAGAGAGGATACGTTATGACAGAGAGAACGATCCATGTGCCGGGCTTCCGCATCGGCACGGCAGAAGATAGGAAGGGGCTCACCGGCGTCACGGTCATCCTGGCCCCCGAAGGAGGGGCGGCGGCGGGCGTGGACGTGCGGGGCTGCGCGCCGGGCACACGGGAAACGGACCTGCTCCGCCCGGAAAAGACTGTGGAGCAGATCCACGCGGTGGTGCTCTCCGGCGGCTCCGCTTTCGGGCTGGAAGCGAGCTGTGGCGTCATGCGCGCGCTGGGGACGCTCGGCGTGGGATTTCCCGTGGGGCCGGTCACGGTGCCCATCGTGTGCGGCGCGGTCCTCTTTGACCTCATGATCGGTGAGAGCACCGCCTTTCCGGACCGGGAGATGGGCGAGCTCGCCGCCGCCAGGGCGGACGTTCGTTTTCCCGTGGGCTGCCATGGCGCGGGGACCGGCGCGACGGTGGGCAAGCTCATCGGCGCGGACCGGTGCATGAAGAGCGGCGCTGGCTATGCAGAGCTCTCCCTGCCGTCGGGACTCGTCGTGGGCGCGTATATCGCAGTCAATGCCTGCGGAGAAGTGTATGACGGAGAGACCATCCTCGCGGGGGCGCTCTCGGAAGATCACAAGTCCATCGTCTCCTCCCACAACCTCATGCTGGACGGAGCGAAGCGGGATCTTGCAGGCATGAATACCACCATCGGCTGCATCGTGACGAACGCCCGGCTGACGAAGGCCCAGTGCACAGCCGTCGCCGGGATGTCTCATGACGGCCTCGCCCGGTCTATCAGGCCGGTGCATACCACCATGGACGGAGACACTCTCTTCGTCATGGCTTCCGGAGAAGTGGAAGCACCGGTGGATACGGTGGGCTATCTGGCGGAAGAAACGGTCCGCCGGGCGGTGTACGACGCCGTCCTCTCCGCCGAAGGCATGGGCGGCGCTCCGTCCCACTGCGACCTCTTCTGCGGAAACGGCGGATTTTGACAAGCGGCACCAGATTTTGTACAATACATCTGCAACGGGGACGCACCGGTTTCGACAGGAGCTGCTGTGTCATAAGAAGCGAGCCGGGATTCCATCTACCCCGCAAAACGGTGGGAAAAATAAACGCAAAACGTGATTTTGCTTTAGCAGCTTGATCTGCTAATGTCTCTTCGAAGCTTTCCTGCGGCTTCGGACAGACACCAGCCAGCAGGATACCAATGAGCGACGTCCGGTAACTCGGCGGGAAACGCACCGGAATGGGTGAAGGTAGTTTGTTCCTGAACGGTACTTCATCGACAACTCAATCAGGAACTGCGCTCGGAGATGCTTGTGGGACAGGCTTTTTGGACAGGGGTTCGACTCCCCTCGTCTCCACCAGTCCATGTGAGGCCGGACACGAAAGAAAAGATCGTGTCCGGCTTTTTGCGCAATAAAAAAGCCCTGAGACGGACAGGGCGATGGAGATCATCTATAATACTTGTATGTTTCAGAGACTGACAGTCGCGCAGAGGATGCGGGGCTGCTTTTTTATGGCCTTTTATTCCCGCTGACGGCGTTTTTTCCATTTTTGCGCCGCCTGCGATCATCAATGAGCATGATCGCAATGAATGAAATGACGAGCGAGGCGATATAGCCGCCGGATATAAAGGCAGCGGCAATAGATAGACCGAAGACAAATATATACTCCCCTATCGTGTACTTTGTCTTTTGGTTTCCTCCATTTGCGGCAGCGGGTGTACCTCCCAACACAAACTTTACTATGGATGAAGCTGTTTCTGCTGGAGCGGCCTGAAAATGGGCGCGGGCATACGCCTCCGCGGCTGCCGGTACGAGAAGGGGAAACGTACGGATCACGCCCTCTTCTTTTTCGTGCCCGTTGTCCTCACCGTGCGCGTCAAACTGAGGAAAAAGCGTGGGCGGCGGCAGCGGATGGCCGTCCTGCTCTTCCGTGCCGATGTATCCGGCCAGACAGTCGATGGCCATCGCCATGGCGTCGGGCAGATCGGCTCCGCAGGTGGCCAGACGACGCAGGTCCGGAAATACGACGGCGAAGCGTCCGTCTTCATACTCATGAAAAACAGCGCGGTAGATCGTGAGCCTAGTGGTCTTCCTTTTCTGGGAATGTGTGATCGCAGCCCGGTGTACTTACGGCGCCTGAAAGGCCGGAACAGCACACAGGCCGCGATGGGAACTCCCCCTTGGTGTGCGCGTTTCCTCGCGGCGGCCTCCACGTCGGCTCTCTGTATGACATTCTGTTCTTCCATGGAGCTGCACAATGGAAAGGCTCTTTGACGTGATTTAGTCTCTTTCTTATCTTCTAATGTACCACAGGGACGTCTCTGGGCTACAGTGGAGGAGAAATTCTGCATTTCCTTCACGCAGCATATTGACATATTTAGATATATCGGATAAGATATATACAGATAGAACAAGGAAAGACCGGGACAGCCGGATTGAGAGATAAGGAGGAGATCATCATGGAGATCAAGAGAATCGCAGGGACGGCCGCTTTTGAAAGCGCAGTAGGCAGCGGCAGCGCAGTGGTCGCGTTCGGTGCGCCGTGGTGCGGGTACTGCCGCCGCCTGGAACCGGTGCTGGCGAAAGCGGCTGCGGAAGAAGATACGCTTCCGTTCTACGGCATGAACATTGATGAAGAAAAAGAATTGGTAGAGCGCTTCCAGATCGACACGGTGCCGACGGTCATCTATTTCAAAGACGGCCAGCCGAAAGATCAGTTCGTCGGCTTCATCAGCTATGGCGACGTGAAAGCGTTCCTCGAAAAGAACAAATAAGCGGCGCATCGCAGGGCTTCCTTCGGGAAGCCTTTTTTGTATGTTTCTTTTCGCTCATGATAAAATACGGAGAGACAGGATAAGAAAAGTAGGTGAGCTCTGTGGAGGAAACGATGTCGGCAGCGCAGCTCTATCGGCTGGGGCAGAATTACTGCGCTATCCACAATTATGAAGAAGCGCAGCGCTGTCTCACCGAGGCGGTCATCCGCGGCAGCAGCGGCGCGGCCCGCCTTCTGCGGGATGTGGCCATGCAGTTCTTTCGTTTTCGCGATTATGAACGGGCGGAAGGCTGCTTTCAGGTGCTGGCCGACCGGGGCAGTGCGGAGAGCTGTCTGTACCTGGGATTCATGTGCCGAGACGGCAAGGGGCGGCAGCGGGATGCCCGCATGGCCTTTGATTATTTCAATGAGGCGTACGAGCGGGGCGATATGCGCGGAGCGTTTCAGGCGGGGATGCTCCTTCTGCCCGACGCATGGCGCTACGACGACGTGAAGGAGGCGGCCATCGAGTGGCTGAAGATCGCCTCCGAAGCAGACATCGCGAAAGCGAGCCGGCATATCGGGCTCCTTCTCTGCGATAACGTGCCGGAGCACAATGCGGAGGCGCTGCAGTGGTTCTTGAAGGCGATCCGGCAGGGGGACGTGCGGTCCATGGTCTACGCGTCCGATCTGTATCTCAACGGTGTGGGCGTGCAGGAAAACGTCAAGGTCGCGCTGGAGCTGCTCCATCGGGCAGCGGAGGCAGGGGACAGCAAGGCCTGCTCCATTCTGGGCGATCTCTACGCCTCCGGTACCTATGTGGAAAAAGACCGGGCGCAGGCGAAGAAATACTACGCGAAGGCCCAGGATGAATGAGGAAGGGACACGGCAAATGACGCTGGAACTGAAACAGATGATGGACGGGCTGCGGGCGGCCTGTCCGCTGGTGCACCACATCACGAATTACGTCACGGTGAATGATTGTGCCAATATGACGCTCGCCGCAGGCGCTTCGCCGGTCATGGCGGACGATCCGAAGGAAGCGGCGGACATGACGGCCACCGCGCAGGCGCTGGTGATCAATATCGGCACGCTGAACGAGCGGACCATTTCGTCCATGCTTGCCGCGGGACGCCGAGCCAAAAGAAAAGGCATTCCCGTCGTGTTTGATCCTGTGGGATGCGGCGCGACGGCTTTTCGCACGGAGACGGCGCGGACGATCCTGCGCGAGGTGAGGCCCTCTGTGGTCCGCGGAAACATTTCCGAGATCGGGAGCCTCTTTGGACTGGATGCGCGGACGAAAGGGGTGGATGCTTCCTCTGAAGACGCGGGACGGGACGCGCTGACTCTCGCGCGGGATGCGGCGCAGTCCTGGGGCTGCGTCGTCGCGGTGACCGGTGCGGAAGACATCGTGACCGACGGAAGAGGCGGATTTGCCATCGACAATGGTTGCGCCGCCATGGGACGGATCACCGGCACGGGCTGCATGTGCACCTCTGTCACGGCGGCCTTCTGCGGCGCGTTTCCGGACCGGCTCCTGGAAGCGTCGGCAGCGGCGCTCGTCTTCATCGGGCTCTCAGGAGAGATCGCCTGGGAGGCGGCGAAAGAACGGGGGCTCGGCAGCTTCCATGGGGCGCTCTTCGACGTGGCGAGCCGCATGACCGGAGATAGATTGGAAAAGGAAGCGAACTATCATGAGACCTGAAATGGATTACACGCTGTACCTGGTGACAGACAGGGCCATGGCGGGCGAGAGGGATTTTGACGACCTCGTGGGGCGCGCGGTCCGCGGGGGATGCACGCTGGTGCAGCTTCGGGAAAAAGACGCATCCACCGGCGAATTTTACGAGCGGGCGCTTCGGCTGAAGCGCGTCACCGATTATTTCCATGTGCCTCTCATCATCGACGACCGCATCGATATCATGATGGCCGTCGATGCGGCGGGCGTCCATCTGGGGCAGTCCGACATGCCGGCCGGCGTCGCGCGGCAGCTCATCGGCCCGGACAAGATCCTTGGCGTCTCCGCGCAGACCGTAGAAGAAGCGGAAAAAGCAGAGAGCGACGGCGCTGATTATCTGGGAGTGGGGAGCCTTTTCCCCACAGCGACGAAAAAAGACGCCATCGCCGTGTCTCGGGAAACGCTCGCTCGGATCTGCAGCGCTGTGAGTATCCCTGTCGTCGCCATCGGCGGCCTCAACGGGAAAAACATCCCGCTGCTCGAAGGCACCGGCATCAGCGGCGCAGCGGTGGTCTCCGCCATCATGGCGTCCGAAGAACCTGAAGCAGCGGCGCGGCGGCTGAAAGACAGCATCTACGGCATCCTGTGACAGAAAGGGCAGAGCCCAGCTCTGCTTTTTTTGTGCGGTGAATGTAGACCAAGCTGACGGAGCTGACCGAAACTTGACATAAAAATGGAAAACTGATAAAATAATTTACGCTGAAAGCCCTGAGGCAGGAAATGGAAAATGACCTGTTGACAGAAGCAGAAAGCAGTGATAACATATCATACGCTGCTGATGAGGCAGCCTTCTGAAGAATCCGAAAGGAAAATTCAGAAAGTCACTTGACAGAAAGCAGCCCATCTGCTAAGATGTCAAAGTCGCACCGAGCGGCTGGTTCTTTGAAAACTGAACAGTACAGCGAACTATATGCCGATGTGCAGGATAGCAATATCCCGCAAATCATTTGAGAACAACATGGCAATCGAGCCATCAAACGATCTAT
>CASEBK010000029.1 GCA_949286115.1 uncultured Veillonellaceae bacterium | reverse complement strand
TGATGACGGCGAAGCTGTAAAGAAGATGCCTTGGGGCGTCATCGTCATGGTCTGCGGTATGTCTGTCCTGATCAACGTCATGGATAAGGCAGGCGGCCTGAATGCCCTCATCGACCTGATCGCTATCGTGTCCAACGGCACCACGATCAACGGCGTTGTCGGCTTCATCGCAGGTCTGATCTCCGCATACTCCAGCTCCTCCGGCGTCGTTATGCCGATGTTCCTGAACATGGTTCCTGGTCTTCTCCAGGCAGTGGGCACCTTCGATGCGGATCATGCAGTTCGTCTCGCATCCTCCATCAACATCGGTGCACACCTGGTCGATACCTCTCCGCTGTCCACCCTCGGCGCTCTCTGCATTGCGAACGCTGCGGTCGACGACAAGGCGAAAGGCATCCTCTTCAGAAACCTGCTTTTCTGGGGTCTGTCCATGTCCATCGTAGGCGCTGTCGTCTGCTATGTATTCTTCGGTATCCTCGGCCTGTAATTCCTTTGCAGCCAGCACGCTGAAGTAACAGAAAAAACCATGATTGTCTTATGGCAGTCATGGTTTTTTTATGCTCTTTTTCGGTCAGACAGAGAGCGTGGGAGCCGAAAAAAGTAGCGGGGCGGCGCTCACTGGGCGATGAGGCCGCAGGAAATGATGCCGGACCTGCGATAAGAGCGAGGCGTCAGGCAGCAGCGAAGGAGCGAGGGCCGCGTGGCAGGGGAAGAAGGAGAGGCAGCAAAGAGGCCTCCGCTTTCTCCGCGGCTTTTATCTGCGAGCGCTTCAGAAAAATGCAGCAGGGCGGAGGAGGGCAAAGGCGGTCTGGCCGTCTTCGAAGACGGAAGCGGCAGGGAAAGGGCGCGGCGGCAAAAGCGGCAGAAGACGTGAAAAGAGCCGCGAGGCACGGGAAGCCGTGCAGCTGTGAATGCGGCGAAGGCGGCCAGAGAAGTCTTCGGAGAGGAAAGCAGGGTATGACGGCGAAGCGGGCGGCGGAGCTAAAAAGGATAGAGGGGAATGAAGCGCGGGCACGAAGGGAGCGAACGCGGGGAAGAGAGCCGAGGGGATGAAGGAAAGAGGACGCAGCGAAGAAGGGGCACGGGAGAGGGGAGAACAGGAAAGAGGCGCAGGCGATAAAAAGAGCTGGGTAGGACAGCGGCGGCGGAAGCGCTGAAACGGGGAGAGAAGGAAAACGGGGGCAGCGCAGGAGGAGAGGAATGAGAGACAGAAAGTGCCGCCCGGGCCCTGACTGGCCATGGGGAGTCGCGCCTTTTGGCGCTGGCAGCCTCATGCGCCGCTGTCTGCTATATCGGAAACCTATAGCAAAAGGGAAGTTATATTATTTTTTTAGATTGACAGTCATTTTTGTCTCTGCTATGATGGGCGGGCAACGCTCCTATCTGGACAGAAGGAGAGATATCTTACCATACAGCGGCGGGACCGCACTTATCTATCTTTTTTCCGCCGCCTCCTTCTGCCGGTGGGAGCGCTGCGCCGGTTCAGGCCCGGGGCGCGGCCCCATTTCATGGCAACGGACTGCCGAAAAGGCGAGTTCGCTTTCTTTTCAAGGTGGTGTAGTTTTTTCTTATGGATATTTCAACTCCGGCCCTTGCCTCCATCATCGTACTGGTGGCGATCGTCCTGTTTTCCTGCTTCCGGGATATCAACGTAGGTATCCTCGGCACCGCAGGGGGCCTCCTCGTAGGCATGGTCTTCTCCGGCATGAAGATCAGCGAAGTCTACAAAGGCTGGCCTTTGAGCCTCTTCATGATCCTCGTGGGCGTGACCTTCATGTTCTCCTGCGCGCAGGTGAACGGCACCATGGAGAAATTCTCCGCAGTGTGCGTGCGCCTCGCGAAGGCGAACGTGGCGCTCATCCCGATCATCATGTTCCTGCTGACGACCTTCATCGTCACCATCGGCCCGGGCAACATCGCCGGCACGGCGCTCCTCGCTCCGGTGGCCATGGCCATCGCAGGCCGCATCAATCTCTCGCCCTTCTGCATGACCCTTCTGGTGGTCGGTGCGGCGAACGGCGCGGCGTTCTCTCCTTTCGCTCCCACGGGCATCATCTCCAACGGCATCATCGCCGGCTGGGCGCCTCAGGTGGGCATCCCCGCAGAGCAGCTTTCCTCTCTGGCGTGGAAAGTCCATTTCAACTCTGAGATCGCGCAGGGCATCGTCAACTTCGGCGGCTTCTTCCTCACCGGCGGCGCCGCGTGGATGATGCGCGCCCGCAAAGACAAGAACTTCGACATCGACACCATCGCGCCGAAGCCGGGCGCTTTCGACTGGAAGCAGAAATACACCCTCTTCACGATGGTCGTCCTCGTGGTGGGCGTCATTTTCTTCCACCTCGACGTGGGCATGCTCTCCTTCATCATCGGCACCACGTACATCCTGCTGAATGTCGCTGACGACGGCGAAGCGGTGAAGAAGATGCCCTGGGGCGTCATCGTCATGGTGTGCGGTATGTCCATCCTCATCAACGTCATGGATCAGGCGGGCGGCCTCAATGCGCTCATCCAGATGATCGCGGTCGTCTCCAATGAGACCACCGTCACCGGCGTCGTGGGCTTCATCTCCGGCCTCATCTCGGCTTACTCCAGCTCCTCCGGCGTGGTCATGCCCATGTTCCTCAACATGGTGCCGGGCCTCCTCGAAGCGGTGGGCACGGTCGATGCGGATCATGCCATCCGTTTGGCGTCGTCCATCAACATCGGCTCCCACCTGGTAGACACTTCTCCGCTCTCCACGCTCGGCGCGCTCTGCATCGCGAACGCTGCTGTGGACGACAAGGCCAAGGGCGTTCTTTTCCGGAACCTGCTCTTCTGGGGCCTGTCCATGTCCGTCGTGGGCGGCTTCGTGTGCTACCTGGCGTTCGGCCTCCTCGGCCTCTGATCCCTTCTGCCTGAACCGCAGGAATAGAAACAGACCGCAGCTTCGCGCTGCGGTTTTTCTGCGCCAGGCAAAAGGCCCTTGCGGGGGAGCGCTCCCTCTGGTAAGATAAGCTTCGTCTCGTTTTTCGGGGCTGGTCCCGATACATTTTGATCATGAAAGGAAATGCTGTGATCCGAAACGTTCCCATCCCCACCGCCGGCGTCATGCTGGGCCTTGCCGCGCTGGGCAATCTCCTCGGTCCTTATTCTCTTCTCCTGAAATACGCCTGCGGTCTCTCGGCGGCCTTTCTCGGCGCGCTCCTCATCGCGAAGATCGTCTGCTGCCCGAAGGCCGTCAAGGAGGAGCTGAACAGCAGCTCCATCTTCGGCAGTGTCTTCGCCACCTTCTTCATGGCGCTCATGCAGCTCGCCACGTACATCGCGCCTTTCGCGCCCGCCGCGGGAGAGCGGCTCTGGCTGGGGGCGGTGGGCGGCCACTTCGTTCTCATGGCGTGGTTCACCTGGCGGTATCTGTTCCATTTCTCTCTGCGGGAGGTCTTCCCCACGTACTTCATCGCCTATGTGGGGATCGTGGTCGCTTCCGTGACGGCGCCCGTCTTCGGCCGTCATGCCATGGGGGAGACCATCTTCTGGTTCGGCTTCTCCGCGTACGCGGTGCTCTTCGTGCTCGTTACGGCGCGCTATGTGAGCCGCCATGAGATCGCCGAACCGTCGGAGCCGCTCTTCTGCATCTACGCCGCGCCCATGAGCCTCTCGCTGGCGGGGTATCTCGCCTCGGTGGAGGAGAAGTCCCTCGTGATGGCGGCGGTCATGCAGGTGCTGGCGCAGGTGCTCTTCTTCGCCGTGCTCTCGCAGATGCCCCGGCTCCTCCGCCTGCCCTTCTACCCGAGCTATGCGGCGTTCACCTTTCCCTTCGTGATCACCGCCGTCGCGCTCCGGGAGTCGCTCGCGTATGCGGCGCGCATGGGCGTCGCGCTGCCCGAATGGCTTTCGGCGCTCCTTGCAGCGGAGACGGTCCTCGCCGCAGGGATCGTGTGTTACGTCTTCGTGAGGTACCTGCACTTCCTCTGCGGCGGCGAACCCCTGGCGGCGGGCATCCGCCTGCGGGCGGCCCTCGGCGTAGAGACGGATAGGAAATAAAAGAAGATACGGCCTGGCTTCGCCTGGGCGTTCCCTTGGCGGCTCCGCGTGAAGGACCTGCATCAGAGCATAAAAAAGAACGGATATCATTGCGATATCCGTTCTTTCATAGCCTGCTTATTTCTTTTCTTCTTTGGACTCAGCGTCCGTTTCCTTTGGCGCTTCCGCGCTGTCTGCGCCTTTCAGAGCTTCCAGTGTCTCCGCTTCAGCGGGCTTCGGAGATTCTGCGGCTTCTTTCGGAGCACTTGCCGCTTCCGGCGCTGCCTGCGGGGCCGCTTCCGGTGCGTCCGTCACAGGACGGGCCTCGGCCTCGAGCGTTTCCTTCGCTTCCTCTGCGGCAGCGGCCTTCTTCGCGCGGTTGCGGTTCTTCTTCACGTCGGCGCCGCTGATGTGGGCGAAGGCGTGGCGGAGCACTTCATTCTGAGAGACCCGGATGCGGCCGGGGAGGCGCTTTTCAAATTCTTCCCAGAATTCTTCCGACGCCTTCATGAGGATGCGGGAGACCTTGTCCGTATTCGGCATGTTGTACACGAGAGACCAGATGTCCCGCCGGTCCATGCTGCCGTACATGCGGTAGGTGTGGCGGTAGGAGATGGCTTTGATGGGCTCCACCTTGAAATGAAACGCCCCGTCGATGGCGCTGTACGGGATGGCGAGCGTCCTCGTGCGGAAGAGGCTCGAGCTGATGACCACCAGCTCCTTTTCGTGGAGCTCATAGGTGGAGCGGGCCAGCGCCGTGGACGCCAGGAAGAGGAGGAGGATCACCTCCGTCAGGATGTCCAGCCAGGGCATCGAGCCTGTATTGTAGATGTACCGCACGGTCATGGCGGCATACCCCAAAAGGCAGATGCCGAGCGTGCCGTAGATGACCAGGTACGTGCGGTGCACTTCGGATTTGTCGCGGAAAATCTTTTCTTCCTTCATAGAGGCTCCTTTGCAGATGTGTAAGAAATGCGAAATCATACAGTCATATTTTACACCAAATGTATCAATAAAACATAACAAACTAATTAATAAAATATATAAGAGAAAATGTACTGAATAAAAATGATATCTTTCCAAAAGATAAAACATAAACTTACCTGTTAGAGAAAAACGAGAAATACAATATTATATAAACGAAATTATTTCATATTGACGAAGAAGAATTTAGGCTTTAGAATCGAGGCATAGCAGGACGTGCGGACGCCGTGCGGCCTGCTTTTATCCTCAGCCGGAAAGGAGGGCAGAAGAAAGGCTGGAACGCGTGAAGGGATCCGCTCCTGCGGGACCATCGATCCAAAACTTGCGGAAATTTTTTCCTGCTTTTCTCTGCGGGTGCTGGAGACCTCCGCGCCGAGTATCATTTCAAAGGAGGACTTATCATGGATATGTTGGCTCAGAACAGCCAGCTATTTGACGAGCTTTTCCAGGGCATTTACGGCCTGGCCGATGTGGGCATCCTCGCGATGTTCGTCGTAGGCTTCGTCCTGATGTTCCTCGCCGTCAGATACGATTATGAACCTGTCCTGCTGTTCCCGATGGGCATCGGGTGTATCCTCGCGAACATCCCTGGCCATTACGCCGTACTCCAGGATCCCGGAAGCGAAGGCTTCCTGTATGTGCTTTACAAAGCGGGTATCGCAAACGAACTTTTTCCTGTCATGATCTTTATCGCCATCGGTGCGATGTGCGAATTTGACCCGCTCATGAGAAAGCCTTTCGTCATGCTGTTTGCAGCAGCTGCTCAGTTTGGTATTTTCATGACTGCGTTCCTTGCAACGCTCCTCGGCTTCCCC
>CASEBK010000028.1 GCA_949286115.1 uncultured Veillonellaceae bacterium | reverse complement strand
TTGCTTATTTGACTTAAACATGGGTACCAAAAAGCGTCATCGGAGCCGTTGCTTCTTACGATTCCTTGCACCGACAGTACGCTGTGTTTATATTCGATTGGGTAGGTGAAATAATTACCACGCACAAGAACTCCCCCCTGTATAATTATGCCCGGCTCGCCCCTGAGCTTGAACCACCACGCATTCGGATCGTCCACATCATAGTCGGAGATGGCCGCTACGTTTGAAAGTGAGGCCACGATATCTTTGAGCGACGTACTCGGCGCATCGTACCAGTTCGCCTCGCCGGTGATTTTCTTAATGATGTAGGCGATGCCGTCAATTTGCTGGAAGAGGCTGTTCTTGTTCCCGTTCGGTACGGCGGCTCCGGTGATAACAGACTTGAGTTTGTTCCACAGGTTCAGTCCATGCTTTACTCCGTCCTGTGTGGTGTAGTTGATGCCTTCATCTGTTTCTTCGATGGACGCCACCCGCAGCAGGTTGGAGTGGGCGGAGGTGTTCGTGTTGTGTGCATTGATGTCGTCGGTGATCTTATTAAGGATGTACGGATGGGCGTCTTCCGCGTCATTGTGGGCGTCCAGATTTTCCTGTGTCACGTAAACGATCGATTTATCCGATGTGAAGGACACGTTTTCCGAATTTCCGATGACGATGTCAATCTTGAATTTGATGGCGTCCATGGGAATGGATTTATCCGCGATATAGCTGGCAAGATTTCCCGCATTAGCATACCCGTAGAGTGCCGGCGTTCCGCCTTCATTGATTTTTGCGTAGATGCCGATTTCCCGAACAAAGAAGCCGACGTCCAGATTTTCATTGTCGATGATACCGATGATTTCAGCATGCCCGTTTTCCTTTGCGGTCACACTGTTAATCGGCACATCCTGTTTGAAATTGATCAGGTCGGTCATATCAGGGATGCTCTGAGCGCCGATCTGGCCGTCGCCAATTTTGATTCCCGTAAAAATGAGCTTGTCTCCGGTCTGGGATTTTGCAATCATGTCGAGGCCGGTTCTGGTAATTGTGATGTCTGCAAACTGCGCCATTTATACTTCCTCCGATTTTAAAACAAGGGTATGCAGGCTTCCTACGCGCCCACCCGCAAAGAGTGATTTTTCAATATCATCAAAGGCAAATCCGCTGCCCGTCTGCACGTTGATCGTCTGATACAGGCTGATTTTCCCGCCAATAAAAAGCCCCGCCAAAGCGGGGATGGTCTGCCCTATATTGATCGTGAGATTGGCCGGTACGATGGCCCTCAGCATGATCCGCATGGCGACGGTGGAAAAAATGATGCTGTTGTTGATATCGATCCACAGCTCGTAGTCTGTATTCGTAGATGCCATAGCATTTCCTTCCCCGTATCCGGCGTCGAGGATCTGCTGAAGACGTCGGATCGTATAAGGGATGACCGCATTGATGGCGATGAGAATGCGCATCCTTCGGTCGGCCAGCGTATCTTCCGGCAGCGGATGGAGCTTCAGCATGATCTCCCAACGCACCGCGCCGTCTTCATCAATATCCAAAACAAAGGTATTGGCGAACCATTTCCATGCTGCATCCCACAAAAGAGAAAATTCGGGATTCTCCGCCGCGGCGAGAGCCTTAAATTCTTTCGCCGGTGCTATGACGGACGGATAATACCGCTGAACCGCCGCATCCCGTTTAATCGGTTCCATTGGTCACCGCTCCCCTCACAGCCAGCGCGTCCGGATCGAGCGTCAGGTTCTCTTCCTGCCCGTTGAGCGTCGTATGCTGGATATCCGTCACGCTTTCCAGATCCAGAATGCGGCTCTCGGTCTGCGAGATGCGGACCACGATGCCCGCATTTGTAAAAGCATCTACGGATACTTTCTGCGTATCCTGCCATTTCGCGTTGAGCTCCAGAAAATAGGCATCGATAACCGCCTCGATCTCCGAGCGATGATCCTCAAACGTTCCGGAGTCGAAAGTCACATGCAGGCCGATTTCCACATCCGATGACCGGCAGCCCTCAACAGTCACCGTATGTCCGATAGGAGCGATGCCGATGCCTTCGCCCTGATTCTGCGTCGGATCAATGGCCGTCTGGACTTCCTGTACGAATTCTTCCGTCGGCACCTTGTATTCCGATGTCATGAATACGACCCGCACCGTCCCGCCGCCGTTCCATACCGGATAAACTTTGACCCCTCCTACGCCCGGGATGGCGTTGACCTTGTTCCGGTAGTCGGCGATATTCCCGCCGTAAGCCTGATCTCCGAAGCTGGCCAGATACCGCGCCCGGAAATCCTCCGTCGCTTCCTCATCTTCACCGGGGATGAGAACCTCCGTCAGCTCCACGGTCTGGAGCCCTGCCGTATAGGAAATAGGGATAATCCTCCCGGCCGGTTTGTTTCCGGCAGTCCCCGTTGTCTCGCAGACCGCCTCATACTCGCCGCCGCCGAGTTCTTTCGTGATGGCATAGTTAACATCGTCATAGCTGTACCGGCTTCCGACGGGAAGTTGTACCGTATCCGGCGCGGCTTTCACCTTGACCGTGGCCGCACTTGCCGCATAGGGCGTAAGCCCCCGTTCTTTGGCCCTCTCGATGAGATATTCCCTGTCGGCGGTATCACCGAACGTATTCCGCAGGAAATAGTCCAGCTGCGCATACAGGAGCTCGAACTCGATGGCCGCCGGGGCGGCCGCGTCAAAAATCACAGAGCCTTCCCGTTTATCCACAGAGGAAGGCACCCTGCCAAGCATGCGCTTCAAGATCTCTTCATTTGTTTCTTTTTCATACATCAGACGATGGTCACCCCTTTCTCCAGCTCAATATCTCCGTAGGCCGTATGCACGGTAAATCGCGCCAGCACATCCCCGCCCCTATGCGACATTTCAAACCCGTCAACTGCCTCGACGCGGTCATCCTGCAAAAGCGCTTCCCGGATACGGCGGGGCAATTCCGAGAACACATAGGGAATGGGTTTTCCGAAAAGATCCTGCAGCTCTACGCCGTAATTCCAGCTGTAGATCACAAAGCGATACCGCTCAGTATTGAGGATCTTATAGCAGGCCTGCGCGATAGCGTCGATGCCGTCAGCAGTCCCCGTCACCCGTTCTTCTTCAATGTGCATGCGATACGTCTTAGACGGCTGCGATGCATTTGAAAGGGATACCTCGGTGATGCCCGCTGCCGCGGATGGTAAAAATCCCATACCCCCTCCTTATATCCACTGCCCCGAAAGGTTCGTATGATCATACACTCGAGACAGTACGACAAATTCCTGACCGCCTGCCTGGCGGATCAGGATCACCGATTCACCAACAGACAGTCCGTTATGGACTGTTATTTTTTTGCGCCCCTTGTAGTCATGGTTGTGGCTGGCAAAGGAAGGATCCCCGCTGCCTCCCGCTCGGTTCTCCGTCTGATGAGATACAGTGATGTCGACGGAAAAATCCCGAACAAGGTCGGTCAAAATGAGGAAATCTTCCGTCAGTGTTTCTTCCTGCTGGTCGAGCTGGATAGACAGAGGATTGACCGATATCACCGTACCGATGCAGTAATCGGACGGATTCCCGGCCAACACCGCATTGCGCGCCGCCCGCTGGATCAATCCGAGGAGCTTCTCTTCATTCATTCGAAGACGCCTCCTCTCACCGTCAGATCCATGGTATGTTCATTGTTGCTGAACACATGGCGGACCTGTTCTACGAGGATCCGCATCTGATAATCTTTCCCGTCTATGTGAAGCGCCATCCACAGAGAGGAGCCTCCGCGCACACGGTCATCCCCGATCGCGTTTCTGATGCTCAGGGACTGCCGCACCCGGTTATACCGCTTCAGCATGGCTTCCGCTTTGGCCGACAGATTGACTGCTTTTGACGGATTGACAGACTGTGCCAGCTGCAGCAGTCCCCATTTCCCGATGTTGCCGCTGTCTTCGGCGATCCACACGTCTCTTTTCCCCGTATCCTTATCATCGAAATACAGCTTGATCCGGTTGTATGTATCCCGGTCGATGGTGGAGGAAAACTGAAAATTCTCCGCCGTTTCCGGGTCGATCAGGATATTGACCGCCATATCTTCCATATTTTTTAGAGTCAGCTTCCCGTAGTCGTCGTACAGGACGAAAAGTTTCTGCTGATTCTGTGTGGTGATATCGATCGCCGTCTGCATCAGATCAAAGAGCGTCTGATCGCCGGCGCGGAATCGGGGAATGACATACCCCGTATCTGCCAGTTCCCCGCAGGTCAGCCCGAAATCCTCCGCCAGTTCCTTGATGATCTCCGACGCTTTCTTTCCTATGGCGTTGTAGACCATCTTATTTTTCAGGTAGCGGAGCTGATCATAGGCCGTGACCTGTACGATATTATCCCTGTCCAGACGGCGGGAGAACACGACGCCCTGGAATATCCCCGTATCGCCCCGTTTCACCTGCACGATGGCCCCCTCTTCCATGGACAGGAGATCATCCTGCACAGCCCGAAAAGAAAGCTTTCCCGGAGCGCCCTTTCGGGCCCATTCCAGCGTCATCCCATCAAGTACGGCGGGAATCAAGCACCGATTGTCTGCCGTATGGATGAGTACCGTCAGATCGTCACTCAAGATGCAGCACCTGCCCGTTCTTCAGTGAGGCGGACGGATTGTACAGCCCGTTGATGTTGGCCACCTGCCGCCAGTTGAGTGAGCCGCCCGAGGCGAGCTTCACCGCTTCCAATACAGACTTTTCCTTCGTGCAGGTCCACACCGCCGGCACGGTCTTATCCGTCTGCCTCGTTTCCTTGACCGTGGCATGCTGCACGCCGTTTTCGTCAGTGGTGATCTCCACTTCTTTCGTCCCGTAGGGCCGGTATTCCTTGAGCGTCAGCGGCAAAATCACATCGTTTCCCTGCTTCGCATCTTCCTGCATCGTGCAGTCTTCGACCGTCACGAGCAGATTCGTGTCAAAAAGCAGGCTGAAATCCGCTGTCAGCCGTGTGATGATGAGCCTCACCGGCGTCCTCATTTCTTTCGCCGTCTGGAAGGCGGTGATGAAATTCTCCGCCGGCTGATAGGAGAATCCATTCCCAAGAAAAGCCGACACGGCAATGCCCGTGAGGCTCTGCGCGTAGTCCGCAAAGGGATAGACCTTATTGGGCAGCAGCGCATTGAAACGGATCGTCTTCAGCCCCGGCGATTTGATGATGTTGATCTCTCCGCCATCGATCAGATTGACCGTCCGGTTCTGGTTTCCGATCTTGATATCCATCTTCGGCGGGGGCACGGGGAGCTGCATGTCTCCCAGATAGAAATAGTACGCCATCAGATATGCACCGCCTCTGCTCCGGCCAGTTCCGCTTCTTCGAGCTGGTCGATCAAATGAGTGATCATGCCTTCCGCGTCCACATCATTCGTGATGTTGTTCGTGTTTTCCAGATGGATCTGCACGGACGCCGTCGTGTACCGGTTGATCACTTCCTGCTCTGCCGCATCCCGGAAGAATTTGATGTCTTCGTCCATGATGTCCATCGCATCAAGGATGCCCTTCGTATTGCTCGCCGTTTCCTTTGCCGCCGGTCCTTCCGCATCTTCGCCGATACCGCCAGCAGGCACGCCATAGCCACCATAATCGGCCGGAACGCCGCCAGAGGAGACGTCAGGCGCTTGAGTCAAAGACGCCAGCGCCTTTGCGGGATCGAAGTTCTGCACGGCGTCATACGCCTTGTCTCCCCAGCCTTCGGCCTTCCATTCGATGGTCCCGATGGCTTCGATATGCGAGCCCGTCAGTCGGTTCAGACCGGCAGCTGCCGCATCGATGAACCGGATGAGCGTATTGATCCTCGCGATGACAAAGTTGATCACCGCACCGGCGATGTCCGCGATAGTGCGAAAGGCCTCGGCGATGGTATTTCTGAGGCCCATCGTGCCCGCCTGCCAGGCGACGAAAGCCGCTACGGCAAAGAGCGCGAGCCTTGCCACCCACATGATGGGATTAGCGTTCAGCACCGCGTTGAGAGCGGCCGCTGCCACGACCTGCAGATTCGTCGCCGCCGTCCATGCCTCCTTTGCTGCAGCCGCTACGGTCGTCATGGCTGCTGAAGCCGCCTGCACAGTGGCTTCTATCACGAGATGGCCGTTCACGATCGCCAGATAAGCGGCCCATCCGGCAAGGCCTCCGATGATGACCGGATAGACCTGTTCAAAGGCCGAGCCGATCAAAAGGAAGGCGGCAGAAGCCCAGTCTGCCAGATAGGAAAATACAGCTCCTATCCCGCCGGCCGCCTCTGACACGGCCTGGATCATACCGCCAAGCACACGCCCGACGACGGGCATGATCAGTGAAAAAGCGGAAATAAATCCATTCAGCGCGCCGCCGTTTATGATACCGCTCAGGGCATCGTAGACAGGTACCATGGCCCGCGTGGTGATTGTCCCCATCTGCTGCCACGCCTGCTCCCACGTGAGAGGCATTTTGGCAAAGTCCGCATTGATCTCATCCATATTTTCCAGGATCGCGTCCCGCAGGATGTCCGCCGTGATGACGCCCTGTGAGCTGAGCTGCTTGAGTTCGCCCTGCGCGATGCCCATATGTTTCGCCACCATCTGCTCAATAAGCGGCGCCGCTTCGGCGATGGATCGGAATTCATCCCCCTGCAGCTTTCCGCTTCCGAGCGCCTGCGTCAGCTGGAGCATGGCGTCGGCCTGCTGCTGGATGCCGGTCCCGCCGATGGTGAAAAGCTTCTGTATCCCTTCTACAAACGGCACGACCTGCCGTGGATCCGGGAAAGCGTCTTTGGCCGTCATGGCGATCTTAGACACCGAGTCCGCCATTCCATCGTAGCTTCCTCGGGCACGGAGCGCGCTTTGGTAGATCAGATCATTCATCTCCGCCGCTTCTTTCTCCGAACCGGTCACAAGATTCAGCCGGGCCACCATGCCCGCATAGGCGTCAGACGCCGAGACGATGCGTCCGGGCAGCTCGGTGAGAAAATCGGCCGCCCGCATGAAGAGATTGGCGGCGATATTCCCGACGGCAAACTGTCCGACCATGCTCTTCATGCCGGAAGAGAGAGACGCCATCACACCGCCCGCCTTAGAGGCAGCGGAGCCGATGCCGCCCATGCCGTCTTCCATGCGCTCCATGGACTGTGCCACCGCTTCTTGCGATTCGTACAGCGCGTCAGCCGCATCCCGCATGCTCCGAAGCGGCGCTGTCACACCGTCTTTCAGGGCCAGATACTGCGCCAGTTCATCCATACCGTCACCTCCTTCTCATCCTGCTCTTCTGTTTCATCCGATTGGCTTCTTCCTTCTTCCGCTTCAGCTCCACGGCGATGCTCGCGCAGACAAAAGCGCGCTCCCATGTAGGCAGCCCGTTGAACGTATGCGGAAGGATATGAAATTTGTGCAGGCAGTAATGATAGACCACGGCCAGATCATCACCGCCTTCGATCAGTTTTTTACGATCTTGATCTGATCGGCCATTCCGCTGTCGATCCCCTGCGCCTGAGTAACGCATTTGATGAGGTTCGCGTATTCCCCGGGGAGAAGCATCGTTTCCGCCAGCTCCGCCGCGCCGCACACGCCATAGCTGTCCTGAAGCGCCGCGTCCTTCAGATTCGGGTAGACCACGCACTCTTCCAGCATGGACCGGCTCAGTGCGTCCCGGTCGACTTCATACCGCTCTTCCTTCGTCTTTGCATCCACGATACGCCGGGTGCAGCTCTTTGAGATGGCGTCCATCTCCTTCTGCGTCAGCACGCGGATCCGCCAGGGGACCGGCGCGCCGCCCTCCTGGAAACGGTCGGAAATGACCGCCTCCACTTCCGTATATCTGACAGCATTCTTCTTGAGGAACGCCGCCATCGATCGTTCTGTCATAGATCCTCCTTAGGCCATGCCGTCCAGGTCCTTAAACGCTTCCGGCACTTCAAAATCTTCAAACGTGAAATCGATATCCTGCTCGGCCCAGTCTCCATCCGCGTCAAAAGCGGCGATGGTGGCGCTGTCCAGATTGACGTCCTTCAGGATCACAGTCTGCGGGCCCGCATTCGACGTCGGATCTTCCATGCGGACCTGCATATCGAAATACACGTCTTCGCCGCTGTCCTTGTACTGCTTCACCAGATTCGTAAAGCGGCTCGTATTGCTGTAGATCGTCATGCTGCCTGTGCCGTTCCAGTTCGTGGTCTTGTGCCCAAGGCCGGATTTTCCGAGGATGGGGACCTCCACCTTGTTCTTTTCCACGCGGGCTTCAAGCGTCTTCGCCTGGAGCAGCAGAAGGCGCTCCCCATTGATCGTTACATAGCAGGAAGCCATGCGGGCGGAGATCACGTCCCTCGCCTGCATGGTTCTGATTGCGTCAGCCATAATTCAGCCTACCTTTCTTACGCAATGATGATATTCATATACAGCTTCTCCATACACATGACCGGCTGGATCGCGTATTCGGAGAGCACCACTTCTTTCGACTGTCCCATCGTGGGGATCGGCACGTCGTCGGGGTTGAAATTGGTGATCGCCCGGATGCGCTGCATCTCTTTTTCGTAGGCCACGATATCGCCCCAGAGCGCCGTGCGGCCCGCTTCATCATTCGGTTCCTTCCCGAGATAGGTCTTGTTAAAGAGGCGGGCGATGTCGATGGCATGCTGATCCAGCACACGCATCACCTGGTTGCTGGAGAAGTCTTCATTCTTCGCCTTCGAGAAAGAAGTGAACGTATTGATATCCCGCAGGATGTTTACGTCGCCCACGATATCGCCGTCCACAGGATCGGTCACACGGTGGAAGATCAGCATGCCGTCGGTAATGGCTTTTTCCAGATCGGACTGTTTGTAATTCGTATCCACCGTGAAATCGCCGTCATAGGTCTTGTTCGTGCAGGACGCGTTGACCGCGCACGACGCTTCCGCGCCGGTCACCCAGTACACCAGCGACGCCGGGTTCTCCCCTTCATCGGTGACCTTGTTCTGAATGCTGATGACGCCTTCATAGTCCACGTTTTCCTTCCCGTAGATCACGAGCTGGAACTTCGCACCCACCTCATCGCGCAGGCGCTTCGTGAACTGGATCAGCAGGTCCTGGATCGTCGATTCCGTGGAAACGCACCCAAGGGCATTGAAATAGTATGGCTCGATCTTATCGAGGAAATTCTGATACTGAAGAGCCGCCACCGCCGTGCCGTTTGTTCCGCCGGTCAGCGGCGTGCTCGCTGTCACAGCTTCGGAGATCAGGCCTTCCCGCTTGAAGACGACAAAATCATTGTCTTCCAGATCGTCCCAGCCGCTCACCGTCTGCTTATCGATGCAGGACCGGGTCTCTACTTTCCCCGTCGATGCCGTTCCGACGGCGCTCGTGCCGACTTCCGCCGCGTCGACATACTCTTTGATGTATGTCTCCACATCATATTTCGTCTCGTCATCCACATTCACCTGCAGCACGATCTCCAGATCGTTGCCGCGGATTCCCGGATAACGGGCCGTCGCCAGATCGCACGATGCTTTTTCCGCGCCGTTATTCAGCCGGTAGAAATATCCGGTCTGGAGATTTTTAAAGAGATCCCGCAGACCTTTCACCTGATCGGCGCTGTAGTCGTAGCCGAAATATTTCATGGAATCCTTCTGGAAATCTTCGTTGGTCACGGTAAAGACCGTGTCTTCCGGCCCCCAGTCCAGTTCGAGCGCCATGGCCCCGTATCCGCGGTCAGCCATATTGACACTCGCCCGGACTTTGGACGTGAAATTGATGTACGTGCCCGGCAGTTTCTTATTCTGCGTGAGCCAAGTACCCCCGCCAAGTGCCATAATGTCCTCCTTCAGTTTTTCTTCTCAATGATCGGACGCTTCATGAAAGCGTCCAGCATTTGATCCACTTTGTCCGCGCTGTAGCTCTCCCCTTCTTCGAGAATCACGGCGAGAGCATCCCGGCAGTGCCTGTATTTTTTAGATCGCAGGTACTGCTCTTTTGTATGCGTCGGTCTATTCGCCATTTTCCGTCTCCTTTACGTGTTGGATCTGATGGAGCACCATCATTTTCGCGCCGCGGTCATACGTGCGGAATACGGGAATGCGGTAGGAAAGCGTCAGGTGCAGCCCGTCCTCTGTGATCTCGTGACTCATCCCGTCCGCCCGAAGGGGCATACCGTCCGCGCCGGTGATGTATTCCAGCGCCGGATACAGACGGGACAGCATGCCAAGGATATCCTTCTGACGGTCATTTGCGTGCTCTTCCGGGAAATAGGTCAGCATGACCACCGCATCCAGCCGGTACCGCCGTCCGCGGAGCGCCGTGAATCCGCCGGAGATCTGCCGCACGTAGAAAGAAGGCGTGCGGAAATCCTGCGGAATGGAATCCGCATAGATCACCGCGTCCGCGCCGAATTCTTCCGTCAGTTTCCGCGCGAGCCCCGCGGTGAGGCTCCACGTATTCACATCACCCGCCACGCTTCCCTCCTCCTTTCAGAAATTCTTCAAATCGTTTCGCCGCGAAGGCTTTCCTCTCCGCTTCCGTAGCGCGCACGGAATTGGTCATCATGAACTGTCCTTCTATCCATTTCCGTTTCCGCTGCGCTTCCGGGACGCCTCCCGCGCCTCTCGTCCGGTGCCCGTACTCCACATAGGGCGCGTAGCTCACCGGGTTCTGTACGCGCGTAATGTACAGCCCGCCCCGCTTTTCCGCGTGTCCCGCCTTCCAGCCGCGCCGCAGTTTCCCGCTTCTGACAGGCGTCCTCTTCTTGACTTCCCGCAGAAAGATCGCCGAGAGTCCCCGGGCTGTCTGCGCCATGAAACGGTCCTTCTCCGTAACGATGCCGGACAGCTGCTCCTGCAGCCGTTTCAGCCCGGAAAAATCCTTCTTCACGGCGTTTCCTCATACAATTCCATCGTGATCTCCTGATGCGTCGGATACATCGCAGGCGGTCCGGAGCTTTTATATTGCACCGTGCGGCCCATGCGGGTAACGTCTATGCGGCAGCCCGGCGGGATCTCCGCCTCCGGCGCAAGAAAAAGCTTCACCGACTGCGACTGTAGCGGGGCCATGCCTGCCTCCGCTGCCGGAGAAGACAGAAAAGACAAACGGCAGGGAAGCGCCGTATAGAGCGTTCTTTCTGCCGTTCTGGTAATTCCTGTTTCCGGATCTTTCTCCGGATCGCTGACCACGATATCGCACCGGTCTTCGTAGAGCTTCTCGATCTCTCCGCGGGCCGCATCCCACATCATCTGCAGCATGACGGCCACCCCAGCTTCCGGAAACGGTTGAGCTGCGTTTCATAGTTGCGCAGGACAGACGCCGCATATGTGCGGTATGCTTCTCCGGAACTTCTGTCCCTGTAGGATACGGTCGTATCTCCGGTCTTCACGGACTGCACCGCGCCGCTTCCGGAAACGCTGCCGTACCCCTCAGCCCGGTACAGATCCGCCGCCATACGGTAAGCCGTCATGGTAAGGCCGTCCGGAACCGCTGCCAGGCGGCAGTAGTTGCAGATGAGTTCCTTCACACTGTCCAGAATGAACTGCAGCGTCTCATCGCTCACCGTATCCGGCGCGGCGGTGATCGCCCGCAGCCTGTCCGCCGTCAGCATGTTACTGCCCGATCTTGTGGAGCAGCGCGACGACGCGGATGGCTTTCGGCTCGAAAACGCGTTTCCAGTTGGTGCCGTTCTCCAGCTCCGCATTGGACGGGGACTCCACATGCTCCTTGACCACATTCTGCCACGCGATGCCTCTCGGATGGAGGATGAACGTGCGGCGATTGATGAGGTAATCCACGCCGGAGCCCTTCTTCTTGTCGCGGTCCGTTTCCGTCGCAACGAAGCCTACCGGATTGCCGTTGCCGAGAGCGAAAGCGCCGGCGCCGAAAATATAGGTGGTGTACACGCCGCCCGAGACCGGGCAGCCGTCGTCGACGATGACGCGGCGGTCCTGATAGGTATCAAATTCCACGGAATTGCTGTCTCTTTCCGTAGTGATGAGATTCTGCTTCTTCAGCCAGGCTTTCGTCGCCGAGTGCATGCAGACCGCGGTGAGCTGGCCCTGCGCATCGCCAAGCATCTGGAGCGCGTCGATGAAAGCGGGCGCGGAGATATTCGCCGCCGCGCCTTCTTCGGCAGAAATATCCAGCTTATGATCCGCCATGGTGGAGGCAGCGAAAACGCCCTTCAGGATGTGAATGAGCGTCTTCTGCATGTCCCGCGCCCAGTAACCGGCCACCAGATTGGCGATGGCCTGCATGGGATCGCTCCCTGCCAGTGCCGCGGAGAGGTCGGTGGCGCTCCACATGGCGGCGCGGCGAATGGTGACGGACACGTCCTTGCTGGACGTGATTTTATTGGCCGTGAGGTCCGCGCCTTCCACCACATTCTCCGACTCACCCGTCAGGTCTTCGAAGAAGGGCATATTGTGCATGGGAGCCGCCTCCGAAGCGAGACGGTCAAACTCCGCGTTGTTCGATACAATGCCGCTCTGATACAGGGCGGACAGTTCCATGGTGCGCTGAATTACATAGGGATTGAAGATCTCCGGAACGATAACATCAGAAAGAGTGGTTCCTGCCATTTTGATTCTCCTTTACTTTATTTATAACGAGATTCCGGCGGCGGCGGCCAGCGCTCTGGCCTGCTCGGGATTTTCGCGGAGCAGCTTCCCCTGCTCCGTCATATTGAACGTGTCTTTCGCGAAGGGATTCCTCTGCGGATTGCCGCCGCCCTTCGGAGCATACCCGCCGGGCTGATCCTGCTTGAAAAGAAATCCCTTGCTTTCTTTCAGAGCTTTGACCTGCTCTTCCAGACCGGTGATTTTTCCATCCTCACCGAGGATGATCTTGCTCTTGTCGATCAGACCCGCCACGATATCCGCGTCCTGCGCGTCCTTAGATACCGCGATCTGGACCGCCGTATTCATGCGCAGTTCTTTCATCTTTGCGTCGTATTCCGCAGCGGCGGCCTTATTCTTTTCCTGCAGCTCTTTGATCTGCTGTTTCAGAGCGTCATTGTCTCCGGCGCTCTTCTTCAGTCCGTCCAGCTGCTTGTCCCGATCGACAAGGGATGCCTTGAGGCTGTTCTTTTCCTCGTTCACCTCATTGAAACGAGATTTGGGCACGTAGGCGCCGTCCAGAAATTCTTTGACCGCGTCGGCGGCCTCTTTCTTTTTGTCATCTGCGATGCCCAGTTTGGCGATGAGTTCTTCCGTCGTCATGTTCTTCTCCTCTCCGGTTTTTACCGAGGTTCACCTGCCTCGATCGAGAAATAAAAATCAGGTTCCTGCCGTGTAGGTGCCTGTGATAGATGCGGTGGAGCTGTCAGACAGATGCGCCGTGCCGGTGATGGCGGTGCCGTTGATATTCAGCTCGATACTGGTGATCTTCGCACCTGCCGGCCCGGTCGCTCCGGCGGCTCCGGTATCCCCTTTGTCGCCCTTCGCACCGGTCGCGCCTGCCGCGCCGGTATCCCCCTTGGCTCCGGTCGCGCCCTTGATCCCTGTGAAAGCGAAGGTAAACGTCCGCGCCTGTGCGGTACCTCCGAGGGTGACCGTACATTTCGGCGTGCTCGACGTGGTGTTGTCCACCGTCGCCGCAGCGCTGGAGATGGTCGCCGCCGTACCAGCCGCGCCGGTGTCTCCCTTTGGCCCCTGAGCGCCTGCCGCTCCGGTATCTCCCTTCGGTCCCTGCGGGCCGGGCGTCAGCTCGATATTCTCGATGCCTTCTTCGATGTGGTTCAGTTTTTCTTTGGTGATGAGATCCCCATCATTCCATGTCTGTTTTTCGTAAGCCATGTGTTATGCCTCCCTTAATACGCTTTTCCCGACGACTGCCGCCCCCACTTTGGGCACGTCGTCAGATTCTCCGCCGTCATACTCCCGCCCGCTCGCGCAGCAGGATTGAATGATGCGGACGATCTCATACTCCGTCCGATCGATGACCGCAGACAGCGGGAAATCCTTCCCGAATTGCCTGATATACCGCTTCAGCCAGATATACATCCCCTCACCTCCCTTCTCAAATGGGTACAAAAAAAGCACTCTTTCGAGTGCTGAATAAAACATTGTCAGTTCTCTGCGGGCTCTCCCCGGAGGATGATCGGGAAAGGTTTTGTATTCCCGGTAAGATATGCAAAGATCTCTGTGATCTTTGCGCGAAGGGGAGCAGAAAACACACGTGTGACCTGTTTCATCTCTTCGTCATTCGGGGCCTCTTTTTCCCCGTTGATACCGACGATAGCTTCGGCAACGATCTTCGCCGTGATCCCCGGCGCGTGAATATCCGCCGTCACAGCACAGGGAAAAGCGATTCCTCTGTCTTCTGTAAAAGGCGCTTTCATCTGGATCTCATACGTACTCTCCATCTGACCCGAGACACCAGCTTTTTCTTTTTCATATCGATACTCCACAACAGGCACAGATATCTGACTGATATAGTAGCTTCTTTCCTTCATATCCATCTTCTGTCCGCCCCTCACATTCTCTGTTTCATATCGTCATCCAATACTCTATGGAATGAAATCACATTGCCGTTGATCATGTCCGGGCCATAATCTGCGTAGCTGTCAAAGGAAGCACTTATCCATCCGCCGGAAGTCTGCACAGATTTGTAATTTTCCTGCACGCTGTCCGCTGCCAGCTGCCTGCGAATGGCAGTTTCCACGAACTGATTCAGCGAGATCCCCTGACGACAAGCCTGCCGACAGGCTTCCCGGTGTAATTCCGGGGCAATCCTTACATTAAAGCTTCCGCGATACGTCTTATCTGGTTCTTTCCCTATTTTCCGGCAAAATGCCAGATAATCATCGACCGCTTCATGAAAATCTTTTTCAAGCTCATCCACGGACTCCCCTTCAAAGGTGATCTTGTCAGAGACTCCCTGCACGACGCCGAAAAACAGTCTGTCTTCTTCGCTGTACCGTATGAGCCCATCATAGCCCCTGTACGTCATGACACCATTCATAATTCATTGGCCTCCCTTAAGAATGCAACTGCCTCTCTGAGCATATAAACTTTCATGACGGCGCCGCTTTTTCCATGCGGTTTATGCGCCATAGCAAAAACGCGGAAGGTATTTCCATCCTTTTTATAGAATTTAACACGCGATCCATTGGGGCTGTCATCTTCCACATATCCGAAAATTTTCATAAACCGGACAAAATCGCTGTATGTTAAATCCGTTGGGAAAGACAATACGCGCTGTATCAATTTATCCGTCTGGCTCACTTAGTGCCTCCGCGTGAAAGTAACTAAATATCAGTTGCATCTACTTCATTTTATAAAGTCGGGAAGGCTTCGTCAATAAGGTACCAACACAAAAGCCGTCTGCTTAACCGCGGACGGCTTTTATTTTTCTACCTCGATGGATTTCACTTCGTGCTGCATGAACTCGATATACCTGATCTCATCATCTTCGCCATCAGTCTTTATCACAATGCTTTCCTCTGCGATACCATCAGTTTCATTATCAAGATCGCTGGTATATAAATCAACATATCCATGCCATTCTTTTCCGTTGTCATCGATAATCTTTACGCGCTTCCCAAGATAACCATACAAAGATATCATTTTACTCATCTCCTTCCTCGCTCCATTTCGAGCGTTCCAATTCATCTGCTTCCATTATGCATCGGGGTCTTTTCTGAAAAACCGACAACGCTGATTTCCATTCGTTACTTCATAGGGTTTATCGGGCCCTGCTCCATCATTTTCAGGATACATCAGGCAATTTGAAATTTCCGGGCTCCTATTTTTATATCTCCACCGACACTTGGCGCATGGCCCCGTGAATGGATCGCCCATCCACACTTCGTGAGCGTGCTCTTCCCATTTCTTTTCCCATGCTTTGCGCTTTTCCTCGCTCCATTTCGAGCGTTCCAGTTCATCCGCGTCCATTACGCATCCGGGTCTTCTCTGAAAAACCGACAACGCTGATTTCCATTCGTAACTTCATAGGGTTTATCGGGCCCTGCTCCATCATTTTCAGGATACATCAGGCAATTTGCAATTTCCGGGCTCCTATTTTTATATCTCCACAGACACTTGGCGCACGGCCCCGTGAATGGATCACCCATCCACACTTCGTGAGCGTGCTCTTCCCATTTCTTTTCCCATGCTCTTCTCTTTTCTTCGCTCCATTTCGAGCGTTCCAGTTCATCTGCTTCCATTTCTGCCTCCGCCATCAGCTCTTATAATCATCCGTCGGTCCTGTCCATTCATCCGGGTCCTGCTGAAAGGTATCGTATCCCTCTTCAGTGTGGATTTCCATATCAACGAACAGTTTTTTCTTTCCGCCGTCCGTCGCGTCCTTGCCCCAGTAGATTTTCGTGATTTTATACAGCGCCCCGCGCTGCAGGATCATTTCATTTTCGCCTTTCCCATAGGCGCCCGCATTTGAAGCATATAGCATCTGAGCCCCTTTTGGTGCATAGATATTGAACTTCATGGGCTTCTGATTGAACACACCTCCGCCGCCCTCATTAATTGCTGTTGAGAGGAAATTATAAATCTTGTCCCGGTGCCCTACAAACTGCTGAAGTTCCTTATCGCTCATCTTCTGCAACGTGCCGTAGGGTATTTTCAGAAAGCCTTCCAGCGTGGCGAAATCCTGCCCGGATTGCAGCCATACGTCTTTATCGTAGGTGGATTTTGAAATAAGCGAAGTCAGGCCGCGTATGGCTTCCCCTTTGCCCTCATAGTTGATCCATACCTTCTTCGGCCCGACATAGTATCGTTCCTCCCAGCCGCTGCCCGGTTCATAATAGGGTTTTCTGAACCCCGCAATCGGTCTGTTATGCCCACCGGAACCTTGCGTATAAGTATAGAATCCATTCCGCTCTTTGTCCGTCGCGGCTTTATGGATTTTAACGGCCGGCGGGTCGAAGTATTTATCCGCTGCCGAAAAACCGCCGTGCTTTTCATCAAACCAGAGCGCTTCCCGTTTTCTTTTCGAAGAATACGGGTTTTCTTTTATTTTACCACCATTCAGGTGCTTTTCTAACTCGATCCGCGCATTTTCGAGAAGTTCTTCCGCCGCCTCGAGCTTCTTTTTCTTCTTAGAGAATTCAGCACCGAGCCGGTCAAATTCTTTCAGGTCCTCAAGAAGCCTCTCGAATTTTTCTTTTTCCGCGGAGGAAAGCGCTTCGCTGATTTTCTGCTCGAAATATCCCTGTTTTGCCCGGATGCGATCCTGCTTCTCTTCCCAGTCGCTCAGGGAAACCGGATCTCTCCAGATATTTGCATATTCCCTATCCGGAAGCGAATCCAAATCCTGCTTCGCCTGATCATAGGACTGCTCCGCATCGGCCACATCCTGCTCGAGGATTTTCTTTTTGAAGTTGAACACAAAGGACGCCTGCCACGCTTCCGGCGTCATCTTTTTATCAACATACACAGCTTTCCAGTCTTTGTAGGACATTTCTCCCGGTACGTAGTGAGTCTTTCCCTTGTCGTCCCGCGCGGCACGGAAACCTTCCGGGACCTCTTTCAGATAGGGCACCGTACAGGAGCGGCACCAGCAGTGGAGAGGCGGCGCGGTCACGCCGGGCTGGAAGTCTTTCATGGGGATGATCTTCATATCCATGCTCCGGCAGATGTCGGAGGTGCGGCTGTCCAGCGTGGCGAGGAATTGGTATTTCTCCACCCCAAGCTCTTTCATATTGTCCATCTCGCCTTTGGAAGCGAAGAAAGCCGACTCCGTCGCGATAAGCCGTCCGGCGCTTGAAAGAGAAGTCCCCATCCGTTTATGAAATCGGCGCACGATGGCGTCCTGCGCATCCCCGCGGATGAGGCCCTGCGTGAGCTCGTCATGGAGCGTCCGCAGCAGTTTTTCCTTGTCTTTCCATACGCGGTCGGAGAAATTGGCGCCGTCCGCTGCCCAGGGCTTTCGGATGACTGCATCGACCGCACTTTCCGGGAGGGCCGCCACGTCGAAGCCCGTGTGGAAGCCTTCCTGCATCGTGTAGGCTGTCCGGTAATATCCTTCCTGATAGGTCTGCCGCATGGCGGAGTCCAATCCGTCCAGATAATTCCCGTACAGCTCTTCCAGGTGCTGCTGGATCTGCAGCTTGAGCGCTTCCAGCCGGGTGATGTGGACCCGGGCCGACGCATTCTCCAGCTCTTTGCTCCAGTCGGCAGATACGCCGTTTTCTTTCCCGCGGGCGATGTAGTCTTCGACGGTCCATTGAAATTCTTTCAGCTCCTTATCCCGCAGCCATTTCTGTGCTTCCTGCAGCGTGATCTTGTTATTCTCGGCAAAACGCTGGTACCAGACGGCGATATCTCCGTCGATGGCATTCTGCGCTTTCCTGAAGAGACGCTCCGCATCGTCGTAATAGTCCATGCCGTCTTCCAGTAAAGAGGCGCTCAGGGCCTCGAAACGGCCCTTCCAATACTCTTCGTCCGGCATGTCCATATCCTTTTATTCCCCGCCTTCTTCGCCCGTATCAGGTGCCTTTTTGAATGATTTTCGATAGGTGTCGGCCTCATCTTCGGCCGCCGCTTTTTCTTTTCGGATCTCTTTTTCTTCCGCTTCCGGATCGTCCACGAAAGGATGATTCTTCAGGATCGTCTTTGTGGACAGCACGCCCACGGCTTTACTGCACATGTCCGCCAGCTCCGAATCGTTTCTGATGGCGGTGCGCGTCCATGTCTGGATGACCGTTTCAGGCTCTGCCAGTCCTGACAGGCGGCAGATCGCCCGGATGAGGGTATCAAGACCGAGGCGGAATTCTGTCTCCATGAGCCCCGCTTTCAGCTCCAGCAGGGAATACATGAATTTCATCGCCTCGCCGGATGTCCTGTCGAAAGACTGCTGCTGCGGATCCACGCCCTGGCCCATATCGAAAATGGCTTTCCGTGTAAGATCGAGCAGTTTGTCCCGCGCTTCCACGGGTATGTCGATGGTAAGGGTCGATACGCCGGAGCGGTCTCCGTCGCCTGTCGAATCGACCTGAATGGTCTTGTAATACTTGAGGTCGTCCAGAAAATGCTTCGTATCTGTGCCGCCGTAGTTGGTCAGCACGAGGATCACTTCCTGAATGTCTTCGAGGTCGTCTACGAATCCGGAAAACGTCTTGTCATAAGCGTCGATCAGGTCTTTCACCCGGTCGAGATCGGACCGGGACTGGCCGTTGTTGAAAAAGGGAATGAACGGCACCGCGCCCAGTCCGTGGCGATAGACGTTGGCAGGTGTCGCCACACCGTCCAGCAGCATGCTGAACCGGTCAAAGGGGAGAAATACATCGTCTTTCTGCCGGTATACTTCCGTTTCCGTATCGTTCCAGAATTCGTAGATCTTCCACTCTTTCCCGTCATCGTCCAGCGTCCTGTAGCATCGCATGACGGCGGACAGGTCGGCCTGCAGGTCGTCGGTAAAGATCGGATAGACCTGAACTGCAGGGACGGGCATCCACTGGAAATTTCCGCTGTCGTCTTTCCAATAGTGCACCCACGAAACGCCCGCATTGGAGGCGTCGACGCAGAGGTTTTTGATCTTCCTGCCGTAAGCTCCGCCCAGGGCCGCACGGATCTTTTTATTGGCCGATTCATTTCCCACATCAAACACGGGCGGCGCCGTGAAAAGGTAGCTCGCTTTCTGATCCACGAGCAGCGCGTGGAAATTGAAGGCGATCCGGTTATCCGCGCGGCGCAGCAGGCTCTTTCCTTCCTCGCCGCAGTCTACCCGAGTCCGGCGGAATTTGATGTCATTCTGCCCGGCATAGTAGCGATAGGCTACTTCCATATGAGCCGCTGCCGCAGTCATCGCCGATTCATACTTCGTGACCAGTCTTCTGGCTTCTTCAAGTTCCATGGATTCTCCTTAATGTCAATCTACGAGCCCTGTGAGGGGCTGTGTCTCGCGTTTTCCCGCCTGATAGGACGGAACGATCTTCCGTTGTGTTACCACTTCATGACCCGCATGCCGCCGCTCCGCATGTCGTCCCGCATGGCGTACCTCACGGCGTCGATGGCGTGATTGTTTTTGTCCGGGTAGGCGCTGATGAACTGGCCGTCCCGGTTCCTTTCGTATTCATAACCCACAAATTCCCGGTAGGTATTCGGGCAGCGGGTCTTGTCGATGATGATAGCGGACAGATTTTGGAGCCACCGGATGCCGTAGTCCACACTATCCGGCCCCTTTTTGGCGCCGTAAATGCGGAGGCCCCGTTCCTTCATTTCTGCGATGCTCTTCGGCTCCGCAGAGTCCGCCCATATGACGGCCGATCCGGATATTTTCTGCCCGATGCGATCCGCTGCCTGCGCGTTGGTGAGCTTCTGCTGGTAGATCTCATCGAAGATGTAGAGGATCTCCCGCTTCGAGTCGTAGTGCATGCACACGAAGGCGAGAGGATCCACGGCGAAGCCGAAATCCAAGCCGTAGCGCCGCCTGTCGAAATGAGAGACTTCTTCATCAGTAAGGCGTCGCTCCTGCACATTTTCGAAGACCGTGCCGCCCGTGCCTGTGACTTCTCCCAGATATTCGTGGCGATAGGCCCGTTCGTTCCGCTGCCGCAGCCGGTCCGCATCTTCCAGAAACTGTGCGCCAAGCCAATCCGCCGGGACCTGCCGGTAATCGGAATGATGCACCAGCCGGTCCGGCTGATCGAGGAGCATTTCCTCATTCACCCAGTTATTGGCGCTCTGCGGCGGGTTGTAGCTGCCGAAACACCAGAATACCGGCCCGCCGCGGAGG
>CASEBK010000027.1 GCA_949286115.1 uncultured Veillonellaceae bacterium | reverse complement strand
TCAAAGAGAGTAAGATGATGATAATGGCACATAGGAACCTCCTGAAAGGTAATGAGCTGAAACACCTTAGTTATGACAGGCTCCTATGGGCCATTTTTTCTATGTCCCATAGGATGTTGCACTTAAATTGTACATTCGCAATACCATAATGGAAGCGCCGCGCGGGGCGATCTTTTCTCTTCGCGCATGCGGCAGCTTTCTTGACAAAAACTTTTCTGCCAATTATAATGATGAAGTTGATAAATTCTTTTCGGATAATCCGAGAGAGACGGCATGAGCCGTAAACACCGTCGGCAAGCGGTCCGATGATCGGTAAGGAGGTGCAACAGATGCCAGCCCCGAAGCGTAAACATTCGAAATCCCGTCGCGATAAAAGACGTGCCAATTGGAAATTGACTGTACCCGGCCTCGTAGAGTGCCCGCAGTGCCATGCACTGAAGATGCCTCACCGTGTATGCCCGGTATGCGGTTTCTACAAAGGCAAATCCGTCGTACAGGCGCCGGCCGCTGAATAAGCAGGCGATACATCTCAGCTCTCGCTGGGGTGTATTTTTTTGCGCTTTTTTACCCGTTATGCCGGTATGGCAGAGCGCCATGCAAAGACAGAATAAATATGTTATAATGAGCAAATACAAACTGCAAGGGGGCCGGACCAGGGAGAAAAGGGACGGCAGGGCTCTTGCAGAGGTAGTTTGGGAGGTTGAGAAGTATGGCAGGAAAGAAATGGAAGGCCCTGGCGGCCGCGGGGCTCCTGGGCCTTGCGGCGGCAGGAGCGCTTGCCGGATGCGGCGGGGGCGCTTCGGAGAGCGGCAAGATGAAAGTCGGCGTGGTGCAGATCGTGCAGCACCCGGCGCTCGACGACGCGAACAAGGGATTCGTGGACGCGCTCGAAAAGAGGGGGCTGGCGGATAGGATCGAGATCGACCAGCAGAATGCCCAGGGCGATCAGTCGAATCTCCGGTCCATCGCGAACCGCTTCGTCTCCGGGAAATACGCCCTCATCGGGGCGATCTCCACACCGGCGGCGCAGGCCATGGCGAACGCTACGGCGGATATCCCCATCGTATGCACGGCGGTGACCAATTACGAGACGGCCAAGCTCATGAAGTCGGAAGCCGCCCCGGACGGCAACGTCACCGGCACGTCGGACCGCGGCCCCACGGAGAAGGAAGTGGCGCTCATACGCGAGATCCAGCCGAACGCCAGGGCCATCGGCATCATCTATAATTCGAGCGAGATCAATTCCGTCATCCAGGCAAAGCATCTCCATGAGATCTGCGAGCCTCTGGGCATGTCCGTGAAGGAGCTCACGGTGAACTCCATCAACGACATCCAGCAGGTGGCGGAGAGCTTTGTCGGCGAGGTGGACGCCATCTACGTGCCCACGGACAACGTGGTGGCCTCGTCCATTCCGACGCTCATGTCGGTGGCGAACGCGAATAAGATCCCCGTGTACGGCGCGGAAGTGGGCCACGTGAAGAACGGCGTGCTCGCCTCCGAGTCGATCAGCTATTATGATATCGGCTACCAGGCAGGGGAGATGGCCGCGGACATCCTCGAGGGGAAGAAGACCGTAAAGGATCTCCCCGTAGAGACGGCGGACAAATCGAAGCTCTATATCAATAAACAGGAGATGGAGCTCCTGGGGATTCAGATCCCCCAGTCCGTACTGGACCGGGCTGAAATGATCTGACAGCAGCATGGAAGGAGAGAGGCACCTCGCCTCTCAGGGAACGCGGGGCATCCCGCAGGCGCGAAAGCGCTGATGTAAGGAGGAAAGCAGCATGGAAGGCAAAAAAATGTGGAAAAAGGTATTGGCGGCAGGTCTTTTGGGCGTTCTCGCCGCAGGCGTCGTGGCAGGATGCGGAAGCTCTTCTTCCGGGGAGAGCTCTGGGAAGAAAATGGTAGGGATCGTACAGATCGTGCAGCATCCAGCGCTCGACGCGTCAAATAAAGGCTTCGTGGACGCGCTCGAGAAACGCGGGCTCATGGACAAGATCGAGATCGATCAGCAGAATGCCCAGGGCGACCAGTCCAATCTGCAGACCATCGCGAACCGCTTCGTCTCCGGGAAGTACGCCCTTATCGGGGCGGTCTCCACGCCGGCGGCGCAGGCCATGGCGAACGCCACGGCGGACATCCCCATCGTGTGCACGGCCATCGCCGATTTTGAAAATGCGAAGCTCATGGCATCGGAAGCCGCTCCGGACGGAAACGTCACGGGCACCCACGACAGGGGCCCGCTGGACAAGCAGGTCGCCCTCATCCGCCAGATCCAGCCGAACATCAAAAAGCTGGGCGTCATGTACAATGCGGGCGAGATCAATTCCCTCATCCAGGTGGAGCGCCTGAAGGCGGAATGCGCCAAATACGGCATCGAAGTGGTGGAGGTCACGGCGAACTCCATCAACGACGTGCAGCAGGCAGCGGAGTCCTTCCTGGGCGAAGTGGACGCGATCTTCGTGCCCACGGATAATGTCGTGGCCTCGTCCATCCCAAATCTCATGGCGGTGGCGAACCGCGGGAAGATCCCCGTGTACGGCGCCGAGGTGGGCCATGTAGAGAGCGGGGCCTTTGCCTCCGAGTCGATCAGCTTCTACGACATCGGCTATCGGGCGGGCGAGATGGCCGCGGACATCCTCGAAGGGAAGAAGACCGTGAAGGATCTCCCCGTGGAGGGCGCGGCGCAGTCGAAGCTCTATATCAATCAGAAAGAAATGGAAACGCTGGGCATCCAGGTGCCGCCGTCCGTACTGGACCGGGCGGAGCTCATCTGATGGTGACCTGCGGGGAAGGATGACCGCCCATGGCGTTTGAACGGACACGAAGGTTCCTCCTGTGGGGCTTCGTCCTCCTGGCGGCGGGGGCGCTCGCTGCGGCGGGGCTGCTCCTTCGCGGAGGGAAGGAAGCGCCGCCGGTCCGTCCCATCCCGAAGAAAGCCGTCTACGACGTGGGGCTCCTTCAGGGAGACAGCGTGCCCGAGCAGGACCGCCTGCGGGCGGGGTTCCTTGCCGCTCTGGCTGCAGACGGCTGGGAAGAAGGAAAGGACCTGCGCATCGAGTTCCTCTCCGGCGGCGGCAATGCGGGGGCGCTCGCCGAGGCGGCGGGCCGTTTCAAAAAGGAAAAGAAAGACCTCGTCGCCGTCATCGGAGCCGAGGCGGCGGAAGCGGCGGCAGGCGCGCTCCGCACCACGCCTGTGGTGGGCGCGGGCGTTCTGAACTTTGCCTATGCGCCGTGGCTGGAGGGCCACCGGAACTTTACCGGCGTGATGTCCCTTCCCGAAGTGGTACAGCAGCTTGATGCGGCGCGGCGCATCCTCCGCGTGAAGCGCATGGCCGTCCTCTATTCGGCAGAGGATACCAAGGCGGCGGCGCAGCTTCAGTGGCTCCGGGCCGCTGCGGGGGACATGAAGATCTCCCTCGTGGAAGCGCCCGTTCCAAAGGATACGCCGCCGGAAGACGCGGCCTGCGCGCTCGCAGGTCGGGCCGACGCGGCGTACGTCGCCATCGACGGACGCATGCAGCACCATTTCGACGGCATCTGCGCGGCGCTCCGCGAAAAGGGCATCCCCGTAGTGGGCAGCGACGATGAGATGGTGCGCCGCGGGGCGGTGCTCGCCGTCTCGGAGGACTACTACCGCATGGGCTTTGCGGCGGGAAAGATGGCCGCAAAGCTCCTCCGCGGAGACGCCGTGCCGGAGGAACTTCCCATCACGCGTCAGAAAGACCCGGATCTCGTGGTCAATATGGCGGCGGCGTCCGTTTTCCAAGCGGGGCTACCGGGAGAGCTCTGGCAGAAGGCGAAAAAACTGTATTTATATGATGGTCAGCCGGCGCGTCCATAAAAGCCGGACAATAAGGGAGCATTCCCTGTAAGGAGTGGAAATCTATGTTTGATCTTGCCGTTTCGACCGTAGCGCAGGGGCTCATGTGGTCCATCCTGTCGCTTGGCGTGTTTCTTTCTTTCCGCGTGCTCGATGTGCCGGATATGACCTGCGAAGGGAGCTTCCCGCTGGGCGGGGCCATCGCGGCCACGCTCATCACCTCCGGCGTTTCCCCGTGGGCGTCGCTCCTGGCGGGCGCGGCGGGCGGCGTCATCGCAGGCGCCGTATCGGGCGTCCTCTACACGAAGCTGAAGATCCCGGCCATCCTTGCGGGGATCCTCACCATGATCGCTCTGTACTCCATCAACCTCCATGTCATGGGCAAGGCGAACATTTCCCTCCTCCGGACGGATACGGTCTTCACCCTCACCCAGAAGGCCCTCGACGTGAGCCAGGGCATGGCGGCCTTCATCCTCCCGGCGGTGCTCGTGCTGGCGATCGCGCTGGCTATCTACTGGTTCTTCGGCACTGAGCTCGGCATGTGCATCCGCGCCACGGGCTTCAACGTGCAGATGATGCGCGCTCAGGGCGTCAATACGGACACCATGATCATCATGGGTCTCTTCATCAGCAATGCGCTGATCGGTCTCTGCGGTGCGGTGGTGGCGCAGAACAACGGCTTTGCTGACGTGGGCATGGGCATCGGCACCATCGTCATCGGGCTGGCGTCCGTCATCATCGGCGAAGTCATTCTCGGCGTCTCGACCTTCAAGGAATCTCTCGTGGCGGTCGTCCTGGGCTCCGTACTCTACCGCATCGTCATCGCCGTGGTGCTCTTCATGGGCATGCCGCCGAACGATCTGAAGCTCTTCACGGCGGTGCTCGTCATGATTGCGCTGGCCATGCCGATGATCAAGGAAAATCTGAACTTAGGAAAGGCAGGCTGACCATGCTCGAGATCTCACACATCAGCAAGACCTTTTTCAAAGGCACGCAGAATGAAAAGAAGGCGCTCATCGATCTGTCTCTCACGCTGAACGACGGCGATTTCTGCACCGTCATCGGCGGCAACGGCGCGGGGAAATCCACGCTTTTGAACAGCATCTCCGGGGCGTACATCCCCGATGAGGGGACCGTCTCCATCGACGGCAAAGACGTCACCCACATGAGCGAATACAAGCGCGCGAAATACATCGGCCGCGTGTTCCAGGACCCCATGAAGGGGACCGCCGCGGGCATGCAGCTCGAGGAGAATCTCATCCTCGCCGCCCGGCGGGGCGAATCGCGCCGGCTGCGCTGGGCCTTCGGCAAGGGAGATCACGACCGCTTCCGCGACATGCTCGCCCGGCTCGACCTCGGGCTGGAGGACCGCCTTCAGACGCGCATCGGCCTTTTCTCCGGCGGGCAGCGCCAGGCGGTGACGCTCCTCATGGCCACGCTGAAGAAGCCCAAGCTCCTCCTCCTTGATGAACCGACGGCGGCCCTCGATCCGAAGACCGCGGAGAAGGTGCTCCGTCTCACTCACGACATCGTGAGCGAGCAGCACCTGACCACGCTCATGATCACGCACAACATGCGCGACGCCCTCCGCTTCGGCAACCGCCTCATCATGATGAACAGCGGCCGCATCATCGCGGACTACACGCCGGAGGAGAAGAAAGAGCTCACCATCGACATGCTCCTCAAGAAATTTGAAGAGACGTCCGACGCCATCAGTGACCGTCTCATGCTCGGCAACTGAAAAGGAAAAAAAGCACGCAGGAACGATGTTCCGCGTGCTTTTTGCGTGCGTGAAAGAGGGTCAGATGGTCTGCGAGCCCGTGGACCACACGTGAGCGGCCCGCGCCGCATCGGGCGTATTCTGTGCCATTACCCCTTCGAGGGGATGGGGGACGTAGGGCTCGTCCAGCCAGGCGGTCTCTTCTGCGGTGAGCACAAGGTCCGCCGCCTTCGCCGCGCCTTCCACGTGGGATACCTTCGTCGCGCCCACGATGGGAGCGGTGACGCGGCCAAGGAGCCACGCGAGGGCCACCTCCGTCATGGAGACGCCCCGCCGGTCGGCGATCTCCGCCGTGCGGGCGATGATGGGCGCGTCGGCCTCCGCGGTGCCGTCGTACTTGAAGCGGGCGTAGCTGTCTTCGCGGAGGCGCTTCGACGTCTCGCCGGGATGCTTGGCGAGGCGGCCGCCGGCGAGCGCGCTGTACGGCGTCATGGCGATATGTTCCAACCGGCAGAAGGGAGCCATCTCCCGCTCCTCTTCCCGGAAGATGAGATTGTAGTGTCCCTGTACGGAGACAAATTTCGCAAAGCCTTCTCTATCGGCGATGTCGTTTGCCCGGCAGAGCTGCCAGGCGAAGCAGTTCGAAATGCCGATGTACCGCGCCTTGCCCGCTTTCACCACCTCGTTTAGGCCCTCCATGATGTCTTCGAGAGGCGTCTGCCAGTCCCACATGTGATAGATGTAGAGGTCCACGTAGTCCATGCCGAGATTGGCAAGGCTTCTGTCGATCATGCGGCGGATGTGCTCCTGCCCGGAGACGCCGTCTGCGATCTCTTCATTCGTGCGGGGGAGGAACTTCGTGGCCACCACCACGTCTTCCCGCCGTGCAAAGTCCCGGAGCGCCCGGCCGAGGTATTGCTCGCTGGTGCCGCTCTGGTAAGCGATGGCCGTGTCGAAGAAATTGATGCCCAGCTCCAGGCCCCGCCGGACGATGGCGCGGGTGGTCTCCTCGTCCACCGTCCATGTATGCTGGCCCCGCTTTGCGTCGCCAAAGCCCATGCAGCCCATGCAGATGCGCGATACCGTGAGGTCCGTCGCGCCCAGTTTCGTGTATTTCACAGCGATCCCTCCTTTACTGTCCGTATTGTAGCGCCGGGGAGCCCCCGGGTCGAATGCCTGTTTTTTATGGAAACGCATGCGCGCGGCGTATCCGCTGCATTTCGTCCATGCTCCCTCTGCATGCGTCCGTATCGACAGCAGGCATTGGAAGCGCGGGGCGCGGCTCTCTATAATGAAGGAAACGGCAGCCGCGGGGCCGGGAAAGGAGGCACTTCAATGAAAAAAGAGATCGGACATACGCTGGCGCTCTATCCGACGCTGATGACGGTGGTGGGCGCGATGGTAGGCGGCAGGCCGAACTGGGCGCTCGTGGGACACGTGGGCATCATCGGTCACGACCGCATCCTCGTCTCCATGGCGGCGGCGCACCGCACGAACGAAGGCATCCGCGCCTCCGGCGTGCTCACGGTGAACCTCGTGGACGAGGCGCTCCTCCCGAAAGCGGACCGCGCGGGGAAGGTGAGCGGCCGCAGAGAAGACAAGAGCGGGCTCTTCGCTTGGCACGAAGCGGCAAACGGCGCGCCCCTCCTGGACGAGTCCCCGGTGTCCATGGCGTGCACCGTGGTGGATACGTATGAGACGCCGGGCTTCGAGAGCTTCATCTGCCGCATCGATGAGACCTTCGCTGACGAGAGCGTTTTGAATGCCGCGGGAAAGATCGATTACCGCGCGCTCCGGCCGGTGCTCTTCGAGATGCCCACCTACGAATACCTCCGCACGGGGGATGTCATCGGCCGGTGCCTGCATCTGAAAGAACGATAAAGGACAAAAAGAAAAAGCCTTTCGCGCAGGAGCGAGAGGCTTTTCTGTTCTTTATCAGATTTTATTCTGCGATTCGAGCACGGCGACGATCTTGTGCTTCACCATGTCCTTCACGGCCTGACGGCCCGATTTGAGGTAGGACCGGGGATCGAAGTTGGACGGGTCCTTGAAGAGGCTCTCCCGGATGGCTCCGGTCATGGCCAGACGGATGTCCGTGTCGATGTTGATCTTGCACACCGCCATGTGCGCCGCCTTATTCAGCATGTCTTCCGGCACGCCCTTTGCGCCTTCCACGTGGCCGCCGAACTCGTTGCATTTCGCCACGAATTCCTGAATGACCGTGGACGCGCCGTGGAGGACGATGGGGAAGCCCGGCAGGAGCTGGCCCACTTTTTCGAGACGGTCGTAGTCGAGATAGGGGTCGCCTTTGTACTTGTATGCGCCGTGGCTCGTACCGATGGCGATGGCGAGGGAGTCGCATCCCGTGAGGGCTACGAATTCTGCCGCCTGATCCGGATCGGTGAAGAGCGCATCCTTCGCGGAGACGCTTACGTTGTCTTCCACGCCGGCGAGCCGTCCCAGCTCGGCTTCGACGACGACGCCCTTGTCGTGGGCGTACTCCACCACCTGCTTCGTGAGGCGCACGTTCTCTTCATAGGGATGCTTCGAGCCGTCGATCATGACGGAGGTGAAGCCGCCGTCGATGCAGGCCTTCGCGATCTCGAAGGTGGAGCCGTGGTCCAGGTGGAGCGCCAACGGGATGTGGGGATACTGGGCGCATGCGGTCTTCACGAGGTCTACGATGTAGTTCTGCCCCGCGTAGGTGCGCGCCCCTTCCGAAGCCTGCAGGATGACTGGGGACTGCGTCTCATCAGCAGCCTCCATGATGCCCTGAATGATCTCCATATTGTTGACGTTGAACGCGCCGATGGCGTAGTGCCCTTCGTACGCTTTTTTGAACATTTCTTTCGTCCCGACGAGCGGCATGATGATTCCTTCCTTTCTGCGGCGCCTGCGTAATGGTACGCTTGCGGAAATAAAATGTATACCCGTGTCCGAATTTTCTTCATTCAGACAGGAGAGCGATGGACAGAGAGACCGCTTCGGCCGTTGGATGCCCCGCGGGCGCAGAAAGAGGCTACTCTTTTCGTATTATAATGGAAAGCTCTTTCTTTTTCCAGTGGGGCGGCGGAGCGGCGCTTTCCTGCGGCATGGCAGGCGGCCGGCCATGCTTCCTCTGTATATGACGGTATGTGGAGCAGGTATTGGCGATTTTCTCCGCGCTGTTTTACAGTACATACAGGAGAAAAGCACCGGAAGGCGCAGCATACAAAGGAGGATGCATGATGACGAAGGAAGAAGAACTGCAGCAGGTCTCCCCGTTTCCCGCGGGGGAGAAGAATCCCTATGGCCGGTATTTTGACGGACAGAGCTACCTGGCCTCTCTGGTGGAGGGGTCGGTCCATGTGGCGAACGTCACGTTTGAGCCGGGGTGCCGCAATCACTGGCACATCCATCATAAGAGCGGACAGATCCTCATCGTGACAGGAGGCCGCGGCTACTATCAGGCGTGGGGCAAGGCGCCGCGGGAGCTCCATCCGGGAGACGTGGTGGACATCCCGCCGGAGGTGAAGCACTGGCACGGGGCCGCGCCGGACAGCTGGTTCAGCCACATCGCGGTGGAAGCGCCCGTGGAAGGCTCCGGAAGCGAGTGGTGCGAGCCCGTGGCGGAGGAAGAATACCGCAGATTGAAATAAAAAAGTTTCCATCAAAGAAAGGAAGAAAGAAGATGAGAAAGAGCACGTGGCTGGCGGCGGCGCTCATCGCGCTGGGCGGCTTTTCTGTCGGAGCGGCGGGTCCCGCGCCTGCGCCGCTGGAGGCGCAGCAGGTATCCGTCTTCCCGGCGGGCGTGGAAAATCCTTACGGCCAGTATTTCACCGGCCAGAGCTACCTTCAGATGCTCGTCACGAAAGATGTGCCCATCGGAAACGTCACCTTCGCGCCGGGCTGCCGGAACAACTGGCACATCCATCACAGGAGCAAACAGATCCTTCTCGTGACAGGCGGCCGCGGCTACTACCAGGAGTGGGGCAAGGCGCCGCAGGAGCTCCTTCCCGGAGACGTGGTGGAAGTGCCGCCGGAGACGAAGCACTGGCACGGGGCTGCGCCGGACAGCTGGTTCAGCCATCTCTCTGTGGAAGTCGCAGGGGAGGGCGCGTCCAACGAATGGTGCGAGCCTGTCTCGGAGGAACAGTACAGTCAGGTGAAGTGACGGCACCGCCGCGGAAAGAAACGGGGAAACAGCGATGAAAAAGACATGGCGTATCGCAGCCGCTCTGGCGGCGCTCCTCCTGTGCGGGTATGCCGCGCAGGCAGCGGATATGACGAAAGGGGAAATGACGATGGATCCGACGAAAGTGACGGCCGCGCCGACGAAAATGGTGCAGACCGCGGGGAGAGCGGCGCTCTCTGAATTTGCTCCGAAATTTGCGGAGCTCAATGACGATGTGCTCTTCGGAGAAGTATGGTCCCGCACGGACAAGCTGGCCCTGCGCGACCGGAGCCTCATCACGGTGACGGCGCTCATCGCGAGCGGCATCACGGACAGCTCGCTCGCCTACCACATCGGCGAAGCGAAGAAGAACGGCGTCACCGCCCTCGAGATGAGCGAAGCGCTCACGCACATGTCGTTCTATATCGGCTGGCCGAAGGCGTGGGCAGCGTTCCGCATGGCGAAGGACGTCTACGGGGACGACGCCATCGCAGCGTCCGCCGCCGCACCGAAAGAGACCGCCGAAGGGGACCCGACGAAACTGACGGCTGCGCCGACGAAAGTGGTGCAGACCGCAGGGAGAGCGGCGCTCTCCGAATTTGCCCCGAAATTTGCGGAGCTCAATGACGACGTGCTCTTCGGTGAAGTGTGGTCCCGCACGGACAAGCTGGCCCTGCGCGACCGGAGCCTCATCACGGTGACGGCTCTCGTGGCGAGCGGCGTCATCGACAGCTCGCTCTCCTATCACATCGGCGAAGCGAAGAAGAACGGCGTCACCGCCCTCGAGATGAGCGAAGCGCTCACGCACATCGCCTTCTACGCGGGCTGGCCGAAAGCGTGGGCCGCCTTCCGCATGGCGAAGGATGTCTACGCGGAAGCGTAACGAAAAAAGTCCGGCAGCCTGCGGGCTCCGGACTTTTTCTGTGGCTTCGGCAGCGGCGCCCGTGTACAATAAAGAAATAGACACGGAAGGAGAATCGCTATGAACATACTGACGCTCTATTATTCCCGGAGCGGTCACACGAAGGAAGTGGCCCGGCTCATCCAGGAGGCCGCCGGCGGGGATATCGCTCCCATCCGCACCCGCCGGAGCTACTCCGGCTCGTATCCCATCGCCGTCCTGCAGGGCGGCTGGGAGAAGATGCGGGGCGCGCTCCCGCCGCTCATGGCGCTCCCCGTGGATCTGGTGGACTATGACGTGATCTTTCTCGGCGGTCCGGTGTGGTGGTTCTCCATCGCTCCGGCGCTGAAGTCGTTCCTCGCCTCGCACGACCTCGCGGGGAAGACGGTCTATCCATTTCTTACGAGCGGCGGCCAGCCGAAGGATTCTTTCAAAGATATGGAAGACCTCATCGGCGGCAGAGTGGGCGAGGGATTTCACGTGTATTTCAAAAAGGACGATATGCAGGCCGATCCGGAAGAGATCCGCCGATGGGCAGCGCGGTGCGCGGCAGAAGCGGAAGGAGAAGAACGATGAAAATGATGAAACGGCGCGGGATGCTGGCGCTTCTGGCGGCGGCAGCGGCGTGTGCCCTTGCGGGCTGCGGCGGGTCGAGCGGCGCGGCGGAGGACGTGGCCGTCACCATGGAGCCGGAGGCGCTCCGCCAGATCGTCGCCGCAGACAATACCCGCGGCCGCACCGTCATGTGGGAGATGGACCGGGAAGAGGCCGCTTCCGTGGAATATCGGAAGAAAGGGGAACGCCCCATCGAGACGGTCCCGGCCGAAGTCAAACAGCTCAAAGGAGACCGCGGGCCGGACCGGTACGTCTACACCGCGCGCCTTGCGGACCTCTCGCCGGGCAGCGTCTACGAATACCGTACCCGCTCCGGGAAGAGCGCAAGTCCCTGGCAGACGCTCGCTGCCGACGACGGCGGGCCCTTCACGGCACTCGTCTTCCCGGATACCCAGAGCCAGGACTACGGCGTGTGGGAAGGCATCGCCCGGGCGGGACAGAAGACCGCGCCGGACGCGGAGTTCTTCATCAACATGGGGGACCTTGTGGACAACGGACAGGACGACTACCAGTGGCAGGCGTGGCTCTCCGCCGCGTCGGGCCTCTTTGAGACGCTCCCCGCCGCGTCCGTCATGGGGAATCACGAAGCGTATTCCCTCGACTGGAAAACGGCGCTTCCCGAGCGGTACCTCGGGTATTTCTCCCTCCCGGATAACGGCGTGGACGGCCTTTCGGGCTATTTCTACTCTTTCGACTGGGGGCCGGTGCATTTCACCGTGCTGAATACGCAGATGGCCGAGCTCGCGGAATGGCATCCGGATCTGCTCGCGAAAGAGACCGCCTGGCTCGAGGCGGACCTTGCGGGGACGGAGAAGCCCTGGAAGGTGGTGCTCATGCACAAAGACCCGCTCCAGTACCGCATCGCTTCCCGGCCGGAGCGGAAGGAAGGCTTCTCTGAAGAAGGGCTGGCCTTCATGCCCGTCTTCGACCGCTTCGGCGTGGACGCGGTCCTCTCGGCGCACCTTCACACCTATCGCGACCGCGGGCACATCTACGATTTCCAGCGGAGCGACAAAGGCCCGCTCTACATTTTGACCGGCGTAGCGGGGGACGTGCGCTATCCTTCGCTCTGGACGGACCATGCGCTCGATGTGACCGTCGCGCCTCAGCCGGAGACGGACAATTTCATGACCATGGAGGCGGACGCGCACCGCCTCACCTTCCGGGCATATCTGCCGGACGGCACGCTTCTCGACGAAGCGGCGCTCACGAAATAGAGCGGTCTCATGGGAGAGCAGGGGCAGCCATAGAAAAAAGGATGGGCCGCCCCTGCCTTTCTCATATATTGACAGGTTTCCAAAGGGGGATATAATACACATTGTGTAAATGCTTGTAAAATGCAAAAGTTCGCCCTTCGGAGCCTTTTCGCGGGGCGGCGCGGAAAGGAATGATTCATTTGGCAGAAACCGCATGGGCTCTCATCCCGCCGATCATCACGATCGCCCTGGCCCTCATCAGCAAAGAGGTCTACATGTCGCTGGGGATCGGCATCTTCGTAGGCGCCTTCATGTACTGCGACTTCAATTTCCTGAAGTCGGTGGACACCATGTTCGGCATCATGGCCGAAGCCGTCGGCGGCAACGTACACATCCTCGTCTTCCTGGTGCTCCTGGGCATCATCGTCGAAGCCATCGCCCGGTCCGGCGCGGCGAAGGCCTACGGCGAATGGGCGGCCCGCGCCATCAAGGGCAAGCGGAGCGCCCTCTCCGTCACGGTCATCCTGGGCATCCTCATCTTCATCGACGACTACTTCAACTGCCTCACCGTCGGCACGGTCATGCGCCCGGTGACAGACAAGTTCAAGATTACCCGGGCGAAGCTCGCCTACATCATCGACGCCACCGCGGCGCCGATCTGCATCATCGCCCCGGTCTCCTCCTGGGCGGCAGCGGTGTCTTCGTCCCTGCCGGAGAGCTCTACCATCGACGGGTTCAGCCTCTTCCTCCAGACCATTCCTTTCAACATCTATGCCTGGCTCACGATCCTTTTCATGATCCTCCTCATCTGGCGCGGCCGCGACTACTTCACCATGGCGGCCTATGAAGAGAAGAGCCACGGCAAGCTCATCATCGCCGAAGAATACCAGCAGGAGAACAACGCGGCCATCACCGGCAATGGGAAGATCATCGACCTCCTGCTTCCGCTGGCCGTGCTCATCGGCTGCTGCATCTTTGGCTTGCTCTACACCGGCGGCATCATGGAAGGCAAAGGCGTCCAGGCGGCGTTTGCGGACTGCGAAGCGGCGCGGGGCCTCGTCATCGGCTCGTTCATCGCCCTCATCTTCACCTTCCTCTTTTATATTCCCCGTCGCGTGCTGACCTTTGCGGAATTCTGCAAATGCCTCACCGCGGGCTTCGTCGACATGACGTCGGCCATCTTCATCCTGTGCCTCGCATGGACGCTCTCGGCAGTGTGCGGTGAGAACTATCTCAACCTCGGCGGCTACGTGGGAAGCGTGGTGAGCGGCAACGCGCAGATCGCCATGCTCCTGCCGGTGCTCTTCTTCGCCGTGGCGCTGGGCCTTGGCTTTGCCACCGGCACCTCCTGGGGCACCTTCGGCATCCTCATCCCCATCGTCCTCTCCGTGGTCGATCCGGGCAACGCCCATCTCCTCGTCATCACCGTCGCAGCCGTCCTGGCCGGCGCGGTGGGCGGCGACCACGTATCGCCCATCTCCGACACGACCATCCTCGCGTCGGCGGGCGCGCAGTGCCACCACATCGATCACGTGAGCACCCAGATCCCCTACGTCATCATCGTGTCCTGCTGCTGCGTCGCGGGATACCTTGTGGCGGGCATTTTTGAGAACGGCTGGCTCGGTACGGCCACGGGCGTGGTGAGCCTCCTCGCCGCTTTCTTCGTCATCGACCGCCTCTTTGGCAAAGACATTCCCGAGAGCGAAGAATAAGAAACAGAGAGACTGCTTCGGCGAAAGCCGAAGCTTTTCTTTTGCGCCTTTCTCTGTGAGGGGGCGGCAGAAAGAGCAAATAAAAACACACCTCATTTGAAAAGAAAGAGGTGTGTTTTTCTGTTTCGTTCCGCAGAGGGAAAGAACGTCACTGTTTTTTCGGGAGCCCGGCCTTCTGGCAGATCGCCTCCACGGCGGGCACGTCGTTGATGGGGAGGAGATGCACCCCGGCGGCTCCGAGGTCCATGAGGCCGCGGGTGAGCTCGGCAGCGATGGCAAGACCGGTCTCCCGTCTGCCTTCGGCCATGGCATGCTGCATGGCCGGAGGAATGACGATGCCCGGCACCTTTTCATGCATGTAGAGGGCCATCTTGTGGCTCTTCAGGGGGAGCACGCCGAAGAGCACCGGCAGCTCCAGCTCCTTCGTGCCGCGGAGGTATTCTTCTGCCCGGCGGAGGTCGTACACCGGCTGGGTCTGGACGAACTGCGCCCCCGCTTTTTTCTTGCCTTCGAGGCGGCGGAGCTCCGCGTCGAGATCGTCCGCCGCGGGATTGCCCGTGGTGCCGATGTAGAACTGCGTCGCCTGGTCGAGGTCGTTTCCCGCCATGTCGCGGCCGCTGTTCAAAGTCCGTGCGATCTCGATGAGGCCCGTGGAGTCCGTCTCAAAGACGGGCTTCGCTCCTGGATGGTCGCCCACGGACGGCGGGTCGCCGGTGAGGGTCAGGATGTTGTGCACGCCAAGCGCCGACGCGCCGAGGAGCTCTGCTTGCAGGCCGATGAGGTTCCGATCCCGGCAGGTGAGGTGAAAGATGGTCTCCAGATGGTAGTCCATCTGAATGATGTGGGCGAGGGCGATGGGGCTCATGCGGAGCTTCGCCATGGGGCAGTCCGCGATGTTCACGGCGTCCGCCCATTCGATGAGCTGCACCGCCTCTTTCTGCGTCTTGAGCGGGGAGGCGCTCTTCGGCGGATCGAGCTCGACGGTGACGGTGAATTGATGGCGCTGATGTTTTTCGCGCAGGGTCAGCATAGGTACTCCTTTCAGAGAGCGGAAATCAGAGGGAATGAGCGAAGCGCTCCGCTTTGCGCACCGCATCCACGCCGTCTTTCGCATAGGCGGACGCGCCGATCTCATCGGCATAGTCCTGGGTGACCACCGCGCCGCCCACCATGACGGGGACGGCGGGGAAACGCTCCGCGAGAGCGGCGACGGTCTTTTTGAGCTCCGGCAGGGTGGTCGTCATGAGGGAGCACAGACCGAAGAAGTGGGGCGGCTCTTTTTCCGCCGCGGCGATCACTTCGTCCGGGGAGACGTCTTTCCCCAGGTCGATCACGCGCCAGCCGCTGTTTTCGAGGAGCGCCGCCACGATGTTCTTGCCCAGGTCGTGGATGTCGCCTGCGACGGTGCACAGGATGGCCGTGCCTTTCGGGCGGGTCTCCATGGCGGGGAGGAGCCGCTTCAGCGCGCCGAAGGCCGCCTGCATCGCTTCCGCCGCCATCATCACCTGCGGCAGGTAGACTTTGCCCGCGCCGTAGCCATCGCCCACCTCCGTCATCGCGGCGGTGAGTCCTTCTTTGATGACCGCGTCGGGGGAGAGCCGGGCCGCCACGGCTTCTTCCATGAGGCGGGCCGCTTCTTCTTTTTCCCCGTGGGTCACGGCGTCTTTGATCTGTACCATGAGGGGCTTGTCTGCATGAGCCGCCGGAGCGGGGGCGGCCGTGCTTTCGCCGGAGGCGGAGGAGATATAGCGCCGAGCCCCTTCGTCGTGGCCCAGGAGGAGCCGCGCGGCGGCGAAGGTGTGCCGGATCGTCTCGTCCAGCGGGTTCACGATGGGCGCGTCCATCCCGCAGGCAAAGGCCATAGAGAGGAAGGCGCCGTTGAGGCGCGGCCGGTCCGGCAGGCCGAACGACACGTTGCTCGTGCCCATCACCGTGGCACACCCAAATTCTTCGCGGTATCTCCGGAGCGTGTCCAGCGTTTCCGCCGGAGCCCTCTGGTCAGACGCCGCCGTGAGCACCAGCGGGTCCAGCAGCAGGTCTTCCCGGCGCAGGCCGTAGGAGTAGGCCGTCTCAAGGATCTGCCGCACGAGAGCGACCCGCTCCGCCGCCGTCTTCGGCAGGCCTCCTTTGGCAAGCGGCAGGCAGAGCACCGCCGCGCCGTATTTCTTCGCGAGCGGGAAGACCGCTTCCATGAGGCGCGGGTCCGCGTTCACCGAATTGATGAGCGGCCGTCCCGGATAGACCTCCACCGCCTTTGCGAGGACCGCCGGGTCCGTGCTGTCGATGGAGAGCGGAGCGGGGCAGAGCATGGACAGCTCCGTCACCACCTTTTCCATGGCCGCCCGCTGGTCGATGCCGGGGACGCCCATGTTCACGTCCAGCATGTCCGCGCCGGCTTCCACCTGCGCGAGGGCCTCCTTCTTCACCGAGACGAAGCTGCCGCCTTGGATCTCTTCGCGCATCTTCTTCTGCCCTGTGGGGTTGATGCGCTCGCCGATCATGATGGGCGCGTACCCTTCGCCCGCAAAGACCGTGCGCGTGCGGGAGGTGAACGCCGTAAAAGGCGCGGGCTTCTGCCGTTCCCGCACCTCTCCCAGCGCGTCAATGGCCTCGCGGATAGCGCGGATGTGCGCCGGTGTCGTGCCGCAGCAGCCGCCCGTGTAGGAGACGCCCGCCTCGGCGAAGCGCGCGATGTATGCCGCCATGTCCTCCGGCGCGAGCGGGAACCGGGTCTTTCCGTTTTCAAGGACCGGCATGCCCGCGTTCGGCTGGATGATGATGGGTTTTGCGGTCACCTTCGCCATCTGCTTCGCCGCTTCGAGGAGCTTATCCGGGCCGACGGAGCAGTTCGCGCCGATCACGTCTGCGCCCATCGCGTCGAGGAGCACCGCCGCCGCCGTGGGGTCCGTCCCCGTGATGGTGCGGCCGTCCTCCCCGTAGGACATCTGGCAGATCACCGGAAGCGAGCACGCCGCCTTCGCCGCGGTGAGCGCCGCGCGCATCTCCTGAATGTCGATGATCGTCTCGATGATGAGGCAGTCCGCCCCTGCGTCAGCGAGGGCTTTCGCGAGACGGTAGAAATTCGACGCCGTCTCGTCGAAGGAAAGGTCTCCCAGGGGACGGATGAACCGTCCCGTGGGGCCCATGTCCCCGGCCACGCGGATGCGGGGAGAGGCCGCCCTGGCATTGGCCACCGCTGCCTCTGCGATGGCCTCCACCTTGTCCTCGAGACCGTAATCGGCCAGCTTCAGAGGAGAGGAGCCAAACGTGTTCGTGGTGATGTATTCGCTCCCCGCCTGGGCGTATTCCTCATGGATGCGCCGCACCACCTCCGGGTGGGAAATGTTGTAATGATCCGGGCATTCGCCTCCCGGCAGGCCGTATTTCTGGAGCATGGTGCCCATGGCGCCGTCAAAAAGATACATGGTTCCTCCTACGATGGGAAATGACGCGCAGGCTTTGCGCGGAAAGGACAGGAAACGAGATGACACTGCGAGCACGCCTGTGGCCGCGGCGCTTCGCTGCACGGCGAGAGACCGATCACCGCCGTCACCGACTTGCGCGGCAGCAGCATGGAGTGATCCGTCACCGAGAGGCCGATCTCGCCTGCGCCGATGAGCGCGCAGAGCGCCCGCTGCTGCGTCACCGGCCAGTCCCCGTAGCCCGGGCTGTACCGCCACGCCGCGTGCCGCCCCGTGCGCCGCGCCTCCGACTGGATGAACTGATCCAGCTGATCCGCCAGATGCTCCGTCACCGCCGTGGCCGCCGCGTCGAGGAGCAGCCCCTCTGTGTAGCGTCCTGCCTGGAAATGAGCGCTGCTCGCCTCCTCGATGGCAGGGCCCGCCGTCACTGCGAGCACCGCCGCCGAGACAGAGCGGGAAAGATGCCTCCGGATCTGCGTGCCCTCGAGGACGAGGGACTCCCCGAGCGTCCCCGTCTCCGCATCGTACGGGACGAGCCGCCACACGCCGCGGGGCTCGGCGAGAGCTGCTGCCTCCTGGAGCGCCGCCGTGACGAGCGCCTCGGGGAAGGCCCCCTTCGGCGGAAGTCCGGCGTAGCGCATCATCTCGCTCCGGTCGATCTGAAACAACGTGCCGTGAAAGACTGGCATGCGCGCCTCCTTTCATCAATAAAAAAGACCTTCCTCCCCATGGGACGAAGATCTCGCGGTACCACCCAATTTTGCTCTGAAAAGAGCCTCGGCCGGCAAAATCATTGCCGCGCTCTGTAACGGGAGCGCCCGGGCTGCCTTGCGAGCGCTCAGCGGCCAGACTCCGAGTCCATCTTCCGCCCCGCCGCCGACGCTTCCTCTCACCTTCTGAAGCTCTCTGTGGCCGCGGCCGAGGCGTACTCTTCTCATCCTTGTCGATATGATGAATAGTAGTAATATATCATTCGACAGGGGGAATGTCAATTCGCGTCGGCCAGCGGGCTCCTTATATAAAAAAGCGCAAAGCGCGGGGATCACATCCGGGGGAAATGGGGCCGAAGCTTTAGAGAAAGCCCGCATCGCGAGGCAAATGGGTTTGAAGCTGTCGGCGCGGGCTTTCGCTTTGGGCCGTTTCTCTCATCCTGATGTGGGCCTCACCATCATGCGCTGCCGCGCCCGCGCCGAAAATGTGCTCCGCATCGACAGCGCTGAAGTCATCAGCCCAGTGATGTAGGTCCGCATTCCCATACGTTGATATTCTATTATCGAAAATGGGTCTTTGCCGTGCCAAACGCCTCACAAAAAAACATTTCCCTTTCCCAGAAAGAAAAAAGGAAATAGAAAAAAGAAAAAAGAAAATTAGTTTGAGCAGTAATAAGCTGGCAAGGATTAAGACTCTGCTCGTAGAGCGGTGGCTAGAT
>CASEBK010000026.1 GCA_949286115.1 uncultured Veillonellaceae bacterium | reverse complement strand
GATCGAGGAGCATTTCCTCATTCACCCAGTTATTGGCGCTCTGCGGCGGGTTGTAGCTGCCGAAACACCAGAATACCGGCCCGCCGCGGAGGAGCGACTGATTGACGCTTCGGATCTCTTCCATCCCGCTGAACTGATCCAGCTCTTCACATTTTGTTACGCATGTACCGCATCCGTACACGCTCCACACATTTCTGTATGGATCAGACTATCTCATGCGCATTACTGCGCCCCTCTTTTTCAGAGCCGCTCGGCCCTTACTCTACTCGCTTCCAATGAAAAAGCCTGCTCTCGCAGGCTTCATCGTGCTTTCGATAGTCGTTACACGTTCTTACTCAACATTTTGATAGCTTCGTTTGCCGACACATTTGTTTATCGTAGAAATGCTGACCCCATATTTCTTCGATAAGGCAATCATACCGGTTTCCTTGGAATGAGCGCGATAACTATGACGAATTTCCTTTACATCCTTTTCCGTCAGCACGTGTTTCTTTTGTAACACACCTTGCATAGGCTTCTTTAGATGAAATTTATATGCATGCGCCATCTGCTCATTTCTTGTTGCCCATTCTAAATTGGAAACGTGGTTGTTCTTTTTGTCTCCATCTTTGTGATTTACGGTGGGCTTGTTTTCTGGATTTGGTATAAATGCCCGTGCAACAAGGCGATTTGCCCTCATTGTTTTTGGCTTTCCGTTGATCTGCAAAATATACCAGACATATCCGTCTGGGCTTATTCTCTTTTTCAGCAGTCTATCACCGTGATTTTTCAGGCTTCTCACATCGCCAAATTCGCTGACCAAATACTCTCCATTACTTCCTTCTACCGGTGCCCATTTCATAATACATTCACCACCTTCGGTAAATATATTATAACGCTATCAATCATGAATAAGCTTCGCTCGGTATTGTCTCCGCCATGACGCGCTGAGAGGTTCACCGAATTTAAAGGGTTTTACGTGGTCCGAAATTTTGAGTTAAACCACACGATACCCACGTATCCGTGGGGCATCTTCAGGGATTTCAATTTTGATTTATCGTCCACGCCGAGGAAAAGGATCTTCTGCCCCGTGGACCTCCGCACAAACTCCATGGGATTTACGGTCTTCTTCCAAAAAGCATTGAGGTGCAGCACGTCCAGCGCCCACTCCATCTGCCGGTACACCGAATTGCGCAGGGTGTTTGCCACCTTGCGGAGGATCACCGCGTTGCAGTCCCTGTGCTGCATGAGCAGCAGAAGGATCTCCTGCGAAATGTAGGAAGACTTCGTGGATCCTCGCCCGCCGCCGCAGATGTAGTACGTGTGGCCGTGGGCTTTCACGTCCCGATGTACCGCCAGAAACGGCTTCGCCATGGTGTCACTCAGCCTGATCTGTATCCGAGTCGTCAATGATCGTCACCTCCTCTCCGCTGCCCGTCTCGCTGTCTTTCTTCAGCGCAGCGGTCTTCGCTTTCTTTTCTTCGATCTCCACATCGGAAAGCATGAGGCCATACCGCTTCATGAGACACTTTGCCGCCTCCAGCCTGTCCCGAATGGACGGCTTTTTCAGCAGCCGTACCGCCTCGCTCACGCCTTCCCCGCGCCCTTCACAGACGATGATCTCTTCTTCGAGCTCGCCCCGCAGCGTCGAGGTGAGCAGTTTCATGACCTCTTTCGCGTCGGCGATCTGCGCATCCTCGATCTCTTTCAGGCGGTTTTCTATAGCGTTTCTGATATAAAGTTTTGTTAAGTTTTGTTGCCCTACGATATTGGCATTTTTCCCTTTATATCCGGCCTGCCGGGCCGCTTCAGCAGCGTTACCGGTCTTGATGTACGCATTTACGAACCGCCGCTGCTTTTCCGTCAGCTTCTGCATCCATCGCCACCACCTCGCTTCGCCGACAAACAACTAATAAAAAAGCAGAACCATCTCTGATTCTGCTGCCGTTTCCTCCACTGGAAAAGGCACCCACATTGTGAGTGCCTTCCATTTGTTAAATGAATGTTTCCATGCATTTCAGTTATCCAGTTTTCCCGGACAACTGCTTTTTTACCTGTCCTGCATCGCTTCGAGCTTTCGCACGGCTTCTTCGCAGGCGCTTTTGTCCACATGCTTCACCAGCGCGGCGAAGCGCCGTATGAGTTCCCACTCATCGTCGTAGGCGCGGATCTGATGCTGTGCCCGCTGCCCTTCCGGCTTTTTCGGCCGGCCTGTCTGATTCGGCCGTTTTCCTCCCCATCCGTTCATAATTTCCTCGCCTTCATAAAAGCGATGATGGAAATAATGAGCGCGATGATGGAAATTCCCAGAGCTAACCATGTCATTGCCCGTACGAGGTATGGATGATAGAATACAAACGTAAGCCCCCTCATGGGGGCCGGGGATCTCTCCCCGGTTTCGGCTTACTTGCGGCTTGCCTTGATGACCGTTACCAATGTGATGATGGTGCTCACCAGATTGATGATTGCGGTAATCAGGGCTGCCGCTTTTTCTATGTCATCCATACCTCTCACCTCCCTTCTATATTTTTATTATACTCTCTTTCTTGCTTTTTGTCAATACTTATATAGCCTTTCAAGAGAATATTTCCAACAAAAAAGCCCGCGTTTCCGCGAGCTCTTTTGCTTCTAAGGAGGTGATTACCGTGCGTTTCCCCAATTCCTTTTTTATAGTTTATCACATTTTCATGCGACACGATGTGACATGATGCGACAACTTTTGATTGATTTTCAATATTCCTTCGTAAGCATATCTCTGACAGGTTCTCGAAGAATATTTCATTCTTCCGGCAATAGCCGCCCAGCTATCGCCAAAGACGTACCGGCTCCACAGGATCTCCCAGCCTATTTCATCCTCGCGAATAAGGTTGATCATCTGCTTTGCCTTCTCGGTCATGTCCACGAGCTCTTTCCGCGCTTCCTCCAGCCGCTGTTTTTCTTCTTCGATGGCAGCCAGTGTCGCATCGATCGTCGCCTGATTGGAGGTCTGTACCCGCTCGGTGAGGGCAAGGCCAGTGACAGACTCTGCTCGGGCAGTGTGCTCGGCCAGCGCCTCTTCCATGCGCCGCACGCGGTCTCTCTTTTTCCGTACCATCTCGAGAAAAGCCTTTGCCTCATTCATCGGCAGCCTCCGGACGCGGCAGGAGATCCACTTTTACGGCGGAGAGACGGCTCCTCACACGGCTCACCTGTCGGCCCGCGCTATACAGCCGGTCTTCCAGCTCCATCGCGTCATTGATCAGCCGGTCCAGATCGCCCGCGGTCTGCGCCTGCTGCGCCCGGGATACCAGACGGGACGCCAGCTGCGGCAGGTCCGCCGTGTCCCGCTTCACCCGGAAAAGGATGCCGAGGTTCTCTTTCCCCGCAATGCTCGATTCTTTCATATTCTCCGCCATGATCTTCTGCTCCTTCCTCATATGCCCCAGCGCTTCGGTGTACGTCGGGTCCGCGCTGTGATAGACTCTCCGGCTCATTCCGTTTTTTGCCATTCTACTCTGCCTCCATCATCCTTCCTTCTTTTTCATCCGATAGTACTCCTTCTTCCGCGCCAGTACGGCTTTACAGGCACACTCGGCAGAACAGTATCTCCTGAATTTCCTGCCCGGTATCGGATGGCCGCACACGAAGCATGTTCTTTGTTTCCCTTCTTTCAGTTCCCGAAACTCCCTGTCCCACAGTTCGTCCAAACAGTCCGGACAGCATATGTGGCGGCCGCGGACCGTTCCCAGCTCCGGCGCATATTCGAAGGGCGTGAATATCCGCCCGCAGTTGGCGCAGGGCTCCGGCGGCAGGTCATGTGGAAGATCAGTCATGTGCCCCATGCTTCCCCGCCTCCAGTCTGTGCCGCATCATGCGCAGATACCATGCCGCCTCTTCCAGCAGGTACACCATGGCGAGGATGGTCGGCGTCGCTGTGCGGCGGCGGACTTCTTCGTCCTCGATGGCAAGGCTCTGCTTCAGTTCCTTCGCCAGTTCATCCAGACGGGCGAGTCGGCTCGATGTGCTCATGGCGGTGCGCTCCAGTTCGTTTTTCGGCGGCTCCTCCAGCTCCCGGATGAGGCGCCGGATGTACCAATCTGCCTTCCGCAGGTCTTCCACACCGTTTTTCTTCTTCCATCTCCAAATGTATTTCATCGCATTGCCCGTGCACACGGCCTCGAGGCACGTAAGCCCTTCGGTAGCCGCCTTGATGGCGTCGATGCATTCAATGCCTCCGCTGCAATAATGTGCCGGATGATTCACAGTATCATTCATGATGTTCTCTCCTCTCCAGTTCGTTCTCCACATCGCGGCGGAAACGAGACCACCGCTGAAACAGGTCCATATCAGGCGGACTTCCGAAGGGCCCCGCCGGTTCGTTCAATGGCCGCAGCGCTTCGCCCAGGTCCCGCAGGCACAGCCGCAGCCAGCCTTCGCTCATCAGCGGCAGCATGGGCGTCATGTACCAGATAAAGCTTGCCGGGGCGTAGCTTGCCCGAGACAGGCAGTATCGCATGGCGTAGGCCAGCATCTCTTCCAGTTCCTCGTCCAGCGGCACAGTATTTTTCTTTCTCATAGTCTCCCTCCGATTTCGGCTCTCACCGCTTCCAGCATGGCATCCTGCCCTTTCCGTTTGGACTGCAGCGCGCGATAGATCTTTTCGTCGATGGTGTCCTTCCCGAGGATCACGTGGATATGCACGCCCCGCTGCTGTCCCTGCCGGTCCAGGCGGGCATTGGCCTGCTGCCACTGCTCGAGGCTCCATGTGAGACCGTACCAGAGGATCTCATGTCCGCCCTGCTGCAGGTTGAGTCCGTAGCCGGCGCTGGCCGGATGAGCCAACAGCATGGGGATTTCTCCATGGTTCCACCGGTCGACCGTTTCAGGCCCTTCAATCTTTTCCGCCTCGGGGAACGCCTGCATCAACCGGTCCAGGTCAGACCGGTAGTGATAGAACACAAGATACGGCCCTGGAAAATCTTCCATCACTTGCCGCATGGCGGTGATCTTTTCCTCTCCGATGACGGCCGTGCGCCCTTCGCCGTCATAGATGGCGCCGTTTGCCGCCTGCTGGAGCTTATTGGACACCGCCGCCGCGGAGAGTGCGGTGATCTCCCGCCCCTCCACTTCAGCTACAAACTCTTTTTTGATGCTCTCATACACCCGGCGCGCTTTCGGACCCAGCGGGACAGAATGCACGATGACCTTCGCCGGCGCCCGGGTCTTCGGCGGATCCAGACTGATGCAGATGTCGGAAATGCGCCGGTAGATCTCGTCTTCCGCCGCCTTGTCCCGAAGCTTGTAGCTATAGACCACCATGCCGCTCCGCTTGTCCGGCAGGAAATACCGGCTGCGGTATTCTGTCAGCGTCCGCCCCAGCCGTTCTCCGCCGTCCACAAGGTACAGCTGCGGCCACAGATCAATGAGACTGTTCGGGCTCGGCGTCCCCGTGAGAAGCACCGCCCGGGAAAAGCATCCTCGGCACTTCTTCAGCGCCCGCCATCGCTTCGTCCCGGCGTCCTTGAAGCTCGTGCTCTCGTCGATGATCAGCATGTCGAAAGGCAGCCGGTTCCGGTAATACTCGGTGAGCCACACCACGTTCTCCCGATTGATGAGGTAGATGTCCGCATCCTGTGCCAGTGCTTCGATGCGCCGCGCTTTCGTTCCCAGCACCCGGGCGAAGCGAAGATGTCGGAAATCGTCCCACTTCTTCGCCTCCGCCTCCCAGGTGGACTCCGCCACCATCTTCGGGGCGATGATCAGCACTTTCTGCACTTCGAATCGGTCGTACATCAGCTCCTGCACGGCAGCGAGGGTGATGGACGTCTTTCCCAGACCCATGCCGAGGAAGATGCCGCAGCCGGGGTGGCCCACGATGTGCCGGATGACCTGCTGCTGATACTCATGGGCGATGAACTGCATAGCGCGCCTCCAGCCGCTCCACGAGGCGGCGGGCGCTCAGCACATTGTCCACCGTCGCCGTCCTTGCCCCCATCCGGCAGAGCCACCGCAGGATGATCTGCTGCATCCACCGAGGCTTCTCGCCCGGTCGTTTCACTTCCACGAAGCACACGACGCCGCCCGGCAGGATCACGATCCGGTCCGGCACACCCACAAGGCCCGGCGAGACGAACTTCAGGGCGTCGCCGCCCCGTATCCTCGTCTCCCTCACCAACGTTTCCTCCACCTGCTTCTCTCGATAATGCATATTTTTTCATCACTCCTCTCACGGTGGAAACAGTGGAAACAGAAAAACAGAGGTTTATTAACCTAAGGCGATTTAGGCGTACACAGGGGGCTTTTTACTCCCTGATCTGCCTATTTCAAAAACCTATATAGAATAATTGTTTCCACTGTTTCCAACAGTTAAAAAACATAGACGGCGCGGGGATTTTTCCTGGAAACAAATCCGGAAAAATTCTGTTTCCAACCGTTTCCACTGTTTCCGCAAATTTAAGGAAATTAATGATAATTTGTTTCCATTATTTACGAACGAATGCCCGTTGCTTGCCGTATAAATTTCCAAACTGCTGAATACTATTTGCATTTTTCCACCCTGCCATGGACTGCATGATGCCGTTCAGCTCCCGGGCGCCGGCGTTGGTGAAATTCTGCTTTGTCCCGCCGAAAACTTCGCACCAGATCTCCAGTGTGCACACCTTCTGCCGTTCCACCGTGCCTTCGGGCTCTCCTTCGCCCCCGTATTTCTCCAGATACTCCCGCCGTTCGTAGAGATCCATGTCGTCCCACCGTTCCGGCAGTTTCTTATCGAGGTAGTCCGCTATGAGACCGACTTTCTCACTTCCTTCCGTGTGGGCCTCCTGGAGCTCCCTCGCCGTCTCGGCCAGGTGCCGCGGCAGCAGCAGGCTTTTGTCCTTCTGATACAGCACATACACTTCCGCCCATATCTGATCCACCATCTCCGGCGTCAGCGCCTCCAGCGGCAGCTTCCCGCCGCCCAGGCAGAACACCGGCCAGAAGCGGCGGCCGCCCGTCCGGTCCTTCAGAAAGACGGCGTCGTTCGTCGTGGCGGCGAAGACACACTGCCGGGGAAATTCTTCAGTCCTCCGGCCGTAGGGCACGCGGAATCGGTCGGTGGTGCGGCTGATGAAGGCTTTGATCTGGTCGTTCTCCGCCTTGCTGGTCGCCTGCATCTCCGAGAGTTCGAGCACCAGCGCCCCCTGGAGCTGTTCCATGGCGTCCTTGCCCTGGAGCGACGTGAGGCTGTCACTGTACCACGGCCCGCCCATGAGACGGAGCACGGTGCTCTTCCCGATGCCCTGCGGACCTGAGAGCACGAGACACTGGTCGAATTTCGTGCCCGGCACTATGACGCGCGCCACGGCGGCTTTGAAGAAAAGTACCGTCGCTCCCCGGTTGAACTCCGTATCTTCCGCGCCGAGGAAATCGATGAAGAGCGTCGCCACCCGGGGCGTGCCGTCCCAGACGAGCCTCCGCAGGTAGTCCCGCACGGGGTGGAAAGCGTTCTGTCCCATCACCTCCGTGAGGGCGTCGTCGATGATCTGCCGCCCGCTGAGGCCGTACCACGCCGCCAGATAGTTCCGGAGGCACGCGTCGTCGGAGTCCCGCCAGATGCGGTCCAGCCCGACTTTCCGCCAGGGGAGGTCCTTCCGCACCATGAACCGGTGAGCGAAGTCGTCCCTGCCAAAGGTCCCGCAGAGCTTCGGATCGTTCTGCAGGATGAGGATGCAGTTCGGTGCCGTGGGAAGCACGCGGCCCTTTTTATCCGTATCCAGTCCGATCATCCACGATGTGTCCGGCTTCGGTTCGCCTTTTTCCTCCGCGGCGCGGTCGAAGTCGTCCCTCATATGCTGGACGCTCTCCGCATGGGTGGCTTCGTCTTTTTCGGCGAAACGCTCCATGGCGCGGAAGCTCGGCAGTTTGTTCACCGGTGTATCCGGGTCCGCGTCGTCGTCCATGGCGCCGAAACGGTGGATCCGCACGAGGTCGAAAGCGTTGCACAGTCTGCCTCCGGCGGGGTCCGTGCTGTGGTGGCTGTAGGCGAAGCGGTCGTCGTAGATCACGAGGCCTCCGGCGGTCGTACCCTTGATGTAGGTATACCTGCCCGGTACGGCGCAGGGGGCGTACACGTCGGAGAGGAAGGTCGCTATGGCCTCTTCGATGGGATGAGCCCGGCAGAAATCACCGATGATCCCTTCTTTGGCAAGCGGGTCGCCCTGCCGTTTCGCCGCCCGTGCGGTGAGCGCCGTCTCGCGGCGGCTCGTGGGCCACTCGGACATGTCGTGCCAGTTTCGGTACGTGGCCAGCACTTCTTCGGGATCGGCAGCGGGTCCGTCGCCGTGCTCGAAGACGTATTCCCCGTCCTGCGGCGTCGAGGGCCAATACATGAGCCGTTCCGGCTCGTAGGTGGTGTCGTCCATCGCCTCGATGCCCACGATGTCCGCAAATCGCCGGGCGACGGCCTGATAAGCCTCCGGTCCTACCGGCTGTGCGAGAGGGATGAGCAGACGCAGCCGGGGCCTCTCTGGTGTGTGGCTGTGCGTCGAGTAGACCGCCCAGGCGCGGTCCTGGAAAAGCTCCCGTACCCGGGGAAGGAAACGATCATCCGCGTTGTCCGCATCGAGGGTGACGATCTGCCGGGACAGGACATTTTCTTTCTTTCTTCGGCCGTCTTTCAGCACGCCTCCCACAAAGCCTCCGATGTCCTTGCGTTGGTCGCGCTCGGCCTTCTTCATGACTTTGTATTCGGCGCAGGTCTCCCCTGTGCGGGATGTTTCCGAGAGCCGCGAGAGGAGCGCCGCCCAGGTGGTCTCGTCCCGTTTCCACGTTCGGGCGTATTTGTGTGCTGCCGTGTAGATCACCAGCGGCAGATCATATTGCAGCTCCATGGCTCAGTCCTTTCTGTAGTAAATGTCTTCAAAGCCGTCGGCATTCTTGATGAGGCCTTTCTCCCAGGGCTCGTTCTCCGACATGATCCGCGTCACTTCTTCAAGGCTTCCCCGGTTCTTCGGCATTTCCATGATGACTTCATCGTGCACATGCATGAGAATCTTATAGCCTGCTTTCGTGAGGCGGAGCATGGCAGCGGCGAGGCAGTCCCGGGCGGTGGCCTGGACGATGTTCTCCACGAGCTTGCCCCCGTAGGTCTCGAGCGGCCCCCACTGGCGGGTCCCCTGCACGACGCCGTCGTAGAGGATCGCCGCACCGCCGAAGCGGTTCTGGCCGAGACGGGGATGGATGTATACCAGATGCCGACCGCTCGGAAGCTCGATGAAGAGCGCCCCGGACCGGACGTAGAAACGAAGACCTCCCTGCCGAATGCGCCGTACTTCGCCCGGGTCTTCTATGGCTTCCCGGGCGGCACAGTCCACGTCCTGCCAGAAACGGAGGATCGCCGGCGAGGCCCGCCGCCATTTGGCGACGATCTCCGACAGTTCCTCTTCGGTGAGCCCCATCTTATCCGCGCCCATCGCCTTAAGAGCCCCCACGGAGCCGCCGTAGCCGAGAGCGAGCTCTGCGATCTTGCCTTTCTGCCGGAGGTGTCCATTCACACCGTGCTTCACCACTGGCACGCCGAACATGGCCGATGCCGAGGCGCAGTAGATGTCCCCGTTCTGCGCGAAGACCTCCTGCCGCCATTTCTCCCCGGCGAGCCAGGCGATGACCCGCGCTTCGATGGCGGAGTAGTCATCCACGAGGAAGCGGCACCCGTCCTCTGCCACGACGGCCGTGCGCACCAGCTGAGAGAGCACGTCCGGCACGTTGTCCCAGAGGAGCTCCAGCTCTTCCAGGTCGCCTCGGCGCACCACCGACCGCGCTGCGCGGAGCTCTTCCACCGGCATGGACGACCGCGGGAGATTGTGCAGCTGGACGATGCGCCCCGCCCAGCGGCCTGTGCGCATGGCCCCGTAGAACTGGAACATGCCCCGCACGCGCCCGTCGGAGCAGACCGCCTCCGCCATGGCTTCATACTTCTTGACGGACGTGCGCCCCATGAGGCTCCGGATCTCCAACACCCGCCGCACGCCCTCCGGCAGATCGTTCTTTGTGAGGAGCTCCGCCACAGCCTTCTTGTCGAGAGAGGTCACAGAGATCTTTGCCCTGTCCTCGATCCAGCCTTTGAGCTGTGCCACGCTGTTCGGGTTTTCGAGACCGGTGAGGCGTACCGCCTCTGCCCGGAGATGCGCGGTGTACTCTTCGTTCATGCGGATGGCATTCGCAACGAGCGTCATGTCGATCTTCGCGCCGTTGCCGTTGATCTGCTGATCCATGAGCCAGAGCTCGTGTTCCCGCTCCGTCGGCCGGAGCTTCAGCAGCTTCTGCCGGATGGCCCGCTCTACCACCACGTCCTGCCGGTTGTATTCGATATACTCCGCCCACTTGTCCGGCGCGTCTTCCGGTCGGTTCCGCGTGCGGCCGCCGTTCGTCTTCGTGGGCTTACAGGGCTTTGAAAAATAATTGATGAGCGCCTTGCCCCGGGCGTCTTTCTGCTTGTCCGCGCCGAGCTTCAGGATCTGTGCCACGTTTGCCAGCCCTGTGGGCAGGCTGTTGTACAGAGCGAGAATGCTCGTGCATTCCCAGCAGTCCAGAGGCATGCTCGGGTAATACTTTCGAAGGCAGGTCATCTCGAAATTCGCGTTGAACGCCGTCTTTGTGACCGACCTGTCAAAAAGGGCCTGCACAAACTGCGCAGGCACCTCTCCGCGGGTCAGATCAGCCACCTGGACGGGCCCATCGTCGAAAGCGTACCCGATGAGCAGGATCTCGAAATCCGGCGCGTCGGCGTACTTGTAGACGCCGTACCGGATATCATTGCTGCTGTACGTCTCGATATCGATCGCCAGTGTGGCCATGATGCCTCCTTAGAAAATGTCGCCCAGGTCGTCCTCTTCCACATATTCGTCTTTGAAGTCCGCGTCGGAGACCGTCGCGCCGCCAATAGGCTTGCCGTCCTTCCATTTGCGGATGGCCAGGAGTCCCACGCCGATGCCCTGATTTCCGCTGTTGTTGTACGGGTAGAGCGAGAGCACTGCCTGCGCGTAGACGCCGCTGTAGATCTCTTTTTTGTCCACCACTTCGTTGAGTTCCCGATCGACCACCCGGGGCGGGTAGTCCGGATTGGCCTTGGCGTTGAAATACCAGCATCCCTTGAAATTCGGATCCTCTTCCCGTTCCGTGTCGCCGTCGTGGAGCGGCAGCTTCAGATTCTTCAGAGCTTTCCTGCCGCCCAGTTTCCGCACGGTCTCCTCATCCTCGAGCATCCTTTTGATGCACTCCTTGTAGCGGGCGACAGTATGCTCATCGTTCTTGCGGATGAGGATGGCTGCACTATAGCGGCTCTGTCCCGAGAGGTCCGTGCGCGGGGCGAAAACATTGACATAGCAGAGCTTGCAGATACCGGTAGTAAATTTCATGATTTAGTCCTCCTTCGGATTGATTTGAATCTTGAGCGTCTGGCTCGGATAAAAACGGATATGGCGGCGCGCCGGTACGGTGATCGTCTCTCCCGTCGGGGTGCGGACTGACCGCGCCTCCGTGCGGACGACGCGGAAGATTCCGAAGCGAGAGAGCCGCACATCCCGCCCTTCCATGAGCATGCCAGCGATCTCACTGAGCATGCCGTCCACCACCTTTTCCGCGCTTTTTCTCTTCAGACCTCTTACATCGCGGAGATACGCGATGAGGTCTTCTTTCGTTCCTGCTTCCATGGTTTCCTTCCTTCAAAACAGAGGGATGCCTTCGAAATCGTCCCGAAAGTCACCGACGGTCATTTCCGGCCGCTTGTCCGATTCGGGTACGAGCGCCGGCTTTCCTTCTGACTTCTGGATGTTCGCGCCGAGGATCTCCGCAAAATGTTTCTTTCCGCAGAGCTTCTCCAGCTCCGTGATGGTGCGCAGGCTCTGCGGGCGGTAGATGCCGCTGTATCCGGCGGCCATGAGCGACGCCGCCGCTGCCGCTTCATCGGCAATCTTCCGCGTGCTCCGCCCGGCGACGAGCTTCAGCCCCGGCCACTTCGTCCCGGAGAGCGCCTTGCCCAGGGCGTAGGCTTCCACGCCGTCGAGCCAGTTCTTGATCTCCTTCGAGTGTTCGAGGATGTCGGAGATCTCATGGTCTTCCAGCTCCGGCCCCGGCCTGAGCCCTTCGACGATGTGGGCCTTCATGGCCTCGGCATACGCCCGGCACGTGGCCCGCGCCCGGCAGAAGCGGCAGTGCGGCCCCGCTTTGTATTCGCCCTCGCCGGCGAAGGCCTTCTGCGCGATCGCTTTGACCCGCATCCCCCAGTTGAGGAGCTCCGTCTCGGAGATCTCCCACGAAGAGATGTTGTCGATGCGCGGCTGGATGATGGTCATCCGCACGCGGCCGATATCGTAGAGCCAGCCGTACTCATGGAGCGCCCCGAGGGCGTAGAGCATCATCTGACTGTTTTTCTCCGCCTCTACCCGGACGCCCTTTCCGTACTTGAGGTCGCACACTTCGAGGCCCCCATCGGAGACGATCACCAGATCTCCCGTGCCGAAGCCCTGCGGCACGAAAGCGGAAAAGTCCAGACGATGCTCCACGAGGATCTTCGCGTCCGCCGACACCTTCCATGCGGCGCTGATCTTCTCCGCGCAGAGGTCCACATAGCGCTGCACCGCCTCCTGCATCTCTTTGTCGTCACAGGAGACGCGGCCGTCGCCGCCGTTGAGGAAATCCTTCAGGGTCTGCTCTGCCAGAGCGTGAGCGCGGGTCCCCTCTTCGGCGTAGGAGCTGCCCGCATCCGGGAAGTGGCTCTCCAGCCGTGCCGAAGGCGTGCACACGAGCCAGCGATGGCTCGCCGAGGCGGAGAGCAGTGCATGCGCGCCCATCAGGCGTTCACCACGGCTTTGAAATCGGGAAGGAGCGACACCGGCAGGGCAGTGATGCGGGACACCCCTTTTTCCTTCAGAAATTGCTGGATCTTCTTTTTGCCCTGCGGGTCCGCCGCGCAGAATTTCTCACAGGCGATACGGAGCGAGATCGCCTGATCTTCAGAGATCAGGGGCTCTGCCGGCGGTTCCTCCGCTTCATGAGTACTTTCCTTCGGCGGCTCCTTTTCGGCGCTCTCCGGGCCCGTTTCCGCCGTTTTCAGGGCCATATACCCTTTCGCCTTCTCGATGATCTCCGCCAGCGGCGTGATCGGCGGGACGGTCGGGACCGGCACCGCAGACGGGACAGCGTCCGCGATGATCTTCGTCACCGGCGCTTTCTTCTCTTCACCGGCGAGGCGGCTGATAAAAGCCTGCGCCTCTTTGGCATTTTCCAGTTTGATATGGACATACATTTTCATGGTCGTTTCCTCCTTGTGCTACAATGAATGTGGGATCAATGCCCGGCCTCTTCGCAGCTTTCACCTGCGGAGGGGCCCTTTTTCGTGATAAAGACTTCGCAGTACAGCTCCGCACCTGAAGCGCTGTGTGCCCTGCGAAGTCGATACCGCACGTGGAATGTCGGGTGACCGTCGGCGAGCGTTTGGAGCTCTCTTCTGATAGCCGCCCATTCTTCTTTGTCTTCTTCTGTCATGGCCGTCACTCCTTTTTGACGAGCGCTGCAATGAGCAGATCGCACACGTCCGCTTCATAGTCCCATACGAGGACCACCGGCTTGTCATCCAGGACGTAGTACTGCCCTTCATAGCCGGACTTCTTTCGGAAATTCATCGCATCGTCTCGGAAATACAGGACCTTCCCGTCCCGGCGGCGGCAGGCTTTGCGGTATAGATTCCCCTCGTACTGCATCAGCTCACACTGGACGTCCGCCAGGTCTTCCGGGCTCGGCCGCACTGTCAGACAGCGTTCGTAGGAGCTCGCCAGATCTTTATACAGATCGTCCCGAAAGATATCTTCTTTCGCTGCGAGCCGCGCCAGACAGAACTCCGACACCGTGACGTAGTGCGCCTCCTGCAGGACTACCCGCCCCAGCGGCTTCTTTTTCTGCGTCCGTTTGAGGACTGCAGAAAGTACTCTGTTTGTGTTGATCATTTCTTCACCTCCCCGCTGCCAGACTGACCACATACAGCACCGCCGCCGTCACCGACAGCAGCATCATCACCGCACCGATGCGCCGCATCATGCTTCGTCCTCCATCCATGCGACCTGAGCAATCATAGCGCGCACTTCCTTCTCTACGGTGTCCACGGTCCATACGAGAGGCGTGTCCCCATAGTGCATGCAGTCGAAGCCGATGGCGAAGTGTTTCTCTCCTTCTCTGTCCGCCCGCATGCCTGCGAAGGTAACGCCGCCGTGGCAGAAGATGCTTTCGTCGGCGGTCTCTTCGCAGCACCCGTAGAGCGGATGCCCCTCCGGGATGAACACGTACCCCGTGCGCCACCCGCCGGGCTGCAGCTCCACCTGCCCCGCGATACCGTCCATGAATATCGACCGTTCGATCATCGTTTTTCTCCCTTCTTCGCAAGAGGGCACCACCGTGGGCACGTCTTCGGGCACCGTATCCCGCTGAATCTTCTTTTTTCCAGCCCGCATATTTGCATGGTGTAGAAGTTTTCTCCTCTCCGATATTCGTGATACGGGCACTCACTGCATTTAGGCTTTCTTTCCATTTTCTCCATCACTGCGCCCTCGCTACCGTCACCCGGAGCACCTGCCCCGGCTGGAGATCCCGCGCGTCGGTGAGGCCGTTCTGCCGCTGGATCTCCCATGCGATACGCCGCACGTCGTCTTCCGGCCGCGCCACCCGCGCCGCGAGGTCCCACACCGTGTCCCCCGCTTCCGCCGTGTACCGGTACTCCACCGTCTCGACGTCCTCCGCGGGCTGCCACGCATACGCCCCGCCCGCGGCCATGAGGAACGCCGCTGCCAGCAGCGCTTTCACTTTTCTTTTCATGATTGCCTCCTACCAGTTCCACACATCTGCCATCGCTCTGTCCGTGCGGCAGATGCCCCGCCCCGTGAGACCGTCTGCGAAGATACACGTCTGATTCTCCGGAGCGTCGCTTTCAAATATCATGTACAGGTGGTCTTCATCCCCTTTGGCGTAGATCAGATTCCAGTCTCCGGGATAGCCGCGAAACTTCTGATGCTTCGTATCGAATATCATGCCCTTTCCTCCTTTCCATGGGCCCGCCGGACGTCTCAGGCCCGTTTTTTCCGCGGAAACGCGGCCGCATAGAGGCTGCGGCGCTCCTCGTGATACTCGTCAATGAGCCTTCTCAGCTCTGCTTCGGGGATGCCGGTGTACTGCATAAGCAGGTGAGGGCTGATGTAGTAGCTCCACCGTTCTTTCCCCCGTTTCTGCCCGTTGCCGATGGGAAGACGTCCCTCCCGCAGCCCCCAGCGCACATAGTCTTCCGACTTGCCAAGGACCTGCGCGGCCACGGCGGTGGGCACCCTGTACGGTCTCATCGTTTATCCCTCCTTTGCCCTGTACGGGCCTGTTACTTCCCCGCCGGCTCCGCTTCCCAGAGGAGGCGGAAGGTCTCCCGGCCTTTCGGCGTCACCAGCGTCTGTGTGCCGCTCCAGTGCGTCTTTTCGTTCAGGCACTCCTTCAGCTCGAAGAGACCGGCGTTCTTCGCCGCGTAAGGCATGAGCTTGCCCTTCTGGTCGCGGTAGATGTACTTCTTTGCCAGCAGGAACTGGATGAACTGCCGCTCGGGGATCTTCAGCTGCTTCGCCGTCTCCCGGAAATTCGTGAGGAGATTCCGGTCTACCAGCTGGTCGAAATAGTCCGCCTTCGGCCGCATCACCTGATTGGACACCGTGAGAGCGGAGTTCTGCACCTCCAGCTCCCCGATGCGGCGGTTGCGGTCGTTGATGATCTTCTGCGAGATCTGCAGCGCCCGCGCCACGATCTCAGCGTCGGAAAGTTCCTCCGCGCCGTGTACATACCCGCCGGTCCGGCGGATGGCCGGCAGCACTTCCGTGGTGATCCACCGCTTGAACGCCTTCGCCTGCGGCAGCTTGCTCGACAGGATCAGGCTGTACACGCCGGATTCGTTAATGACTGTCATATTCGGATTTCCTCGAATACCGTCACGAATCGTTACGGTATTCCTGTCTTCAGGGTCTACATGGTCGAGAAGCGCTTTCCTCGGATTGGCGTAGCCAAGGATGACGGCTACATCTTTTCCGACGAACCACGGGCCGCCGTCGCCGTCGATAACGCGGACCGTGCCGAAGGCCTCATTCGTGAAGATTTTCGGATCGTTCATTAGTCCTCCTTAAAGTTTTGCCTTTTGGGGGATGGGGTAACGATTCGTTACCCCATCCTTTCAGATGAGCATTCTTATCTCCTATTCATACGGATTTCCGTATCTTTCGGGTAAAAAAAAGCCTATTTACCTCTGACCCATCCAAGACCGAACCGGTAGCCTCATGAGCTACCTTGTCGATTTCGTCCTGAGTGAACGGCGTCCGATTTGCCAGCCTGTCATACAGTGCGGTCGGTCCAATTCCAAGAAATAAAGCAAATTTCGCGTTAGACCCGAAATGCTCTTGAATGAAGCCTCTTAAATAGGCGTAATCATAATCTCTCTTCAAGCATATCACCTCCTTCTTTTCGAAATACGGTTTTCCGTATAGTTAAAGGATACACCTTAACTCTTTTCCTGTCAACGGTTTTCCGTTTTATTTTTCGGGTTGCAGTTGCTTTTATCCGTTTTTCCGTATATTATATAGACGTAAGCTTACATTTGTGGAGGTTCTATTATGAACGAAATTTTTATTAAAAGACTTTCTGCTCTTCTTGAAGAGAAAGAAATGAAACAATCGGAGCTCGCAAAGCGTTCAGGCGTTCGCGCATCTTCGATTTCCGACTACCTGACAGGAAAATATAAGCCCAAGCAGGACAACATAGATTTAATTGCGAGGGCACTATCTGTAAGCCCTGCATGGTTGATGGGCTATGATGATAAATCCGATGCAGGGGCCCCCGCACCGGAGAAAAAACATGAAGACCATCTGCCGCCCCTCACCTCGATTTCCCGCAAAGTCGCCCACATTCCCGTTCTCGGCCGGGTGGCTGCTGGCATCCCCATCGAAGCCATAGAGGACGTGGAGGACTATGAAGAGATGCATATCCTCCCCTCCCAGGATGCGCACGAGTTTTTCGCCCTTCGGATCGTCGGTCACTCTATGGAGCCCCGTATATGGGATGGCGACGTGGTAATCGTGCACAAGCAGGCCGATGTGGACAACGGCCAAGTCGCCGTCGTCCTGGTCAATGGCGACGACGCCACAGTGAAGCAGATCAAAAAATCCGATGAAGGCATCACCCTCATTGGCTGGAATCCCGCGGTTTACCCACCGCAATTCTACACATGGACCGAAGTAGAAAAACTCCCGGTCCAGATTCTCGGTATCGTCAAGGAAGTTCGTGGGAAAATTTGATTTTGTCTTTGTCGTCCTTTTAATGAAAAAATGGTTATGCTTTTTGCTGTTTATAAGGCAATCAAAAATGGGTATTCTATCAAAATTAAAAGACGTAGTCTTCTCTAAAAATACTGAATCTAAAAATTCGATTGAACAATCTGAAGATTTATGCGATACGTCCTTCTCTTTAACAGGAAATAATGGAGCGCACGTAGATTCGCCTAATATCAATTGCTCCATTAAATTCGAACATTTATCCAAACATGAACTCAACAATAATGAGCGAAATTTCTTCAGAAGTCTTATCGATCAAACCTTAGCAGCAGGAATATCTGGAATTTATACTGCTACGCGCAATTCTTGTGGAGAATATTCTATCGAATTTACTGGCGGCAATTTTGGTTGTTGGGTCGGACGGATTTTTTTTGCCTGAAAAAACTTATAATTTTGCAGTAATAAAGTACGGAAATAAAAAGGCCAGCCGGGTATTCGATGACCTAACGGATGCCGAATATTATGTAAAAACACATCCCGCTGATACGTTTCAAATAGAAAGAAGGGCTGCTGGCCAAGAAAAAAGGATGCAATACCTATATGGAAAAGCAGAGGAAAGCCGCAATGTTTCTGGAGAAGATATTTCCAAATATATCAAGGCGATAAAATATTGGATATGGTATATAAAACGCTGTAAAAAGGAATCCGACTCTTTTCTGAGATAAGAATTTCAATTAGTAATTCGCTACACGAAGGCGATGCGATTGACAGAATCCGCATTTCTAAAAATCGGACGCAGGCCTTTTCTCGTTGATATTACATTGTCCGTTCTATCCGTATCTTGTTTAACTTATCACTTTCTGATAAGTTGCTGACAAGTAAAAAACGTCGATTTTATCGGCGCCCGCGGGCTGTCGCTCGTTTAATTTTCTGTTTTATCTGACAAGTTTTCTCACTGATTTAATCAAGATAAAAAGGCCCGACACATAGAGGCAACTATGCATCGGGCCGACCGGAGAAAAGGCAATTCCTCCGGCCAATGTAATCCACCTAAACCCAAGGGCTGATTACTCTTGTATTGTACCATATCAGCCCCCTTTTTCAGCACACAAAGGAGGCTGATTTTTTATGAAACGCGCAGCAGGAAGCGGTACGGTCTACCGCAGGACGGACTGGCAGAGCCGGCATCGGCCGTGGTGTGCTTCGGTAAGTATCGGATATTCTGACAATGGAAGGCGGCTCAAAAAGTATATCGGGAGCTTTGCTACCCGCGCGGAGGCACAGCGGGCGCTGGAGATCTACAATACCAAACTGCCGCAGGAGCAGAAGGCGTATAAGATCACCTTCGGACAGGTGTGGGAGCGCGTCGTTGCCGAACGGGGCCCGCGGATGAATCGCAATTATCTCAGCGTATGGAAAAATCACGTGAGCGTCCTCGCCCGCATCCCCATCGGGGAGATCAAAGCATGGCACCTGCAGGAGGTCGTGGATAAGAGCGGGCTTTCCGGCGGAGCGCAGCAGCGTCTGCTCACGATGTACCACTGGATCTACGAGCTTGCCCTTGCCAATGACATCGTGGTCAAAGATTATTCCCGATTCGTTCACACCGCGCCCAAGGTCCAGTCTACGAAGCATCATCCCTTTACCGAGGACGAAATGCGGCTGCTCTGGAGCCGGACGGACAACGATATCGTAAAGATCATCCTGATCCAGACTTACACGGGAATGCGCCCGGCCGAGCTCGGGGGCCTGCTGAATCAGAACGTACATCTGGAAGAGCGGTACATGATCGGCGGCATCAAGACGAAAGCGGGCATCAACCGCACCATCCCCATTGCCGACTGCATCCTCCCCTTCGTCCAATATTTCCGCCAGATCGCTCTCTTCCGACATTCGGATACGCTCCTTGTATCAAATCCTTCGGCCGGTCTGTACAGCAAAGGGGGCAAGGTGGATGTCTCCAAACTGTACAGCAAGATGCTGCCCGCCATCGGTATCACAGGACACTCCGGCCACGATGCGCGTCATACATTTGTTTCCCTCGCCGATAACTACGGCATCAACCCGGTCATCCTCAAACTCATAGTAGGCCATGCCCAGTCCGGCGACGTCACAAAGGACGTCTACACCCACAAGGTCCTCCCCCAGCTCATCTCCGCCGTAAACTCTCTCCCCCACGGTCCCGTCATGCGCATGTACCCGGAAGCCGCCCCCGCAAAACTGGTGCCCAAGTGGTAGCCACGCAGCGATATTTTACCCGTTTTTAACAGATGTAAAACGCAAAAAACGCCGAAAACATCGATGTTCTCGGCGTTCCCAAAATCGGAGTGCGTTTTCAATCCACGCACCCCGCGAGGGGTGCGACTTTACAAACAGGGGGCAGAAATGGCAGGCCACAGTAATTTCAATCCACGCACCCCGCGAGGGGTGCGACAGTGGCTGGAATCTTACCAGAAAAAAGCAGTCAACATTTCAATCCACGCACCCCGCGAGGGGTGCGACCATCAAGGGCTCCGTATACCTCCCATTTCCCAGTATTTCAATCCACGCACCCCGCGAGGGGTGCGACAAAACGATTCGTACAAGCATCGCCATGGCGGAGGATTTCAATCCACGCACCCCGCGAGGGGTGCGACTGCACCACCACAGGGGCGATTGAAGTCGCCCAATTTCAATCCACGCACCCCGCGAGGGGTGCGACATATCGAGGCCCAGAGCGGATTCTACCCGATGCAATTTCAATCCACGCACCCCGCGAGGGGTGCGACAACGCCAGTAAGCATACCTACTACTACACCACGGCATTTCAATCCACGCACCCCGCGAGGGGTGCGACTTCACCATTGTCGCGCCGTCCTTCCAACCTGTCGATTTCAATCCACGCACCCCGCGAGGGGTGCGACCGCACAATGACAGCGGCGTATTCAAAGAGCTTCAAATTTCAATCCACGCACCCCGCGAGGGGTGCGACACATTGGACGCACTGTAGGGCTGGGCGTCCGGTGGATTTCAATCCACGCACCCCGCGAGGGGTGCGACACGCACTACAGGCGTCGCAACAGTCGCCCATAGGAATTTCAATCCACGCACCCCGCGAGGGGTGCGACCAAAGGGGCCACCAACGCCGTCGCCTTCGCCATTATTTCAATCCACGCACCCCGCGAGGGGTGCGACGGCCAGATAATCGACGGACAGGCGGCGTTGGTTGCGATTTCAATCCACGCACCCCGCGAGGGGTCCGAAAACACGCCCAATGCCTCAATCTTTATTTCCGCGCTATTTCAATCCACGCACCCCGCGAGGGGTGCGACAAAAAGAAGTGGAATATTTTTTATTCGCCTGTTGCATTTCAATCCACGCACCCCGCGAGGGGTGCGACAAAAAAATATTGGAATTTTTAATAGTGCCTATTGCATTTCAATCCACGCACCCCGCGAGGGGTGCGACAAAAAATCCCCTTTTTTTGGATATTTGCCTATTGCATTTCAATCCACGCACCCCGCGAGGGGTGCGACAAAAAAATATT
>CASEBK010000025.1 GCA_949286115.1 uncultured Veillonellaceae bacterium | reverse complement strand
TCAAAGAGAGTAAGATGATGATAATGGCACATAGGAACCTCCTGAAAGGTAATGAGCTGAAACACCTTAGTTATGACAGGCTCCTATGGGCCATTTTTTCTATGTCCCATAGGATGTTGCACTTAAATTGTACATTCGCAGGCTCGAAAAGAAAGGCGCAGACCCTGGGGCTCATATGCCCCTGATGGGCACAGTCGTCCATGAGAAAAACGCCCTCTCCGAAAATGAGCCCCGCGCCGACAGCTCCGATAAGAAACGCACCTCTCTGGGCCCTGCGACCGCCACGCAAATAGAGCGCACAGAAAAACAGCCCCGATGGACTTTTCCACGAGGGCTGTTTCTATTTCGTTTCTTTTTTGCGCACCGGCGGGTCTTCTTCCGCGATGGCCCGGCGGATGGCGTCGGTGACGGCGGCGCTGCCGCTGCTCCGGAGAACGGGGTGCTGGTAACGGTCGAAGTCTTTCCATGTGGCGATGAATTCGCTGCCCATGATGATGACCATCGCCGCCAGGTGGAACCAGATAAAGAGAACCACGAGACCGACGAGGGAGCCGTAGGTGAGGCCCATGTGGGCCACGTTCAGCATGTAGTAGCTGTATCCCATAGTAAGGATGAGCCAGATGGCGGTGACGATGAGGGAGGCCGCCGCGGCGCGCACCCATTTGGTGCGGTACCGGTGGGTGGCGTAGCGATAGAAGACGGCCAGGGTGAGCACGAGGTTTCCGAAGGGGATGGTGTATTTCAGCATGTCCCACGTACGGAGGAAGACGTCGGGCAGGGTGAAGTAGTAGTCGAGGGCGTAAACCACGGCGTTCCCAAAGACGGTGACGCCGAGGGAGAGGAGCATAGCGAAGGTGATGAGCAGGGTGAAGAAGATGGACTTCGCCTTCACGGCGAGCCAGCTCTGCTGGTTGCGGTCGTTGCTGATGGCTTTGTCCGTGGCGCGGATGACCACGTCCACGCCCTGCGCGGCGGACCAAATGGACACGGCGAGACCGGCGAAGAGCCAGATGGAGCTTCGCCCTTCGATGATGCGGTACACGTTCGCTTCGAGCGCGACGGCCAGGTCGTGCGGCAGGTACTGGAGGAGCTGTATGATGACGGCGATCTGCGGGGCCATGAAGAAGAGCACGGCGTTCACTACGAAGATCATGAAGGGCACCAGCGCCAGGATAAAGTAGTAGGTGGTCTCAGCAGCGAGCGCCCCCACGTCGTCGTTCATAAAGCGGTTGTACAGTCCGAGCACGAAGAATTTCACGGTGTCCCAGACACCCATACTGCCCATGATGCCTCCTTTGTCCCGAAGCGGCCCGGCGGGCCTTCGGGAATTAACAGAAAACGGATACCCGAAGAGGCTTCGGATACCCGTTCGATGATGACAGGAAAACCGCGGCCGGTCTTACTGCTGGTTCTTTTTCGCGTTGGCGTTCTTGTAGCGCTGCTGGCGGGAGAGCACCATCTTGCGCATGCGCAGGCTCTTCGGCGTGACTTCCACGAGCTCGTCGTCGCGGATCCATTCGAGGGCCGATTCGAGGGTGAACTGGCGGCACGGAGGAAGCCGGATGGCGTCGTCAGAAGCGGCGGCACGGGTGTTCGTGAGGTGCTTCTTCTTGCAGGGGTTCACGTCCATGTCATTCTCGCGGGCGTTTTCGCCGACGATCATGCCTTCATAGACTTCCACGCCCGGATCGAGGAAGAGCTCGCCCCGGTCGAGGATGCTGTTCAGGCCGTACGCGGTGGTCGTGCCGGCTTCGAAGGCCACAAGGGAGCCGCGGGTGCGTTCCGGGATGGGACCTTTGAAGGGTTCGTAGCCCTGGAAGACGTGGTACATGATGCCCGTGCCGCGGGTGGTGGTGAGCATCTCGTTGCGGAAGCCGATGAGGCCGCGCGCCGGGATGGAGAAGTCCATCTTCATGTAGCCTGCGAGCTCTTCCATGGAGATCATCTCCGCACGGCGCGGTCCGAGCCCTTCCATGACGGCGCCCATGAATTCCTGGGGCACTTCCACGGTGAGGCGTTCGATCGGTTCGCATTTCACGCCGTCGATCTCTTTATAGATGACCTGCGGCTTGGAGATCTCCAGCTCGAAGCCTTCGCGGCGCATCATCTCGATGAGGACGGAGAGATGGAGCTCGCCGCGGCCGGAGACGATGAAGGAGTCCGAGGAGTCGCCGTCTTTCACGTGGAGCGCCACGTTCGTCTCGATCTCTTTCATGAGGCGGGCGCGGATGTGGCGGCTGGTGACGAAGTCGCCTTCGCGTCCGGCGAAGGGGCTCTTGTTGACGTGGAACACCATGGACAGGGTCGGTTCGTCAATGTGGATGGCGGGGAGCGCTTCCGGCTGCTGCGGGTCGGCTACGGTCTCACCGATGTTGATGTCCTTGAAGCCTGCCATGGCCACGATGTCGCCCATTTTCGCTTCTTCCGTGGGGGTGCGCTTCATGCCCTGCCAGGTGAAGAGCTGGCCGATGCGGTCGCCGCGGCTCTTCGTGCCGTCGGTGATGACCACCTGCTGGCCCACGTGGACGGTGCCTCTGGCGATGCGGCCGATGGCCACCTTGCCGAGGTAGTCATCCGCGTCGAGGGTGGTGGTCATGATCTGGAGCGGCGCATCCGGGTCGCCTTCCGGCGCGGGGATGTATTTCAGGATGGTCTCGAAGAGCGGCGTCAGGTCGCTGCTCTCATCGTCCATATGGTACTTCGCGATGCCTGCGCGGGCGGAGGCGTAGATGAGCGGGAAATCGAGCTGATCGTCGTCGGCGTCGAGCTCCATGAAGAGCTCCAGGATCTCCCCTTCCACGTCGGCGATGCGCGCATCGGGCCGGTCGATCTTGTTGATGACCACGATCGGCTTCAGTTTGTGTTCGAGCGCCTTGCGGAGGACGTACTTCGTCTGGGGCATCGGCCCTTCGTGAGAGTCTACGAGGAGGAGCACGCCGTCCACCATGTTCAGGATGCGCTCCACTTCCCCGCCGAAATCAGCGTGCCCGGGGGTGTCGACGATGTTGATCTTCACGCCGTCGTGCATGACCGAAGTGTTCTTCGCCAGGATGGTGATGCCTCGCTCCCGTTCGAGCGGATTCGAGTCCATGACGCGCTCCGCCACCTTCTGGTTCTCGCGGAAGATGTGGCTCTGCTTCAGCATGGCGTCGACGAGCGTCGTCTTGCCGTGGTCGACGTGAGCGATGATCGCTATATTTCGGATGTCTTCTCTTTTCATTCCTTCGTCTCTCCTGCTTTCTTTCTTCCAATTAAAAAAGATTCGTCCTCACAAGGGAACAGTTTTCATTGCATTATACCACATCCGCGCCCGTTCTGTCTCGATGTGGCCGCATTTTCCGCGCTCTTCCCGCCTGTTATAATAGAAGAAAGGAATGACGGTCTGTGAAAGGAGGGAGGCTCATGGCTTGGGGCCCTGCGCCGCGCTTTGCAGCAAGGATGCGCGCCGTCTCAGAGGCGGCGAAAGCCTTCGAAGCGGAGGATGCCTTCATCGCCGCAGCCCGCGTGGGAGGCGTCTCGGTGCGGGCGGATTATCCGTTCTGGCTCTATCACCGCGTGGCGGCTTCCTTCACGGCGCTCTCCCTCATCCTCTTGGACAACTTCGCCTCCCGCCGCGCCGGCGAGACGAGCCTTCCCTACGGCATCCTCCGGCACATGCTGGAGAACTACGCCGATCTCTACGACGGCTGGGCCACGAAGGGCCTCTCCTACTGGTACTGGCGATATCTCTCGGCGCTCTCGTCGCACGCGGAGGGCGAAGCCGAAGCGGCCTTCGAAAAGCTCCGCGCGGCGCTTCCCGACTGGGCGGAGCACCGCGGGCGGGACGGGCGCCTCCGCCGGGCGGACCGGCTCACGCGCTATGCGAAGATGCCCCCGCTGCCGGAGAGCCTTGCCGCGTCGCTTCCGGCGCTCGTCTCCTTCCACCGGAAGATCCGCACGCTGGACCGGCGGGCGAGCGCCGCGTTCCACAGCAACTCTCCCGATTTTCTCCGAAACGTGCCGCGGTGCAATGAAGAGATCCTCCTCTCGATGCACCTCATGCTCGCCGCCTCGCTCTCCCTCGTGACGGCGGTGTACCGGGACCCGTGGAGCTTCGACCTCCGAGGGCGCCTCTGGCCTCCGCTCCTTGCGAACATCGCCGACCTTGCGGGCGGCCGCGCCTTCATCAAATAAAAACTCCCTCTGCCGTCTCTGACAGAGGGAGTCTTTTTATTTGCGCTTATTTTTCCCACGCGCCCTTCTCATCCGTCTCTTCGACGCCGTGCCACGCCGCGTAGAGCGCGGGCACGAAGAGGAGCCCCAGCGGCGTGGCGAGGACGAGGCCGCCGATGAAGGCCGCCGACATGGGCGCCCAGAAGGGATTCGGCAGGAGGGGGATCATGCCGAGCACTTCCGCCATGGAGGTGAGCATGATGGGGCGGAAGCGGAGCACTGCTGAATCGATCACCGCGCGGTACGGCGAGAGCCCTTCCGCGAGGTGCTGCCGGATCTGGTCGAGGAGGATGATGCTGTTCCGGATGACCATGCCCATGATGGCAAGCATGCCGATGATGGCCACGAAGCCCAGCGGCTCGCCCGTGGCGAAGAGGGTGAGGAAGCACCCGATGAGGCCGAGCGGCCCGGAGAGCGCGGCGATGGCCATGAGCTTCAGCTCTTTTAGCTCGAACATGAGGATGGCCAGCACCACAAAGACCATGATGGGCACGGGCGCCATGATCTGCGCGAGGGAGTCTTCGCTCCGCTCGAGCGTGCCGTCCGTCTCGAGAGTGTATCCCGGCGGGAGCGACGCCCGGAACTCTTTCAGTGTATTTTCATAGAGCTCCTTCGTGACGGAGTCGGACTTGCCGCCATTCGCGACGTCCGCCCGGAGGGTCACGCAGGGCATGGCATCCCTTCGCCAGACGGTGCTCGTCTCGCTGCCATAGGAGATGTCCGCGAAGTCCCCGAGAGGCACGTACCGCCCGCCGCCCACGTGGACAGGAAGCGACGGCAGGCCTGCGAGCTGTTCCTCTGCCTGCCCCGAGAGGCGGAACGCGATGGGCACGAGCTGATCTCCCTGATAGGACTCGGACACGGCGTACCCGGAGAGCTTGGCGTAGAGGTCCTGCGACACGGCGTAGTTATCGATACCGAGGGTCCGCACCTTGTCCTGGTCGAGGACGAGGCGCACCACCGGTGTCGTCTCCGGCCAGTTCAGGCTGGCGTTGGCCACCTGCGGATGCGCTTCCATGAGAGCGAGCGCCTTTTTCGCAAGCGCTGCCGTCGTTTCTTCATCAGGACCGCGGAGGCGGAGCATCACCGGGTACTCCGCCGGCGGCCCGGTGGTGATGAATCGTACATGCGCCCGCGCTTCGGGGTACTCTTCGGCGATGCGGGAAAGGAGCTCATCCCGGAGCGCGTCCCGGCTCTCCGTGTCAGACGCGGTGACGATCATCTGGCCGTGGCCGTCTTCCGGCGGCAGCGGGTCGAAGAGCAGGATGAACCGCGGCGCGGAGTCGCCGATGTAGGTGGCGAAGTGCTTCACCCGTCCGTCCCCGTAGAGCCCTTCTTCGATGCCGCTCATGACCCGCTCCGTGTCCCGAATGGACGCCCCCGCGGGGAGATTCACGTCAAGGATGAGCTCCGGCCGCACGGAGGGCGGGAAAAATTCCTGATGAATGAACGGATAGGTCCCAAGAGAGACTGCGAAGAGGGCGAGCGTCCCCGCCACCACGCCCCTCCGCCAGTGTACGGCCGCGCGGATGGCCCGGTAGAAAAAGGCATACGCCCGCTCGTGAAGAGCATGCTTCCAGCCAGAAGACTTTCCGATGCGGATGAAGCGATACCCCAGCACGGGGGAGACGAAGATGGACGCGATCCACGAGAGGACGAGCGTCCCCGCGATGACCCAGAAAAGCGACGAGGTGTACTCCGCCGTCTGCCCTTCGGCGAGCGCCACCGGCAGGAACCCCGCCGCGGTGATGAGCGTCCCCGCGAGCATGGGGAGCGCGCACGCCTTGTACGCCCCTTCCGCCGCCTCCATGCGGCCCGCCCCTTCTTCGAGGCGCACCTGCATCATTTCGATGACGATGATCGCGTCGTCCACGAGGAGCCCCAGAGACACGATGAGCGAGCCCAGCGACACGATGTGGAGGTCGATGCCCTTCCATTTCATGAAGAGGAAGGACGCGCACACCACGACGGGCACGCAGAGCGCCAGCACGAGTCCGCTCCGCAGGCCCAGCGAAAAGAAGGACACCGCCATGACGATGACCAGCGCCTCGAGGAGCGCTTCCGTAAATTCCCGGATGGAGTCGTTCACCACTTTCGGCTGATCTGCCACGAGCTCCACAGAGAGGCCCTGCGGCAGCCCCTGCCGCATCTCGCCGACCGCCGCTTCGAGGGCGTCCCCCAGCTTCAGATTATCCCCGCCGGGCGTCATGGAGACGGCCACGCCCACCGCGGGCTTGCCGTTGAAATACATGAGCGCCGTCGCCGGGTCTGCATACGTCTGCGTCACTTCCGCCACGTCGCCCAGATGGAACGACCGGTCCCCCACGTGGATGGGGAGCGCCCGGAGCGCCTCCGGTGCCGGGAGCAGTCCCTCCACGCGGAGCGCCACGTTCCGGCTGCCCGTGCGGATGGTCCCGGCGGGCATCATCATCCCCTGCTGCCGGATGATCTGGAAGACGTCCGTGGGGCTCATGCCGAAGGCGGCGAGCTTGTTCTGGTCCATCTCGATGTAGATGGTCTGCTCCTGCACGCCCAGGAGCTCCACCCGCTGCACGTCCTCCACGGCAAGGAGCCGCTGCCGGATCTCTTCGGCGTACTTCCGCTTTTCCTCATAGGAGAAGCCCTCGCCGGTCACCGCGTAGATGGAGCCGTACACATCGTCGAAGCGGTCGTTCACGATGGGGCCCACCACGCCTTCGGGAAGCTCGCCCCACACGTCGGTCACCATGTTCCGCACTTCGTGCCAGCGGGTCTGGACGTCTTCGGCGGGCACGCTGTCCAGGAGGTTCACATAGATGACCGTCTTGCCGTCGTGGGTGAAGGACTTGATGTAGTCCAGCCCCCGCGTATCCTGGAGCTTCTTCTCGAGCGGGTCCGTCACCTGCTCTGTGATCTCCTCCGCCGACGCGCCGGGCCAGGCGGCGGTCACCACCATCTGCCGGATGGTGAAGTCCGGGTCCTCGCTGCGTCCCAGGTGGAAATAGGACCAGAAGCCGCCGATGAGGATGGAGAGAATGAAAAAATAGACGATCTGCTTATGGCGGATGGCCCACTCCGCCAGGTTCACGCCTTTCATGTGCGGACCTCTTCGCCCTCATGGAGACGCTGCGCCCCGGCGGTGACCACCACGTCTCCCGGCGCGAGGCCTTTCGTGATCTCCACCGTGTCCTCCCCGTAGGCCCCGGTCTCCACGGGAACGCGCACCGCCCTGCCGTCTTTCACTACCCACACGGCGGGCGCGGCGGAGTCCCCCGCCATGGCGGAGAGCGGCACGGAAACGGCGGTCTTTCCCGCCGGCGCGGCGAAGCGCACCTCCGCCGTCATGCCCACGGCCACCGCAGGCGGCGGATCTTTGAGCGCCACTTTCACGTCGTACGTGCCCGTCGAGGCATTGGGCGAAGCCGCCTTCTCCCGCACGGAGCCTTCGAGCGCCACGCCGGGGAGCGCCCAGAAGGTCACCGTGCACGGCGTGCCCACGTCATAGGCGCCGTACTGCTTCTCCGTGAAGGAAATGTACACGTCGAGCCCCGAGTCGTCCACGATGAGCGCCACCGGCGTGCCCGCCGAGACCACCTGCCCCACCTCGCAGAGCGTGGAGCCGATGATGCCGTCCCGGTCCGCGGTGAGCACCGTGAAGGAGAGATTGTTCTCCGCCCGGGCAAGCGCCGCCTTCGCCTGCGCCAGCTGGGCCGCGGCGAGCTTGTACTGGTTCTCCGTCTGATCCATGGCGAGGTCTGAGATGGCGTCCGCCTCGTGGAGCGACTGATAGCGCTTCCGCGTAGATGTGGCCAGATCGAGCTGGGCCTCCGCGGAGATCACCGCGCTCTGCGCCGCCGCGGCCTGCTCCTCCGCATCCTTCGAATCCACCTTAAAGAGGGCCTGCCCGGCGGACACCCGGTCCCCCGCCGCCACATACCGCGCAGTGATGCGGCCGCCCGTCTGGAACGCGATGGGCGACTCGAAGACGCCGTGCACCGTGCCGGAGAAGGTGCGCCGCGCCCCTGTCTCCTCCGCTGCCACCGTCATGGTCTTCACGAGAGGCGCCGTCTCCGCCGCGTCCACAGGCCGCCCCCCGCAGCCGCCGAGGAAGACCCCCAGGGCGAAGAGGACCGCCGCTGCCGACATTTTCTTTTGCCGATTCATGTGCCGCTCCTTTCCGCGCCCTCCGCGAGGACGCCCGCTGTAAATATGCGCCATGCTTCCGCCAGATACTCTTTTGCAGAGCCCTTCGCGAGGCCGTCTGCCGCAAGGCTCCGGGAGAGGAAGAAGAAGAGCACCATCCCCGCCCAGACCCGGCTCGTTCCCTCCGGCGAGAGGCCGCTCCGGAGCCGTCCTGCGGCGACGCCGTCCGCCACGGCCCTGTGCAGGATGTCCGTCACGAGCGTGAGCCGCTCCCGCACGAAATCATGAAACACGTCCGTCCCCGCAAGGAGCTCCCGGAAAATGACCCGCAGCACCTCCGGCCGCTCCTCGCCGAGCCGGCACAGGAACGCTCCGTAGAGGCGAAGGATCTCCTCCGGCGCGGGATGTTTCCCGGAGACGATGTCCACGAACTCGGTGATCATCTCCGTGCCCCGGTAGAGGATCTTCCGGTAGAGCGCCGCCTTCCCGCCGAAGTAATACGAGATGGCCGCGCTGTTCACCTCCGCCGCGGCAGCGATGTCCCGGATAGACACGCGCTCGTAGCCCTCCTCGGCGAAGAGGGAGAGCCCCGCGCGCTCGATGCGCTCCCGCACGTCCGCTCCGTCCGGCGCCTCCGGATAGAGCGCCCTATAGAGCCCGGCCTTGCCGCCGAAATAATACGACACCGCCGAGGCGCTCACCCCCGCGGCCTGCGCCACCTGCCGCAGCGACGTCCGCCGGTATCCCTTCTCCGCGAAGAGCCGGGCCGCCGCCGCAAGGATCTCTTCTTTCTTTTCCACGGCGTGCCTCCTTCTGTATTTCAATCGATCGTTTCGATTGTTCGATTCATCTTCATTATAGCATGAAAAAAGCGCGGGCCGCGGCCTGCGCCTTTTTGAAAATTTTTATATATCCTTCGGCAGAAACGGCGCGAGATAGCGCCCGGTAACGCTCTCCTCCGCGCGGGCGATGGCCTGCGGCGTGCCCGCGGCGACGATGCGTCCCCCCTCTTTGCCCCCGCCGGGCCCCATGTCTACCACGTAGTCGGCATTGGCGATGAGGTCCAGATCGTGCTCGATGACCACCACGGTGGCCCCGCTCTGGATGAGCGCGTCGAAGATGCCGATGAGGACGCGCACGTCCAGCGGATGGAGGCCGATGGTGGGTTCGTCGAAAACGAAGACCGTGTCCTCCTGCGGCCGCCCCATCTCCGCGGCGAGCTTGAGCCGCTGCGCTTCCCCACCGGAGAGCGCCGGCGTCGCTTCGCCGAGGGCGAGATACCCCAGCCCCAGGTCCTTCATGGTCTGCAGCTTCTCCCGGGCGCGCTTCACGTCGCCCACTGCGCCGAGCGCCTGCTCCACCGTGAGCGAGAGCACCTCCGGCAGCGAATACGGCCGACTCCCGCCTTTCGGCGTACGGCGCACCGCGTCCGCGTCCTTTCCGTACCGCGAGCCTCCGCAGGACGGACAGGGCACGGATACGTCCGGCAGGAACTGTACGTCCATGGTGATCTGCCCCGTGCCGTCGCACACCGGGCACCGGAGCCGCCCCGTGTTGTACGAGAAGTCCCCGGCGCGCCAGCCCTTTTCCTTCGCCGCTTCTGTCTGCGCGAAAGCCCGGCGCAGGTCGTCCAGCACGCCGCTGTACGTGGCTACCGTGGAGCGCACGTTCGTCCCGATGGGGGACGCGTCGATGAGGCACGCCCGGCGGATGCCCGCGGCCTCGATCGTCTTCACGTGCGAAGGAAGCGCCCCGCCGGAGACGGACGCCGCAAGCGCCGGCACGAGGCTCTCCAGAATGAGCGTGGTCTTCCCCGAACCGGACACGCCGGTCACCGCGGTGAGCCGCCCCTTCGGGATCGTGAGCGAGAGCGGCTGCACCGTGTGGAGCGGCCCCGTTTCAAGCGCGATGCGTCCCTTCGCAAAGAGCGCCTCTTCCCCGCAAGGCGTCCGCGCCCGCACCGTTTCCTCCCCCGAGAGGAACGGTCCGATGAGCGAGGCAGGGTCATGCGCCGCCCCTTCCACCGGCCCTTCGTAGAGGAGACGGCCGCCGCCCGCCCCCGCGCCGGGCCCCATCTCGATGAGCCAGTCCGCCGCGCGGAGCACCCGCACGTCGTGATCCACCAGCACCACCGAATTGCCCTGCGCCACCAGATCCTTCACCATGGCGATGAGCCCGTCCACGTTCGCCGGATGGAGCCCGATGGATGGCTCGTCCAGCACGTAGAGCACCCCCGTCGTGCGGTTCCGCACCGCCCGGGCGAGCTGCACCCGCTGCCGTTCCCCCGTGGAGAGCGTCGGCCCCGCCCTGTCCAGGGAAAGATACCCGAGCCCCAGCTCCATGAGCCGCCGCGCCGTATGGAGGAACTGACCGGCGATGCTCTCCGCCATTTCCCGCAGCACGGGCGGCATCGCCCCCGGCACCGCCGCGACCCACGGCAGAAGATCCGACAGCGTCATCGCCGCGGCCTCGGGGAGCGACTTCCCGCAGAGGAGCGTCGACCGCGCCCGCGGGGAGAGCCGCGTCCCGCCGCAGTCAGGGCACACGTCCGTCTTCAGAAATTTCTCCACCCGCTTCATGCCCTTCTCATCCTTCACCTTCGAGAGGGCATTCTCCACGGTGTACACCGCGTTGAAATAGGTGAAATCCAGCTCCGCCGCGTCGTTGCTCCCCTTCGGATGGTAGAAGATGTGCTTCTTCACCGCCGGCCCATGAAAGACGATGTCCCGCTCCGCCGCCGTGAGCTCGGAAAAGGGCACGTCCGTCCTGACGCCCATGGCGCGGCACACGTCTGTCATGAGCGACCACATGAGAGAATTCCACGGCGCGACCGCCCCCTCGTCGATGGTGAGCGACTCGTCCGGCACGAGCGTCGCCTCGTCCACCGTGCGCACCACCCCGGTACCGCTGCACGTGGGACAGGCCCCCTCACTGTTGAAGGAGAAGCTCTCCGCGCTGGGCCCGTCGAAGACCGCGCCGCACACCGGGCAGCGGAGCTTCTTCCCCGCCGCCACGTCCGCCGTGGGCGAAAGATAATGGCCGTTCGGGCAGCGGTGGCTCCCGAGGCGCGAATACATGAGGCGCAGGCTGGCAAGGAGCTCCGTCGCCGTGCCGAAGGTGCTCCTGATGCCCGGCACCGCCGGCCGCTGATGGAGCGCGAGCGCTGCCGGCACGTGGTCGATGCTGTCGAGCTTCGCTTCCGCCGCCTGAGTCATGCGCCGCCGCGTGTACGTCGAGAGCGCCTCCAGATACCGTCGGGACCCCTCCGCGTAGAGCACGCCCAGCGCCAGCGACGACTTCCCCGACCCGGACACCCCCGCGACGGCCACGAGCTTTCGAAGCGGCACATCCACGTCGATCCTTTTCAGATTGTGCACCCGCGCGCCGCGCACAGCGATCACCTCCGGCGCGCCCTTCCGATCTTCCATGCCATTCCCTCCTTCGATGCGTTTCCTCCATTGTACACCACAAAAAGCCGCCCCGCCGCCGCCCTCCTTCGTCTCAAAAAAGACTTTGGCCCCCTCTCCTCTTTTCCATTTCAAAAAGGACCTTGAAAAGCTCCGCCATCTCCCAACTCAAAAGGGACTTCAGTAGGCTCCGCCTTCTTTCATCTGAAAAAGGGCATACAAAAAGAGGACCTTTTCAGGTCCCCTTTCGTGACTTCTATGAGATCAGAAGACGTAGTTGAGGGAAACGGTCCAGGTGTCGTCCGGATCGTCAGAACCGCCCAGATAGCTGTCGCCATCCGCTGCGAAAGCATATTCTGCATGGAGGTACATGTTCTGCATGAGGGTCACTTCTGCGATAGCGTTCCAGAATTTGACTTCCTTCAGCGGCAGGTAACCATCACCTACACTGCTGAACGTCGTCAGCGTATCAAGGATATCGGTCTGGAGACCAGTGCCGCCAGCATACATGCCGCCGCCTACGTCATTGTAAGCCACATCCAGCTGCCAGCTGCCGACTTTCTTCAGGTCGCGTTTGCCGTAGCCGACGCCTACGTTCCACGCAGTATCCTCCAAATCGACCCCAAGAACTTCCGGGCTCGTGGTGTTCTTCCAGTATTCGCCAAATACGCGGAAATCGCTGATCGGAACGACGACGCCGACGCCCCATACGTCGAAATCATTCTTGTCCCAGGCAGTCTCCTGAGAAGCGATATAGTTCGCATAGATCTCGAATGCATCGAAGTCTGCGTCCGCCTTCGCATAGAACACGTCCTGATTCTTCAGGCCGTCTGCTTTTTCATCAGCGCCATCTTTACCAGTACCAATGCTCTTATATTCGCCTGCGTTGAACTGGCCATAGCCAACAGCGAGGTTCACTTTGCTAAATTCAGCAGCGACCTGTGCGCCGTCGAAGCCGGACGCATCACCGTAGAGCCAGCCGCCCTGGTTGCCGAAGTTGTTGCTGAACCGGCCGAGGGTGACATCCCATGCGCCGAAGTCGTGGTTCACGTTCAGCACTTCTGCATCTACATCGCCGTTGTCATCGCCTTTGAAGTCGACGTTGCCAGTGGTGAAGCGGGCATTGACGGTGGTCTTGTCGTTGACCTGGCCCTTCATGTTGATGCGGATACGGCCGTTCCAGCCTTCGTCAGCAGAGTTGTCTTTGCTCTGATAACGCATACGAGCATCGCCGCTCCAGGAGATGTTGCCCACTTTCTTTTCCAGGTTGGACACGCGAACGCCGAGGCTGTCCAGTTCGTCTGCGTATTCCGCAGCGAGTTTGTCGATCGTTGCGCGCTGTTCTGCGTTGTACTGATCTTCTTTCGCCATCAGACGAGCGGTGATCTGAGCCATTTCGTAGCGGGTGATGTTCGTCTGGCCCTTGAAGGTGCCGTCCGGATAGCCTTCTACGATGCCCTGATCGGACAGGTCGGATACGGCCTGATAGGCCCAATCGGAAGTGGACACATCAGAGAACGGGTTGGCTGCATAAGCGGATGCGCCTGCAGCGAGAGCAGCGACAGCTGCCATTGCGAGAATCTTTTTCATATTCCTCGCTCCTTTCTTTTCCTCCGTTTCTTTCGTCGGGAGCCGTCCGGGAGGAGCGCCGTCAAGAGTCGCCTTGTTTCCTCTTCTTTGCCCGCTCTCTTTCGTCTCCGTCCGCCGCACGGGATGGAGTTCCTTTGCGGCTGTCACTACTTTAGCATACTTTAACACCCTCCCCGCAACTATAATTTACTAAATTTTATATTTTCTTTTCATTTATAAGAGGCGCTTAAGCCGATTTACAGAGCAAACCGCCCGCAGTGATCAAAGCCGTCTTCCCTTTCAAAAGAGAGTTTCAATCCCTCCGCCCCTTTTCACGGCAAAAGAGACTTTGCCCGGTGCGGGCCGTATGCATCGCAAAAAGGACAATAAAAAAGACCTGCCGATGGAGACAGATCTGTATCATTTTTATCCCAGCGGGCCGGTCCAGGGCCAGAGGGGGGCGGCGAGGGTCTGTTCGATGGCTTCGGCGGTGACGGGCTCGAAGTAGACTTTGAGGAGGCACAGGCCTGCCGCCGGGGCGGTCATGCCGAGGAGTCGGCGGTCCCGCGCTTCGAGGATGCGGCGGAGGTCGCCCGCGGTGAGTTTGCCCGTGCCCGCGTCGAGGAGAGCGCCGGCGATGTTCCGCACCATGTGGTAGAGGAAGCCTTCACCGGTCACGTAGAGGCGGAAGAGCCCCGCTTCTTCGCGGATGGTGATGTCGAAGAGGCGACGCACAGGGCTTGCGGGGACGGAGTTGTTCCCCCGGAAGGAAGTGAAGTCGTGGGTGCCCACGAGGATGCGGGCAGCTTCCCGCATTTTTTCGATGTCCGGCCGCCGTCCCGCCGCCCACACATACCGCCGGAGGAAGGGCGTCGTTTCTTTGTCTGCGGTGAAGAGGTAGCCATAGGTCTTGCCAGTGTTCTGCTTCCGCACGGAGAAATCTTCCGGCATGTCCCGGCTCTCCCGCACGCGGATGGAGAGGGGGAGGTAGGCGTTCATCGCTGCGCGGAAGCGGTCGCCGGGGATGGAGCTCTCAGTGAAGAAGGTGCACTCCTGCCCGTAGGCGTGGACGCCCGCGTCGGTGCGCGCCACGAAGTAAATCGTGGTCTTCCGCCCGGTGAGTCGCTCCAGCACCTGCTCGAGCACTTCCTGCACGGCCAACCCGTTCGCCTGCCGCTGAAAGCCCGCAAAGGACGCGCCGTCGTACATCACTGTGATCCAGATATTTCGCATGGTCTCCCCCTTTCTGATGCCCTTCATTATACCATGGAGAAAAAACGCCGCGCCGCAAATGAGTCAAAGAAAAAGGCCCGCCTCTCTCATGAGGGGCAGGTCTTTTTTTATTTCTTACAGCGGAAGGAAACGCAGCGCCGCGAGCACGGCGGTCACGGCGATGACGGCCCCGAAGGCCGCGCCGTCCCGCCAAGTGTAGACGAGCTGATGCATCTTCGTGCGCCCTTCGCCGCCGCGATAGCACCGGGCTTCCATGGCGGTGGCCAGGTCGTCGGCGCGGCGGAAGGCGGAGATGAAGAGCGGCACGAGGAGCGGCACCATGCTCTTCGCCCGCTGCCAGAGGTTCCCCGTGGTGAAGTCCGCTCCGCGGGAGGACTGGGCTTTCATGATGCGGTCCGTCTCTTCGAGAAGCGTGGGGATGAAGCGCAGGGCGATGGTCATCATCATGGCGAGCTCGTGGGCAGGCACGCCGATGCGCTTCCACGGCGTGAGGAGGGCCTCGATGCCGTCGGTCAGCACGATGGGGCTCGTGGTGTAGGTGAGGAGCGACGAGAAGGCGATAAGGTACACCAGGCGGAGCGTCATGAGCACGCCGTTCCGCACGCCTTCTTCGGTGATGGAGAACCACCCGAAGGAAACGAGGGGCGTCCCCGGCGTGGTGAGCACGTGGATGAGCATGGTGAAGACGAGGATGATCCACAGGGGCTTCACCGCTTTGGCCACCATCTTCACGGGCACGCCGGAGACGGCGATGCTTCCGAGGATGAAGGCCGTCACGAGGAGGTAGGCCCAGAGGCTCTGCGCCAGAAAGATGGCCACGATGAAGATCATCGTGCAGAGGATCTTCGCCCGTGGGTCCATCTGATGGAGGAAGGAGTTTCCCGGGTAATACTGTCCGAGGGTGATGTCTGTCAGCATGCGCGTCCCCCCTTCCCTTTGTTTTTCTGTTTCCCGCCGAGGGTCTTATACAGGGCGTCGGCCGCTTCCTCCGTGGTGACCGCTTCTTCCGGCACGGGGATGCCCCGCTCTTTGAGCGCAAGGAGCGTCTTCGTGAGGGGCGGCACATCCACGCCGGCCGCTTCGAGCTCTTCCCGGTGATGGAGGAAGATGTCCATGGGACGCCCATCCAGCACGCACCGGCCGTGGCTCATCACGAGGAGCCGCGTGGCGAGCTTGGCGATGTCGTCCATATTGTGCGATACGAGGATGACCGAGAAGGCTCCCTCTTCGTACCACGCTTTGATCTGGGAGAAGATCTCCCGCCGCCCCACTGGGTCGAGCCCTGCGGACGGTTCGTCCAGAATGAGGAAATCCGGCTTCATGGCGATGACCCCGGCGATGGCCACGCGGCGCATCTGCCCGCCGGAGAGGCGGAACGGCGACCGCCCGGCGTAGGTGTCGTAGTCGAGGCCTACGAAAGCCATCGCTTCTTTCACCCGCGCCTCCACGGTCGCTTCGTCGCAGCCAAGATTCTTCGGGCCGAAGGCGATGTCTGCCGCGACGGTCTCTTCGAAGAGCTGCTGCTCCGGGTACTGGAAGACCATGCCCACGGTGTGGCGCTTCGCCGCCGCTTCTTTGCTCTTCCCCGAAAGGTCCACGCCGTCCACGAGGACGCGGCCCTTCGTGGGATGGATGAGACCGTTCAGATGCTGGATGAGGGTGGATTTCCCGCTGCCCGTGTGGCCGATGATGCCGACGAATTCGCCCTTTTCGATGGTGAGGTCCACGCCGTCAAGGGCTGTCTTCTCATAGGGCGTGCCCCCGCCGTAGACGTACGTTATATTTTCGACACGAATGGCCATAATGCGTCTCCCAGTTCTTCATCGGTCATACAATCTTCGCGGACGGCAAGGCCCTTCCGGTGGAGAAGGTGTGCCAGGTCCGCCGGCACCGGCACGTCCAGTCCGATGGCGAGGAGCTTCTCCGGCTGAGAGAAGACCTCCCGCGGCGTGCCGTCCATCACGAGGTGCCCTTTGTGGATGACGAGCACCCGATCCGCCGTCACCGCTTCTTCCATGAAATGGGTGATGAGCACCACCGAGATGCCCTCCGTGCGGTTCAGCTCGTGCACCGTGTCCATCACTTCCCGGCGCCCCACCGGGTCCAGCATGGCCGTGGGCTCGTCCAGAATGATGCAGTCCGGCTTCATGGCGAGCACGCCGGCGATGGCGATGCGCTGCTTCTGCCCCCCGGAGAGCATCGCCGGGGAGTGGTGACGGTACTGGCTCATGCCCACCTTTTCGAGAGACTCCGCCACCCGCTCGACGATCTCTTCACGGGGCACGCCGAGGTTCTCCGGGCCGAAGGCCACTTCCTCCTCCACCACCGCCGCCACGATCTGGTTATCCGGATTCTGAAAGACCATGCCCACCTTCTGCCGGATGGGCCACACGTTCTCCGGATCGTTCACGCTCATCCCCTCCACGAGGATATCGCCGTCCGTGGGAAGCATGAGCGCGTTGAGATGCCGCGCGAGCGTCGATTTCCCGCTGCCGTTCGTCCCGATGATGGCGGTGAACTCTCCCTTCCGGATGCGGCAGGACACATTATCCAGCGCTTTGAACGTGCCGCCGTCTTCCGTCTCGTAGGCGTGCGTCAGGTGCCGGATGTCAAACATCGTAGATTCCATACGTTCCTTTCTTCGGGATGTACCGGCCAGGCCTGGTGCTCCCTCGCTGTCAGGCAGCGAAAACAGGGCCGCCTTCCGCGGCCGAATCTTGCGCCTTATTATACCATGAAAGGCACCAGGGCAAAACAGGAATTTCCCCGCGCGGCCGGGACCGCATGAGCCTGCTGCCGTCTTCGCTCCCCACTGCCGTCAGCGCCCCGAAACTGTCCTGCGTCCCCTCCGACCTTTTTCATTTCTCCGCCGCTTTGGAAATGAAAGTCCTCTGAAGAGGCCGCCGGGCCGCGCGGGACCTCTCCCTCTTTTATAGCGTATGTCTCCTTCATTTCCTCAACAAAAAACAGCTCCGAAGAGCTGCATTTTGATTCAGTCGGCCATGGTGAGCGCCATGACGGCCTTCTGCGTGTGAAGGCGGTTCTCCGCTTCGTCGAAGATGACGTTCGCGTAGCCTTCGAGCACATCTTCTGTGATCTCCTTGCCGCGGTACGCCGGAAGGCAGTGGAGCACGATGGCTTTCTTATCCGCCAGCGCGAGCAGGTCCCGGTTGATCTGATAGCCCTGGAAGACTTTCTCCCGCAGGTCCTTCTCCGCTTCCTCGCCCATGCTCGTCCAGGTGTCGGTGGCGAGGACGTCCGCGTCCTTTGCCGCTTCCGCCGGGTCTTCCACCACGCGGAGTACCGCGCCGGTCTCCTTCGCGTCTTCAATGGCATTCGCCAGCACCTCTGCGTTCGGCTCATACCCCTTCGGGCAGGCGATGGTGCAGTGGATGCCCGCCTTCGCGCAGCCGTAGAGATAGGAATTGGCCATGTTGTTCCCATCGCCGATGTAGGCGAAGTGCAGGCCCCGGAGATCCTTTCCTTTATACTCCTGCATGGTGAGGAGGTCCGTCAGCACCTGACACGGGTGGAGCAGGTCGGTGAGCGCATTGATGACCGGCACGTCCGCGTACTGCGCGAACTCCTCCACCTCGCTCTGGGCAAAGGTGCGGATCATGATGCCATCCACATAGCGGGCGAGCACCCGCGCCGTGTCCTTCACCGGCTCTCCCCGGCCGAGCTGGATGTCCCGCGTGGAGAGGAAGATGCCCTGCCCGCCCAACTGGAAGATGCCCGTCTCAAAGGAGACCCGCGTTCTCGTGGAAGACTTCTCGAAGATCATGGCGAGCGTCTTTCCCGCAAGCAGGGGATGGGCAATGCCCGCCTTCAGCTCCATCTTGAGACGCGCTGCGGTCTCAAGGATCTCGTGAAGTTCGTCCTGAGACAGGTCGTGAATACTGAGCAGATCTTTTCCTTTGAGCATAGATACCTCCCGGGCCGACGGGCCCTTTTTTGTAAAACGATGTTGTGATTATACAGTATAAAGAATATTTATTCAATAGCATTTTTCTATGAATTTGAAAATTTCCCATATTTTCTAACATCTTCTTTTCCCAAGGGAGCGAACGGAGATGTTGAAATATGTATAAGCTGTATAAAGCGAGCATCCTGGCAGAGGAATACTAAGCGGGCCGTTCATGTTGCGCCAGTCCCCCATTTCCCCACGCAAAAACGCCCCTCCGCGAAGGAGAGACGTCTGTTGTAAAAAATAATCTTATTCTGCCCGTCCGAGCGCATCGTCCACGGTGCTTACGACCGTGTCTACGTCGGCTTCGGTGATGATGAGCGGCGGCACGAAGCGGAGGACATTTCCCATGGTGCAGTTGATGATGACCCCATGGGCGATGCAGTCGGTGACGATGTCCGCGCCGGGCTTCGTGAGCTCCATGCCGAGGATGAGCCCCTGGCCGCGCACTTCTTTCACGAGCGCCGGGTGCTTGGCAGCGAGCGTTTCCAGTTTCTCCCGGAAGTACGCGCCGATCTCTTTCACGCGCGCCAGGAAGTCCGGCTGGGAGACGGTGTCGATGACGACGTTTGCCGCGGCGCAGGCGAGGGGATTGCCGCCAAAGGTGGTGCCGTGGTCGCCGGGCTGGAAGGCTTTCGCCACTTCGTCGGTGCAGAGGAAGGCCCCGATGGGGACGCCGCCTGCCAGGCCCTTGGCCAGGGTCACGATGTCCGGCTTGATGCCGTAGGTGTCGTAGGCGAAGAAGGTGCCGCTCCGGCCCATGCCGGCCTGCACTTCGTCGAGGATGAGGAGCACGCCGTATTTGTCGCAGAGGGCACGCACCTGCTTCAGATAGTCCCCTTTCGGCGGGTACACGCCGCCTTCGCCCTGGATGGTCTCGAGCATGACCGCGCAGGTCTTATCACTCATCTTGCTTTCGAGCTCTTCGATGTCGTTGTAGTGCACATAGTCGAAGCCCGCCGGGAGCGGCCCGCAGCCTTCCTGGTAGTGGGGCTGTCCCGTGGCGGTCAGGGTGGCGAGGGTCCGGCCGTGGAAGCTGTTCCACGCGGTGATGATCTGCGATCTGTCCGGATCGGTCATGTGGGCGTATTTCCGCGCCGCCTTGATGGCCCCTTCGTTCGCTTCCGCGCCGGAATTGGCAAAGAAGGCCTTGCCGAGGCCGGAGAGCGCCACCAGTTTGGCCGCCGCGTCGGCCTGCGCCCGGGTGTAGAACAGGTTCGAGCAGTGGATCATCTGCGCCGCCTGATGGGCGACGGCGTCCACGAGGGGCTTGTAGCCGTGGCCGAGGACGTTCACGGCGATGCCGCCCAGGAAGTCGATGTATTCTTTCCCGTCGTTGTCGTAGACTTTCACTCCGTCCCCGTGGTCGAGCACGACGCCGTAGCGGCCGCCGTATACGGGGAGATAGTCCTTTTGATCTTTTTCCAGGATTTCCTGCGTCGTTTCTTTCATGATTGCCTCCTCAGCGAATGACCTGAGTGCCCACGCCTTCGGCGGTGAACATCTCCAGAATGAGAGAATGGGGGAGCCGGCCGTCGATGATGTGCGCCTTCACGACCCCTTCGTCCATCGCTTCAAGGCACGCTTCGATCTTCGGGATCATACCGCCCTTGATGACGCCGCTCTTGATGTATTCCCGCGCTTTCGCCGCGGTGAGGATGGAGATGAAGGAATCTTTATTATTGAAATCTTCGTACACGCCTTCCACGTCGGTGAGGAGGATGAGGCGCTCCGCCTTGAGCGCGCCCGCCACCTTCGCCGCCACGTAGTCTGCGTTGATGTTGTAATTGCCGCCGTCCACGCCGACCCCGATGGGCGCGATGACCGGCACGTAATCGTTCGCGATGAGCGTCTGAAGGATGTCCGTATTGATGGCCGCCACTTCGCCCACGTAGCCGATGTCCACTTCCTTCGGCACGGCGTCCGCGTCTTCATAGACCGTGGCGAGCTTCTTCTTCGCACGGATGAGGTTCGCGTCCTCCCCGGAAAGGCCCACGGCCCGCACGCCCCGGCGGTTCATGCGCTTGACGATCTCCGAATTGATCTTGCCGTCCAGCACCATTTCCGCCACTTCCGCCGTCTCCGCGTCCGTCACGCGCAGGCCGGAGACGAAGGAGGTCTCCTTGCCGAGCTTTTTCAGGAACTGGGTGATCTCCGGGCCGCCGCCGTGGACGATGACCGGATGGATGCCCACGAAGCGCATGAGGGCGATGTCTTCCATCACCTTTTCCTTCAGCCGGTCGTTCACCATGGCGTTGCCGCCGTACTTCACCACCACCGTCTTGCCATAGAAATCTTCGATGTACGGCAGCGCTTCCATGAGGATGTCCGCCGTCACGGACTGGATCGTTCTCTTCTTCTCTTCCATCAGGTGTGATACTCCCCATTGATCTTCACATAGTCATACGAGAAATCGCAGGTCCATACGGTCGCTTCCGCATCGCCCAAGCCCATGTCGATGTCGATGGTGATGTCGTGCGCCTTCATGACCTTCTTCATCGCCTCTTCGTCGAAAGGCACCGGCAGGCCCGCCGCGTACACCGGGATACCGCCGAAGGCCACGCGGGTCTTCTCCGGCACCATAGGCGCTTCCGAGTAGCCCACCGCGGCCACCACGCGGCCCCAGTTCGGGTCTTCCCCGAAGAAAGCCGTCTTGGCGAGCGGCGACCGGGCCACGCTCATGCCCACCTGCTTCGCATCAGCAAACGTCTTCGTCCCCGTCACGTGGATGGTGAGGAACTTCGTCGCCCCTTCGCCGTCGGCGGCGATCTTCTTCGCCATCTCCCGGCAGAGATGGAGCACCACTTCATAGAACGTATCGTAGTCCGCGCCCTTCTCCGTGATCTCCGCATTGCCCGCCATGCCGTTGGCAAGCGCCACGCACATGTCGTTCGTGCTCATGTCCCCGTCCACGGAGATCATGTTGAACGAATAAGAGACCGCCTGATGGAGCGCTTCATCGAGGAGCACCGGCGCGATGGCCGCGTCCGTGGTGAGGAAGCACAGCATGGTCGCCATGTTCGGCCGGATCATGCCGGAGCCCTTCGCGATGATGCCGAAGCGCACCGGTTTCCCGCCGATCTCTGCCTCCGCCGCGGCGGACTTCGTCACCGTGTCCGTCGTGAGGATCGCCCGGCTCGCCGCCTCGCTCCCGTCGTAATAGAGCGCCTGCCGGCACATCTCGATGCCGTTTTCGATCTTCTCCATGTCGAGGAGCGCCCCGATGACCCCCGTGGAGGCCACCACCACGTCGGAAGCGCTGCAGCCGAGCTTCTCCGCCGTGACCGCCGCCATCCGCCGGGCGTCCTTCATGCCCTGCTCGCCCGTGCAGGCGTTCGCACAGCCCGAATTGATCACCACCGCCTGGGCGTGGCCGTCGGCGACGATCTCCTTCGATACCCACACCGGCGCCGCCGCCACCGCGTTCTGCGTGAACGTCCCTGCCGCTGCGCACCGCACGTCCGAGGCGATCATGGCCATATCCAGCTTTCCGCTCTTCTTGAGCCCCGCCCGGACCCCGCAGGCCTGGAACCCTTTCGGATAGGTGACGCCAAGCGCGCCGTCTTTTTCAGTAAACATTGCCATTCCCCCTCTTTTACGGATACATCGGCGCGGCCGTAAGACCCGTCGTCTCATCAAAGCCGCAGGCGATATTGAAATTCTGCACCGCCTGACCGGCAGCGCCCTTCACCAGATTGTCGATGGCCGAGAGCACGATCACCCGGCCCGTCCGCTCATCGATGTGCCAGCCGATATCGCAGAAATTCGAGCCCCGCACATACTTCGTCTCCGGATACGCCCCGCGGCCCCTGAGACGGATGAAAGGCTCTGCGCCGTACTGCGCCGCAAACGCCGCGTCCACGTCGCCAGCCGAGACGCCCGATGCGAGGTCCGCGTAGCACGTGGAAAGGATGCCCCGCGCCATCGGCACCAGATGGGGCGTGAAATTCAGCACCACTTTCTCCCCGGACACATCAGCGAGCGCCTGCTCGATCTCCGGCGTGTGCCGGTGATGGGCCACGTTGTACGCCTTGAAATTATCGTAGAGCTCCGGGAAATGATTGCCGATCTTCGGCGAACGCCCCGCGCCGGACACTCCCGACGCCGCATCGCAGATGATCGAATCCATGCGGATGAGGTGCCGGGCCGCCAACGGCGCCAGCGCCAGGATGCTCGCCGTGGTGAAGCACCCCGCGTTCCCGATGATCTTCGCCTTCCGGATGTCCTCCCGGTAGAGCTCCGCCAGACCGTACGCCCTATCCGCGTCCTTGTCCGTGTGCGGCAGATGGTACCACGCCTCATACACCGGCGTATCGCGGAAGCGGTAATCCGCCCCCAGGTCGATGATGCGCACCGGCAGATCCCGAAGCGCCCGACCGATCTCCATGGCGTGCCCCGCCGGCATGCCGATGAAGATGAAATCGCTCTCCTCACCGATCTTCTGCAGGTCCGCCAGGCTTTCCAGCGTGAGATCGTAGATGCCCAAGAACTGCGGGAAGAACTCCTCGATCTTCTCGCCGGTGTGGCTCTCCGACGTGACGTGGATCACCTCCGCCTCCGGATGCCCCGCGAGGATGCGCAGCAGCTCCGAGCCCGTATAGCCCGTCGCGCCGAGAATACTGACTTTCACATCCATTCCCCCCTTTACGTCCATTCCGCCCGCCCATCCATACGCATCTGCTATGGATCCGCCGGCCGATTTTGTAATTATACAGTTACGTGCATAATATTTCAATCAAAAATGAAAGAGAAAAGAAAAAGACACCGCTTCCCGTCGAGGACGTCCGGTCCGGCTCCTGCCGGTGGAAATACTGCAAGCATGTGTTCCGCTCCCGGAGGAGCACCGTCAGCAAGGCCAAGCCCGCCGTGATCTCGATGGAAAAACTGTGTCCTGTAAAATCTCTCTATGCACTTGTACCGAAAAAATTATACCATACTTCCCCTCTCGCGCAAGACAAAAGCCAAAATTTTACAAAAAGCGCGCCCGCTGGATCGCTGCTCCCTCCAAAGTCCTCCTTCAAAGGAAAACCACCGGAGCTCCCCACCGCCCCTTTTCATTCCTCGGACCTCCCACGCCTCTGGAGACCTCCGGCGGCCGCTCTGCTCCCTTTCAACGCTTCCGGCTTCCCACACCGCAAAGACCTCGGAAGGTCCCTCCGACCTCTTTCATCCCGTCTGCCCCACTCGACCGCAGTGCCCTCTTACGCCCCTTGCGACCTCTCGCGACCTCTCGCGACCCCTTTGCCTTCTTAGCTCTCTGCCGCGCCGGTCATCCCGAACGCCTTCGCACAGGCATAAAAAATACGGCCCCTGCGAATGCGAAGGAGCCGCGGTGAGAGATGGCGCAGCACAGGGGACACCCACGCCGCCTTTCCCGTGCGTGCGGAGAGCGCTGATAAGGATGGAATCCTCTCCTTTCATCGCCCGCAGGGGCTGCGCGGAAGGCGGCGGACGAGAAAAAGCCGGCGGAGGGTAAGACGGCATTTCATTCCACTCCTCAAGCACAAAAAAAGACATTCCCGAGAATGCCTGAGTTTTTGTGTGGTGCGGTCGGAGAGATTTGAACTCTCACGGGTAACCCCACTACCGCCTGAAGATAGCGCGTCTGCCAGTTCCGCCACGACCGCATATGAAATTGTTGCACCACAGTAAGAAAAAAGAATGGTGCGGCTGGTGAGACTTGAACTCACACGACCTAACGGTCACTACCCCCTCAAAGTAGCGCGTCTGCCATTCCGCCACAGCCGCATATGGTGCCTCAGCACGGAATCGAACCGTGGACACAAGGATTTTCAGTCCTTTGCTCTACCAACTGAGCTACCGAGGCATATGAAATTGGCGACCCGGATCAGATTTGAACTGACGATCTCCGCCGTGACAGGGCGGCATGTTAGACCACTACACCACCGGGCCATTGGGTTGGTGGGCGATAACAGGATCGAACTGCTGACATCCTGCTTGTAAGGCAGGCGCTCTCCCAGCTGAGCTAATCGCCCATAAAAAAATTGGTGACCTGTGGGGGATTCGAACCCCCGAACCCGCCGTGAAAGGGCGGTGTCTTAACCACTTGACGAACAGGCCATACGTGGTGATCCATCCGCGACTCGAACGCGGGACACCTTGATTAAAAGTCAAGTGCTCTACCGACTGAGCTAATGGATCATGGCAGGGGTAGTAGGATTCGAACCTACGCATGACGGAGTCAGAGTCCGTTGCCTTACCGCTTGGCGATACCCCTATGGCTCCTGAAGTAGGACTCGAACCTACGACCGATCGGTTAACAGCCGATTGCTCTACCGACTGAGCTATTCAGGAATATAT
>CASEBK010000024.1 GCA_949286115.1 uncultured Veillonellaceae bacterium | reverse complement strand
TCAAAGAGAGTAAGATGATGATAATGGCACATGGGAACCTCCTGAAAGGTAATGAGCTGAAACACCTTAGTTATGACAGGCTCCTATGGGCCATTTTTTCTATGTCCCATAGGATGTTGCACTTAAATTGTACATTCGCACGGCCATTTCTCCCGCGCCGCTTTCGCACTTGCCCCACGAAAAAAGCAGGCCGAAGCCTGCTCCCGTATCGTTTCATCGTTTCGTCATAAATGTGCGGCTGCCTCTTCCCACTTCTCATAGAGCGCGTCCAGTTTCTCCTTCTCTGCCCCATAGGCCTCGGCAGCTTTTTCGTAGGCCGCGGGGTCGGAGGCAGCGGCGGTCATCTCCATCTCGTACATCTTGAGCGTCGCCTCCTGCCGGCTGATCTCCATCTCGATGTGTTCTACCTTTGCCGCTGCCACGGGCGAAGGCTCTTTCTTCGGCGCGTGCTGGCGCACTTTCGTTTCTGCGGCCTTCGTTTCCTCAACGGCAGCCTCTTCCGCCACGCCCTGCCGGTCCCGCTCGAACTCTTCGAGGTCCCGCTTCTTCTCGCGGTAGTAGGAATAATTGCCCAGGTACTCGGTGAGCGCGCCGTGCTCCATGTCGAGGATGCGCGTGGTCACTTTGTCCAGGAAGTACCGGTCGTGAGACACGATGAGGGACGTGCCGCCGAAGGCCTGAATGGCGTCTTCCATGATCTCCCGCGTGGGGATGTCCAGATGGTTCGTGGGCTCGTCCAGGATGAGGAAGTTCGGCTTCTCCAGGAAGAGAAGGAGGAGAGAGAGACGCGCTTTCTCGCCGCCGGAAAGAAGAGAGATGGGCTTGAACACGTCGTCGCCGCTGAAGAGGAACATGCCGAGGATGTTCCTCGCCTCACCTTCGCCGCAGCCGTATGCTGTCTCCACCTGTTCAAGCACGGTGAGCCCCGCGTCGAGCCGCTCCTGCTCCTGCGAGTAGTAGCCCATCTTCACATTGCTCCCGAGCACGACGAGGCCGCCCTCGGGACGCTTATCCCCCGTGATGAGCCGGAGGAGCGTGGTCTTGCCCGCGCCGTTTGGTCCGATGAGCCCTACGCGCTCTCCTTTGCGGATGTGCAGGGAGAGATCCCGGAAGATGGCATGCGGCCCGTACGATGCGGCGGCGTGGAGCACGTCCAGCACCTTGTCCGCGCATTCTTCCGGCGGCTCGAAATGGAACCGCAGGGACCGGTCATGCGTAGGCGCGGCGAGGCGCTCCAGCCGGTCCAACTGCGACTGGCGGCCTCTGGCCTGTTTCGACTTGATGCCCGCCTTGTACCGGCGGATGTATTCCTCGGTCTGGCGGATGTGCTCCTGCTGTTTCTCGTAGGCCTTCTCGTAGGAGGCGTCCTGCTGGGCCTTCGTCTGAACGTAGCGGGTATAGCCGCCGCGGAAGCTCCGGATGTGCGTGTGGGAAAGGTCGAGGATGCCCGTGGCCACCGCATCCAGAAAATACCGGTCATGGGAGACCATGAGGAGGCCCCCTTTATAGGAGCGCAGATAGTCTTCGAGCCACTCCAGCATATCCATGTCGAGGTGGTTCGTCGGTTCGTCCAGAAGGAGGAAATCGGGATGACGCACGAGAGCTGCGGCGAGATTGATGCGCACCTTCTGCCCGCCGGAGAAAGCGTGGATGTCCCTGTCCCAATCTTCTTCGCGGAAGCCGAGGCCGGTCAGGATCTTCTTCGTGGTGGATTCATACTGATAGCCTCCGAGGAATTCGAAGCGCGCCTCGAGCTGTCCGTAGCGGCGGATGAGCTCTGGATCGTCTTTGTGGTGCTCGAGAGCCGCTGCAGCCGCGCGGAGCTGGTCTTCGCAGTAGAGGATGTCTCTCCACGCTTCCTGCATCTCCTCGCGGATGCTCTTCGTGGTGTAGTTGAAATCCTGCCGGAGGTAGCCGATGACCGCGCCGCTCTCCGCCTTCACGGAGCCTTTGTCCGCCTCTTCTGTGCCGATGATGCATTTGAGAAGGGTGGTCTTGCCCGCGCCGTTGGCTCCCACGAGGCCGATGCGCTCGCCGCTCTTCACGTCAAAGGAAATATTTTCAAATACGGTATGGATGCCGAAGGACTTAGACAGTCCGCTGATCTTTAATGTCGCCATGATGGTCCTGATCCAATAAATCTGCTCTGATGATGATAATGATCTCCGATTCGTCTACGGAGCGGCTCTTGCTCTGAAAGAGTTTGCCCAGGATGGGGATGTCTCCGAGGATCGGCACCTTGCGAAAGGTCGTGCTCTCCTCCTTGTCGATGAGACCGCCGATGACGAGCTCGTCTCCGGAATGGAGCCGCACCATGGTGTCCGCCTGCCGCGTGACGATGCGGTACGCTTTCATTTCCGGCACGAGGTAGGGCGTGGAGACTTCCGCCCGGACGGTGGCGGTGATCTCGTCGTCTTTACTGATGCGGGGCGTGTAGGAGAGCTTGATGCCCGCATCTTTATACTCAGTGGCGGTGGTCTTCACGCCGTTCTCCAGATGCTCCACCACGACGGGGATCTCGCTGCCGATGAGGATCTCCGCAGGCCAGCCGTTCATGGTGACCACGTTCGGCCGGGCGAGGACTTCCGCTTTCCCTTCGGAAACGAGCGCATTGAGCCGCGCCTGAAAGAAGAACGTATACGGATGGCCGGTGATGCTCTTCCCGTAGGAGATGCCCGCATAGCCGTCGGGCACAGTCACGTTCCACCCTTCGTGCTCGATATTGCGGATGCGGGGATTGCCGTCGTCGTCATAGCGGACGTTTCCCGCATCGTCCGTGACGTAGTGCTGCTCAGTCCAGCTGTCCCGGCTGTAATCGGCGCTCCCGGTGAGGCTCTGGAAATCCCAGTCGATGCCGAGCTCTTTCGCGGCGGTCTTATTCACGGCGAGCACTTCCGCTTCCACCTTGACCTGCTTCTCCGGATGGTCCAGCGCGGCGATGAGGTTCCGCGCCTGCAGGAGCTCTTCTGTAGAGCCGCTGAAGAGGACCGAATTGGCTCCGACGTTGTAGGAGATATGTTTGTCCTTGTAGATCTCTTCCAGACTCTCTGCCACTTCTTTCGCATCTGCATAGGAGAGCCGGAACGACTCCGCCGCCGGGCTCCGCCCTTTCAGCGATCCGTCATAGATGATGAGCGCCGTGCCGGTGTCCCTTGCGGTGAGCCCGTCCGCAGCGAGCACGGTCTGGAGCGCCTCGCCGGGCGTGACATCCTCCAAATGCGCCGTGATGGTCCCTTCCATCTTGCCAGCGAAGATGAGATTCCTGTGCGACATATCCGCCAGATTCTGCAGCACGTCCCGCACGGGGGCGTCTTCCAGATGGAGGGTGATCTTCGCCTCCTCCGCCCACGCGGCGGAAAAGGAGGCCAAACAGAAAGCGCAGCCCAGCGCCGCGCTTCGTTTCCAGAAAGAAGGAGTTACAGCGACAGGGTGATCTCCCCTGCCGGGCCGGAAAGCACGATCTGTTTTTCGGCGATCTCCGTGACGGTCCATGTTCCCACCTGCTCTCCTGTGCACAACGTCTTCGTTTCTCCGCCAAAGGATACCATGGCCCGCCGGTCGCTGCCCAGAGCGAACACGCCCTGCAGGACCGGCGCCGCCGGGGCCGGGGCCGCAGCCGGAGCCGCGCTTCCCTTATCGGCAGGCGGAGCTTTTGCCTTGCCTTTCCCCGCTTCCGGGAGCGGCATCTCCACGTGAAACGGGTCCTGCAGAGGCTTCGTGCGGATGTACTTGTTGGCGTCGTACTTCATCACGATGCCGCCCGGTGCCTCCTCTGCTGGCTCAGCCGGAACGGCGGCAGCGGGCGCGGGCTGCTCCTCCGGCAGGAGCTCCGCCGCCGTACCGCCGCGAAAGACGCCCCACAGAGACAGCGCGATCCCGCAGATCCCCAATCCGACTGCGATGCCGATCTGCCGTCTCCGCCCCATGGCGCGCCTCCCGCCTGCGCTTTACCCGGCGAAATGCGCCAGGTCCCCGTGCAGGATCTTTTTATATGCTTCTACTCCGGGCTGGTCGTATGCATCGATCCCCGCCATGGCCCCTTCATAGGCGATGGTGAGGAAGAAGAAATACATCAGCCCGCCGAGATATTCTTCATTCAATTTCCGGATCGAGATCCGGCAGCTCATCTTGTGCGCGGAAGCGAGCGCCGCCGCGTTGGCCCGAAGCGCCGCGTCCAGCACATGGCTCATGGCGACCGTGCAGGGCCGGCCCCCTTCTGTCAGACGAAAATCGAGATAGGCCGCGGGCTCGTCCACGGAAATGAACTGGAGCAGCTTGTTCCGCCGTCCCTCCTGATGCTCCTGCGTGAGGGAATGCATGTCCGTCGTCCCCACGGCGCACACCGGTGTCCGTCCGCCGTACGCGGGCTGCCCGTCCACCGTTTCCTTTTTCCCGAGCGACTCGCCCAAAAGCTGCGCGTACCAGCCGCCCAGCGATGCGAGCCGACTGCTGTAAGGCATGGTGATCTCCGCCGTGACGCCGTATCGTACCGTAGCGATATATTTCATCGCCGCCAGCGCCAGCGCCGGATTTGTCCGCCAGTCTTCCGACCGGCAGGCTTCTTCTGTCCGCGCCGCCCCGCGGAGGAACGCTTCCGTATCCAGCCCAAGGAGCGCCGCAAAGACCACGCCCACCTGCGAGAAAACGCTGAAACGACCGCCGATGCCTTCCGGCACGACGAAGTGCGTCCAACCTTTTTCTCGGCAGTCCTCCAGCAGCTTTCCTTTCTTCGCGTCGGTGATGGCGATGAACCGCGCCTCCGCACAGAACGAAGGCAGCGCCTCTTCCAGCACGGACAGCGCGCCCGAAGGCTCCACGGTCGTGCCGGATTTGGAGATGACCAGCACCAGTACGCGGTACGGCCCCTCTTTTTTCTCCGCCTGCGAGCGGAGATAGCGCAGCAGAGACGCGAGCGCTTCCGGGTCTGCGGTCTGGCCTGCAAAGAACACCTGCGGCCGCCCGCTCCGTTCTTCCGGTGTCATCAGGTTCCAGTACGGTCCGCAGCACGTGTCAAACAGCACCTGATCGCCCAGGTAGGACCCGCCGATGCCCACGGAGAGGAGCGCGTCGAATCCGCCGCGGCACTCGGCCGAAAGGGCCTGCATCGCCGCGATCTCCTCAGGAGAGATCAGCCGTTTTTCCTGGAAGAGGTACGGCAGGTGCGGAAAGAGGACTTCTTCCCCTGCCCGCGGTCCCCGTCCGGTCTTCCGGAGCGCCGCTACCGCTGCCGCCGCCCGGCCGATCTCTTTCTGATGCGCCGCCATGTCGCCGGCCCGGACGTTCCAGTCCTGTCCGAACAGATCCGTCCAGTCCACCGAAAAGCCGTCCCAAATCGAAATACTCATACAGTCATCCCTGCTTAGAATCTGAAATCCTTCGGCTGGATCATGAATTCAAAATCATCATCCACCATATCGTACCGCACCCAGCTCGTAAAGGAGTGCAGGTCCCGATAGTAGGTGAAATATTTATGCTCCGTATGACCGTCGATCGTGTCGATGGCATACTCTACGCTCAATGCGTCGAGCGGCGTGACCTGTACTTTCACCCCTGTATACAGAGGTTTTTCCATGTCGTACGTATCGTATTCATAGGGCGTATGTCCGCTCATGTCATTGTCCCAATAGTGGACCCACGGGCTCCAGATCCCGAACTTTCCGTCCAGTCCCAGAGAATAGTACCGATTGCTCCGAGTGGAATCGTCGTAGCCGTAGTAGTCTTTCCGATAACCTAGGCTCCATCCAAAAGTCAGGTGAGAACCCAACGTGATGGGATCGTGCGAAAGGTAGGCATTCCACTGCTTATGGCTGCCGGATACGCTGCCTTCCTTCCAGTGGCCGATATCGCCGCTGGCCCCCACGTAGAAATTCGTATGCGGGATGTAGTAATGCCGCGAATCAAAAGAGAATTCCGGCCACATTTCGATCCACACGTGATCGTCATTGACCGTACTTTCTTCTTTCGCATAGCGAAGTTTGAACGTGCCGGGCATCGTGTCCCATTTGAATCCCACATCCGGCTTGAAGCCCGCGTCGGAATACCACGCCAGACGCGTATAGAAAGCAAGGTCGCTCTCCGGCCCGCCTATGGGGATCTCGATGCGGTTCTTCAGGCCGAAGCCGTTGTCGCTCTCATAATCCGGCACCGGGATCAGCGTCCACATGCTGACCGCATTTCCGTCCCGGTCGAGGGACCCGCTGTAGGAAGACATGCTGAGGATCTTCGTATTTTTCACGTACAGCCGGGCATTGTGCGCCGTGTAGTGATCCCCAGGGTAGATATCGATGCTGTCCGCTTCGATGCGGTAATCCGGCACTTTCGCTACGGCGTGCTTCGTCGTAAAGTACCCTTTCTGCACGACCGCTTTGTTCGCGGCGCGGTCATATACGCCGCTCTCGCCTTCGTAATAATACTTGTCCTTGTTCCAGCCCTTGATGCCGTCGAAGGTGGCGGTGGAAGTCTTGCCGTCATAGGTGCCCCGCTCGGCAGTCATCTCATTGCCCGGGCTGGTCCACTTGACCCGTTCCGGCAGGACATACTGCTGGGTGTTGCTGTTACCGTAGACGTGCTCCGTCTGGTAGCGGTCCTGCATGTGAGTGATGTCCACATTGCCCCGCACATCCACATCGCCGGTGGTGCCGCGATAGGCCATGGCGTCCGCCTTGACGACCATGGGGTTGGCCGGGGAGATGGACATATCCTGCCCTTCTTCCGCCGATCCTTTCTCTTCTTCATCGGACGGGGCATTCTCGTCCGCCTTTTCTGCCTCCTGTGCGGTCTCCTCCGAAGCAGGCGCTTCCTGCGAAACTGCCGGTTCCGCATTCGTCTCTTCCGCGGCCGTTCCTTCCGCTTTCATGGCTTCCAGCGCGGCCAGAGAAGCCGCTTCCCGCCGATCCATATCTGCCCGCTGCTGCGCCGCCAGGTCGTTGTCCGCCGGAGACGGAGCTTCCTCACCGTTACTTTCCGCCGCAGCCGCTTTCCCGGACGACACTCTCTCGGTGGAAACTGCCGGTGCTGCAGCCGTTTCCTCGGCAGGCGCTTTCACCGCCGCAGGCACGGTCTCCGGCGCGATGACAGATGACGTTTCCGGTGCTGCCGCCGTTTTCGTTGGAGCGGTCTCTGCGGGAGCCTCCTCTGTCGGCGTCTGCGCCGCTGCCGGTGCTTCCGCCGTCCGCGCCGCGGGCGAGACGTCTGCGGGCATTTCCGGGCGAGCGGGCTGCTGCGCTTCCGACTGTGCGGCATTCGCATCCCTGACGGCGATGCGCACCGCCGAACCGTCGGCTTCCGACGCGGTGCCGGTGAGCACCCACACCACTTCCCCATTCGCGGCCATTCCCGCGGCAGGGATCAGACATGCGGCCGCAAGGACCGCGCTTACCAATGCATGTTTCTTATTCATGGCGAACGATCACGACAGACGGTTCCTCTTCTCCGGCAGCCGCCGTCTCTCCTGTTTCTTCAGATGTTGTTTTTTCTTCTGCCGCGGGCGCTTCCGCGACAGCGGTCTTCTCCACAGTCTCCGTCGTCTGGACCGACGCGGTCTTTCCTTTCGTGCGGACGACCGCTTTCGGCGCGCCTTCCGCCTGCTTCATCCCGTGGGTCTCCACGGCCTGCTGGGTCTGGATGTAGAGCTCAGTCCCGGCGGGCATCTCCACGTCCTTGCCCTTGATGAAGAAACCACCCACGAGGCCCACCGGCCCAAGAGCCAGTGCCCCCACAGCGGAAGCTCCTACGGCGGCCGCTTCCATCTTGAGCTTCTCCTGTGCTTCCGGTCCCAGCACAGTGGGGATCTCTTCCGCATCGATGGAGAAGACCTGATTGAAGGAGATCTCGAGCGACCCGCTCCGGCCAAAGAACTGCGGCCGCGACACCTTCGTCACGACACCGCTCCCCTGCGCCCCGCGGGGCAGGACGAGCACGTCCCCTTCGAGCACGTCTTCCTGCACGGTGAAATGCACTTCGTCTCCCACGGCGTTCGTCTTCGAGCTCACGTCTTCATTGAGGGAGATCTTGAAGACCGTATCTGCGGGAAGCGTCACCGTCACCAGTTCGAAATGGGTGTCCCCGTAGACCGCCCGCTCCAGCTCATTCACCCGCACGTCGAGCGCGCCCGTCTTCGACACGCCGAACACGGTGTTTTCGAGCATCTCCACGCGGGACTCGAGCGCATCCTGCTTGATCTCATCGGTCAGGTAATATTCCAGCGTGTTCACCCGGGTGGACAGTCCCGGCTGGGAGAAATCCTCGTCCCGGACCACGTCGCGGTACAGCCCGGACACCCGCTTGTCGAGACCGTCGCCTGTATGCCGCTCGCCGTATACGGCGATATCCATGGCGTTCACCCGGTCGAGGAACGCCCCTTCCTGGACTGAGCCAAAGATGACGCTGTCCAGTTTGTCTGCTTTATCGGTCAGGGTGGTGGGCTCCGCCGCGGACACAGAGGCCGCGAGGAGCGCCGCCAGCCCGGCCGTCAAAAGGATCTTTTTCATGAGTGACCTTTCTCCCGATCAGACGCGCACGTCGATCATGGCCGACACGCCCACGCCCTGCACGCGGCTGAAGCTGAGCGGATTTTTGCTGTCCATCGGGATGAGACCCTTGATGCGGAAGAGCTTGTCGTTCCAGCTGATCTCCAGCTGGCCTACGGCCTCTACTTTCGCCACCTGGTCGGCGTCGCCCACTACCTGAGCCGCGCCGATGTAGCCGCTGTTGCCGATGGAGACGATGGGCACCACCTTCGTAGCGTAGTTCGTGCCCGCGCCTTCCTTCATCATGATGGAGTTGATGGCGCTGTTGAGCTGCTCCGAATAGCGGTCCACCAGGTACCCGATGCCGCCCACTTTGACGACGCCTCCCAGAACGCTCCCCAGATCGAATGCGGAGACCTGAGTCAGCGCGCCCGCGCCGATCATGGCCGCAGCGAGGCAGGAAGCAGCGATCCGTTTCATATTCATGTGAATCTCCTCCTTTGCTGAATGAGATTTTGCGCCTATGATACTTCTATTATTATAAGTGATAAGCCCCCCTGAAGCAATGCGCGCGCCGCCGCCCGCTGCCCCCTGCCCCGCCGGTTTTCTCCCGCAGGGACGCGAAAAGACGGGTCTCCCCGCCTTCGCAAAATTTATGGAAAATTCATTTATTTTTCCCGGGCGAGCTGCTTAGCCAGACCGGGCTGCTCCATCACCTGGGGCTTCTTCATCTGGTTGTACGCCTGGATCATGAGCGCGCATTCGATGCGCTTCTTCTGGATCTCGCAGCTGATGTGGAACGGCTTGTGGATGTCCCCCGCGTAGGTCTCATTGTTCGCATGGCATCCGCCGGAGCAGAAGAACTTCGCCCAGCAGCCGATGCACTCCGGCTTATTCAGCACGTGGTTCTCCCGGAACTCGCGCATCATCTTCATATTCTTGAGCCCTTCGTAGACGTTGCCGATGACGTAGCCGTCGCGGCCCACGAACTGGTGACACGGATAGATGTCGCCGTTGGGCACCACCGCCAGGTACTCGTGTCCTGCGCCGCATCCGCGGAGGCGCTTGGGGAGGCACGGCCCCTGCCAGAGATTCATGTTGAAGTGGAAATAGAAGAACGGCCGCCCTTCCTCTTCCCGCTGGAGGAACGCTTTGGCGAGCGTCTCATACTCTTCCTTCACCCGCGGCAGATCTTCTTCCTGAATGGCGTAGGGCTCGGAGAGATCTCCCACCACCGGCTCCATGGAGACCGCCGGGAAGCCCTTGTCCACCATGTCCAGCACGTCCTTCGTGAAATCCAGATTGTACTTCGTGTACGTGCCGCGCACGTAGTATTCCTCCCCGTCGCGGTGGGCCACGCAGTACTGAAGATTCTTCAGCACCCGGTCGTAGGTGCCCTCACCGTGGACACCGGGACGCATGCGGTCATGGTTCTCCTTTCGCCCGTCCAGAGAGAGGATGAGAGCGATGTGATTGTCCGTGAGGTACTTCACCTTTTCCTCATCGAGGTACATCCCGTTCGTTGTAAGGGACAGCTTGATGATCTTGTTGTGCTTCTTCTCCTGCTCCCGCACGTAGGCCACGGTCTGCTGCACCACGTGCCAGTTCATGAGAGGCTCTCCGCCGAAGAAGTCCATCTCGCAGTGCTGCCGGGGGCCGCTGTGGGCGATGAGGAAATCCACCGCCCGCCGCGCCACATCGAAGCTCATGAGCATGCGCCACTTGCCGTAGCCGCCCTGCCCGGCGAAGCAGTACCGGCACCGAAGGTTGCAGTCGTGAGCGATATTGAGGCAGAGCGCCTTGATGATGGGCCGGTCCTCGATGGCCACTTTGTAGTTTGGGTCCATCGGGGCAAAGAGCAGGCCTTTACTGATGAGCTCATCCAGGTCGTCCATGACCTCGCCCAGTTCGGTCCTGTCGTAGCGGCCGGAGAGGTGATCCAGCACCTCGTCCCGGTTGTCTCCCCTGTACCAGTCCAGCACGTCGTAGGTCATGTCGTCCACCACGTGGACGATGCCGCTGTTCACATCCAGCACGATGTCCATGCCGTTCTGTTTGAATTTATGAATCATGGGCATGACTCTGTTATCCATATGTTGCTTTCTCCCGTCCGTTTCTTCCAAATAAAAACCCCGGGCCTACATTCAGGCTCGGGGGAGGCCGCTCGGCTCAGTCTTTCTTCGCCTGTTCGGTGCAGACCAGATTGCCGATGGTGCAGCTGGTCTTGCAGGCGGACTGGCAGGACGTCTGGCATTCGCTGCAGCTTTCGAATTTGATGGTGTCCTGAAGGGACCCTTTGTTGATGGTAACGATATGTTTGGACATAGTGACACCTCCCGTTCCAACTTTTACAATCGTATCATACCATAAAAAAGAAGGGGAAGACAAGCTCAGAGGAAATGGAAAAGCGCACAGGCCGCCCCCACGGGGACGAGGAGCGCCGCCAGCACTGCCGCCAGGCACCCCGACTCGGGATTCTCTTCGATCCACCGGTCGGCGGTCTTCTTCATCCAGCGATATTCGCCCTGCAGGTTCTGGTAGATCTTCCAGAGTTCCCGACAGTCCGCCTCAGTCATCATCGCCCCGGCGTCCGCTTCAAATTCGTCGATCTCCGAGGAGGTCTCTTCTTCCTCTTCCTCAGCGGCCCGGGCGTCGGCCCGCTCCATCTGCTCCCTGAGCGAGAGCTTCGACTCTTCCTCTTCGAGGCGTTCCTTTTCCTTCTTCGCCTTCTCCGCCGCTTCCTTTTCCGCCAAGGACTTCCGCGCCTCGCAGGCGTCAGCCGCGCGAAGCATCGCTTCTTTGAGACGGCCGAGCTCTTCGCCGTACTTCTGCATCGCCGCGCCCCATACGTTCCGCTCGAGCTTCTTCTGGTAGTCGTACACCGTGCCCGACGTGGCCTGGTCAAAGAGGTACTTCGCGCTCTCCATCTCGCGGAAGATCGCTCCGATCTCTTCTTTGTTCCTGAACTGCGACTTTCCCAGCTTCACCCAGTACATGAACGTGGACACATGCTCCCGCAGAACGTTCACCGGGTTCGGCGCTTTCTTTTTCGGCCCGAAAGCCATGCCCTATCCCTCCTTTGGCGGCGGCAGCGCCGCCCCGTATCTTTTTTATTATAGCGAATTTCCCCGCAGGGCAAAAGCCTTCCCGTCGGTGGAAAATTTTTTCAGAAATCATTTGACAGATGGCAAAACGCCTGCTATAATTGCGTATGTTGTCGGGGCATAGCGCAGTTTGGTAGCGCACTTGGTTCGGGACCAAGGGGTCGCAGGTTCAAATCCTGCTGCTCCGACCATTTTATTTGCGGGTGTAGCTCAATGGTAGAGCGCCAGCCTTCCAAGCTGGTTACGAGGGTTCGATTCCCTTCACCCGCTCCATTTTTTTACACGCCGGCCTTCGGGCCGTTTTTTTGTGCCTATGCCATCGGAAACATGCGAAAAGCGGCCCCTTTCGGAGCCGCCTTTTTTCGTTTCACTTCGTAACGCCGGTCGTGACAGACATGCGGATCTTTTCCACAAACATCCCCGTGGTGTATTCGATCTCCTTCTGCACGCGCCGCCGGGCTTCGTGGATGGTGTCCTTCACGAGCTGAGGACTGCCACCGCGGATGGACACGTCCATGGTGAGGCGAATGCCATTCGTCATCCCTTCGGACTTCCGGCTCGACACGGAGTGCACCTGAAGTTCGTCTTTCATGTCCCGGAGGGCGTAGTGCACGAGGTCGGCCACCACGCGGTTCGCGAAGGTGAGCTTTCCATAGTAGCTGAAGACCGGCCGCACCACGGATTTCTCCATGCGCTCCGTGCCCCGGCCGTGGCCGCGGTGAAAGAGCGTGCGCAGCGGGTCGATGAGGTAGCCTTTGAACTCCGGTCTGAGCTCCATGGTCGGCACGGGGATGACGTGCTTGCCCTCCTTGTGCCGCGCGTCGTGGGCCTGCCGGATCTCCTCGGGCCGGGCGATGTCCTCGATGCGGATGTACCGCTTCGGCGCAGGCATGCCGAGGGCCTTCGTGATGAGATTCACCATCTTCACCGATGTGCCCAGGATGAGCACCCGGTTCGGGCAGATGTTGCCCAGCACGCGCTGCACGTCTCGCGCCTGGTCCGGGTCCTCGAAGATGGCCCGGCGCACCGCCGCGATGGGGTTCGCCTCCTTTTTCGCCGAGCGCCCCGCCACGATGCGGTTCCGGTAAATGAGGATGCCGTCGTCGATGATACACGCGCATTTGTTTTCATAAGCCACCACCAGCGCGCGGTCGCTCTTGCCCGTCCCCGCCGGTCCGATGAAAGCGATGACTTCCATAGAGATCGCTCCTTCCGTTTTTTCTTATTATATCATTTCCGCCCATGCAAAAAGCACTGCCCGCGCAGTGCCTTTTTTTATCAATATGTCCGCTTCAGCTCCCAGTGGTAGGCATCCCGAAGGATCGTCTCGAGGTCGCTCTTCTTCGGGTCCCAGCCGAGGAGGTCCTTTGCCTTCGCGTTCCCCGCGACGAGCACCGCCGGATCGCCGGCGCGGCGCGCCCCCAGAGAGTACGGCACGGGAAGGCCCGTCACCTTCTCCACGGCCTGGATGATCTCCAGCACGGTGAAGCCCGTCTCGCTGCCGAGATTGAACTGCTCGGACGTGCCGTGCTCCATGATGTACCGGAGCCCCAGATAATGGGCCGATGCGAGGTCCTCCACGTGGACATAGTCGCGGATGCAGCTCCCGTCCCGCGTGTCGTAGTCTGTGCCGAAGACGGTGAGCGGCGGGCGCTTGCCCAGAGCCGCCTGGATCACCAGGGGAATGAGGTGCGTCTCCGGTTGGTGAGACTCGCCGATGGCGGAATCCTCTGCATCCCCGGCGGCGTTGAAATAGCGGAAACTGCACGAATGGAGACCGTACGCCCGTTCATAGTCCGCCAGCATCCGCTCGCCGATCATCTTCGTCTCCCCGTAGGGATTGATCGGCCGCTGGGGATGGTCCTCCCTGATGGGGAGCTCCGCAGGCTCGCCGAAGACCGCCGCCGACGAGGAGAAGACGAAGTACCCCACGCCGTGGTCCACCGCCGCATTCATGAGCGTCAGCATGTTTTCCACATTATTGTGGAAATATTTCCGCGGCTCCGCCACGGACTCGCCCACCGACGTGAACGCCGCGAAGTGCACCACCGCGTCATAGGTCTTTTCCGCAAAGAGCCGGGAGAGGAGCTCTCCGTCGCCGCAGTCCCCCACGACGAGCCGGGCGTCACCCACGGCTTCCCGGTGGCCTTCAGAAAGGTCGTCCAGGATCGTCACGTCCACGCCCTGCGCTCTGAAATAGCGGCTGCAGTGGCTTCCGATGTATCCGGCCCCGCCGGTGATGAGTACGTTCATGGTCTCCTCCTCAGTCTTCTCCGATGATCTGGACTTCCGGCTCCAGATCCACGCCGTAGCGCGCCTTCACCCGCGCCTGAATGTCCCGGATGAGCGCCACCATGTCCGCACAGGTGGCCCGCCCCTTATTGATGAGGAACCCGGCGTGCTTGCTGCTCACCGCCGCGTCGCCCACAGAGTACCCCTTGAGCCCCAGCTCCTCGATCATCGCACCGGCGAAATGGCCCTCGGGCCGCTTGAAGGTGCTGCCTGCGCTCCTCGCCTCCAGCGGCTGCTTCTCGTGGCGCCGCCGGTCGTAGTCCGCCATGCGCGCGCGGATCTCCTCCTTGTCCCCCGGCGTGAGGGCGAGCGTCAGCTCCAGGAGCACCTCCTGCGGCCGGTCCATGAAGAGGCTGTGCCGGTAGGCGTAGTCGATCTCCTCCCGGCCGTAGGAATGGAGCTTCCCGTCCGCGCTGCAGGTCACCGCCGAGCGGACGATGCGGGACATCTCCCCGCCGTAGGCCCCGGCGTTCATGAAAGCCGCCCCGCCGATGGTCCCGGGGATACCGCCGGCAAACTCCATGCCCGAGAGGCCCTGCTCCATGGCAAAGCGCGCCGTCCGCGCCGTCGCGACCCCCGCCTCCGCCACGATGACGCCGCCGTCCGCGCGCAGGCTCTGGAGCCGCCCCGTGGAGATCACCACGCCGCGGATGCCGCCGTCCCGCACGAGGAGATTCGCCCCGCCGCCGATGATGAAGAAAGGCAGTCCCTCTCTCTGCGCCGCCGCGCACACCCGGCGGAGCTCCTCCTTGCTGGCGGGCATGAGAAAACAATCCGCCGGCCCGCCGATGCCAAAGGTGGTGTGCCGCGCCATCGGTTCGCCCAGACGGATCTGTTCTTTTTTCAATATAGAAGAAAAGATCGTAAAATTCATGCCGTTCATTCCGTTCATCCAAAGTATCGTTTTCATTGTATACGCTGCCCCGCCCGCCGTCAATGGAGCGGGAGCGCACCAAAAAAGACGGGCCGGGCCCGCCTCTCTCAATGGCGACGCTTCTTCATGAAGCCCCCCTGAACCTCCCGCACATCGAAGATGGAGAGGAACGCCTGAGGATCGATCTCATGGGTGAGATACTTGAGCCGCGTCACTTCAAGCCGGGAGATCACGCAGTAAATGATCTCCTTGTCATTTTTGAGGAAGCCCCCTTCGCCGTGAAGGAGCGTCACCGCGCGGTGCATCTGATTCATCACCGCGTCCGCCACGGCGTCGGACTTCTCCGTCACGATGAAGACCCCCTTCGACTCGTCCAGCCCGTTCGACACGATGTCGATCATCTTCGAGCAGATGAAATACGCCACGAGGGAATACATGGCGCTGTTCCAGCTGAAGACGAAGCCTGCGCTGCCCAGGATGAACACATTGAAGAACATGACGATCTCCCCGATGGAGAAGGCCGTCTTCCGGTCCAGCCAGATGGCCATGATCTCCGTGCCGTCCAGCGAGCCGCCGCTCCGGATGACGAGACCCACGCCGATGCCGATGATCATGCCGCCGAAGATCGTCGCCAGGAACGGGTCCCTCGTGATCGGCTCCATCGCCTCGAAGATGGGGCTCCAGAAAGACAGGATGACGACCGCCACCGATGCGTACGCCGCCAGGCTCGCCCCCACCTTCTTATAGCCGAGGAAGAAAAAGGGGATGTTGAGGAGCACCACCCACACGCTGAAAGAAATGCCCGTGAGCTCCGTCAGGATGAGGCCGACGCCCACCACGCCGCCGTCGATGATCTCATTCGGCACGAGGAAGAGATTCAGCCCGGCAGAGTAGATCATCGCACCGAGAAAAAGCCCCAGCACGTGCTCCAGAATACTTTTGACCGGCGGCAGCCGCTTGCCTGCGATGGTCATGTGTCACCTCCTGATAAGGAAAAGACGCTGCAAAGGCAGCGTCGGCCGGGGACGCCCCGGCATCGTGGCGGAAGGGATGGGATTCGAACCCATGAACCTCTTGCGAAGTTAACGGTTTTCAAGACCGCCTCCTTCAACCGCTCGGACACCCTTCCACATATGAAGATTCTTTTATTGTATATGACCCGCCTCGCCTTGTCAACGAAGGCCCTGCCGCCGCGAAAGGCTACCCTCCCTTCTTTCGCAGGCTCCGGCCTTGCTCGCCCCCTCTGCCCTCACTTGCCTCCTCTGCCCCGCGCGTCCCTTCGGACCTCATACACCTTCGCTGCCCCGGAGAGACCGTGCGCCCCGCAGGTCCTCTCCGGCCCGCGCATCTGCAAAGGGGACTTTCCTCCCTTCCGGCCTCTTTATTTTCTCTGTCCTCTTATAAGACGCCCGAAGGGAAACGTCCGTATTTCTTTTCCCGGTCCGACTGCCATAGAAAACAGCCATGCCGCCATGGCCAAAACGCCTGTCCGCACCGAAAAGCCCCTTCTCATCGTTCCTCCCGCGCCAGCCGTGCGCCGTCTTTCCTCCGCCGCTGTGCTACAATAGGAAAAATAAAGCAGATTCTTTTCAGAAAGGACAGAGCTATGGACCGCATCCTTCGGGCGCTCACCGCGCTCGTCATCCTTCTCGCGCCCCTTTCGGTGGGCGCATACATCGAGAGCGCCGCGCTCCCCGCGCCCTACGACGACCTCTCCCCTGCGGCCAACGCCGCGCGCCTGGCAGGCGATGACTTCCGCTATTACAACTCGGCAGGCACCGACGCGGGGTACCTTGCGAAAGACCGATCCGTCTTCCTCGCCTTGGGGACGGACGCGGGAGACCCGCTGCCGCCCTTCACCCTTGCGAAGGATCAGCTGCGCATCCTCCTCTTTCTCGGCAAAGGGACGAAGCTCCCCGGCGGTCTTTCCATAGGAGGGCCCGGCGCCGATATCGTCCGCGTCTTCGGCCCCGTGTATCCCCTCGGCCGAGCCGACGTGTACGACAATGAGCCCCGCACGGGCATGTACACGGAGAACACCCACACCTTCCGCCGGGGCGAAGCCTTCCGCTGCTACACCCTCACCTATTTCGACCGCTCCGGCCGGTACCTCCAGTTTCTCGTAGACCGGAAGACGAAGACCATCGCCGCGGCCGCGGCCTGGCAGAGCCCCTCTCTCTCCCGGCCCGACGCTGCGGCGGCGGACGCGCTTTCCCGGTGGGGCCTGTGGCGGCTCCTCCGTCCGGAAGAGGCTGGCGGCGCGCCCCTGGCCCTCTGACCATTGCGGAAGAAGCGCCCGGCGGCTATACTGATAAGATAAAAACGGCCCGCTGCGGCGGAAAGGAACTATCATGGACATCCTCCAGATCCTCTGTTACGACATCCTCCCCCTCCTGCTCTTCATCGGCGCGGGATACCTTCTGGATTCTCAATTCACCCTCGATCTCAATACGTACAACAAGCTGGTCATCTGGGTCATCCTCCCGTGCTTCATCTTCTACAGCATGGTGCAGTACGCCCCCGACTGGTCGTCGCTCTTCCTCGTGCCCGCCTTCGTCGTCCTCCTCGCCCTCCTGTGGCTCCTTTCCCGGCTGACGGCGCGCCTCCTCGGCGTCACCGGCCCCCGCCGCGCGGTGTATCAGGCGGTGTCCACCTATTCCAACGCAGGCAACATCGGCATCGTCCTCATCGTCTTCATCTACAGCCACGTGCCCTATCTCGCAGGCGGGGAGACCCCCTGGCTGGACGAGGCCCGCGGCACGGTGGTGCTCCTCCTCATCCTCATGAACATCGCGGTGAACCTCTTCGGCGCCGGGCAGATCCACGCCGCCGAGGTCTCCGCACGGAGCGTCCTCTCCTATGCGGCGCGCATGCCCGCCCTCTACGCGGTGCTCGCCGCCCTCGTCGTGCAGTACTTCCGCCTCCCCGTGGAAGCGACCTTCCTCTGGCCGGTGCTCCACCATTTCTCCGGCGCCTTCATCGTGATGATCACCATCATCGTCGGCGCCCACGTACACCGCTCCCGGCCGCACCGCCCCAGCCCGGTGATCCTCGCCGCAGCGGCGCAGAAGCTCCTCGCCGCGCCGCTCCTGGCGTGGGTCATCATCGAAGCAGCGGGGTGCTTCTCCCCCGTGGAGGCCCAGGTCTTCCTCATCACCTCGTCCATCCCGCCGAGCTTCACCATCGTCATGTACGCCGCGGAGTACCGGAACCACTCCTGGTTCGCCGCCCAGTCCGTGCTCGTTTCCACCTTCTTGGGCATCATCACCATGACTGCCGTCATCTACGCGGCGCGCCTGCTCTACCCCGCAGGGCTGTAAGGAGGCTCCCATGGCATTTCTTCACATCATCACCGACAACATCCTTCCCCTCATCCTCTTCGTGGTCATCGGCTACTTCATGGACCGCCGCTTCCAGCTGAACGTGGCCTCCCTCACGAAACTCACCTTCTACCTGGTGCTGCCGTGCTTCATCTTCTACAGCATCTACTCCGCCGAGCTGGACATGAATCTGGTGAACGTCTTCCTCTTCTGCTGCATCCAGATGGCGCTCCTCGCCCTCGTGGGCATCTTCATCGGCAAGGTCCGCGGCTTCGCGCCGGGCAAGACCGAAGCCTTCAAGAACGGCACCATGTTCTCCAACAACGGCAACATCGGCGTCGCCCTCATCGCTCTCATCTTCACGAACGCCCCCTACGGCACCGAGAGCCAAGCGCCGTACCTGGCCGAAGCGCTCGCCGTCTCCACCATGACCCTCGTGCAGATGAACATGACCCTCAATACCCTCGGCCTCTATCAGGCGGGCAAGGGACGGCTCTCCCCCATGGACACCGTGCGGGTCATCCTCCACATGCCCGTGCTCTACACCCTCTTCACCGTCTTCACCATCAAGTACATCGGCTTCGACATGACCGTGACGCCTCTGTGGCCTGTCTTCCAGAACTGTGCGAACGCCCTCGTGGCCATCGTCATGATGGCCCTCGGCATGCAGATCCACCGGAGCCGCATCTCCTTCGGCGACGTGGACGCCTGGATCGGCTGCTTCGTCCGCCTCATCGGCGGGCCGGCCCTCGCCGCCGCGCTCATCCTCCTGTGGAACGCCTTCGGCACGGGCTTCTCCAACGTCACCAGTCAGGTCATCCTCATCATGGCCTGCGTCCCCTCGGCGGTGAACTCCGTCCTCTACGCCGTGGAATTTAAGAACTACGAAGACTTCGCCACCGAGCTCGTCATGATGAGCACCTTCGCCTCGTGCGTCACCATGACCCTCGTCATCTACGCCGCCCGCCTCCTCTTCCCCCTCCCGCCGGTATGAGGACCAGCAAACAAAAGAGCCGCTCTCCCAAAAGAGCGGCTTTTCTGCGGCAATGAGTCAGCTTCGCCCATATCAATCGACCGCATGTTCTCTTTTGAGGCGCATTGATATCATGTACAATCGAAGCAGACGCAACGAAAACGGACGCGATGCGATCCGGCAGCCAGTGGAGGCAGCGATATGGAACTGATTGACAACAAAACACACACGCTATACGAAGATCTGCAGCAAACGATTCATCAAAAGAGCCGCCTTTCCATCGCCGCAGGCTGCTTTTCCATCTACGCCTACGAGGCTCTCCAAAAGCAGCTGGACGGGATCGACTCCCTGCGCTTCCTCTTCACATCGCCCACATTCACCGCAGAAAAAACGCCGAAGGAAAAACGGGAATTTTATATCCCCCGCCTCCGCAGAGAACGCGGCCTTTACGGCACAGAATTTGAGATCCGTCTGCGCAATAAAATGGAACAGCGCGCCATCGCCAAAGAGTGCGCCGCCTGG
>CASEBK010000023.1 GCA_949286115.1 uncultured Veillonellaceae bacterium | reverse complement strand
TCTCATGGGCCTCTCCCCTTTCATTTTCATTTCTTTCATTATAAAAGAAACGGCCCGTCCCTGCCAGACGAAGGGGACGCGCCGCGCGCTGCCTCAGGCCGCCGCGGTCCAGAGCGCAGGCCCCTGCCCACCGGGCGCCCTGTCCCGGGCGCTATGCCTTTGCCGCCTCTTTCAGGGCGCGGGGAGATACACCAGCTCGATGCCTTCCGCTTTGCCGCGATTGCGGCTGTACCTCTTGTCCCGCCCATTATCCCAGTGCTCGTGCACGCCGAGACTCTTCATGGGCCGGCCCTGCCCGTCCAGAGAAGTGGCTCCCGAAGGCGGATCGTCAGCCAGTGCCGCTTCATGCAGGTAGTTTTCCACATGGCGGTTTCTGCGGAGCACACCGTTATGGGCAAGCACCGTCGGCTCATTTTTGAGGAAATCCGCCCCCACGGAGTCGATGGCCACCGGGTCTTGAGAGAAGAACAGGCTCGCCGTATAGCCGCTATGGAAAGGCGGCTGCTGCCAGAGCACATTGTCCCGTCGGATGTCCATCGTATTGCCCGGCGGCGCGAGCAGCGCATCGAACATATACAGCACCGTCTTTCCGCCGAGCCAGGCGTTCCCCATGAGGTCCGTCAGCACAGAGTAACTTCCCATGGTCTGCCCGCTCACATTGCCGTGAAGACCCCCTTCCGGCGGCGCGCGGATACGCCAGCCGTTGATAAAGGAGCCGAAATGGTTCTTGGCGCAGAGCGTGACACCGTAATCATGGCCCTTGAGATTGGCCAGATCGATGAGATACGACGCTTCCGTGACGCAGACAGGGAAGAAATTGTCTGCCGGGCTCTCCATGGCCGACCAGCGGACGGGCGCAGAACGGTCAGGCTCGCCGGTCTCCCTGGAGACGAACCGCACGCCCCGGGTCTCTCCTTCCTGGCAAAGTTTCTCCATGAATTCCGGAAAAAGACGCGTCACATCGTACACGGTGATATCTTCCGGACGGACGCCGGCATCTGTCACAAGCGAAGTGAGGAGGCTTTTCAGCACCACGGGATTCGTATAGCTGTGGCCCGTATGCCCGGACCGGTCGCCGTCAAACTCGCCGGAGCCGTTCATGTTCACTTTGATCGCGATCTTCTCACCTGGCGCATAGGGCCGCGCCCGGCCGGTCCGTTCCCGGTTGTGCGCCCGGAAGAGCGCGTCCCATCCGCTCCGCGCATCCGCCGCCCCGCCGAGAGACGCGATGCCCGCGCGGGTCATGGCGAGCACCGCCGCCCCGTCGTAATTGGCAGGCTCCCACCATCCGCCTTCACCGTCCCAGCGCACGGCGTGCGGGTCATGCGTCCAGGCGACGCGCCCCGGCATGGCGCCGCGTCCTTTGCCGTACGGCGCATGCGAGGGAAATCCTTCCGCCTGCGCCGCCGGAGAGGCCGAGACCGGATCGTTTCCCCCGCAGCCCAGCGCCGCTGCAGCCAGGACGGCTGCGGCCGCTGCCATCACCTCCCAGAACCGTTTTCGTTGCATGGAGATCCCCTCTTTCCCTCAGACTATCTCTGCCGCGGCCCGAAGCGACCGGCGCTTCCGGAGTCCCAGCGCGATGAGGATAAAGCTTGCTGCGAGGAAGGCCAGCCCGCCGGCCATCACGGCCGCGATGCCCATGGTATCGATGATGCGGCCGCACACCGCCGCTGCGATGCACGTGCCCAGGTTCGTCGCCACGAGGAAGAGCGCATTCGCGAAGTCCGGCACGTGAGGCGCGGCCGAGGTGATCCAGTACTGGTGGATGTTCGCGCCGATGCCCGCGAGGATCCCCCATGCGACGAGGAGGACCGCCACAGGAAGCGCCGCGCCGTCCGCAAGACCCAGCCCCACATAGACGAGGCCGAGCGCCGCCGGGAAAACGAAGACCGTCTGCGCCGCCCGCACGGAAAGGAGCCTTCCTGCAATGAGATTGCCCGCGATATTCATGAGGCCGTACACGAGAAGCGCCGCGCTCACCCACACCGACGGCCATCCAGCTGCGCGCTCCAGATAGTCCGCGAGGTAGCTGAATACGCCGAAGATACTTCCATTGAGGCAGACCACCGCGAGGAAAGCCAGCCAGAGATTGGTCTCCTTGAGCACGCGGAGCTGCGCGCCATAGGACATGACCCGATCCGCCGGCATGGGCCGCACGAAGAGGATCGTCGCGAGAAGCGCCGCGCCGCTGGCCGCCGCAAAGACGAGCATCGCCGCCGTGAGCGAGACTGCCCCGGCGACGGCGCTCACCACAGGCACGTCGAGCACCATCCCCGCAGAGACGCCCACCATGACTTTGGCCGCCGCTTTCGGCGCATTTTCCGGCCCGGCCGCCGACGACGCCGCCGCGAAAGCGAGCGAGATATATACCGGATGGAGGAAGGCCGGCACAGTGCGCGCGATGAGGAGCACAGTGAAATCCTCTGCGAAGGCGGAGACGAGGCTGCACGCGGTGAACGCCGCCAGCACGGCGATCATGACCGCCCGGCGATCGAAGCGCGACAGGAGGAGCGGCAGCACCGGTCCCGACACAGCGACCGCGAGCGCGAAGAGGCTCACCAGCAGCCCAGCGGCGGAAATATCCACGCCGTACCTTGCCGCGATGAGCGGCAGGATACCGATGACTCCCATCTCCGTATTGATGATGCTGAACACGCCGAATGTGAGGATAAAAATAAGCATACGTTCCATCCTTTCTCGATACCCATCAAGATTTCTCTGCCCGTATGATACGGCAGCAGCCCGCCCATAAGCCAATACTTTTACCGGAGATTCGCAATGCTCCACAGGCATGCCCCGTCCCTCTGGCGCGCGCCCTTGATAAATGCTCCGCATGGGACTATGATGAAAACAGATATATATGAACAGTCTGACGGAAGGAGGGGCCATGGGCACGACCACATTCGGCCGCGAAGGGGAAGCGCTCGCCCGGGCGTACCTCGAACGGAAAGGCATGACCTTCGCGGCAGGCAACTTCAAACGTCTCCACGGGGAGATCGACCTCATCATGGAGGAGGGGCGCACGCTCGTCTTCGTAGAAGTGAAGACGCGGCGGAGCCTCCGATACGGCACGCCCGCGGAGGCGGTGACGCCTGTCAAGCAGCGCCATCTCCGCTGGTGTGCGGAGGTCTACTGCGCCGAGCACCGCATCGAGGGCCGCCCTCTCCGCTTCGACGTGGTGGAAGTGCTCGCCCTGCCCGGCGCGCCGCCCCGGCTCCGCCACATTCCCAATGCATTTTGAAAACGAAAGGAGGCTCTCATGCCGATTGACCCGATGGACGCCCTGCGCTGTCCCTGGCCCCGGTGGGACGACCGGCTCCGGGACTACCACGACCGCCGCTGGTGCCGCCCCGTCCACGACGACGACGAGCTCTTCGCCCTCCTGGTGCTGGAAAGTTTCTCCGTGGGCCTCTCGTGGGGGCTCATCCTCTCGAAGGAGGCGCTCTTCCGCGCACACATGGACGGTCTCGCCCCTGCGCGCTGCGCCGCCTACGGCCCAGAAAAAGAAGAGGCGCTCATGACCCTTCCCGGCATGATCCGCCACCGCGGCAAGATCCGGAGCATCTGCGAAAACGCCCGGGCTTTTCTCACCATACAGCACGAATGGGGAAGCTTCGACCGTTTCCTATGGTCCCACGTGGACGGCCGCCCTATCGACCACTGCCCGAAGACCGCCGCGGAAATCCCCACGAGAGACGCGCTCTCCGAAGCGCTTGCGAAAGAGCTCCGGCAGCGGGGCTTCCGCTACATGGGCCCGGTCATTACGTATTCCTATCTTCAGGCGGCGGGCCTCGTGAACGACCACCTCGCGTCGTGCCCGTTCCGTTCGTAAAACAGGGAGGCATTATGTTTGCACAGTCTTACGGCGCGGTCACCTTCGGACTCTCCGGCCACATCATCACCGTGGAAGTGGACATCAGCTCTCATGTGCCCAGCTTCGACATCGTGGGGCTTCCCGCAGCGGCGGTGAAAGAATCGAAGGAGCGGGTGCGCTCGGCCATCAAAAATTCCGGCTACCGCTTTCCCGTGTACAAGATCACCGTGAACCTCGCTCCGGCCGATCTCAAGAAAGAAGGCTCCGGGCTCGATCTGCCCATCGCGGTGGGCATCCTTGCCGCGAGCGGCCAGCTCCCGGAAGAAGCCGTGCGGGACCCGCTTTTTCTCGGCGAACTCTCGCTCAAAGGAGAACTTCGCCCCGTGCCGGGCGTCCTTTCCATGGTCCTGGCCGGAGAAGAAGCGGGGTTTCACCGATTCGTCATGGCTCCGGCGGCGGCGCAGGAAGCACTTCTTGCCGGCGGCGCAGAAGTCTACGGCCCGGAAACGCTCGCCGAGCTCTGCGAAGGGCTTCTGGGCCGCGCGCCCCTCACGGCGGCGGAAAAGCGGCCCGAACCGCCGGAGAAGGGCCACAGCGCTGATTTCTCCGACGTACAGGGCCAGCGCGTGGCCAAGCGAGCTCTCGAGATCGCCGCGGCGGGCGGGCACAACGTGCTCATGAGCGGCCCGCCCGGCTCGGGCAAGACCATGCTCGCCCGCCGTCTCCCGTCCATCCTGCCTCCCATGACCGACGAAGAGGCCCTCGAAGTGACGAAGATCTACAGCGTGGCCGGCCTCTTCAAAGCCGAACACATCCTCCGGGCGCGCCCCTTCCGCAGCCCGCATCACACCATCTCCATGGCAGGCCTCATCGCCGGCGGCTCCATCCCCCGCCCGGGAGAAGTCACCCTCGCCCACCGAGGCGTGCTCTTTCTGGACGAGCTCCCCGAATTTCCCCGATCCGTCCTCGAAGTGCTCCGCCAGCCCCTCGAAGACCGGGCCGTGCACATCGCGCGTGCAAACGCCGCCTTCACCTACCCCGCAGACTTCATCCTCGTAGCCGCCATGAACCCCTGCCCCTGCGGATACCTCGGCGACCCCGACCACGAATGCACCTGCACCGACGGCGAGATCCAGCGGTACCGCCGAAAGATCTCCGGTCCCCTTCTGGACCGCATCGACCTTCACGTGTCCGTGGCGCGGCCGAAATACAGCGAGCTCACCGGCGGCGCCCCGGGCGAGACCTCCGCCGCCATCGCCGCCCGCGTGGCCGAGGCGCGCCGCATCGAATCAGAGCGCCTCGCACCGTGGAACATGCGGACGAACGCCGAGATGGGCCGCGCGCAGCTCAAGGCGACGTGCCCCCTTACTCATGCAGGAAGCGAGCTCCTTCGGAGCGTCTTCGAGAGCCTCCACCTCTCCGCGCGGAGCTACGACCGCATCATCAAAGTGGCCCGCACCATCGCCGACCTCTCCGGCGCCGCAGAGATCTCCGACGAACACATCGCCGAAGCGGTGAGCCTCCGCAACATGGCCACCCGCCAGTAACATTTCGGCCGCCTCATAGCAGAGGCGGCCTTTTGATTTACATGAGATTTCTTCCCTTATGCCTTCGCCGCATGTGTACAGATGAAGCATAAGCATTCGACCGGCACCCTCCCGCCGTTTATACTGAGGGCAATGATATCCCTGCATTGCAAAGGAGGAACCCCCATGAAATTCAAAGCCCTCATCCTCGCGTCAGCCGCGGCGCTCGCCTTCGCCGCCTCTCCCGCCGATGCCAAAGTCATCGTCAATCCCGACGGCTCCCAGCCCCTCGTCCACTGGGCCGTCCTTGAGTCCTCGGAAGGACAGATGCCCGCCATGCAGCGCATGGCCGCAGAAAACGTCGCCCCCTACGCCGCAAAAGAAGACGGCACGTACATCCTCTACGGCGGCGTGGACAAAGCCCATCCGAACATCCAGCGGCTCCTCGAGATCTACCGCGACCAGGACGCCTACCAGGTGCACCGGGGAAGCGAAGGCTTCCGGCAGTACCAAATCGCCCGCGCGACCATCTTGGAACAGCTCATCATCATGGAAGCCGATCCCTTCCTCCTTATGAGTCAGGACGAGGGCACCGGCACGGTCGTGCGCATGCGCCGCACCATCGTCCACCCAGAAGCGCTCGACGATTACAAAGCGGCCCTCCGCACCATGATCGAAACCGCCATCGCCGACGAGCCGAAAACGCTCGCCCTCATGGCCACTACGGAGAAAGGCCATCCGAACATCATCCACACGCTGGAGATCTACACTGATGACGCTGCCAGAGAAACGCACGCCACAGGCCGCGCATACCAAACCTTCGTCGCAGCCGCCGCGCCGATGATCGAAGAAGAGCAGGAGATCGAAAACCTCCCCACGACGATCACCCTCTCATCCAAACCGTAAGCCCACAAAAAACGCAGAGACCACCTCCAGTCCCTGCGTTTTTCTATTAACGAATAAAATTCGTCATCTGGATAGGCTCTTTCAAAGCCCTCCTTCACAGACAACGTCGATGCTATCCGCTTCGCGGTATCGAGGCGCAGATGAAGAAACGACAAAGCAGGCTTCATACAAAAGAGAACCGCTCCACCTGCCGTGTTTGCCGCGCGTCGTGAGGGAAACCTGCGCTGACAGTTTCAATATCGTTTTGTATTGCGATGTGGGTCCGCCCTCTCATGAGTAAGTACGTAAGCATGTGGGATGCGCATTTGAAAAATGCGCGACACAAAAATCGCTGGTTCAGGACATCCGCCCGTTGGAACGGAGGCCGACCTGTAGGGGAAGGATTTGGGCCCGATGCCGCCCGGAAAAGGCGACTGTTTGAGCGAAGCGAGTTTCGCCTTTTCAGGCAGCGGCCCCAAAACCTTAGGCCGGAGTGACCGTGGCGGCGGTTCTTTTCTTTGGCGACTTTCTTTTTGTGGCTGCGAATGTACAATTTAAGTGCAACATCCTATGGGACATAGAAAAAATGGCCCATAGGAGCCTGTCATAACTAAGGTGTTTCAGCTCATTACCTTTCAGGAGGTTCCCATGTGCCATTATCATCATCTTACTCTCTTTGA
>CASEBK010000022.1 GCA_949286115.1 uncultured Veillonellaceae bacterium | reverse complement strand
CCGCGTGCCATCAGAGGCCCCGGCCGCAGATCGAGGCGGGGCGCATCCTCCGGGAAGCGGGGGCGCGCGCTCTGGACGACATCACCGACGGCCTGGCGAGCGAGGCGAACGAAGTGGCGCAGGCGAGCGGGATGGATCTTTTGATCGATGCGGCGCGCGTGCCCATTTCGGAGGAAACGGAGCGCGCTGCGGCGGCGCTCGGCGCGGATGCGCTCCATTGGGCGCTCACCGGCGGGGAGGATTACGCGCTCCTCGCGGCGGGCCCGGCGGAGGCGATCGCCCGCGCGGCGGAGCGGACGCCCCTGGCGGTCATCGGCCGCGTCACGGGGCCGGGCGGCGCGGTGTATCTCGCGCGGGACGGGAAGACCTCCCGCATCGGCCGCGCCGGGTACGATCATTTCAAACAACCTTTGCCGTGAGGCGGTCTTATATTTCTTATAGACGAAAATTCCAAAAGTGTGCTTCGGCATGGAAAGGAAGGTGCGCTGATGTATACGCTGGTGGTCATCAGACATGGAGAAAGTGAATGGAACCAGAAGAACCTCTTCTGCGGTTGGACGGACGTGGACCTCGTGGAGAACGGCTTCGCGGAAGCGCGGAAGGCGGGAGAGCTCCTGAAGGAGGGCGGCTACGGCTTCGACGTGTGCTATACGTCGGTGCTGAAGCGGGCCATCCACACGGCATACACCGTGCTGGATGTGCTGGACCTGGCGTGGATCCCGGTCATCAAGGATTATCACCTGAACGAGCGTCATTACGGCGCGCTGCAGGGGCTCAATAAGAGCGAGACCACTGCGAAATACGGGGCCGAGCAGGTGCAGCTCTGGCGGCGGAGCTACGACGTGCAGCCGCCGGCGCTCTCGCCGGACGACCCGCGGAATCCGATCTTCCTCGCGCCGTACAAAGAAGCAGTAGCAGCGGGGGCAAAGCTTCCCCTGACGGAGTGCCTGAAGGACACGGTGGCCCGGGTGGCGCCGTATTTCGACACGGTCATCCGTCCGCAGATCGAAGCGGGGAAACGGGTGCTCATCGCCGCCCACGGGAACAGCATCCGCGCGCTCATCAAGCATCTCGAAGGGGTCTCCAATGAGGCCATCGCGGGGATGAACGTGCCCACCGCGGTGCCGCGGGTGTACCATCTGAATGACGACTTCACCGTGGCGGACGTGGCGTACCTGGGAGATCAGGACGAGATCCGCGCGAAGATGGAAGCGGTAAAGCAGCAGTCCGCGGTGAAAGGATGACGGAAGAGATGAGGCTCGTCTCGAAGAGCGAGGCGGAAACGGCGGCTCTGGGGCGGTTCTTCGGCGAGCATGCAGAGGACGGGCTCTTTCTGGCCCTCGTGGGAGACCTCGGCACGGGGAAGACCCACTTCGTCCAGGGCCTGGCAGCGGGTCTGGGCGTTTCCGGCGCGGTCACGAGTCCTACTTTTACCATCATGAATCTTTACGACGGGGCGCTCCCGCTGAAACATTTCGATTTCTACCGCCTCCGCCGGGCAGAGGAGCTCTATGACATCGGCTGGGACGAGTACGGCGCAGGGGGCGTCGTGGTGTGTGAGTGGGCGGACCTCTTCCCAGAGGTCATCCCGCCGGAAGCGCTCACGGTGACGCTTCGGGCGACGGCGGAAACGGAGCGGGAGATCGTCATCTCCTGGGGACCGGAGGCGCCCAAAGCTTTGATAAAGGAGTTGCAGACTTATGCTCTTGGCCATTGATACGTCGTCGCTCGTGCTGAGCTGCGCTCTCATGGAGGAGGACCGGCTCGTCGCGGAGTGGACGGTGCAGCGCCGTCTCACCCATTCGGAGCAGCTCATCCCGCACATGGACGCGCTCCTGGCCGAGGCGGGCGTGGCGAAAAAGGACATCACCGCCGTGGCCTGCGCCGCCGGTCCAGGGAGCTTCACGGGCCTGCGCATCGGGCTCGCTACGGCGAAGATGACTGCCCGCATCTGGGGCGTGCCGCTCATCGCGGTGGATACTCTCGAAGGACTGGCATGGAACATGGCCGGCGCCGAAGCGTTCATCCTGCCTCTTGAAGACGCCCAGCGGGGCAACGTCTACGCCGCGCTCTACGGCGCGTTCGAGACGATGTGGCTGGAGGCGCCCGAAGCGGCCGCGCCCATCGATGAGGTCATCGCCGCAGCGGTGCGTCACGGGGGGCCGGTCATCGCCGTGGGCGAAGGGGCGGACATGTACAGGGAGAAGCTCCTCGCCGCGGGCATCCGCCTCGCGCAGCCTCATGACCGGTGCTGCCGGGCGGGAAGCGTCGCTGCGGCGGCGTGGGCGAAGTGGAAGCGCGGCGAGGCCGCGGACCCGATGACGCTCGTGCCCAATTACATCCGGAGAAGCGAGGCGGAAGTGCTGTGGGAACAGAGACATCCCGAAGCGAAGTCCTGAGAGAAGCCGCGGAGGAAGACGCCCGCGCGGTCTATGAGATCGGCGCACGGTGCTTTTCCGATGCCTGGCGGGAGGAGACCGTCGCCTCGGATATGGCAAAGCCCCACAGCCTCTACTTCGTCGCCGAAGAGGAGGGAAAGGTCCTCGCCTACGCCTGCTACTGGTTCGTCGCCGACGAGGCCCAGCTGGTGAATATCGGAGTGCTTCCGGAAGCACGCAGGAGGGGCCTTGCGGCGCGGCTCGTGGAAGCGGGCTTTGCGGCGGCGCGGGCGCGGGGCATGGCCTCCATGTACCTTGAAGTGCGCGTGTCGAACCTCTCTGCCCAGGCGCTCTACAGAAAGTACGGCTTCGCGGTACAGGCGCTCCGCCGGGGCGTGTACGATCTGCCGCGGGAGGACGGGTACATCATGGCCCGCTCTCTGTAACGATAGAAGGAGACTGCATGAAGATACTGGCTTTTGAATCGAGCTGCGACGAGACGTCCTGCGCCGTCATCGAAGACGGCCGCCGCATCCTGTCGGACGTCATCTCTTCGCAGGTGCCGATCCACAAAAAATTTGGCGGCGTGGTGCCGGAGATCGCCTCGCGCCATCACATCGAAGACGTGCTCCCCGTGGCGGAGGAAGCCCTCGCTGAGGCAGGGTGTGCCTGGGGCGACATGGACGCTATCGCCGTCACCCAGGGGCCGGGGCTCGTGGGGGCGCTCCTCGTGGGCGTGGCCGCCGCGAAGGCCGCTGCCTGGGCGCTCGGCGTGCCGCTCATCGCGGTGAACCACATGGAAGGGCACATCTTCGCCAATCTCCTCCAGTACCCGGACCTCGAGCCGCCGTTCCTTGCGCTGGTCGTCTCCGGGGGCCACACCATGCTCGTGGTGGTGCGGGACTACAATACGTTCGAGCTCCTCGGGCAGACCAGAGACGACGCGGCGGGCGAAGCCTTCGACAAGATCGCCCGCGTGATGGGCTATCCCTATCCCGGCGGCCCGCACATCGACCGGCTCGCGAAGGAAGGCGACGCGGACGCCATCCATTTCCCCATGGCCATGGCGAAGGAGCACAACTTTGATTTCTCCTTCAGCGGCCTCAAGTCGGCGGTGATCAATTACCTCCACACGGCGGAGATGAAGAAACAGCCCGTGGTGAAGGAGGACGTGGCGGCGTCCTTCCAGCGGGCCGTGGTGGACGTGCTCGTGGCGAAAGCCATGGCAGCCATCGATAAGACCGGCCTTCGGACGATCGTGCTCGCGGGGGGCGTGGCGGCGAACAGCGGCCTCCGGACGGCGCTCTCCGCGGCGTGCGAAGCGCGGGGCGTGCGCCTCTGCCGTCCTGATCCCATCCTCTGTACGGACAACGGCGCTATGATCGGCTGCCGGGCGTACTACATGGCGCAGGCGGGAGATTTCGCGCCGATGACGCTCAACGCGGACCCGCGGCTGCCGTTTCTGGCCGATCAGGTGAGATAAATGGACAGGGGACAGCTCTATTCGCTCGCCCGAGAAGAGACCGGGCTCTCCGAGGTGCAGATGCGCATCCTCGGGCACATGCAGGAAGCGCTTCAGTTCGCCGCCGACGTGTCGAGAGACCAGGTGCTCGTCATGACCCGGGGAAAGAATCCCGACATGGCGGTCGTGCTCTGCGCCGTGAGCCCCTCCTACGCGGGGAGCCCCGCCTACTACCATGAAGGAGATGTGTGCTTCATGGACGAGGCAGCTCTCGCGGAGAGCGTCCTTCTCACGGGGCGGAAGATCGTCGGCCGGAAAGAGCTCGAGATCGGCCGGCAGGTGGCCGTCACGGCGTATCCCCTCTCGGACAACGCGGGGGTCGTCTTCGCCTCAGTGAGCTTTCTCTCCCGGTCCACCCGCCAGCATCAGGTCCTGACCGACACCGCCTACATGGCGCTCCTTCTGCCCCTCGTGGGCGAGCCCTACCGCCCGCCGCGCCTGCAGGACGGCCTCCTCGTGCTCGACTCGGTGGGGCGCATCCTCTATGCGAACGATATCGCCGCCGGGCTCTGCTTCGTCCTCGACAAAGAGGCCGCCGAGCCGCGGAACCTCGTGGGCCGCGCCATGATCCACCTGCCCCTCGTGGAGAAGATCATGGCCACGGGACGGCCCCAGACCGGCGAAGAAGAAGCGGGGGACATCACCCTCACCGCGTGGGGACTGCCCCTTTTCCAGCAGGGGAAAGTGCAGCGCACCCTCCTCGTCCTCACCGATGTCACGGCCATCCGGGAGAAGGAGCGGCAGATCCTCGTGAAGAACTCCGTCATCAAGGAGATCCATCACCGGGTGAAGAACAATCTCAATACTATCGCGGGCATCCTGCGCATGCAGGCCCGCCGGGCGGACAATGAGGAAACGAAGGAAGCGCTCCGCCGCGCCGTGGACCGCATCCTCGGCATTTCCCAGATCCACGATATCCTCGCCCGCCAGAGCGGGGAGAACGTGAACTGGCAGGAGCTCCTGGCCCGGCTGGTGCGTCTCTCGCTGGACAGCCTCACCGCAGGTTCCCGGGTGCGCCTCGTCCTCGAGGGAGACGACGAGCCCCTCGTCATGGGGTCCGAGGCAGCGGTGAATCTGGCCATCGCGGTGAACGAGCTCATCCACAACGCGCTGGACCACGGCTTCAGCGGTCTCTCCGCGGGGACGCTCACCATCAGCGAGCACTGCGAAGACGGCTGGTTCCATCTCTCCGTGAAGAATGACGGTCACCTTCTTCCGGAAGGATTCGGCGCGAAGGGCTACGACCTGGGGCTCCAGATCGTGCGGACCCTCGCGGAGATCGAGCTCAAAGGGACATTTACCTTCGGCAATGAAGACGGCCTCGTGGCCGCTCACATCCGCTGCCCGCTCAAACGATTGGAGGTGACTGAATGAAAAAATACCGCATCGTCATCGCCGACGACGAAGCCCTCGCGGCCATGGACCTTCGGGAGATGCTCGAAGAAGAAGGCCACGAAGTGGTGGGCGTCGGCTCCGACGGCGTAGAAGCGCTCGACCTCACGAAAGAGCTCCGCCCGGATCTCGTCATCCTTGACGTGAAGATGCCCCGACTGGACGGCATTCAGGCCGCGCAGATGATCGCTCACAACAACTGGGCCCCGGTGGTGCTCCTCACCGCTTTCGGCGACGAAGAGATGATCGAGCGCGCGAAAAAGTCCTTCGTCTTCGGCTACGTCATGAAGCCGGTCAATGAGAAAGTCCTTTTTCCCACCATCGAGATCGCCGTGAGCCAATTCGAACACCGGAGAGACATGGTGGGCCACGTCCACGCCGTGGAGCAGGAGCTCGCCGCGCGGAAGATCGTCGACCGGGCCAAAGGGCTCCTCATGAGCTTCTACCACATCTCCGAAGAAGAGGCCCACCGCCGCATGCAGCTCGCCAGCATGAAGCGGGGCATCCCCGTCTCCGAAGTGGCACAGAAGATCATCAAGGAGATCATGGCGCGAAAGAACAGGGAGACACAGTAACATAAAACAGGGGGAAATGGAAAGCAGGAGACGGCCTGCTTTTTTTGTGCGACGCAAAAAATGAGGAGCCTTCGCAGTAGGGGGTCTATAAAGCGATACGCTGCATCAGGATGAGAGCCCTCAAAGCAGGCGACGCGCGCCTGCCGCATTTCGCTATGTGGCGTGATGGAGGCGGGCACTGACAGCTTCGGTTTCATTTGTGCCGTGATGTAGGCCCGCTCTTTAATGAACGATACGCAGTATTCGAGAGTGCGCGCCGCACTGACAGCTCCGGCCTCGTTCGCCGCATGATGGAAGAGCCAGCACGAGGCGGACCGCCGCAAAGATGTGCGCCCACCGCCTCGCGACGATACGCTCCTTCGCTGTGCAGACAGGCCGTTTCCTCCCGCCGCGCGCGGAAAAAAGATTTTTTTACAAATTTCAAAAAAACTGTAGACAATCCCGGGATCGGGTGGTATAATCAGTAAACGTGATAGGCCGAATGAAGACCCACGAAAATAAATGATACTTGACAGAGCCGAGCTCTTCCGGTATAATAATTTTCGTCACTTGTCCGCTGGCGTAGCTCAGTTGGTAGAGCAGCTGATTTGTAATCAGCAGGTCGTAGGTTCGAGTCCTATTGCCAGCTCCAAATGTGGACGGATTCCCGAGTGGTTAAAGGGAGCAGACTGTAAATCTGCCGCCATTGGCTTCGTAGGTTCGAATCCTACTCCGTCCACCAACTATCGCGGGGTGGAGCAGTTGGTAGCTCGTCGGGCTCATAACCCGAAGGCCGCAGGTTCAAGTCCTGCCCCCGCAACCATGTTAATTCTTCCTTCATATAGAGAGATGCTGATATAGCTCAGTCGGTAGAGCGTATCCTTGGTAAGGATAAGGTCACCAGTTCAATCCTGGTTATCAGCTCCATGGCGGCTTAGCTCAGTTGGCTAGAGCAAGCGGTTCATACCCGCTGTGTCCGGAGTTCAAATCTCTGAGCCGCCACCACCATCGAAATCAAGCCCGGAAGGGCTTTTTTTCGTGCTTCCCGTGGGCGTTTCTCTTGTATCTCCCCGCCATTCTATGTATAATATGAGGAGCAGATTGTTTTTGCAAAATGGAGGAAATGAAATGGCAAAAGCACATTATGAAAGAACTAAGCCGCATGTAAACATCGGCACCATCGGCCACGTCGACCACGGCAAGACCACCCTCACCGCCGCGATCACCAAGGTCCTCTCCGAAGAAGGCATGGCCAACTTCCTGGACT
>CASEBK010000021.1 GCA_949286115.1 uncultured Veillonellaceae bacterium | reverse complement strand
CTGCCGGGACTGGCGGGGCGGGCGCTCCGCAGAGGAGACGCGCTCCCCGCAGGCCGGCCATCAGAGCAGGCGCGCGCCCTCCTCCGCCGCCTCCTCGCAGAAAGCGCCGCTCCCTTCGCTGCTGCCCACTGGTTCCTCGCGGAGACGCACGTCACGGAGCACCGTCTCCAAAAGCCGCTCCGCGTCATGGCGGGCCTTCAGTATGAACAGTTCACCGAAGAGGCGCGCCGCTCGTTCTTTCACACCGAGTGGACCGTCACCGCCAGCTCGGACCGCATGGGCTACCGCCTCTCCGGCGGCCGGCTCGCCCTCAGGGCGCCTCTCGAGATGGTGTCAGAAGCGGCGGCCACGGGCACCGTGCAGGTCCCGCCCGGCGGCGAGCCCATCCTCCTCATGGCAGACCACCAGACCACCGCGGGCTATCCCGTCATCGGGCAGGTGGCGCTCGTGGACGCGGCCCGGGCGGCGCAGAAGAAGCCCGGCGACCGCCTCTCCTTCCGCCTCATCACACGGGACGAAGCAGAGCGGCTCTTCCTCGACATGGAGCGGGCCATGGACACCGTCCGCCGCGCCGTCAAAGACCATTTCTGAAATAAAATACGCAGCAAAAAAAGAGAGCTCATGCGGCTCTCTTTTCTGCTGGTCATGCTTCTTCGCCGCGAAGCGCTGCGGCGGTCTTTTTTCTTCGCGTATAGAGCCACGCCGCCAGGACCCAGGCCAGCACGAGGAGCCCTGCGAAGAGGCGGAGCGTGGGGGCGTAGCCGCCCGTTTCCGACTTCATCACTGAGAGAAGGAGGGGCCCCGCGATGCCCGCCATGCCCCAGGCGGTGAGGATGACGCCGTGGATGGACGAGAGGTGGCGCACCCCGAAGAGGTCGGAGAGGTACGCCGGCATGCAGGAGAATCCCCCGCCGTAGCAGCTGATGATGAGGAGCACCCACGCCGCAAAAGCCGCCGCATCGGTCGTCCCGGCGAGCTGCCAGAAGGCGAAGGCCTCGATGGTGAAGAAGAGGAGGTACACCGCGCCCCGGCCGATCCAGTCGGAGATGGTGGACCAGAGGATGCGCCCCGCGCCGTTCACGATGCCGATGATGCCCACGAGGGACGCCGCTCCCGCAGGGCTCATGCGGATCACTTCCTGCGCCATGGGAGACGCCACGGCGAGGAGGCCGATGCCGCAGGTGATGTTCGTAAAGAAGATCCACCAGAGGGCGGCGAACTCCGGCGTCTTCACCGCTTCCCGGCGGGTGTACTGCCGCTGCGGAAGAGAAGCGGGCGCGGCAGCCGCCTCGCGAAGCACCGCGCGGCCCGCGTCTTCCGCGACGTCCCCCGGGCGAGGCGGCGCGAGGTACAGAGAGGACGCGCCCATGACGAGGGCGTACGCCGCCGCCATGAAGAGGAAATTTTCCGTGAGGCCGTAAGCGGCGGTGAGGCGCTGCATCACCGGGCCGGCGATGAACGCGGCGAAGCCGAATCCCATGATGGCCAGCCCCGTAGCGAATCCCCGATGCCGCGGGAACCATTTCACGAGCGTCGCCACGGGGGTGATGTACCCCACGCCGAGCCCGACGCCGCCCACCGCTCCGTAGGCGAGGTAGAGCAGGGCAAGGCTCTTCACCTCCACGGCGAGCGCCGTGCCGAGGAGCCCCGCCACGAAGAACGTCATGGAGAGGAGACCCGACCGGCAGGGCCCCAGCCGCTCCACGAAGTGACCGAGGAATCCCGCCGAGAGGCCCAGAAAGAAGATGGCGATGGAGAAGGCCCACGTCGCCTCGGGCAGGGTGAGCCCCATAGTCTCCATGACGGGACGAGCAAGGACGCTCCACGCATAGACGCTCCCGATGGAGATGTGGAGCCCTACGGCGGCGAGGGCGATGAGCCAGCGATTTCGTTTCATAAAAAGATCCCCCTTTGAAACGACTTCAAAGGGAGCGCCATACAGACGAAGACCGTCTGAACAGAACTCCCTGCCCAGACGGTCGGCGTATATGCCGGCGCAGGACACGTGGTCGATTCCACTATCCGTCAGCCCTGCGCGGCTTTTTGATTTGTGTGCAGTATAGCAGGCGCGGCGCGCCCCGTCAAGGTCAGAGGCACACGTAGGCCGCGGCCACCTTGCCTGCGGGAAGCGCCAGCGATGTATTGATGTAGAGCACCACGCCTTCCTCTTCGGCGAGGTACGTCCGCTGCGGCCGCCCGAAGAGGTCCGTCGTGCGGCCCAGCACGTCCCCCTTCCGCACGGAGTCTCCCTGGCGGAGCGCCGTACGCCAGCAGCCGTCTTCTTCGGTCATGACGTAGAGCACCTTCCGCACCTCGTGGGGCGCGCCCTTCATGCGTACATCGGGCAGGGCATCGCTCACAAGGACGCCCGCCCGGCGAAGGATGCGCGAAAGGTCGGCCGTAAAGCCCGCCACCGCCTCCTCGTCGCAGATGCCGTTCCCGCCGCGCTCGAGGAGGATGGACGGCACGCCGGAGATGGCCCCCTCATTGTACGCTCCGCCCCGCGCCAGCGACGGCACCACGTAGGGCACGTCCGCCCCGAGGGCCATCGCACGCGACCGCGCCGACACGTCTGCCGCGCAGGCCTTCGAGTAGTACACGTGGGGGCAGAGGTCCTCGTGGATGTCCCCGCTGTGGCAGTCGATGTAGAGGTCCGCCCGGCGGATGAAGCGCTCCATGAGGAAATGCGCCAGCCGCTCCGTGGCGGTGCCGTAGGGGTCGCCGGGAAATTCGCGGTTCAGATTCTTCCCGTCCTCTTCGTTCACCTCGGGCCGCCGTGCCCAGAAGGCGCAGGGATTGGCCGCGTGGATGAGGGTGAGCCGCCCGGCGATGTCCTCCGGCGCAAGGCGCGCGGCGAGCTCCATGGATGCGGCGATGCCCGGATACTCTCCGCCGTGGATGCCTGCGGTGATGAGCGCCGCCGGTCCCGGCCGCGTACCGACGATCTCCGTCACTGGCAGGATGGCCCGCCCGCCCGGCACGGCCGCAGGGTACTGTCTCTTCCCCGGTCTTACATCTTTCATGTGTCCTCCTAACGTATACCCCTATGGGTATTCTAAATTTTCCGTATCATGTGAAAAATTATAAACGATTTCTGATTAGCTTTTCATTAAAATTTTCAGATCTTTTTTCTCATTTCATGCTATAATGGACAAAGGAAACGCAGCACTGCCGGACTCGGCCGCAGGGAAACGAACCGAGCCCGGCTGCCTTCCTTTTTTCTGCTTCCGGGCAGCCTGCAGAGGCGCCCTTTCTGAAAGGAGGCCTCATGCGCCTTCGCACCCTTGGGCTGTATCTCCTTCAGGCGGCGGCCACGCTCGTGGGGATCAGCTTCATCATGTTCGCCATCACCATGCTGGGCACGCAGGACCTGGCGCGGCAGCTCATCACCGGCGCGGAAGACACCATCGTCTCGCAGGCGGAGATCGACGCCGTCACGAGAGAGCTCGGCCTCGATGAGCCTTTTTTCGTACAGTTCGGCCACTGGCTCCTCTCGGCCGCGCAGGGGGATCTGGGATTCTCCTACATGGCGAGGAAGCCCGTGGTGGATAAGATCCTCGAGTGCCTCCCCGCGACGGTGACGCTCGCCGCGGCCTCGCTCGTCCTCATGACGGCGATCTCGCTCCCCCTCGGCATCCTCGCGGCGTACCACAAGAACCGCTGGCTCGACTATGCCATCCGGGGGGCGACCTTCTTCGGCATCTCCATTCCCGGCTTCTGGATGGGCCTCATGCTCCTGTGGTCCCTCGGCCTGAAGCTCCACCTCTTCCCCATCGTGTCGAGCACCGTCCGCTGGGACACGCTCTTTCTCCCGGCGCTGACGCTGGCCATCAGCATGTCCGCGAAGTACACCCGACAGGTGAGGAGCGCCGTCCTCGAAGAGCTCGGCCAGGACTACGTGGTCGGCGCCCGGGCCCGAGGCATGAGCGAGCTTCACATCCTCACGCGGGATGTGCTCCCGAACGCCCTCCTCCCGCTCATCACGCTCTACGGTCTTTCCATCGGGAGCCTCCTCGGCGGCGCGGCGGTGGTGGAGATCGTCTTCGGCTGGCAGGGCCTGGGAAATCTGGCCGTGAAGGCCATCGAATACAGGGACATCCGCCTCCTGCAGGGCATCGTCGTGTGGATCGCCGGCATGTACATGATCGTCAATCTCATCGTCGATCTTCTCTACGGCGTGCTCGACCCGCGCCTTGCGAAGAAAGGAGCCCGCCCATGAAGACGCTGCTCCCTCTCCTCAAAGCGCATAAAGACTTCGCACTCTTCTCTTTTCTGGCGCTCCTCCTTCTGGCAGCGGCCCTCTTCGCGCCGCTCCTCACGTCCTACGGCCCGACGGAGGCAGACATGAAGAACGCCTTCCTCGCCCCCTCGGCGGAGCACCTCTTCGGCACGGACAAGCTCGGCCGAGACTGCTTCTCCCGCGTCCTCTACGGCGCGCGGGCCTCCCTTGCGAGCGCGCTCCTCCTCGTCTTCCTCGTCTTCTCCGTGGGCACGGCCCTCGGCGTCCTCTCGGGATACCTCGGCGGCCGGACGGACGCGGCGATCATGCGCTGCGCGGACATCTTCATCTCCTTCCCGGGGGTGCTCCTTGCCATCGCCATCGCAGGCGTCATCGGCGGCAGCATGGTGAACGCCATCATCGCCCTCACCTGCGCCACGTGGCCGAAGTACGCCCGGCTCTCCCGGAGCCTCGTGCTCAAAGTGAAGCAGCACGAATACATCGCGGCGGCCTTCGTGAGCGGCGGCACGCCCCTTTATATCCTCTGGCGGCACATCCTGCCGAACATCCTGCCTCTCCTCGTGGTGACCGCCGCCGCCGACATTGGCGCGCTCATGCTCGAGCTGGCGGGGCTCTCCTTCCTCGGCTTCGGCACGCAGCCTCCGGCTCCGGAATGGGGCGCCATGATCAGCGAGGGGCGGCAGCACATCCAGACCGCGCCGTGGCTCATGATCTTCCCCGGCCTGGCCATCTTCCTTTCCGTAGTCATCTTCAACCTCTGGGGCGACGCCCTCCGGGACGTGCTCGAAGGAGAAGACGACCGGACCTCTCCATAGAAAGGAGCTCCTCCCATGAAAAGACCGTATGCCCTTCTTCTCTCCGCGGCCCTCCTCGGCACAGCAGCCATGGGCCTTGCCGGCTGCGGCGGCAGCGCCTCCCAGGCGCCGGCGGACACGCTCCGCGTGGGCGTCACGAATTTCGCCGACAGCCTCGAACCGACGGACAACTACTTCGCCTGGGTGGTCATGCGCTACGGCATCGGCGAGTGCCTCACGAAATTCGACGACATGATGCGCCCCCAGCCGTGGATCGCCGAGAGCTGGACCGTGTCGGATGACAAGCTCACCTGGACTTTCAAAATCAAAGACAACGTGGTCTTCTCCAACGGGAACAAAGTCACCGCCGAGGCGGTGAAGTCCTCCATCGAGCGCGTCTTTGAAAAGTCCGACCGAGCAAAGACCTTCTTCGACTACGACGCCATCACCGCCGATGGGCAGACCCTCACCATCCGGACGAAAACGCCGGTGCCGACCATGCCGGGCATGCTCGCCGATCCACTCTTCCTCATCATCGACACCTCCGTGACGGACCGCGACTACCGCACGGAGGGACCGATCGCGACGGGCCCCTACGTGGTGAAGTCTTTCCAGAAGTCGAACTGCGTCCTCGAGGCGAACCCGAACTACTGGGATGGAGACGTGCCCTTCAAGCATCTCGAAGTGCCCTCCATCGACGACCCGAATACGCGGGCCATGTCTCTCCAGTCCGGCGAGACCGACGTCATCGTGAACGTGGCCTCCGGGGACCTGCCCCTCTTCGAAGACAAAGAGAAATACGACATTTCTGAAATGGCCTCCCTCCGCTCCGCGCTGGCGCGGCTCAACGTGGCTCCCGGCCATCCCATGCACGATAAACGCGTCCGCGACGCCCTCATCTCCGCGTGCGACCGGAAGACCTACTGCGACGTCATCCTGAAAGGCACCTTCATCCCCGGCGGCCCCGCCGTGCCGCCCTCCCTCGACTACGGCTTCGACCAGCTCTCCGACCCGAACGCCTACAACGTGGACCGGGCCAATAAGCTCCTCGACGAAGCGGGCTGGAAAGACACCGACGGCGACGGCATCCGCGAGAAAGACGGCCAGAAGCTCACCATGAACTTCGTGTACTACTCCAGCCGCGCAGAGCTGCCCATCTTCGCCGAAGCCACCCAGGCCGACGCGAAGAAAGTGGGCATCGACATCCAGCTCCAGTCCGTGGATTACAACGTGCTCGACGGCATGGCCAAAGAGGGCGACTACGACCTCATCATTTCCAATATCCTCACGGCGAACACCGGCGACCCGGAAGTGTACCTCAACTGGTACTGGAAGACGAACGTGAACGGCTCGAACCCGCAGAACGGCTCCGGCTACAGCAATCCCCAGTACGACGCCCTCTCCGATGCGCTCGCCGTGGAATTCGATCCGGCAAAGCGCCGCGAGATCATGATCCAGATGCAGCAGATCCTCTTGGACGACGGCGCGGTCCTCGTTTTCGGCTATCCGAAGACGAACATGGTCTCCAGCACCCGCGTCACCGGCGCGCGCATCCTGCCCGCCGACTACTACTGGATCACCAAGGACATCCGTCCTGCCGGCCAATGATGACAGATATCCCCATGTTACTGCACAGAGAGGCTTTCCATGCTGCTTGAAGTCAAAGATCTTTCCATCGCCTACGGAAGGCGCTCCCCCGCCGTCGAAGGCGTGAGCTTTGCGCTGGATGGGGGCGAAGTGCTCGCCATCGCTGGGGAATCCGGCTCGGGCAAGACCACGGTCCTCCGCGCCATCCAGCACATCCTCCCCGGCAGCGGCCACATCACGGGCGGTCGCATCCTCTTCGAAGGAGAAGACACCGAAGCGCAGAGCCCCGCCCGGCGGCGCGCCCTCTGCGGGAGCGCCATCTCCATGATCTTCCAGGACAGCGGCGCCATGATGGACCCCATCCGCACCATCGGCCGTCAGTTTCGAGAGTACCTTGCGGCCCACGGCGTGAGGGACGACAAAGAAGCCCGCGCCCTCATGATCTCCATGCTCGGCATGGTGCGCCTCCCCGACCCGGAGCGCATCCTCGAAAGCTACACCTTCGAGCTCTCCGGCGGCATGCGCCAGCGCGTGGGCATCGCCATCGCCATGGCCCTCCGGCCGAAGCTCCTCCTCGCCGACGAGCCCACCAGCGCCCTCGACGTGACCACCCAGGCGCAGGTCGTCGTGGAAATGATGCGCGCGGCGAAAGCCATGCACACGGCGATCCTCCTCGTCACGCACAATCTGGGCGTGGCCGCCTACATGGCCGATCGCATCCTCATCATGAAAGACGGCCGCACCGCCGAATACGGCGCAGCAGACGACGTGCTCCGCCACCCGAAGACAGAGTATACGAAAATGCTCCTCGCTGCCGTGCCGAGAATGGGAGGCGCCGCATGAATGAAACGATCCTCCGCGCCGAAGGGCTCACGAAACGATTTGACCTCGGTGGCGGGAAGACGCTCACCGCCGTGGACCACGTGTCCTTCTCCGTCCGCGCGGGCCAGACCCTCGGCATCGTAGGCGAGTCCGGCTCCGGCAAGTCCACTCTCGCGCGCATTCTCACCCGCCTCGAGACGCCCACCGAAGGGCGCATCCTCTACCGCGGAGAAGACATCACCCATCTCTCCGGCGAAGCGCTCCGGCAGCACCGCCGCGTCGTGCAGATGGTCTTCCAGGACCCCTCCACCGCGCTCGATCCGAAAATGCGCGTAGCCGACATCCTCTGCGAGCCCCTGCTGAATTTCGGCCTCATCGCCCATCGGGACGTACCGGCCAAAGCGCGGGAGCTCCTCCGCATGGTCGACCTGCCGGAAGACTTCGTCCGCCGCTATCCCCGCGACATGTCCGGCGGCCAGCGCCAGCGCGTGGCCATCGCCCGGGCGCTCGCCCTCCGCCCGGAGATCATCATCTGCGACGAAGCAACAAGCGCCCTCGACGTATCCGTCCAGGCCCGCATCATCGCCCTCCTCCGCCGTCTCCAAGAGGAGCAGCACATCGCCTACCTCTTCATCTGCCACGACCTGGCACTCGCCAATTCATTCTGCGACGAGATCCTCGTCATGCACCGCGGCCGCGAAGTGGAGACCATCCGCGACCTCACGGAAGCCCGGTCCGCCTACGCGAAGAAGCTCGTCGCCTCCGTCTTCACCGTGGAAGAAGGGAAAAACAAAGTGCTCCCGCCGGAGCTCTTTCAATAAAGACAGGAAACCGCCTGTCTTTTTTTTGTGCCCTCTCGGGCAGGAGCTCTGCGTTTTTTGGGGGAGAGGTCTTCGTCACCCCCCCTTATGATGCGGACCGCATCTCCGCCGCGAGTGCGCCCCGCTCCTGCAGCGCCTCGGTCTCCTTCCTCCCCACGCGCCCTCGCGCAGAAAAGAAAAAGCCCTCCCCGCCGGGCGGGAACACCGCGGGACAGGGAAGGCACACATGAAAAAAGCAGTCCGGCGTGACGCGGCAGACTGCTTTTTTCATGTGGTGGGCGATAACAGGATCGAACTGCTGACATCCTGCTTGTAAGGCAGGCGCTCTCCCAGCTGAGCTAATCGCCCATAAAAAATTGGTGACCTGTGGGGGATTCGAACCCCCGAACCCGCCGTGAAAGGGCGGTGTCTTAACCACTTGACGAACAGGCCACTGGCTCCTGAAGTAGGACTCGAACCTACGACCGATCGGTTAACAGCCGATTGCTCTACCGACTGAGCTATTCAGGAATACAACATGAGTAATGATAGCAGAAAAGCGGCCCGCTGGCAAGAGATTTCTCCGGGACCGCCATTATTTTTTCATTAAAAAGGAAAAAGCGGCGCGGGGCCGCTCTTTCTCTCACCGCCAGAGCACGATGTCGTCTTGGCTGCGCTTCGGGACGAAGTAGTCCCTGTCTTCGTTCACATAGTAGTCGGTGCTGCCGCTCTCCGGAAGGTCCGTCACGACGCTGGCGTGGTCGGGACAGCCGAGGGAGATCACGAGCCGGGGCCGCCACGCTTCGGGGATGTCGAGGAGCGCCGCTACCTGGGGAAATTCCACCGCGCCCATGATGCAGCTCCCCACGCCGCCTTCGCAGGCGGTGAGCGTCATGGTGCGCACGGCGATGCCCATGTCCACACCGGTCCAGGGGGTGTCGCGCCCTTCGGTGCACACCACGATGAAGGCCGTGGGCTGCTCGCCTTCTTTCGGCGTGCCGACGTCTTTCGGCAGCTTCGCCGCCCAGTGGAGGAGGGGCTGCATGGCCGCCACCGTCTCCGGGTCCCGCACCACCACGTAGCGCAGGGGCTGGGCGTTCATGGCGCTGTTTGAAATGCGGGCATTCTCCACCATGAGGGCGAGGAGCTCCTGCGGCACTTCTTCCTGCGTGAAGCGGCGATAGGTGCGGCAGGCCACCGCCAGTTCCGTCATCGTCATGGCGCGCCTCACTCTGCCCGCGCTTCGGCGATGGCTTCGATCTCGCAGAGGCCGCCCGAGGGGAGCGCCTTCACGGCAAAGCAGCTTCTCGCGGGCTTGCTCACGAAGTATTTCTCATACACCGCGTTGAAAGCGGAAAAGTCCGCCATGTCCGCGAGGAAACAGGTGGTCTTCACCACGTCGCCCAGGGAGAGCCCGGCGGCGATGAGCACCGCTTCCACATTTCTGGCGGCCTGCTCTGCCTGCGCCTCCACGGTGTCCCCGGCGAGTTTCCCCGTGGCGGGGTCGAGCCCGAGCTGCCCGGAGCAGAAGACGAGACCGCCCGTGCGGATGGCCTGCGAATACGGGCCGAGGGCGGCCGGTGCGTGATCGGAATGGATCTTTTCCATAGCGTTGCCTCCTTTTGATAAACCAGAGCCTTACTGCTTTCATTGTACCACAGGGCGCGCCTTGAATTTGCGCATCCGCCCGGCTATACTAAATCCATCACCCTTTACGGGCGCATCACTTTATATCATAAAGGAGGGGCTCCTCATGTCCTTTGAAGCTGTCAGATCGTATTTCGCCTCGCTCGGTCTGGAAGACCGGGTGCTGGATCTTTCCGAATCGTCGGCCACGGTGGCGCTCGCCGCGCAGGCCCTCGGCTGCGAGGAGGCGCGCATCGCCAAGACGATGTCGTTCCTTACAGGGGACGCGCCGCTCATCGTCGTCACCGCCGGCGACGCGAAGGTGGACAACCACAAATTCAAGGAGACCTTCCACACGAAGGCGAAGATGATCCCCGGCGCGGACTGCGAGAGATACATCGGCCACCGTCCCGGCGGGGTGTGTCCCTTCTGCCTGCCCGAGGGCGTGCCGGTCTATCTGGACGTGTCGCTCCGGCGGTTCGACATCGTCTATCCCGCGGCGGGCACGGACCACAGCGCGGTGCGGCTCTCGCTCCCCGAGCTGGAAGCGGCGTCGAAGTCTCGCGGCTGGGTGGATGTGTGCAAGAACTGGGCGGGGGCAGAATGAATCCGCTGGACTGGCTCTCCTTCACGGCGGCGGCCATCCTTCTCACGTTCATGCCAGGGCCGGACATCATGTACCTCCTGGCCAAGAGCCTCCGGAGCGGGGCGCGGCAGGGCGTGACGCTCGCGGCGGGCCTTGCCACGGGGCCGATCTTCCACACCACCCTCGTCGTCATCGGCGTGGCGGCCTTCATCCAGAGCTCGCCCTCCGCCTTCCGGGCGCTCACCTTCGTCGGCGCAGCGTACCTCCTCTACCTCGCGTGGAGGGCGTTCCGCGCCAAGCCTGAGCCGCTCACCATCCCCGGCGCGGCGGACGCCTATGACAGAGGCGCGCTCTACCGGCGGGGCCTCATCATGAACGCGCTCAATCCGAAGGTGCTCCTTTTCTTTCTGGCGCTCCTGCCGCAGTTCGTGGACCCGGCGGCCTCGCTCTCCCCGTCGGCGCAGCTCGCCGTGCTGGGGGCGACCTTCTCCGTGCAGGCGTTCTGCTGCTTCTCCCTCGTGGCGTTCTGCGCGGGCAAGATCCGCGACCGCATCCTGGGCATCCGCCATTTCTCCCTCATCATGAGCCGCGTAGAGGGAGGCATCCTCACGGTGATCGCCGCGGGGCTTCTCTTCCTCTGAGCACGCAAAAAGACCTGTCTTTCGACAGGCCCTTTTTTTATGCCGTCATCTCTCCTGATACGTCCCCGCTTCGATGGCGAGCCACCCCGCCGCATAGGGGGCGATCTCGTACTGCTGGAAGAGGAAATAGATCTTTCCGTCCGTGCCCACGTAGAACTCCTCCGGCCACGCCGAGACCTGGCGCCACTCCGCGGGGAAGAGCATGAGCCCCCGCTCCGCGCCCTGCTTCTCGATGAGGCCATTCAGCGCCTCCGGCGACGTGAGCCCCGTCATGGGAAGGATGTCCTCCACCGTGACGCGGTCGCCCTCCCCGTCGAAGGTCATGCCCACCACATGCGTCGTGGGGTGCGCCGCTCCTTTGAAATAGATCGACTCCAGGAGGAGTAGGCTCACCACGCGGTCGTCCGTCCGGCCCGCCTGCCAGCTGAGCCAGCCCTCCACGTCGCCTTTCTCTCCTGCTTTCGCCAGGCGCTCTGCGAAACGCAGCCGCTCCGCCGCGAGCGCGCCGTTCACCTTCGCCCGGGCGAGCGCCGTGCCGCCTTCCCACTGGGGGAGCTTCGAATCGAATTTGAGCGTCCCCGCCGTGACGGAGACCGCCTCCGCCGTTTCCGCAAGTCCCGGCTGCGCCGCCTGTGCCGCGCCGCCCGCCAGAAGCGCTGCTGCCAGCGCCGCTGCCATCCAATACTGTTTCATAGGTCCTCCCTGCCCCGCGCCGCGGGGTCTTATATCCACTGCTTTGATCTCCAAGGAAACGAAAGGGACCGGCGTCCGTCACCGCCCCTCCCGGCTCGAGACGACCACGTACACCCCGGCGAAGATGAGGAGCGCCGCGGCCGCCTTTGTCCCGTCGAGCATCCCCACGCCGAGCGCCATCGCCGCGGCCGTCGCCACCACGGGCTGCACGTAGTCATACATGCTCACCGCGAGCGGCCGCAGGAGCTTCTGCGCCTTCATGAGGAAAAAGAACGTCATCACCGTGGCGCCCACCACGACGAAGGCGATCTCCGCCCACGCGAGGAGGGAGAGGCTCCCGAAGCCCAGCGTGCTCACCTCGCCCCAGGAAAAGGGCAGGAACGCCGCCGCTGAGAACGTGAACATCCACTTCATGCACGTAGCCGGGCTGTACTTCGCCACGGTGTCCCGGAAGAAGATGAGGTACGACGCGAAGCTCGCCTGCGCCATGAGGCACAGCAGGTCCCCCGCCAGGTGTCCGCCGCCCGGACCGCCTCCGCCCTCCACGATGAGGATCACCGCCCCGGCGGCGGAGAGCGCGATGCCGCAGAGCTTCCGCCCGGTGAGCGCTTCGTGAAGAAAGAGCACTGAGAGGACGAGGGTCGCGATGGGCGCGGTGGTGGTGATGATGGACGCATTGATGGGCGACGTGAGAGAGAGCCCCACGATGTACGCCCCCTGATTGAACACCACGGCGAAGAGCCCCGCCCCGAAGAGACGGAGCAGGTCGCCTCGCTCCACCCGCTCCGCCTTCATGAAGCACGACGCGATCCAGAAGCAGAGGGCGCTCCCCGCCATGCGGAAGGTCACCAGATCGAGCGCCGTGACGCCCCCGTTCATCACGTCCTTCCCCACGGGCGACATGAGGCCCCAGAAGACGCTCGCCAGGAGCATGTAGAGGTGGCCCGCGTACCGGCTCACCAGCGGCCCTCCTTCCGCGGTCCCTCCGCCTTCCGCCCGAAGTATTTCTCCCGGAAAGCCACCCGCGGCGCGGCGAAGGTCCGGCCCGCGAGATATCCGATGACCGGCGTCTCCGGCGGGAAGGCGAAGCGGATGCGGTACGCCGCCAGGAGCTGCCGCCGCTCCCCGTAGGGCTTATTCGCGCTCTTCGCGCCGTATTTCTCATCCCCCAGGAGCGGCCAGCCCGCGTGAGCCATCTGCGCGCGGATCTGGTGCGTGCGCCCCGTGACGAGCTCGCACTCCACGAGGGAGAGTCCGCCCCGCACAGCCAGCACGCGGTACCGCGTCACCGCCGTCTTCGAGCCCTTCACCGGCCCGTCCGTCACGTACACCCGCTGCCGCTTCGCGTCCTTGAAGAGCTGGTCCGTGAGCGTCCCCGACACAGGCGCCACCCGCCCCACGGCGGCGCAGAGATAGCACTTCTCCACCTGCCGCAGGCGGATGGCCTCCGTCATGGCCAGAAGCGCGGCCTCATCCTTCGCCAGCACCACGAGGCCCGCCGTATTGTAGTCGATGCGGTGGCAGAGCCGCGCCCGCTCGCCCTTCGCGGCAAGATACGCGTTCACCTCTCCCTCCAGCGTCTCCTTGTCCCGGCCCGTCTTATCCTCGCAGAGCACGCCGGGCTTCTTGTCCGCGATGAGGATGTGATCGTCCTCATAGACCACGGAGAAGCCGTCCGTCCGAAGCGGCCGCGCCGGTACGTCGCCCACGCGGCACTCGATGCGGTCCCCCGCCTCCAGCCGGTCGCTCCCCTCGGCGCGTTTGCCGTTCCGGCGGATCTTCTTCTGGCGCAGCGCCTTCAGGATGAAGATACGCGACAGCTCCGGCCGCCGGTCCGCGATGTACCGGTCCAGCCGCCGCCCCGCGTCCGCCGCCTCCACGATGTACGTCTCCATGAGTGCCTCCTTCGTTTCTTTCTCTATGTATTATATCGGAAAGAGCCGCCGCGGGAAATCCGGCGATTTATATGGAAAAATTTTATTCCACATTCACAGATTTAGAATCTTGAATATCCTTCGAGAGAATGCTATAATAAAGCCACGCAAAAGCGCATCCTATTTCAAGTAATTAGTATATACTTATTTCCCGGTCATTCAGAAAGGAAGAATCTCATGGCAAAAGCAGAACTTCAGGAACAGTACGGCCTTTTCATCGACGGCCAGTGGGTCCCCGCTTCCGACGGCGGCCTCTTTGAAGCGCACAACCCGGCAACGGGCGAGCTCCTCGCGAAATGCGCGGAAGCGACGAAAGAAGACGTGGACGCAGCGGTGAAAGCGGCGCACAGAGCGCTCGAATCCTACCGCAAGACCAGCCCCATCGAACGGCAGGATCTCCTGCTCAAGATCGCCGACATCATCGATGAGAACGCGGCGCACCTGGCTCTCGTAGAGACGATGGACAACGGCAAGCCTATCCGCGAGACCTCCACCGTAGACATCCCCATGGCGGCCGACCACTTCCGTTACTTCGCAGGCTGCATCCGCGCCGATGAAGGCACCGCCACCATGCTCGACGACAACACCCTCTCCCTCGTGCTCCACGAACCGATCGGCGTCGTCGGCCAGATCATTCCGTGGAACTTCCCCTTCCTCATGGCGGCGTGGAAACTCGCTCCGGCCCTTGCCGCAGGGGACACCATCGTGCTGAAGCCCTCCTCCCACACCTCCCTCTCCGTGCTCGAACTGGTCCGCCTCATCGCTGACGTGCTCCCGAAGGGCGTGCTGAACCTCATCACCGGCGCGGGCTCCAAGTCCGGCCAGTGGCTCCTCGACCATCCGGACCTCGATAAGCTCGCCTTCACCGGCTCCACCGAAGTGGGCCGCGGCGTGTACAAAGCGGCGTGCGACAAGCTCATCCCCGCCACCCTCGAACTGGGCGGCAAATCCGCGAACATGATCTTCGACGACTGCGACATCGAACAGGCCATCGAAGGCGTGCAGGTAGGCATCCTCTTCAACCAGGGCCAGGTCTGCTGCGCAGGCTCCCGCGTCTTCGTCCAGGAAGGCATCTATGACGAATTCCTCGCTCGCCTGAAAGCCTCCTTCGAAGCCGTCAAAGTGGGCGACCCCACCGATCCGGAGACCCAGCTCGGCGCGGTCATCTACGAAAGCCAGATGAAGAAAGTCCTCTCCTACGTCCAGATCGGCCAGGAAGAAGGATGCCGTCTCGTCACCGGCGGCGAGCGCTACACCGAAAACGGCTGCGACAAAGGCTTCTTCGTCCGTCCCACCATCCTCGAAGACACCAAGGGCAATGACCTGCGCGTCTGCCAGGAAGAGATCTTCGGACCGGTCGTAGTGGTCCAGAAATTCAAGACCGCCGACGAAGTCATCGCGCTTGCCAACGACAGCGTCTACGGCCTGGGCGGCGGCGTCTTCACCAGCGATCTCAACACGGCCATGAAAGTCTCCCGCGGCGTCCACACCGGCCGCGTGTGGGTGAACACCTACAACGCCATTCCCGCGGGCGCGCCCTTCGGCGGCTACAAACAGTCCGGCATCGGCCGCGAGACCCACAAGGTTATGCTCGAACACTACAGCCAGACCAAGAACATCCTCATCAACCTGAAAGAGGGCACCACCGGTCTCTACGCTGTGAAATAAGTTTTACGCATAAGAAAAGCAGAGAAGAAATTTCTTCCCTGCTTTTTTTGCGCTCTACCGCCGATGCGGATGGCGGCGGGCCATCATCTCTCCCAGAAGCCGGGCGAACCGCTGCTGCGCTGCCGTATCGGGCCTTGCCTCCTTCAGCGGGAAACGCCGATCATATGCCCGCGCCGCCTCTTCGCCCACTTCATAAACAGAGTCCATGAGCCACCGCCCTGCCGCATCAGAAAGCACGCCGCCCGCCAGCTCGCACGCGAGGAGCCCGCCGAAATAAAAATCCTCCTCATCCCGCACGCCATACCGTTCCGCCGGGACGAAGCCATGCCGCTCATAATACGCCGGATCACCGGTCAGAAAAAGCGCGGAAAATCCGAGCCGCCGCCCACGCGCCTTCGTCTCCTCCAGAAGACTTCCGCCTATCCCGCGGCACTGATGAGAAGGAAGCACGCCAAGCGGTCCCACGGTAAGCACCTCCCGCGGCAGGCCGTCATCGCAGAGAAGCGGCGTCCGCAGGCACATCACCGCGCCCACGATGCGCGCATCCACCGCAGCGACGAGAGCCAGCTCCGGGACAAATCCCGGATGCGTCCGCAGACGGTGCGCCACATAATGCTCTGATGCGCCCGGAGCATACTGATTCCAGAAAGCCTCCCGCAGCACTTGCTCTGTCTCAAAATGATCCTTCTTTTGTTCCTGCCGCACGACGATCATCATCTCTTCCCTCCTTTTTCAGCATATCACAAAAGCGATGCGCTCGCTCCTATCCGCCCCGCGCGAGGTCTTCCTTTTGCGCGGCCCACCGGGAAAGCGCGGCGGATGCGCGCTTTTTCGGCACACAAAAAGCGCCCCATGAGGAGCGCTTCTGATGGTCGCCTTCAGTCTACGAGGACGGCGTCTTTGTAGGCTTCCGGTATTTCGATGCCGAGGATGGCGGAGTTGGTCTTATTGATGATGACAGTGAGGTCCGCCGGGTCCTGTACGGGCATGGTCTCGGGCTTGCCCTTGCCTTCGAGGATGTCCGCGGTCATGTCGCCCGCCTGCAGGCCGGTCTTGTAGAAATCGACGGAGATGGAGCCGAGCGCACCGTCCCGGGCCATGCTGTCCGCGCCGACGAAGACGGGGATGCCCGCCGCGTCGGTCACTTTCACGAGGGTGGGGATGGAGGAGGCGATCACGTTGTCCGTGGGGACGTAGATGAAGTCGACTTCGCCTGCGATGGATTCGGCGGCCTGCTGGATGTCGTTCACGTTCGACACGGTGGCTTCCACCACTTCGAGGCCGAGGTCGGCAGCATGCTTGCGGGCCTGTCCCGCCTGGATCTCGCTGTTCACCTCGCTGGCGCAGTACATGAGGCCCATGCGCTTCGCGCCGGGGACGAATTTCACGCCCATGTCCACCTGCTCTTCCACGGGGCCGCGGTCGTTCACGCCGGTGACGTTCGTGCCCGGCTTTTCGTTGGACTTCACGAGCTTGGCGGTCTCGAAATCGGTGATGGCCACGCCCACGATCGGGATGTCATGGATCTCGTTGGCGACCGTCTGGGCAGCGGGGGTGGAGATGGCGACGATCACGTCGGGCTGGGCGTGCTTGAACCGGGAGGCGATGTTCTTCAGGTTCGACTGATCGCCTTGGGCGTTCTGCTGGTCGATCTCGATCTTGTCGGCGGTGTAGCCCCGCTTTTCGAGCTGGTCGATGACGCCTTTGTTCGCCGCGTCGAGCGATCCGTGCTGCATGATCTGAATGACGGCGACGTGTTTTTTGCCGCCGGAGGCACTTCCGCCCGCGCTGCTGCCGCCGCATCCGGAAAGGCCTGCGAGCGCCGCTGCTGCCAGTACTGCTGCTGCCGTATATTTCATCCACTGTTTCATGTCTTCCATCCTCCCTGTGAGGCTCTTCGGCCCCGAATCCTTCCTGTTTTTGGGTGCAAAAAGGGCGGGGCCCGGTCCCGCGCCTGCGGCTCCGCCTCTTTCGGTGTGCTATGTGATTAAAAGTGATGCATCATCACTGGATCTTTGCAGTCTTTGCGAGGTCCTCGGGAATGGTGATTCCCAGATTTTCCGCGACGGCTTTATTGATGACCACGATGAGGTCTTTCTGGGTCTCGATGGGCGTGGTCTCGGGCTTGGCTTTGCCGGAGAGGATCTTCGCGGCCATGGCGCCGGCCTGCTTGCCGAGGCGGTAGTAGTCGACGGAGACGGCGGCCAGTGCCCCTTCTTTTTCCGCCTGCTCATAGGCGGCGAAGACGGGGATGCCTGCCGCGTCGGTCACTTTCGTGAGGGTCGGCACGGAGGAGGCGATGACATTGTCCGTGGGGATGTAGAGGAAATCGATCTGCCCGGCGAGGGACTCCGCAGCCTGCTGGATGTCGTTCACGCTGGAGATGGTGCGGGTCTCGACATTGAGCCCGATGCTCTCGGCGTAGGCTTTCATCTCGTTGGCCTGGACTTCGCTGTTCATCTCGCTGGAGCAGTAGAGGAGGCCGGCGGTCTTTGCGTTCGGCAGGAGCTTCATGGCCAGGTCGATCGGCGCGGAGACGGGGTTCTGGTCGCTGGCGCCGGTGACGTTCGTGCCGGGGGCGTCGTTCGATTTCACGAGCTTGGCCTGCACGTAGTCGGTGATGGCGATGCCCACGATGGGGGTCTTCGTCATCTCATTGGCCACCGACTGGGCCGCCGGGGTGCCGATGGCGCAGATGAGGTCGGGATCAGCTGATTTGAAGCGCGCCGTGATGGATTTCAGATTGGACTGATCGCCCTGGGCGTTCTGCTGGTCCACTTCGATCTTGTCCGGGCCGTAGCCGTTCTCTGCGAGAGCGTCCATGAAGCCTTTGTTTGCCGCGTCGAGGGAGCCGTGCTGCATGAGCTGCACCACCGCGACGCTCTTCTTCGCGCCGGAGGTGGCTTTGTCTCCGCTGCCGCCGCATCCGGAAAGGCCCGCGAGCGCTGCCGCTGCCAATACTGCTGCTGCCGTATATTTCATCCATGTTTTCATCGTGTCATGCCTCCGTCAGTGATTTATTTGATATAGGTCTGTTCCATTTCCGCCATAGTGCCGTCCATGGTGAGCTCGGCCAGAACGAAATTGATGTAATTCAGAAGTTCCTGATCGCCCTTGGCCATGAGCACGCCGAAGCGGCTCTTCGTGAAGGGCGTCTTCGCCAGGGGCGCCGCGAGGCGGCTGTCCAGCTTCTCATAGCGCACCGCTTCCATGGTCTCGGTGATCATGATATCCGCCTTGCCTTCCGCTACGAGACCGGGGATCTCCGCGTTCTGCTCATGCACGAGGATCGTCGCGTGAGGCAGGTACTGCCGGGCGAATTTTTCGTTCGTGCCGCCGGGATTCACCATGACCCGCACTTCCGGCCGGTCCATATCGGCGAGGCTCTGATACTTCGCCGCGTCGCCGTCCCGGCAGAGGATGGTCTTGCCGAAGAGGAGGTACCCGTCGGACATCTCCATGGTGCGCGCCCGGTCATAGGTACGGGTGATGCCGCAGAGGGCGATGTCGAATTTGCCGGCCTGCATGTCCGCCGCCAGCGTCGGCCATGTGGTGGGCACGTACTCCACTTTCACGTGGAGGGAGTCGGCGATCTTCTGAGCGAGCGCCGCGTCGAATCCTTCGTACTGGCCGGTCGCCGGATTGTAATACGACATGGGGCGGTAGTCGCCGGTGGTGCCGATGCGGATGGTGCCGCGGGCCGCGATGTCTTCGAGGTGCGCCGCTTCGGCCATCGTCATGCCGCCGGCGGTGAGGCTTGCCGCGAGGAGCGCCGCCGCGGCCAGATGTTTCCAGTGTTTCATGAGGTCCATCTCCTTTGTTTTCCCTAATAAAAACGTCCCCTGCACGGCATGCTCAGCACGCCTTTTGCAAGGGACGACGGGAACTCATCGCGGTACCACCCAAGTTATCTGAAGCAATAAAAAAAGCAGTACCGTGAGGGACGAAAGGCTCCGTGGTACCACCCTGCTTTTGACTGTCAGATCAACTCTCGATCGTCTAACGTGGATCATTCCGGCTCTGCCTACTTGAAGTTCAACAAAGCAGCTCGGGAAAGAACTTCCGCATTTCCTGCTCTCCGGTTTTCACCATCCACCGGCTCTCTGCGCAGCTCAGACATACGTACTTTTTTCCGTCATGGCTTTTGAAATTTGATATTGCCAATATATCAGACTTCGCTGCGTCTGTCAAGAAATTTTTCTCATCCTTCGTGCCGCGCCGAAAAAGAGCACGCAAAAAGCGCTCCCGAAGGAGCGCCTCTGCTATTGGAGAAAGATAATTGAGGATTACAGGGTCTTGTCCGCGTAGAGCTGATCGATGAGAGCGTCGTCCATGTTGAGCTTCTCTTTGAGGATCTCGCGGGTGTGCTGGCCGAGGGTCGGAGCCGGAGCGTCGACGGAGCCGGGGGTGTCGGACAGTTTGATCGGCACGCCGGCCATCTCCACGTCGCCTGCGATCGGGTGATGGGTGGTGACGATCATTTCGCGGGCGATGACAGCCGGGTCTTTGATGACACGTTCCACATCGTTGATCGGGCCGACAGGGATGCCGCCTTCTTTGAGGATGTGGAGCCATTCGTCCATGGTCTTGGTGACGAAGGTCTTGGTCAGTTCTTCACCGAGGACCTTGACGTTCTCCGTGCGGAGCGGGTTCGTGGTGAACCGCGGATCAGCCGCGAGGTCAGGCCGTTCGATGAGGGTGCAGAATTTCTGCCACAGGGTGTCGTTGCCGACAGCGATGATGACATAGCCGTCCTTCGTCTTGAGGGACTGGAAGGGGGTGATGGAAGCGTGGCGGTTGCCGATCGGCTTCGGGGATACGCCGGCGTTCATGTAGCGGGCGATCGCGTTTTCGAGGATAGCGACCTGGCAGTCCAGCATGGATACGTCTACGAGCTGGCCTTTGCCGGTCTTTTCACGGGCATAGAGAGCCATCATGATGCCGACAGCGGAGAAGATGCCTGCGGTGATGTCGCCGATGGAAGCGCCGACCTTCGTCGGTTCGCCGCCTTCCTGACCGGTGATGGACATGATGCCGCCCATGCCCTGGACGATGACGTCGTATGCCGGGTCATGCTTGTACGGGCCGGTCATGCCGAAGCCGGTGCATGCGGAGTAGATGAGGCGCGGGTTGATCTCTTTCAGGACGTCATAGCCCAGGCCGAGTTTGTCCATCGTGCCGCCGCGGAAGTTCTCCACGAGCACGTCTGCCTGCTTTACGAGATCTTTCAGGATCTGCTTGCCTTCTTCGCTCTTCATGTTGAGCGTCATGGACCGCTTGCCGCGGTTCAGGCTCATGTAGTATACGCTTTCACCGTTTTTGAACGGGCCGTACGCACGGGAATCATCGCCCTTGCCGGGTCTTTCGATCTTGATGACGTCTGCGCCCATATCCGCAAGGATCATGCCGGTATACGGGGCTGCGAGGACTCTGGACAGGTCCAGGACAACAACGCCTTCCAACGGTTTTGCCATAAGAATGACCTCCTTAAAATAACTACTGCCATCTGCGCCATGGCATCGTTTCGCCGTGCAGTTTTGCTCTGCGGCGGCTTCCGCAATTATTATAGCACCCAGATTTAGAATTTCAACAAAAACATATCTTTTATTGTATCGTTTATTTTATATACATGTTATAACATATAGGCTTATATATATTAAAAACAGTTCTGCATAATCATTTATTTATCGGTATCTCGCTGATAAACGGGCCGCTTTGCCGCGCCGCATCGTATCGTTTCCGCTATAATGAAAAGAAAAGAAAGGAGCCACGCTATGACTCGTCCCTCTCCCTTCGTCTCCGACGCCGCCCGCCGCGCCTATCTCCGCTGGTACCGGCAGCAGGAAGCGCGCTGGCCCGTCCCCTTTGAAGACCGCTTCATCGAGACTCCCGAAGGCCGCACGCACCTCCGCCTCTCCGGCCCGGAAAACGCGCCGCCGCTGGTGCTTCTCCCCGGCCTTGCCTCCACGTCCCTCCTCTGGGCCGCGAACGCCGCCGCCTGGGCGCATCATTTCCGCGTGTACGCCCCGGACATGATCTACGACGCGGGCCTCTCCGAGCCCTACGTCCCCACAGGGAAACGGCGCACCCTCCTCGCATGGCTCGGCCGCCTCTTCGCCGCCGGCATCCCCCGCCCCTTTGCCCTCTGCGGCATGTCCTACGGGGGATGGCTTGCCGCGGAATACGCCCTCGCCCATCCGGGCGACGTTTCCCGCCTCGTGCTCATCGCCCCGGCGGCGACTGTCCTCCCCCTCCGGAAACGCTTCCTCGCCGCGGCGCTCGCCATGCTCCTCTGCCCCCGCCGCCTCGGTCCGCCCTACTTCCGATGGCTCTTCGCCGACTCCCTGCGCGCGCCCGGCGCCATGACCATCGAAGAATTTTTGGAGACTGCACGCTTCCAATCCCACACCTTCCGCCCGCGCCTCCCCGCCGTGCCCCGCGTCCTCACTGATGCTGAGCTCGCCGCCCTCCCGAAGACCCTCTTCCTCATGGGCGAGCACGACCGCCTCTGCGACCCCCGCCGCGCCGCCGCCCGCCTCCTCCGCGCGAATCCGAAGACCCAAGCCTTCGTCATCCCCGGAGCGGGCCATGATCTCCCGCTGCTCAAAGTGCGGGATGTCAATGCAGCTGTGCTGGAATTTTTACAAGGCTGATCTTCCTTTCCAAATCATAAAAGTGCTTTTTCTTTTTTCTTATGAGGATGAAACATACGATGCGGCCGACAGAGAAGCTGCCTGCGCGGGCTCCATTTCGATGCGCTCGGTCGTCCTCCATGGGATGCGGACCCACATCACTCTGCCAATGACAGTGAAGCTGTCAGTGCAGGTCTCATTTTCGGAGAGAGCGTATCTCTCATTTTCGACTGTTCCCGTCAGGGGCATGCGAACCCCATGGTCGCTTCATTCCTTCTTTTTCCGGAAAAAGAAGGAACGAAGCAAGGAAGAAAAGCCGCCGCCACGATCACTCCGGCCTAAGATTTGCCCGCCCTCCGCTGACGGAATGAAACTCGCTCGCTGCGCTCGCTCAGACAGTCATTCCGTCCGGGCGCTCCGGGCCGTCAAATCTTCCCCTTCGGGTCGGCCTCCGTTCAAACGGGCGGGTGACCTGAACCAGAGAGGTCGGCTTTCACTCATGGTGTTGCGGGCGCAATTTCGGCGCGAGAGTCGATTCACAGGCGATGAGGTCCCATATCCTTCGCGTCCCTTCTCTTCATGGCGGTGGAAATCTTGCGTCGCGCCTTCGGCGCTCCCTTATGCTGGCGGACCATCTCATATGGTGCGGTCTCGGGCCCATGATTTCCTTATGATTCATTCCCGTGACATCTTTGTGTCGCGCCGCAAGCGGCGGCTCCCTTGTACTTATGTTTCTTCTAACAACACGGCGGACCCACATATGATGAAAATCGTTTTCATCGTATGTGGGTCCGCTGTGTTTGCGAGATGTCGTAAGCATCCTGATGTGGGTCTGCTCCTTCAGGGGGAGATACGTCTGCATAAGGGATGTGCATTCAAAGAATGCACGACACAGAAAAGCATTGGTGCAGCTTCCCCGCCCGTTTGAACGGAGCCCGGTGCCCGAAGGGAGGAAGTCCGGCCGGTGGCGTTAAGCCGTAGCGCTTGTCTGAGCGAGCGCAGCGAGCGAGTTAAGCGAAGGTAGCGACCGGCCGGACTTCCAGGGCGGAGTGATCGGGCGGCGCCCTTCCTTCTTTGCTTCGTTTCTTCCTTCGGCGGCGAAGGAAGAAATGAAGCGACCATGGGGCTCGTATGCCCCTGACGGGAACAGTCGTAAATAAGAGAACCACCCTCTTCGTGATGTGGGTCCTCTCCTTCATGAAGAGAACCGGCTTCTTTGTTATGGAGCCCCGCCCCGACAGCTCCGCCCTCGCTCCCGCCGTGCCTGGCCCTGCCCTCAATGAAAAGCCCCATCCGCGCCGCGATGCCTCCTTTCCCCGCCTGAAAGGCACAAAAAGAAACGTCCCTGCCGCGAGAGCAGAGACGTTTTCTATTTCAAAAAAAGGTTCAGTCTTTCCAGAAATCGAGCTTCGACACGTCGAGGCCGGGGATATTTTTCGCGTGGAAGACGGGGTTCTTCCCTTCCTTCCGCTGCGCTTCGTAGTCCTTCATGGCCGCGAGAGCGATGCCGCCCAGGATGAGGATGGACGGGATATTGATGAGCGCCATGCACGCCATGAGGATGTCTGCGATGGCCCACGCCGCGTCCATGGTGAGGCCCGCGCCGATGAAGACGATGAACGCGCAGAAGAGGCGGAACGCGGTCATGAAGTTCTTGCCGGGCTCGCCATGATGGAGGAAGGACAGGTTATTGTCCACATAGTAGAGATTGCCGATGAGCGTGGAGAAAGCGAAGAGCACCATGGATACGGTGATGAGCAGAGGACCGAAGTCGCCGAAGACGGTGGTGACCGCATTCTGCACGTACGGCGCGCCAGCCGCTTCTTTCGTGATGTCCACGCCGGACATGAGGCACATGAAAGCCGTGGCCGAGCATACGAGGAACGTATCGAGGAAGACGGAGAACATCTGCACGAGGCCCTGCTTCACCGGGTGAGACACGTCGGCAGACGCCGCCGCGTTCGGTGCGGAACCGATACCGGCTTCATTGGAGAAGAGGCCGCGCTTCACGCCGTACATGAGGCAGGAGCCGCCCACGCCGCCCAGAATGGCTTCGAAATTGAAGGCGTCGGAGAAGATAAGGCCCAGCACGTGGGGCAGGTACGAAATGTTCATGAGGATCGTCACCACAGCGGCGAGGATGTAGATGACGCCCATCACCGGCACCATGACGGCGGTGACCTTCATGATGCGGCGGCCGCCGCCGAGGATGCAGTACGCCACGAGGATAGCCTGAATGGCCCCGATGATCCACGGGGTCATGGTCTTGTCATAGAAGCTGTACGCCTCGAAGGTGGACTGGAGATTGTACGAGCAGAGCATGTTGAAGCCGCCCGCATAGGTGAGGATGAGGAACACAGCGAAGACGCACGCCAGGAACCGGTTGTGGAGCGCGCTCTCGATGTAGTACGCCGGGCCGCCGTAGGAGAGGCCCAGGCTGGAGCGGCGCTTGAAGACCTGCGCCAGCGTTGATTCGATGAACGCCGTGGAGCCGCCGATCAAAGCGATGGCCCACATCCAGAAGACAGCCCCCGGGCCGCCCAGGCAGATCGCCGTGGAGATACCGATGATGTTCCCCGTGCCCACGCGAGACGCCGTGGAGACCATGAGCGCCTGGAAGGACGACACCTCGCCCCCTTCCGGCTTCTCAAGAAGCACCCGGAAACACTCCGGGAAGAGCCGGATCTGCATGAGTCCGGTCCGCACCGTGAAATACAGCCCCGCCGCGACGAGCACCACCACGAGGATCGGGTAGTACATCACGTCGTCCAGCCAGAGCAGAACAGGCAGCAATCCATCCATGTCCTGATTCCCCTTTCGTCCGCAAAGGACTTGAAAAAAATGTAAAGAAGCCGCAAAAAACCATTCATATTATAGCACAGCCGGGCAGGTGGCAAGACACGAAAGTCTGACCCGTTTCTAAATTTCCGCGCCCGCTGTCAAGCGAAAAGCCGCCCCTTGAGGGAGCGGCCTTCCCGATGCGCTCATTCTTTGCTGATGTCCGGGAAATTGTACATATTGTCCAGCATGGGATTGTACACGAAGCCCTTCACGTTCGCCCGCGTGGGGATCATGGCGTTCGTCTGGAAGAGAAAGAGGTACGGCGCGTCCGCCAGGACGAGCTGCTGCGCCTTCTGGTAGAGGTCGATGCGGTGCTGATGGTCGCTCGAAGATTCCGCTTCCCGGAGGAGCGCGTCCACTTCGGGATTGCTGTAGAACGAGCGGTTCCCCGCCAGGCCGAAGTATCCCGAGTCGAACCAGTAGCTCATGTAGTTCTGCGGATCGGCGTAGTCCGGGCTCCACGTGCCCATGCCCAGCTCGAAGTCGCCCACGTCCACCCGTTCGCGGAAAGTGGGCCATGCGGTCTTCTCCAGCTTGAGGTCGATGCCGATGGCCTTGAAATTATTCTGGAGAAGGAGCGCCTGGGTCTCATTGAAGGCCTGATTGTCCGAGTAGAGCAGCGTGAGCTGCGTGCCCTCCGGGACGCCCGACTGCGAGAGGAGGTCTTTGGCCTTGTTCACGTCGTAGGTGTAGCCCGCGGCGTTGTCATCGCGGCCCCACATGCCCTTCGGAACGGGGGTGGTGAGCTGCTCGCCGTGGCCCTTCACGGCCCCTTCGATGAGCCCCTGATAGTCCACCGCATAGGAAAGGGCCTGACGGAACTTCACGTTGTCCAGCGGCGCTTTCTTATTATTCAGATAGATCACGCTCGCCAGCATCCCCGGCGCTTCGTGGATGGTGATGTCCTTATTGCCCTTCAGCTCTTCCAGCTGATTCATGGGGATGCCCGCCGCGATGTCCAGGTCCCCTTTCTCCAGCTGGAGCCGCTGCGCCGAGGGGTCCTTGATGATCTGGAACGTCACCGTCTTGAGCGCAGGCTTCTTGCCGCTGTAGTGCTCGTTCTGGGTGAGCTTGATGCTCTGGCCGGGGTTGAACTCGGCGATCTGGAAAGGACCGGACCCGGCGGAGTGGTTCGCGAGGTACCCCGAAGCGTAGTCCCCGTCCTTCTCATGCTCCATCACCTTCGGGTTCACGATATTGCCGCTGTCCACGGCCAGCGTCTGGAGGAAGGGAGCGAACGGCCGGGAGAGGCGGATCACCACCGTCTCCGCGTCGGGCGCTTCCACGGACTCCACGAGCTTGAAATAGTCGGAGGGCCCCTTCTTGAGGGCCTTCACGCGGTCGAAGGAGAACTTCACCGCCGCGGCGTCCACGTCCGTGCCGTCGGCGAATTTATGCCCCGGCGCGATCTTGAACGTCCACGTGAGACCGTCGTCGGAGACGGTCCACGAGCTCGCCAGGGACCCCTCCACCTCCGTGCTGGGCTTGCCGTCCACCGTCTTGTACTGGACAAGACGCTCATAGCAGTAGTACGGCACCTGCCAGTTTTCCATGGCTACGGCGGGGTCGATGCTCGCCACATCGGTGGCGATGCCCACGACGAGCGTGTCTTTCGGGATCTTCGAAGCGGAGCCGGAGCTGCCGCCGCCGCAGCCGGCCAGGGCCAGCGCGAGCAGTCCTGCCGCGGCGCACGCGGCGATGGTCTTACGATTCATAAGATGGGCCTCCTTTATTTCTCTGTAAGAAAAAAGAAATGAATTTCTTTCACTATAGCCCCCGCGGGGAAAGAAGTCAACCGCGCCGCATTGCGAAACGGTCCGTCTGTGCTATGATAGAAAAAAACGATGGTTTTCACACAAAGGAGGCCCTCTATGCAGCTGCACATCATTTCTCATCCCCTCGTCCAGCACAAGCTCACCCTCATGCGCCGGAAAGAGACCAGCTCCGGCGACTTCCGCCGCCTGCTCGAAGAGATCACCGTCCTCATGGGCTACGAAGCCACCCGGGATCTCCCCCTCGAAGACGTCTCCATCGAGACGCCCATCGCCCCCATGACAGGCAAGCAGATCTCCGGCAAGAAGCTCGTCATCGTGCCGGTGCTCCGCGCGGGATTCGGCATGGAGGGCGGCATGCTCCGCCTCATCCCCTCCGCCCGCGTGGGCGTCGTGGGGCTCTACCGCGACCCCGTGACCCACGCGCCGGTGGAATACTACTGCAAGCTCCCCGACACGGAAGGGCGCGACTTCATCATCGTAGACCCGATGCTGGCCACCGGCGGCAGCGCCGTCGCCGCCATCGACCTCCTGAAGCAGCGCGGCGCAGAGCGCATCAAATTCATGTGCATCGTCGCCGCTCCCGAAGGCGTGGAGCTGGTGAATCAGAAGCACCCCGACGTGGAGATCTACACCGCCGCCCTCGACGACCACCTGAATGAGAATGCCTACATCGTCCCCGGCCTGGGCGACGCAGGCGACCGCATCTTTGGCACGAAATAAACGAAAAAAGACAGCCTTCGCGGGTTGCCTTTTCGCAGGAAGAAACCGCTCCGCAGGGAGCGGCTTTTTTTCGTCAGAACGAATCTCTGTGGACGCGGGTCGCGTCGTAATGATTGAGCCGGATGGGCCGATCCGCGGGATACCCCACGGGAATGATGCAGAACGGCGTCACCTCGAGGGGCAGATCGAAGAGGCTCCGGATATGGCGGATGCGCTCCTCGTGAGGATACACGCTGATCCACTGCGTGCCCAGTCCCAGATGCTCTGCCTCGATGAGGATATTCTCCGCCGAAGCCGCCAGATCCATGGTCCAGCTCTCCGGGAACGAAAGGCCCCGCTCGTCCCCCAGGAGCACCAGCACCACCGGCGCTTTCCGCACCGGCCCAGCGGCCATGCTATTGTGCGCGAGCGCCTTGATGAGCGCCTCGTTCCGCACCACGATGAAATGCCAGGGCTTCTGATTCCCCGCGGCGCGGGCCTGCATCGCCGCCCGAAGCAGGCGGTCCACCGCCTCGTCGTCCACCGGCCGATCGCTGAATTTGCGCGTGTTGCCGCGCTTCATGATCTCATCCATGATATGCCTCCTTTTTGTTTTTCTTTTTCCTTTTCCTTTTCCCTTTTGCTTTCCTTATAGTCATTATACCATGCGTGGGCCGCCGGGAAGGGCCTATAAAAAATTCTGAAGGCTCTGCGGCCCGCAGGGGAAATAGAGACGGGGCACTGTCAGAGCTTTCAGTGCGGACCCACATCGCGGCTTGAAACTTTTCCGAAGCTTTCGAGGCGGGGCGCACGCTCGGAGAATGTCTGTCACTCATTACGATGCGGACCCACATCACGAGATGAATGACTTCGAAGCTGTCGGTGCGGGCCCACATCGCGGTTTGAAACTTTTCCGAAGCTTTCGGTGCGGGGCGCATGTTCGGAGAAAGCGTTTCTCTCATTTACGGCTGTTTCTGTCTTAGGAGCACGAGCTCCATGGTCGCTTCATTTCTTCCTTCGCCGCCGAAGGAAGAAACGAAGCAAAGAAGGAAGGGCGCCGCCCGATCACTCCGGCCTGAAACATTGGCCGGTCACTACCCTCCGCGCAACTCGCTCGCTGCGCTCGCTCAGACAGGCGCTCCGGCTAACGCCACCGGCCAATGTTTCTCCCTTCGGGCACCGGCCTCCGTTCAAACGGGCGGGGAAGCTGTACCAATGCTCAGCTCGTGTCGCGCATTTTTCAAATGCGCATCCCTCATGATTTCGCATCGGCTCATGGGGGTGCGGACCCACATCACGACTTGAATGACTTCGAAGCTTTCGGGGCGAGCATCCATCACGACGCGTGCTAAATGCGGCAGGCGGAGCGGCCTCCCCACCGCGCGGAGCCTGCTTTGGGTCTCATGCGTAAGCAGACCTCATCACGACGCGAGGAGTATCGCAGCTGTCAGTGCGGGGCTCACTCACGGCGCGCGACAAATGCGGCGGGCGAGCGGTCCACCACCGCTGGTCTGTCAGTTTTCTTCTTCGTCTGCAAAGGGAAACAGTCTGCTGTAGTCTCTTTTCCATAAAGGATTCTCACGATAAATATCTGACCGTTATGAAACCGGTAAAAAATCATGTAGTTCCCGCATACAAGGAAACGATATCTGCCGAAAAGCGGGCTGACACGGTACAAAGCAGTACCCATTTCCGGAAACTCTCAGTTTTCCTGCCGTCTCCCGAATCTTTGCAGCAACACGCTCTGCTGCGCGAGGACTCCCCAGGTCTTCCACAATATATTCAATCACATTTCCCAGATCTTTTTGGGCTTATTCCGTGTAAATCAGCTTATTTGCCATACGATTCTATTTTCTTTCTGCAATAGGCTTCCACTTCTTCTTCGCTGTACAGTTTTCCTTGTTCTATATCCCGCTCCCCTGCGGCGAGGGCCTGCAGCAGTTTGAGTTTCTGATGCATCGTCTCATAATCATCGATATCCATGATGGCAAAGCGGCCACGCCCGTTTTTTGTCAGGAAGACCGGTCCTCCGGCGGAGACGTCCCGCAGGACTTCCGTATAGTTTCTCAGGTCTGAAATCGGTTTGATCTTTGGCATATCTGTCACCTCTCTTTCAATATATGGGTTTTGCTGTAAAATTCGACGACACATTTACAGCGCAGTTGTGGGGCGGACGAAAAAGGTCTCTTCCTTGTTTCAGGAAGAGACCTTTTTTGCTTTTGCGGTCTGTTCAGGGGCGCGGGGGGTCTTTGAGGGCGGGCGGGTCGGCGGGGTCGTTGGTGCCGAGCTGGCCGCGGAAGGCGCGGGCGAGGATGGCCTGGCGGAGGGCAGGGATCTTCGCCAGCGTCGCTTCGGCGGCGGCGCGGGCGGCGTCTTCCTGCGTCAGCAGTTCGTCCAGGAGGCGGACGATCTCCCGCTGTTCGTCCAGCGGCGGCACCGGAAACGGCACAAGTCCCGCTTTCTTCGCAGACAGCTCTAAAAAAGTCGTGCCGCTTGCGTAGTTTTCAAGCAATGGTTTATTGCCTTTCAGATACCAATATAAAAATTTTGGCAGATAGCAGTCAGCCGGTAAGAAGCTCTTAAATCCCTGATTGGTGCACAGCGGATTCTCTGCAATCACCACATAGCCAATCGGCGCACGAGAAGACAGGCAAACGGTGTCTTTTGGAAGAAGCTGAGCAGATGATTTCTCCAATCCCAGCTCCGTAATGTTTTTCGCACCGTGAGAAATATATGTGTCTGTATACGATGACAGGTCTGCGGGTGAGAGCCATGGGACTGTCCCGTTCTCGTAGTACTCTGCCACTTTGGAAGAAGGCGTGCCGCCGCCGACTATTTTCGTCACATCCCCAAGTCTGAACCAACGCCAACTGTCAGGAATCGCATAAGGTGCCTCTGCTTCTGAAAGAGGCGCAGCTGGCGACAGGACGGCATTCACATCACAGTCGTGGGCAGCGCGCCAGGGTTCTGTGAGAGCGCCGGTGAAGGCGCGGCGGAGGAGGGCGGCGCGGCGGGCGGGGCTCGCTTCTATGACGGCGCGGAGCTTCTCTTCGGCGGCATCGAGCTTCCCGAAGAGCTCTTCGATGACGGCGACGATGCGCGCCTGCTCCACCCGCGGAGGAAGTGGCACCGGATAGATGTCAATAAATTTAGGTCGCGCACGCATGAGCGAACCACCCACACCGGATACATTGGAAAGCAAATATTTTCGGAAAACAGGCGCTTGAAAATATCTCATCAGATAATCTGCGAAGATATCAGGATTTCTGATGATGGCCCATTCTCCTGATGCAATCAAAGGATGCTCGGTATATTGTTCGACCTTCCACACACGATTGATACGCGGATTGATTTTACAAAGAAGCACGTCATTTTTCTTCACGCTCTTCTTTGCAGAACCGATTTTTTCTCCTGCTACGATTTCAGGATATTTTTGCTCATAACATGGCACGCTGTACAGTTCAAAAATCGTATCAGACTGTGCACTCGGCTCTACATTATCTCCTTCATATTGATTGATACTCCCCAATCTCACCCAGCGCCAGTTGGCGGGAACAGTATACGGGATTTCTTCGGCGGGGATGCGCGCCGGGGCGGCGGTCTTCTTTGCTTTGGCCATCATCATCCCTCCAGTGCGCGGAGGCGGGCGGCGACGTCTGTGAGGAGGCGGGCCGCTTCGGCGAGGTCTGCTGCGGCGGTCTCGGCGGCTCCGGCGGGGTCGGCGAGGATGGTCTCATCTACGTCGGAGGCGGCTTCCATGAGGCCGAGGTCGAGGGTGTTTCCCCTCTCCCGTATGTCTTCGCGGGTGTAGGAGCTCCACCGGGGGTCTTTGACTTTTGTCCGGTCTTCCGCGGTGTAGGCGGCTTCGAAGGCGGCGAAGTCTTCCCGCGCGAGGGGATGGGTCTTGCCGAAAGAGGGCATGTCGGTGCGGAGGTCGTAGAACCAGACGCGGTCCGTATTTCCGCGGTCGGTCTTCCCGCGGGTGAAGAAGAGGACGTTCGTCTTCACGCCCTGGGCGTAGAAGATGCCTGTGGGGAGACGGAGGACGGTGTGGAGGCGGCATTTGTCCATGAGGTCGCAGCGGATCTTCTCTCCGTCGCCGTCGGCGAAGAGGACGTTGTCCGGGAGGACGACGGCGGCGCGGGCCTGGCCGCCTGTGCGGAGGCTGCGGTAGATGTGCTGGAGGAAGTTCAGCTGTTTGTTGCTGGTGGGATAGGTGAAGTCGTCCCGGGCGGCGCGCTCGCCGCCGCGCTTGGTGCCGAAGGGGGGATTGGTGAGGACCACGTCGTAGTCTTTCATGGCTTTGCCGGTCTCGGAGAGGGTGTCGCCGAGGGTGATCTTCCCTTCGATGCCGTGGAGCATGGCGTTCATGAGGGCGAGGCGGTGGGTGTCGCGGACGAGCTCGCAGCCGGTGAAGGCTTCTTCTACTTCGAAGCGGGTCTCGTCTTCTGTGAGGTCGAAGAAGCCGTCGGTGGCGTCTTTTACGTGCTGGAAGGCGGCGATCATGAAGCCGAAGGTACCACAGGCGGGGTCGTTGCACCGCTCGCCGGGGCGGGGATCGGTGAGGCGGGTCATGACGTCGATGAGGACGCGGGGGGTGAAGTACTGGCCTGCGCCGGATTTCTTCTCGCTGGCGTTTTTCTCGAGGAGGCCTTCGTAGAGGCCGCCGAGGCCTTCTTCGCGGGCGCTGAACCAGTCGAGGCCGTCGATGGAGCGGATGATCTTTTCGAGGTTTTTCGGCTCGTCGATGTGGGAGACGGCGTCCTGGTAGATCTCGCGGATGCGGCCTTTGCCGTGGGTGCCGAGGGCGTCGAGGAGCTCTTTGTAGTAGGTCTTGAGCTGGATGCCGCTCTTCTCGGTGAGGATGTCCCAGCGGTAGGCCGGGGGGATGTTTTCTTCTGTGCCGGTCTCTTTGGCCATCTTCAGAAAGAGGATGTATGTGAGCTCGGTGACGTATTCGTGGTAGGTGATGCCGTCGTCGCGGAGGACGTCGCAGAGTTTCCAGAGTTTTTGTACGATTTCCTGTGTGGTCATGCTCTTCTCCCGTGGTCTTCATAGAGGTAGGTATTGAGTTCGCGGAGGATGTCGCCGAGGCGTCCGCGGAAGGCTTTGTCGATCCGGCTGTAGCCTCCGGCGGAGCGGAAGCGGGGGTCTTCGTCGAAGGTCTCGGCGCGGATGACGGAGTCGTGGATAAGGTACTGCTCGATCCGTTTCAGCCAGTTTTCTTCCATGGAGGTGAACTGGTGGGCTTCTTTCAGTTTTTTCACGGCGCGGCGGATGCGGTCTTCGTGGCTCACGAGGGGCGAGCCGAGGGCGGCGCGGCGGATGAGGCTGATGATGTCGGCGGCGATCTCGGTGTCGGCCTGCTGGCTCACGGCGGTGGAGAGGGTGCGCTCGTTGTAGCCTTCTCTGTCGAGTTTCTTTTTCAGGGCGATGAGGTCGGCCCGGGTGAGGTCGCGGGGGCGGTGGACGATGATGTCCATGGCGGGGATCTCGTTGATGTGTGCGGCGACGTAGTCGGCGAAGGCGCGCAGGTAGTCTTCGGGGGTGCGGGCGGCGCCGTAGCCGCGGTCGTGCCCGGTCAGCTCGTCGGGGGTCTCGGAGATGACGAGGAGGCGGCGCGCTCTCTCGCGCACGCTATCGAGGGCTTCGAGGGCGTCTCTGTGATCGAGGATGCAGTGTCTCCCCTCTTCTGCCGAAAGGTCCCGGAGGTCCCGCGCGAAGGCGGCGGGGGTCTTCCCGGTCTTTTCTTCAAATTCGGCGGCGTCGGCGAGGGAGGCGGCTTTGGCTTTGCGCTGGAGCCGGGCGGCGGTGCGGAGGATGAGGCTGATGATGTCTGTCTTTTTTTCTGCTTTTTCGAGCTGGTCGGCCAGTGTCTGGAAGGTGTCGGCGGGGCTGGCGGCGGGGGGCATGGTGACGACGTCCCGGAGGCTGTCGTACACGCCTACGGCGTCGTAGATCTCGAAGTGGGTCTTGTGGATTTTCGGGCAGAGGCGGGTGGCGCGGCCGAGCATCTGCTCGAAGAGGATGCGGGACTTCACCCGGCGGAGGAAGACGACGGAGGTGATCTCGGGGACGTCGATGCCGGTGGAGAGGAGGTCTACGGTGACGGCGATGTTTGGCCACTGCTCGTTTTTGAAGCGTTTCACCGCGTCCTGGACCTGCTGGGGGTTGCCGGTCTTGTGGGTGATCTTCATGATGGCTTCTCCGGGCACGCCGAGGGCGGCGTAGTAGTCTTTGAGGATCTGCACGACGAGGTCGGCATGGCGGTCGTTGGCGGCGAAGATGAGGGTCTTGCCCTGCATGGGGTCTTCGGGGTCGATGTTTCTGGCGATCTCTTCGAGGACGACGCGGTTGAAGCTTTCGGTGATGACTTTTTTGTTGAAGTCATCCACGTCGAAGTCGAGCTCGTCGGGAAGCTCGGCGGCGTTCACGACGTCGTGGGTGACGGGGTCGTAGAGGACGGCGGCGGCGCCTTTCGGGTAGTGGATGCCTTCTTCGGAGAGTTTCGTCTTGATGATGTGGGGCGCGTCGTAGTCGGCGAGGTATCCGTCGATGACGGCGTCGCGGTAGGAGTAGGTGTAGACGGGCTGGCCGAAGATCTTCGTGGTCTCAAGGGAGGGTGTGGCGGTGAGGCCGATCTTCACGGCTTCGAAGTAGTCGATGACGGCGCGGTACCGGCTCTGGTAGTCCCGCTGGTCGCGGCAGAGGCTCTCGAGCTCGGTCATTTCCTGATCGCCGAAGTAGCCCCGGTGGGCTTCGTCGACGATGATGAGGTCGTAGTCGGTGACGGAGGGCTTCTCTGCGTCTCCCGCGCCGAAGATCTGCGGGATCATGCTCTGGACGGTGGCCACGCGGACGCGGGTCTCCCGGCCGAGCTCTTTCTCTCCGAGGGCTTTCACTTCGTAGATGTCGGTGAGGGGCATGAGCTGCTCCAGTTTCACGTTTTTGAAGACGTCCATGGCCTGCTCGCCGAGGGCGACGCGGTCTACGAGGAAAAGGATGCGGCGGAATCGCTCTGATCTCAGGAAGCGGTAGATCATGCCGAGGATGGTGCGGGTCTTGCCGGTGCCGGTGGCCATGGCGAGAAGGGCTGTCCTGCCCCCGGCCATGATGGTCTTTTCGGCGGCGTCGATGGCTTCGATCTGGTATCTGCGGAGATTGAGGCCGTCGCGGTCGGTGAGGAAGTCCCGGGACATTGCGGCGAGGGCGGCGTTGCTCGCTTCGACGTTTTCTCTGTATATGTCGAGCATGCCTTCGGGGCTGATCCAGCCTTTGAGGGCGCGGGGCGCTTCGCCGCGGCGGAGGTCTCTGAACCATACGCCGGAGGCCAGCTCGTACTGGGCGATGTAGGGCCGGCCGTTGGCCGCGAAGAGGAAGGGCACGCGGTACTGCCCCCGCTCTCCCCATGCTCCGGCCTGCACGGCGCCTTCGAGGCGGACGGTCTCGGCGTACTGCCTCCCCTGTCCGTCCAGGATGCCGGACACGTCTTTTCTGTCGGCTTTCGCTTCGATGACGGCATAGAGGGTCGTGCCGATGAAGAGGGCGTAGTCGGCAAAGCCTCCTTCGCAGGGCCACTCGGCGATGGCGAGGTTCCTCCCTTTCGCGGGGCGCGTGCCGCGGCTGTAGCGGAGCTCTTCCGTATCGGCTTCCCAGCCGACCTGCCGGAGCTGGGCGTCGATGAGCTGCCGGGTCTCTGCTTCGGTGAGGGGCCGCTGGTTCGCCATGGTCTCGAGGGCTCGCCGTCTCCGGGCGTCCCGCTTCACGGGTCTGGCTTCGGCTGCTTTTTTCAGTGTGTCTTTCTGGAGCGTCTTCGTCTCTTTGTCTTCCCGCTCCCGGAGGGCTTTCTTTTCTTCCGGCGGCATCACGGGCGGGGCCGCCTCTTCTTCGGGCGTGCGGAAGGGCCGGTGCTCGTAGGCGTAGTCGCCGTAGGTCTGCATGAACCATTCGCAGATGCCGTAGATCTTCGGCAGGAGCGTGCGGCTGGCGTCGGCGGAGGCGAAATTGTCGTGCACGGCTTTGTTTCTCAGCTGGCGAAGGACATGGAGCGTGTCTGCCATCTCGTCGTCCAGCAGGCCTTCTCTGCGAAGCGCCTGAATGCGCCCGGCGGCGTTGTTCCGGTCTCCAAAGGGCAGGGGGATGTCGTCGAAGCGAAACATGAGATTGACGATGGTCTCGCCCATCATGCCGAGCTTGATGAGGCAGGAGTTGGGGTCGCTCGTCCAGTATTTTTCCGCCAGCCCGCCGAGCTGGGCCAGTTCGGGGAATTTTTCTTTCAGAAAGGCAAAGTTCGAAGCCATGGCCGCCTCCGAAGGGAATACGTCCGCCGCCTGTGGATGGGCGGGATGTCTATTGATTGTATTATACGCAAAGAAAAGCTCCGGCGCATCTCTTTCTTTGGGTGCTGCCTCTCTGCGGGGGCGCGGGGCCCCGTCGCGGCGCGAAACTTTTCCGAAGCTTTCGGGGCGGGGCTCATTTGCAATAAAAAAACGTCTTCCTCCTGAAGGTGCGGATCCACATCGCGCGGAAAATGACAGGGAGCTGTCAGTGCGGGGCGCATGTTCGGAGAGAGCGTTTCTCTCATGTACGACTGTTTCCGTCTTAGGAGCACGAGCCCCATGGTCGCTTCATTCCTTCCTTTGACCGCTCAAAGGAAGGAACGAAGCAAGGAAGGAAAACCGCCGCCCGATCACTCCGCCCTGGAAGTCCGGCCGGTCGCTACCTTCGCTTAACTCGCTCGCTGCGCTCGCTCAGACAAGCGCTCCGGCTTAACGCCACCGGCCGGACTTTCTCCCTTCGGGCACCGGGCTCCGTTCAAACGGGCGGGGAAGCTGCACCAATTCTTTTCTGTGTCGCGCATTTTCAATGCGCATCCCCTTTGCTCACGTATCTCTTCATGGGGATGCGGACCCACATCACGACGCGAAGGGTATCTATGCTTTAGAAGCAGACTTTCATTACGAAGCACAACAAATGCGGCAGGCGGAGCGGTCCCCCGCGCGGAGGCTGCTTTGGGGCGCTCTTGTATGCGGAGGGGTCGCCGGAGCGGGGCTGTTTCACGGGCGTCCCTGTGTTTGCGCGCTTCGGAGACGGAGGAGATGAAAGTCCTTTTTGATTTCTTCGGAGGCGGAGGGGGCGAAAGTCGGTTTTGATTTCTTCGGAGGCAGAAGGGACCAAAACCGGTCTTGCTCTCTTCGGAGACGGAGGGGATGAGAGAGGTCTTTGCCCTACGGCAGCGCGGCGCAGTGTTATATTTTCCTTATGTCTTTATCTGAAAACTTCTTAAACATTTGCGCCCCGCCGGAAAAGAAGGTAAAATAAGTGTGTATGTATCATTGCTCTGAAAGGAGCCTTGCTTTGAATAGAAAACAACAGACCATCGGAAAGCCCGTCTCCTATGAAGGGGTCGGGCTCCATTCGGGCCTGCCCGTACGGATGACGCTTCGGCCGGCTCCGGCGGATGCAGGCATCGTTTTCCGCCGCACGGACCTCTCCGGCGCGCCGGAGATCCCTGCAAGTCCCGCGTATCTGGCGGGCACGAACCGCGCCACGACGCTGGCGAAGGACGGGGCGCATGTCACCACCATCGAGCATGTGCTGGCGGCGCTCTACGGCATGGGCATCGACAACTGCGTGATCGAGATGGACCGTCAGGAGCCGCCGGTGGGCGACGGCAGCGCCGCCACTTTCATCGGCATGATCCACGAGGCGGGCATCGCGCCTCAGGAGGCGGAGGTGCATGTTTTCTCTCTTCCCACGAGCGTGGCCGCTTATGAGGGCGAGAAGTTCGTGGCGGCCCTTCCCTACGACGGGCTCCGCATCACGTTCACGTCCATGAATCCCCATCCTCTCCTGGGCACTCAGGTGCGGGATGTGACGATCACGGCGGAGACCTTTGAGAAGGAGATCGGCTCGGCGCGGACCATCGGGTTCACGTGGGAGCTGGAGGCGCTCCGCAAGATGGGACTGGGCCTCGGGGGGACGACGGAGAACGCTGTGGTCTACTCGGAGGAGGGATGTCTCTCGGTGCCGCGCTGGCCGGACGAGCTGGTGCGCCACAAGATCTTGGACATCCTGGGCGACATTTCTCTCATCGGGCCTCTCTATGCGCACATCATCGCCGTCATGGGCAGCCACAAGCTGAACGGCGAGCTCTCGGAGCAGATCCTGTCGCTCAAAAAGCAGCAGAAATAAACGGTTTCCCTCGCGAAACGATACGATATGGAACGAAGTTGTATATAAGGAGGAATTATCATGGAACTCGACGTCACTCAGATCAAGGAAATTCTGCCGCACCGCTATCCGATGCTGCTGGTGGACCGCATCATTGAGCTCGATCCGCTGAAATACGCGATCGGCATCAAATGCGTCACCACGAATGAACCGTTCTTCCAGGGGCATTTCCCGGAGAAGCCCATCATGCCGGGGGCGCTCATCTGCGAGGCCATGGCTCAGGTGGGCGGCATCGCTCTGCAGTATCCAGAGGAAAACCGCGGGCTCCTGCCTTTCTTCACGGGTATGGACAAGGTACGGTTCCGCTCTCCGGTGACGCCTGGCGACGTGCTCGTCACCCGCGCAGACATCAAGAAGATCATCGGCCGCATGGGCAAGGTGCACTGCGAAGCGAAGGCGAACGGCGTGCTCAAGGCGGAGGCGGATTTCCTCTTCTATCTGGCCGACCCGAAGGAAAACCTCAAGAAATAAGATAGGAAAGACAGTCGAATTGGGGAGAAATCGGGTGATTTCCCGCGAAATCGTGAGGAAGCTGCCGAAAAACGACCCGTACGGCGGTTTCAAATCCGAGATGTCCTGCCGATTATATAAGTAAAAGGCGGCTTGTATACAGCCGTCTGGACATCTCAATTACGGAGGAGTAAGGATGATGGAATTGAAAATCGTACAAACGCTGGACCCGCAGATCCATCCCACAGCCGTCATAGATCCTACCGCCGTCATTCACAAAAACGTCATCATTGGTCCCGGAGCGGTCATTGGTCCGAATTGTGAAATCGGAGAAGGCACGATCATCGGCCCGCATGTGGTCATCGCAAAGAATGTCCGCATGGGACGGAACAATCACATTTATTCGGGCGCTGTCATCGGCGAGGAACCGCAGGACCTGAAGTTTCAGGGCGAATACAGCACGGTCGTCATCGGCGACGGCAATCTCATCCGGGAGTGCGTCACCATTCACCGCGCCACCGGCGAGAACAATGAGACCCGCATCGGCTCGCACACCATGCTGCAGGCCTATGTCCACGTGGCGCACAACTGCAATATTGGCGACCATGTCGTCATGAGCGGCTATTCCGGCGTGGCGGGCCACACCACTCTCGAGGACTATGTCGTCGTGGGCGGCATGGCGGGCATCCACCAGTTCGTGAAGGTGGGAAACGGCGCCATGGTGGGCGGCATGTCGAAGATCGTCCAGGATATCTGCCCCTATGTCATCGCCGACGGCAATCCGGCGCACATCGTGGGGCTGAACAGCGTGGGCCTCGCTCGCCGGGGCATCTCTCCGGAGGTGAAGAGCGACCTGAAGAAGGCGTACCGCCTCATCTTCCGCTCGGGCCTCAAGCTGGTGGACGCCATCGCGGAGATGGAGCAGGAGCTCCCCTCTTCTCCGGAGATCGAGCATCTCCTCCGCTTCCTCCGGAACTGCGACCGCGGTCTCTGCCGCGCAAGAGAAAGATAAGAAAAGAAAGTCCGGCCATCCGGGCTTTTTTCGTGCCCCGCACAGGCAAAAAAAAGAGACGTCTCTTTGATGAAGATGACGTCTCTTTTTATTTCGTATCTCTCAGCGCTTCCGAAGGAGCCAGCTGAGGCGAAAAACGCCCGAAGCGGCGGGCGTGGTCTTTTCTGTTTTATTTTTCCTGCGGCTTCGGCGTTTCCCGCTCGAGCTCGTCCAGCGTGAGGGCGAAGCTCCCTGCGAAGTGTGCGAGGAACCAGTCCACTTCGGGGAGCCCGAGGGCGCGGAGCTTCTCCTCGGTCTGGCGGGCCGCCTCGTCGAACTCGCGGTTCCCCGCGCGGCGCTCTTCCACGCATTTGAGGTACGCCGAGAGGGTGTCCGCCGCCTTGACGAGCGGCCAGAGGGGATCGGCCTCCATGTCTGCCACGAAGGGGCGGTACGGGCCGCGGAGCTCGGCAGGGAGCGTCCCCAGCAGTTTCTCCCGGGCCATGCGCTCGATCTTCTCGTATTCGCCGTGAAGGTCTTCGTTGAAATATTTCACCGGCGTGGGGAGGTCTCCCGTGAAGACTTCGCTCGCGTCGTGGTAGAGCGCAAGGAGGGCGCACCGCGCGCCGTCGCAGGGCACGCCGAAGACGGTCTCTCGGATGACCGCCAGGCCATGGGCGATCATCGCCGTCTGGAGGGTGTGCTCCGCGTCGTTCTCGGGGACGCTGCTCCGCATGAGGCCCCACCGGCGGATGTACTTGAGCCGCGCGAGGTAGGCGAAGAAGGGGTTCATGCCATCTCCCCCCACCGGTCACCGTAGAACCAGAAGTGGTCCACCGGGCCATGGCCGTGGCCGACGGAGCCTTTCGCCGCGCTCCGGAGCGCTCCCGTGAGGTAGGCTTTCGCCTGCGCCACCGCTTCTGCCGCCGCAAGGCCCTTCGCGAGGTACACCGCGAGCGCGCTCGAGAGGGTGCAGCCTGTGCCGTGGGTATTCTCCGTGTCGATGCGCTCGCCCTGGAAGGTGTGGATGCCGGTCTCGTCAGCGAGCACGTCCAGCGCGTCTTCTACGCGGTGGCCGCCCTTCACGAGCGCCGCCCCGCACCCGTAAGCAAGGAGCGCCTCCGCTGCGCGGGCCATGTCATCCGCGTCCCGGATGGTCATGCCCGTCAGGACTTCCGCTTCGGGGATGTTCGGCGTGATGAGCGCCGCTTCGGGGAAGAGCGCTTTTTTATACGTTTCCACCGCTTCTGGCTCGAGGAGGACGCCCCCGGAGGTGGCCACCATCACCGGGTCCACCACGACGGGCGGTCCGCGGTGCGCGCGGAGAAATCCCGCTACGGCGGTGACGATGGCGGGCGCAGAGAGCATACCTGTCTTCACCGCGTCCGGCGGGATGTCACTGTAGACGTCCGTAAGCTGGGCCGTCACCATGTCGGCGGTGATGTTCTGCACCGCTGAGACGTGGGTCGTATTCTGCGCTGTCACCGCGCAGATACAGCTCATGCCGTACGTGCCGAGGGCGGCGAAGGTCTTCAGGTCCGCCTGGATGCCCGCCCCGCCGGAAGAGTCGGAGCCGGCGATGGTCAGAAGATGTTTCATCATAGCTGGTCCTTTCTGTGAAAAAAGAGGCCTCGCGGCCCCTTTCAGCGTTTTCTGAGTTTTTTCAGGTCCGGCGTGAGGTAGCCCACGAGCTGCCCCTGCCGCCATGACGGGTCGTAGTCGATGACCGCCGCCGCGGCGGGCGCGAACTTGAGCGCCGCCCCGCAGACGACCATCACATAGCTCTGGAGGAAGGGCTGGTGCCCCACGAGGAGGATCGGCCCGTCGCCCAGAAGGCAGTGCGCCGCCACGGGCCCCCATGCGCTCTGGGTGAGCTCTTCCGCCGTCTGGAGCGAGCCGCCGCAGGTCTCGAGGACGATCTCCGCGGTCTCCTTCGTCCGCCGGTAGGGGCTCGCGAAGATGGTGAGCGGCCGCCCTTTGAGGAAATGACGCAGGATGTCCGCCGTCTTGCCTGCGCCCCGCGCGCCCTTGTCCGTGAGACGGCGGTCTCGGTTCGCCACCGCGTCCGATTCCGGCTCCGCCGCGCCGTGTCTCATACAGATGATGTACATGCTCCCTCCGCCTTTCTTCCGGGGCCTACCGGCCCTCCGCCATGGGAACGACCGTATCTTTTTCCTTGCCGCTGGCCGCGTATTTCACGTCGGCGATCTTCCCCACCGTGGTGAAAGCCGCCGAGACGGGACTGCCGTTCACCAGCAGGTCTGTGATGACTGCCCGGCCGTCCTTCACGCGGAGCGACGCCGTGAGGGCGTTCTTCATGCGCGTCTCCACCCGGCCCGTGTCGGGGTCCTTCACCTGCACCCGCTCGGAGAGCTCCGTCACGGGGATCTTCCGCAGGGCTTCCGCATCCATGTAGAGCCGGTCCGCAGGGAAATCAAAGTAGAGCACGTCCCCGTCGAGGCGCTTGGCCCGCACGAGGAGGTACGGACCATCGGGCAGCGCGGACTGCGCCCGCAGCACCTGCAGGGCCTTGTCTTTGCCGCCCGACACGGCGAGGTACACTTCTTCTCCCTCCGCCGGAGCGGCCGCGCCGGTCCACTGGGCCTTGTCGATGGGCACGTGGATGGAAATATAATTTTTGTCGTAGAAATCCGCGGTGAACTGGACGGACGCCGGCGCCGTGTACTCCGCCCCTTCCGCCTCTACCGTGCGGTACGCCCCGCGCACCCACACGAGGAGGAAGACTTCTGCCGCCGCGGCGAGAGCAAAGGCGCCCCACAGCCATTTCCTATGCATCTTCGCCGCCTCCTCTCTCCTCTATCTCCGGGTGAGCCGCTCTCCGGCGCTTCCGCCGGGCCGGGCGGAGGAGCACGCAGAGCGCCGCTGCCGCCGCGCCCGCCACGAGGAAGAAGGCCCCCCGCTGCCCGAAGGTGAGGGACGAATCCCAGAGGCGCACCGCCCCGTCCGCCAAGAGGAGCAGGAGTCCCGAGCCGATCTGCCAGTTCCGTCCCTTCTGGATGCCCCGGGCAATGACCGCCGCCGCGAGGAAGACCATGAAGCAGGACACCACCACCGCCGAGGAGACGCCGCTCTCATCCCAGAGGGCGAGGAGCGCCGCCGCGGCCATCACGAAGGGCGTGATCCCCGCCGCAGTGGAGAGCCACTCTTTCCGCCCGGCCGCCCGGAGGAGGAGCGCCCCGTCCGCCAAGAGGAAGAGCACGAGGAGCACCCACAGGAGCCAGCTCCCGTCCGCGCCGCGCCACGCCGCACCGAATCCGGCGGTGAAGAGCGCGCCGAAGACCGCCGCGCCGCCGAGGAAGCGGAACGCCGTGCCGATCCAGCCGTAGGGCCGGAGCACGGAGCCCACGAGCCACGTGAGGGACGCCGCGATGGCGAAGAATACCACCTGCCACATCTGCGCCGACGCGGTGCAGAAGGTGAGCGTCAGCACCGAGGCGATCCATCCCCAGGCGTAGGCGATGCCCGCTTCCTGCCGTTTCCCGCCGATGAGGATGAAAAAGAAGGGAAAGCCTGCCGCCAGGAGCGCCCACGACGCGCCGTCGATCCAACCCGAAGGCGCGACCCACGCGGCGAGCGCCGCATCGGCCGCAAAGATGACTCCCAGCCCTGCCGAGCGCAGGAGGTAGAGCATCACCAAGAGGCACAGCGACACCGCCGCGAGGAGCCCCGACATGTCCGGGTCCAGCAGGAACGAATCGTGCACCATCCACACCGCCGCCGTCGCCGCGATGCCGTGGAAGATCCCCACGCCTTCCCTGAGGAAGACCGGGAGCCCCCGCCGGGGCATTTTCTCTCCCTCTTCCCCATGACGGCGCACGTGCCGCGCCGCGCCGTCCGCGAGGAGGAAGACCGCCGCCGCCAGGATCGAGAGGAGGAGCGGCGCCGCGGCCAGGACGAAGCGCTCGTCCTGAGGGAGCGCCCCCCAGAGGCCCGCGCCGGTGAAGGCGAGCCCCGCAGCGAAGCAGAACGCCGCCGCCGCAAAGAGCGGCCCCGTCCAGGAAAAGGCCGGCCCTTCGTAGCGCTCGGCCAGCGCCTCCGCCGCCTCCTCCGTGACGAGCCCTTCCGCCTGCCACTCCGGCAGCTCGCTCTTCAGCCACTGCCCATGCGAATCCATGGCCTTCCCCTCCCTGTCAACACATCACAAAAAAGAAAGGCCGCGCAATGCGGCCCCCTTATCACTTCACGATAAGCACCGGGCATTTCGCGCGGCTTACCAGATAGCTCGAAACGGACCCCATGAAGATGCCCTTGAGCGGTCCAAGGCCCCGGCTGCCCATCACCACGAGGTCGCAGCCGATCTCATCCGCGAGCTGAAGCAACACCGGTCCCGGCGAGCCCACTTCGAAGCGGGATTCAAACTTCACGCCCTTCGGCACCATAGCCTCCGCTTCCGCCAGGTCCGCCCGGCACTGCTTCTCCAGATCCTGAGAGAGCTGCGTCGTGAGGCACCCTTCCGCGATGGACACCTGGTCGAAGTTGCTCATGACGGACACGATATTGCAGACGCTGGCGATGCAGAGCTCGCCGCCCCCCGCTTCCGCCAGGTCGATCGCCTGCTGGAGCGCCTTCTTCGCGTGCTCGGAGCCGTCATAGGGAACGAGGATTTTTTTGTAACTGATCATGTAAGACACCGCCTTTCGGATTCAGAGCTGTATGCTTCTGTCATTATTATAACACAGGGCCTCTCTCTCCCCTACGGGGAAATCGGGCCCTGATGCGCCCATCTTCAAAATTCGTAGATATAATGCTCGGGCTGCCGCGACGGATCGTGGAAGGGCACTGCCGCTGCGAACTGGTTCGCCGCCGCGAGCGCCTTCATCTCGCCGTAAGTCATGTGGTTCGGCCAGAGCACCGTCTCCGCCCGGCCGCTCTTCGCGTAGGACTCCGCCCGGCCGTAGCCGTGGACGCTCCCCGTGAGGAGGAGAGAGGCTTCAGGGGAGCGGTCGATGAGCTGCCGGCTCTCCGCATGAGAGAGCTGGGCGTCCGTCAGGAAATACGCCCCCGGTCCGTCGAAGCCCGCGCCGTCCCAGAGGGTCACCGCCTCCACAGGCACGTCCCACACGGAGGGCTTCACGAAATATTTCCGCCGTGCGAAGGTGCGCCACTCCCGGTAGAGCCGCCCGTCCATGCGGAGGGGATAGCGACCGCCGCACCGTTCGTAGAGCGCCGCCGCCATGGAGAGCCCCCGGCCGAAGCGGGGCACCGGCAGGAGGAGCGGCCGCCCCGTCGCAAGGAGCGCCTCCGCCTTCGCGAGGCACCGCTCCCGCATGGCCTCCCCGGTCTCCTCCGTGGGGTACGCCGCGTCGATGACGGCGATGTCCGCCGTAAGGTCCCGCACCGGGTCGTTCCTGTAGAATGGGTCCCCCTCGCGGTAGTCCCCGGAGAAGAAGGCCGTCTTTCCTTCGCAGGTGATGGCGTACCACACCGCGCCGCAGCAGTGGCCCGTGCGGCCCCACCGGAAGAAAAAGCCCGGCAGGAGCTCCGCCTCGGGAGCCGTCGAGTCCATGATGACCGCGTTCTTCGGCTTGTACGACAGCTGCCGGTACGTCTGGGCGGACATGATCACCGGCCCGGTGAAGCCCGTCTCCTCGGCGTACTCCACTGCACCGGTGTGGTCCCGGTGGGAGTGCGTTAGAAAGAGGTACTCCGCGCGGCGGATCTCGTCTGCCGTGAGGTCGGGCACGCGGTCCAGCCCGTCCGTGGAGGTGCCGCAGTCCACGATGTACGCGTGCTGGTCGCCGGATACAAAAAAGCAGCTGCGCCCAAAATCGCCGCAGCCGCCTGCTATGCTGAGTTTCATATGCTTTCTCCGTTGAAGCTTCTATTGTTCACTTTTTCATCACATTACGTTATCTTGTGATTACTGTATCATATTTTCCGGGCCCTGTCCAGCCGCGGCGGCACGCAAAAAGCCCCCGGACGCGCCGGGGACCTGCCGCTCTCAGAGGAGCCGATACAGATTGAGATAGAGGTCCTGCGCCTCGCCGGAGAGCGCGAACGACTGGGCTTCGCCGGCCTGGGGCGCCACGTTCGCCGCCTTGCCCTCCGCATCGAAGATGCCGAAGAGGCGGTTATCCACGTAGTACTGGAGCGAGCCGTCCTTGTCGTTCATGCGGTGCACCGCAAGGAGCTTCGTATGATAGGCGAAGACATACTGCACGAGGCCGCCCTTCGAGATGGTCTCATAGGTGGGCATGTCCTGGTAGCGCTCCATGTAGATGTCCGCCTGGATGAGCGGGAGCTGCCCCTCCACGGGGTCCCCCGTCTTGATGCTCGCAAGGTCCGCGTACACCACGCCGGTCTCGCTCATGTACACCGGCTTATACTTCGCCGTGTTCGCCAGGTCCTGCGGGCTCACCGCGCCGGCCGCCGCCGGGACGAGAAGCGCCGCAAGCGCCAGCGCCGTCCATTTTTTCATAGAAGATCCCTCCCTTTGGATGTTTCTTTCATTGTAACACAGAAAAGGGCACCGGTCGCCCGATGCCCTTCTTTCATGCATCCTTTATTTCGCATCCATCACGCGCACGAAGCCGCCGCCGAAGGGCGTAGCGCTCCGCCAGGCCGCGAGGTCGAAGGTGATGGCCCGCCCCTCGTCGAGCACCGTCGCCGCTGCCCCCGCGCCCGTGTCGAGCGCCGCAAGGGGCATCCAGTGCCAGCTGTAGAGCGAGCGGATGCCTCCATTGTGCAGACAGAGGAAACCCAGCGGCGCGTCTGCGGAAAGGCCCTCCGCGATAAAATCAGTGAGAGCCTCCATAGAAGGGCGCATGGGCCCAAGGAGCGGCACCGTCATCATCTCCGCCCGGCCCCGGAGACCGTAGTCGGCGAAATAGGAGTTAAGCCCCTCCATGAGCCACCGCGTCTTGTAGAGGCCATGCATGCGCGGCGTGGCGTAGGGCCAGAAGGCGAGCATCTTCTCCTCCGCCGCGGCCTGCGACGCCACGACCTTTCCCTCCTCTTTGGCCTCCACGTAGGCGGCGATGGCCGCGCCCGTGGTAGGCCCGCATCCGGCGAGCTTCTGCCACCGTTCGGGGTACCACTCCTGATCGTAGCCGAAGTGGGGCCGGCCGTTTACCGTAAGCGTCAGCCAGTCCATGCGCCGCACCGCGTACCTCATGCTTTTGCCTCCTCCAGCAGTTTCCGCACCGCCAGCCCCGCGAGGATCATCCCCGCCGCAGGCGGCACGAACGACACCGAGCCCACCGTGCCGCTGCCGGTCCGGACGGGCGTCTCTTTCGAATAGACCACCGTGAGATGGGCGATGCCCCGCTCGCGGAGCTCTCGCCGCATGCGCCGCGCAAGCGGGCACACCGACGTCTTCCCGATGTCGGCCACCTCGAGCAGCTCCGGCTGGAGCCGGTTCCCCGTGCCCATGGACGCCGCCTCGGGGATGCCGAGGGCGAGGCAGTCTTCGGCGAGCGCCACTTTCGTAGGCACGTCGTCGATGGCATCGATGACAAAATTCGGCGAAAGCCTGGCGAGGAAGTCCCGGTCCCCCGGCGCGTAGCGGCGGACGAAGGCTTCCGCGCGGCAGGCGGGATTCGCCCGCTTCGCCCGCTCCGCCATGACCTCCGCCTTCGGCCGGCCGAGCGTCTCCGCATCCGCCACGAGCTGGCGGTTCATGTTCGACACCTCCACGAGGTCTCCGTCGATGAAGAAGAGCTGTCCCACGCCTGCCCGAGCGAGCGCCTCCGCGGCGTACGAGCCGACTCCTCCGATGCCGAAGACGGCGCAGGAAGAGCGCGCGAGCGCCGCAACGCCCGCCTCGCCGATCACCCGCGCCGTCCGTTCATCCCGCTCGGTCATGCCTTCTTTTCCGGCACGATCTCCAGCCAATAATTGTCCGGGGCGTGGATGAAATAGATGCCCATCTCCGGATTTTCATAGCAGATGCACCCCATCTTCTCGTGGAGCGCGTGCGCCGCCGCCATGTCCGGCGTGGTGAACGCCAGATGGATCTCGTTGTCCCCCAGATCGTAGGGCTCCTTCCGGTCCCGCAGCCAGGTGAGCTCCAGACGGTGCTTCGACGCGCCGTCGCCGAGGTAGACGATGATGAAGGCTCCCTCCGGTCCGTCGATGCGTCCCGTCTCCGTCAGGCCCAGCGCCTCTTTGTAGAAAGCGATGCTCTTTTCGAGATCGAACACGTTGAAATTGTTGTGGTCAAAACGAAATTCCATGGATGTATCCTTTCATGCCTTCACTTCCAGCAGGAAATAGTTCTTCTTGCCCTTGCGGACGATCACATACCGGCCGTCCGTGTGGGGATGGGCGCTGATCTCCGCCTCCGGGTCGCGGATGGCCAGGCCGTTCACGCGGACCGCGCCGTTCTTCACGTCCTCCCGGGCCTGGCGCTTCGATTTCTCCACGCCGCCCGCCACGAGCGCCTCCACGATGTTCATGGGCACGGAGGGGATCACGCCGCCCGCCGTGTTGCGGAAGGCCCCTTCGATCTCCGCGCCGGACAGATCCGCCACGTCGCCCGTGAAGAGCGCCTTCGTCACGCGCTCCGCCTCTGCGAGCCCCTCTTCGCCGTGGACGAAGCGGGTCACCTCTTCGGCGAGCCGCCTCTGCGCCTCCCGGTGCTCGGGGTGCTCCGCCGTTTCCGCTTCGAGGGCATCGATCTCCTCGTGAGAGAGGAAGGTGAAATATTTCAGATACTTCACCACGTCCCGGTCGTCCTGATTGAACCAGAACTGGTAGAACTCATAGGGCGAGGTCTTCTTCGGGTCCAGCCACACCGCGCCGCCGGCGGTCTTGCCGAACTTCGTGCCGTCCGCCTTCAGCATGAGCGGGATGGTGAGGCCGTACACGCCGGTGATGCCTTCCTTCTTGCGCATCATCTCGATGCCGTTGGTGATGTTGCCCCACTGGTCCGCCCCGCCGATCTGGAGCTGGATGTGGTATGTCTTGTACAGCTGGTAGTAGTCGATGGACTGGAGGATCTGGTAGGAGAACTCCGTGAAGGAGATGCCCGTCTCGAGGCGGGACGCCACCACGTCTTTGGCGAGCATGGCGTTCACGCTGAAGAGCTTGCCGTAGTCCCGGAGGAAATCCAGGAGCGAGATCTTCGAGAGCCAGTCGTAGTTATTTACAATGGAGAACGTGCCGTCGCCGCCGAAGAGCTTCTGCATCTGCGCGGTGAGGCACTCCGCATTGTGCCGCACCTGTTCCGCCGACTGGAGCACGCGCTCCGTCTTCCGGCCGGAGGGGTCGCCGATGGCCCCGGTGCCGCCGCCGATGACGATGTAGGGATGATGCCCCGCCATCTGGAAGCGCTTCAGGATCATGAAGGGGATGAGATGCCCGATGTGCATGCTGTCTCCCGTGGGATCGATGCCGCAGTAGAGCGAGATGGACTCTTTGCCCGCGAGCTCGTAGAGCCCCTCTTCGTCCGTCTGCTGATTCACCGCGCCGCGCCACTTCAATTCGTCGATAATATTCATCCGATCCACCCTTTCTTCTATGGCAGGAAGAAAAAAGCCGCGGCCCCCGCCGCCCTTCTTCCGCTGTCTTGCATACATACAAATATAGCATATTTCCCGCCAACTTTCACGGCCGAGGGCGGAAAAAAGGCGGGCCCTCCGGACGCGGAAGTCCCCTTCTCCGCCGCCGCACGCCGAAGGCGGAAATGCCCCCTCTCATCGCCTCCAGCTCTGAAGAAATGAGACGCCGCTTTGCGCCCTTCCTCCTCCGAAGGACGGACACTCTCTTTCGTCCCCATCGGCCCCTGAAGACCTGCGCCCCTCTTTGGCTTCCTTCTGCCCGGCAGGGAGCCGCGCTGCGGCCAGCCGCCGCGCCGCCTCCGACCGGGGCGAGCGGAGGAGCTCCTTCATGGGCGCTTCTTCTGCGATGCGGCCGCGGTCCATGACGAGGCCCCGGCGGCACAGGGCGGCGGCCGCGCCCAGATCGTGGCTGATGAAGAGGACCGCGAGCCCCTCTTCCTCCTGAAGCCGACTGAGAAGATCGATGAGATCTGCCGCGGCGGTCACGTCGAGAGCACTCGTCGCCTCGTCGCAGAGGAGGAGCTTCGGCCGGGAGAGGAGCGCCCGGGCCGCGGCGGCGCGCTGGCACTGCCCGCCGGATACTTCCCGGGGATATCGCCTGAGGAGATCGGTCGAGAGGCCGCACCGGCGGAGCATGGCCGCGGCCGCTTCTTCCGCTTCCTTTCGCCCCGCGCCGCGGAGCCGCGCCGTCTCCGCAAGGCTCTCGCCCAAGGTGTACTGCGGGTCGAAGGAACCTTCCGGCGACTGGAAGATCATCTGCACGCCCCGCCAGAGCGCGCGCCGCGCTGCCCCGCGGGCATGGGTCACGTCCTGCCCCTCCCAGAGGAGCGTCCCCCCGTCTGCGTCGAGGAGCCGCACGAGGAGCCGGGCGAGGGTGCTCTTTCCGCTGCCCGAAGCCCCCACGAGGGCGAGCGCCTCTCCCGGCGCGATGGCAAGGCTCGCGTCCTCCACGGCGCGGACGGAGACGCCCCAGCGGCGAAAGGTCTTCCGCAGCTGCCGCGCTTCGAGGAGGGCCGTCATCGGGGCCGCATCCTTTCCGCCGCCGCGGCGAGGCGCTTCGTCACGGGATGACGGGGCGCGGCGAGCACGGACGCCGCGGGCCCCTCCTCCGCCACGCGCCCTTCGGAGAGGATGACGACCCGGTCCGCCCGGCGGGCGAGAGAGAGGTCGTGCGTCACGAAGAGCACAGCGCCGCCCGTTTCCTCCCGGTACCGGAGGAGCGCCTCCATCACCGCCCGGCGGGACACGCTGTCCAGCGCGCCGGTAGGCTCGTCCGCCAGGAGCACCCGTGGCCGGAGGAGGAGCGCCGCCGCCAGCGCCGCCCGCTGCTGCATGCCCCCGGAGAGCTCAAAAGGTCGGCTCGCCCACAGGCGCTCTCCATCGGGCAGGCCGAGCCGCGCGAAGAGGAGGAGCGCCCGCCGCCGCGCCTCATCCTCCGAGACCGTCCCGTGCGCCCCGAGCGCCTCCGCGATCTGGCTCCCCACGGTGCGGACCGCGCAGAGCGAAGCCCCGGCATTCTGGAAGACGAAGCCGATGACTGCCCCGCGGAGCGTCCGCCACGCCGTCTCCGAAAGGCGCAGCAGGTCCCGCCCGCCGTATCGGAGCGCGCCCG
>CASEBK010000020.1 GCA_949286115.1 uncultured Veillonellaceae bacterium | reverse complement strand
CCGCGTTCGCCAGATCGGTCTCGCAGAGTGCGTGTACGGCGCGATGGGGCAGGCCTTCTTCACTCTGAGCGTCGGCGTGGGCATGCTCGCCGTCTTCGGCAGCCGCATCGACAAGTCCAGCTCCCTCACGGGGAGCGCCGTCTATATGGCCGTGCTGGATACCCTCGTGGCCTTCATCTCCGGACTCATCATCTTCCCGGCATGCGCCAGCTTCGGCGTAGAGCCTGACAGCGGGCCGAACCTTCTCTTCATCACGCTGCCGAACATCTTCAACATCATGGACGGCGGCCGCCTCTGGGGGAGCCTCTTCTTCCTCTTCATGTGCTTCGCCGCCGTGTCCACCGTCATCACCGTCATCGAAGCCATCGCCACCTGGCACATGGACTACAGCGGATGGGGCCGGAAGAAAGCCACAGTCATCACCGCTTCCCTTCTCTCCGTGCTGTCCCTGCCGTGCATCCTGGGCTTCAACGTTTGGGCTGGTTTTGCGCCTCTCGGTCCAGGGTCGAACGTGCTCGCCCTCGAAGACTTTATCCTGAGCAACAACCTTCTCCCCTTCGGGAGCCTTGTCTTCCTCGTCTTCTGCACTCACCGCATCGGCTGGGGATGGGATAATTTCTACAAAGAAGTCTCCGAAGGCAAAGGCCTCCCCTACCCGCGGTGGGCCCGGGGCTACGTCACCTGGGGCCTCCCTGTAGTCATCCTCACCGTTCTCGTGGGCGGCTACCTCACCATGTAAAAACGCCAAAAGGCTGCCCCTCCCGGAGCGGCCTCTTTCATTTTTTCTCTTACTACCAGTCAGTGCCTCGTGGATCCTCTCGGCACCGGCCGATACAAGATCGACCTATGCCCATCTCACCGCATCCGCTGAGACAGGGCCCTGCTCCCTGCTCGATCAGCGCAGGGCATTGCAACTCACACACCTCCTAAGGAACACGGTGATAATGAAAACGACAACAGCGGCCCGCTCTTTTGTAGGCAGGCCGCTGTTTGCTGTTGGTTTATCGTTTTATCCTTCGATCCAGACTTTCGGCACGCGCTTCAGGTCGCAGAGGATCTCGTGGGGGATGGTGCCCGCTTTGGCGGAGACTTCGTCGATGGTGATCTCTTCTTCGCCCTGACGGCCGATGAGGACCGCTTCGTCGCCGGGCTGGACGTCGTCGTCCACAGCCACCATGAGCTGGTCCATGCAGATGCGGCCCACGATGGGACGGCGCTTGCCGCCGATGAGCACTTCTCCTTTATTGGAGAGCGCGCGGTGGTAGCCGTCGGCATAGCCGATCGGGATGGTGGCAGTCTTCATGTCCTCGGGGGCGACGTAGGTGCCGCCGTAGCCGATGGCTTCGCCCTTGTGGAGGGTCTGCACGTGGGTCACATGCGACGTGAGAGACATGACGTACTGCAGCGGTAAGGTGTTCGTCATCACGTCCGACGGCTGCGGTCCGTAGAGGATGATGCCCGGTCGGGCCAGATTGTGCCAGCTCCGCGGGATGTCGATGACGCCGGCGCTGTTTGCCGAAGAGATGACGAATCCTTCCGTCACTTTCATGTGAGAGATGGCTTCGTCGAAGCGGTCCAGCTGCGCGAGGGCCGCGTCTTTTTCTTTATGGTCCGCGGTGGCCATATGGGTGAAGGTGCCGCGGATGTGGATGTGCGGCAGGCTCTCCAGTTTCTCCCACAGGGCGGGCACGTCTGCCGGATGGACCCCGATACGGTTCATGCCCGTATCGACGGCGATCATCACGTCCATCACTTTTCCGGCCGCCGCGGCGACCGCTTCGTAAGCATCGAGGTCCACCGTGTCGTCTACGGGCACGATGAGGTCCTGCGCGACCGCCGTCGGCATATCCTCCGCCAGCGGCAGGCCGAGCACGTAGATCGGGCAGGTGAATCCCGCTTCGCGAAGCTCTTCGCCCTCTTCCACGCGGGCCACTGCGGCGGCGGTGTATCCCTCTTCGAGCGCCACACGGAGCGCCTGCACGGCACCGTGGCCGTAGGCATTCGCCTTCACCACGGCCAGGACGTTCACTTCTTTCGGCAGATGCTGGCGGATGACGCGCATATTGTGGCGCAGCGCGCCCAGATCGATCTTGATTTCAGAAACAGGCATGATAGGACCTCCTTAAATTTGCATCAGTGTATGCCCCATGATAGCCCTTTCTCCTGAAAAAGAAAAGATTGTATTTCCTTTTTCTATATAGGAAATGCCAAAAATTTATAGTTGGACCGCGCCGCCCCTGCAAAGACACAAAAAACGGCACTGAGGCCGTTTTTTATTCCTCATCGCTGCGGAGGAACGCTTCGAAGACGGTATTGCCCAGCGCCGCGCCGCGGGCGGTGAGAGCAAGGCGTCCGTCTTCGTCCCGCAGGAGCTTTTCCTCTTTCAGGCGACGGAGCTCTTCGCCGTACCATGTCTCTATGGGCGCGCCGTAGCGGACGGCGAAGTCCGCGCGGGGAATGCCTTCCCGCATGCGGAGATGAAGGAAGCAGTACTCTTCCATTTCTTCCGCCTCCGTGAGCTCTTCCCTCTCTATGGGCGCTTCGCCACCGGACAGAAGCGCACGGATGTAGCGGTGCGTGCCGGGGAGGACCTGCCAGCGGGCGCGGCCGATGCGGGAGCACGCTGCCGGGCCGAGGCCAAGATAAGGATCGAGCCGCCAGTATTTTTCATTATGCCGGGAGCGGAAGCCCCGCCGGGCGAAGCTGGAGATCTCGTAGCGCTCAAAGCCGTAGTGCAAAGGGATGCGGCACATCGCCTGATACATGGCCCAGCTCTCTTCTTCCGTGGGCCGCGGGAGCGCACCGCGCCGGGCGAGCTGCGCCATCTGTGTGCCCTCTTCGAGGATGAGGCTGTAGATAGAGAGGTGCTGCACGGGAAGATGCATGGCCCACCGGAGCGAGCGGGCAAAGTCCTCCGCCGTCTGACCGGGGAGCTCGTACATGAGGTCGATGCTGATATTCCGGAAACCGGCGCGGAAAGCGCGGCGCACCCCTGCCTCTGCTTCTGCTGCGGTATGCCGCCGGCCGATGGCGCGGAGGAGCCGGTCGTCATGAGACTGCACCCCCACAGAGAGACGGTTCACACCGAGGTCCCTTGCAGCGGCGAGATACTCTCCCGTCATGTCGCAGGGGTTCATTTCCATGGTGATCTCCGCGTCCCTCTCTACAGCAAAATACCGCCGCACCCCATCCATGAGGCGGGCGAGCTGCGCGGCGGTAAGAGCAGACGGCGTGCCGCCGCCGAGGTACACCGTATCTACTTTCATGGCGTAGCGGACGCTCTCCTGCGCCATTTCCCGAAGGAGCGCCTCCACGTAGTCATCGGTCGGCACGGCCGCGGCGGAGTAGAAGCCGCAGTAAGCACAGCGGCTCCGGCAGTAGGGAATGTGAATGTAGAGGCCGAGGGCGTCAGTCATTTTTCAGGACGGCCATGAACGCTTCCTGCGGGAGCTCGACGCTGCCCACCTGCTTCATGCGCTTCTTCCCTTCCTTCTGCTTTTCGAGGAGCTTCTTCTTGCGGGTGATGTCGCCGCCGTAGCATTTGGCGAGCACGTCTTTTCGCAGAGCCTTAATGGTCTCGCGGGCGATGACTTTGCTTCCCACCGCCGCCTGGATGGGCACTTCAAAGAGCTGCCGCGGGATGATCTCCTTCAGTTTCTGCGCGAGCGCCCGGCCGCGGGAGACGGCGCTGGACCGATGGACGATGACGGAGAGCGCGTCGATGAGCTCGCCGTTCAGGAGGATGTCGAGACGCACCGCGTCAGTCCGCTCGTAACCGGCGAGCTGGTAATCAAGGGAAGCGTACCCTTTCGTGCTGGATTTCAGCTTATCGAAGAAATCAAAGATGATCTCGCAGAGGGGGATCTTGTACTGCAGGTCCACGCGCGTCTCGTCGAGATAGCTCATGGTGATGAAGGTGCCCCGCCGGTTCTGGGCCAGCTCCATCACGGCGCCCACCATGTCCGAAGGAACGAGGATGTCCACCTTCACGATGGGCTCTTCGATATGGTCGATCTTGCCCGCCGGCGGAAGCTCTGCAGGGTTGTCCACGGCGACCATCTCTCCGTCGGTCTTATACACGTGATAGATGACCGACGGCGCGGTGATGATGAGCTTCAGGTTGTATTCCCTCTCGAGACGCTCCTGCACCACATCCATATGAAGGAGCCCCAGGAAGCCGCAGCGGAAGCCGAAGCCCAGAGCGAGCGACGTCTCCGGCACAAATTCAAGAGCCGCGTCGTTCAGGCTGAGCTTTTCCAGCGATTCTTTCAGCTGATCGTAGTCCTTGCTCTCCACGGGATACAGGCCGCAGAAGACCATGGGAAGCGCCTTGCGATAGCCGGGAAGCGCCTCGGCCGCCCCGTTTTCCGCGGTAGTGATGGTGTCGCCCACTTCGCAGTCGTGGACGTTTTTGATGCTCGCTGCGACGTATCCCACGGAGCCGCAGGTGAGCTCTTTGTCCTGCTTCGGGAAAGGCGTGAAATAGCCCACCTCCGTCACAGTGTAGACCTTGCCCGAAGCCATCATACGGATGTTCATGCCCGGCCGAATGGCGCCGTCCTTCACGCGCACATAGGCGATAGCCCCTTTGTAGGAATCAAAAATGGAATCGAAAATGAGGCAGCGCAGCGCTTTGCCGCCGTTGTCCTCCGGCGCGGGGATGCGCTCTACGATGGCTTCGAGGACTTTCTCCACGTTCTGTCCGGTCTTCGCGCTGATCTCGATGGCATCGGTCATATCGAGACCGATGACGTTCTCCACTTCCTTTTTCACGCGGTCCACGTCCGCCGAAGGCAGGTCGATCTTATTGATGACGGGGATGATCTCCAGATCGTGGTCGAGGGCGAGATAGACGTTTGCCAGCGTCTGCGCCTGCACGCCCTGTGTGGCGTCGATGATGAGGATCGCCCCTTCGCAGGCGGAGAGGCTCCGGGACACTTCGTAATTGAAGTCCACGTGCCCTGGGGTATCGATGAGATTCAGCGTGTAGGTCTTCCCGTCTTTGTACCGGTAGAGGAGGCGGGCGGACTGCTCTTTGATGGTGATGCCCCGCTCCCGTTCAAGGTCCATCGTGTCCAGGATCTGTGCCTCCATGTCGCGCTTCTGCACCGTGCCGGTGAGCTCGATGAGGCGATCGGCCAGCGTGGACTTGCCGTGGTCGATGTGGGCGATGATGGAAAAATTGCGGATCAGTTCTGTATTCATGTCGTTCTCCATAGATAAACGGGCGCGCGCCCTGTCTCTTCATATCGAAAACATTATATCATAAAGCGGCCGTTCCCGCGGGCGGCTCTCCCTCAGCGCTCTCACCGAAAAAAGTCCGCGCGCAGGCATGCAAAAACAGCGCCCCAAAAGAGCGCTGTCATGATCGCCGTCATCAGCGGCGGCCGTCAACGGCGCGCGGCCCGAGAAGGGCTTTCAGCGCACGCTCGGCGTCATCGGTGTAATCGAGGAAGAACCGCGGGTCCATGGCGATCTCCTGCCGGGAGCTCTCGATGTGGAGAAAGACCGGCACCGCACCGTGGTGCGCCGCAAGGATCTGCGCAAGGCCATGGCTCACCGCGTCCGTTTCATGGCGGCGGTCCACATAGAGATGCACCTCCGACACGGGATACCGCACGGTCTCGCCCACTTTTCCAAGAGGGATCACTTCTTCCGCCAGAAGGCGCACATCTTTTTCATTGGCCTGGATGCGCCCTCGCACGCACACGAGAGCATCCGGCCGGTCGAGGATGGGCTTGGCTCCTTCCCACACGCGGGGAAAGAGCACCACTTCCACGGCGTCGTCGTAATCTTCGATGGTGGCGTAGCCCATGGGCTCGCCTTTCTTCGTGAGCTTACCCCTCACACGGGCCACGGTGCCGCCGATGGAGACCATCTTGCCGTCGTAGCGGGTGATGTGCGTATTGATCTCATAGATGGGCGTACACCGCTCGAGAGCCTTTTTATAGTCGTCCAGCGGATGACCGCTCACGTAGAAGCCGAGGAGATTTTTTTCCCAATGGATCTTTTCCGAGCGGGACATATCCTCTACATCCGGATAGGACACGGACTTCGCCTGCGTCTCTTCCCCGAAAAGGCTGATCTGTCCCGATTCCTTATCCTGCCGGGACGCGGCAGCCGAGGCCATCGCTTCCGGGAGCACCGCCAGGAGCTGCTGTCGGTTGTACCCAAAGGAGTCCATCGCCCCGCAGCGGATGAGGCTCTCGCAGGCGCGGCTGTTCAGCGTGCGCGCATCGATGCGCTCAAGGAAATCGGAGAGCGAGAGGAATGGGCCCCGCTCTTTCCGCGTAGCAATGATAGCCTCCACGGCATTCTCCCCTACGTTCTGCACGCCTGCCAGGCCGAAGAGGATGCGCCCGTCCTGCGCGGTGAAGGACGCCTCGCTTCGATTGATATCCGGCGCCGCGATCTCCACCTGATGACGGCGGCAGTCTTCGATGTAGCGGCTCACCTTGCTCTTGTCGCCGTTGTAGCAGGTCATCATGGCAGCCATGAATTCGGCGCGGTAGTGCGCCTTGAGATACGCCGTCTGCCAGGCGATCCATCCGTAGCACACACTGTGGGACTTATTGAAGCCGTACCCCGCAAAGTGCACCATGAGGTCAAAGATGTGGTTCGCCGTGCCTTCGTCCACGCCGTTCTTCTTTGCGCCGGAAACGAAGAGGTCGCGCTGTTTCTGCAGCACTTCCGGCTCCTTGTGCCCCATGGCGCGGCGGAGCAGATCTGCCTGTCCGAGGCTGAATCCGCCCATGACGGAGGCGATGCGCATGACCTGTTCCTGGTAGAGGATGACCCCGTAGGTCTCCTTCAGGATGGGCTCCACCAGCGGATGGGGATACTCCACGGGGATCTTCCCGTGCTTCCTGTTGATGAAATCTTCGGCCATGCCGCTTCCGAGCGGTCCCGGTCGGTAGAGCGCCACCATCGGGATGAGGTCTTCGAAGCATTCCGGCTCGAGCTGCATGAGAAGGCTCGTAAAGCCCGGCGACTCGGACTGAAAGACGCCCACGGTATCCCCCGCACAGAGCATGCGGCAGGTCGCCTCGTCCCGGCTGGGCAGATCATTGATGTCGAGGTCGATGCCATGATTCTCTTTGATCATCTCCAGCGCGTCGTGGATGACCGTGAGGTTCCGCAGCCCCAGCAGGTCCATCTTGAGAAGGCCCAGCTCTTCGTCCAGATCCTTTTCGTACTGGGTCTGGAGGAAGCCATCCTGGGTGAGCTGGATGGGCACATAGTCGTCCACCGGAGACGAGCAGATGACCACGCCTGCGGCGTGCGTGCCGGACTGCCGGGAGAGCCCTTCGAGCTTCAGGCAGTGATCGATCAAGGTGTGGACGGTCTGGTCCCGCTCGTAAAGAGCGCGGAAATCGTGCGACCCTTCGAGGGTCTTCTTCAGCGTCACCCCCGGGCCTCCCGGCACCATCTTGGCGATCTGATCCACGTCGCGGAGCGGCAGGCCCATCACGCGGCCGACGTCGCGGATGACCGCCTTGGCAGCGAGCGTCCCGAAGGTGATGATCTGCGCTACATGGTCGTCTCCGTAAGTCCTGGCCAGATAGTCGATGACCTCGCCCCGGCGGCGATAACACAGGTCTGTATCGATATCCGGCATGGATATGCGCTCCGGATTGAGGAACCGTTCAAACAGCAGATCGAACCGGAGCGGATCGAGCTCGGTGATGTGCAACAGGTAGGACACGATGGACCCGGCGGCGCTGCCTCTGCCCGGACCGATGGGAATACCGTGGGACTTCGCATAGTGGATGAAATCCATGACGATGAGGAAGTAATCGGAGAAGCCCATATGATCGATGACGGAGAGCTCGTACTCCAGACGCTTCCGCACCGTGTCCGTCACTTCCGGATAGCGCTCGGGCAGAGCCTTCTCACAGAGCTTCCGAAGATATGTCCGGGCGGTCTCCCCTTCCGGCACGGCAAAAGACGGCAGTTTGTGCTCGCCGAAGGTGAACGTCACCTGACAGCGGTCGGCGATCTTCTTCGTATTTTCGATGGCGCCGGGAAATTCTCCGAGGATCGCCCGCATCTCCTCGCCACTCTTGCAGTAAAACTCATCGTTCGCAAAGTGGAAATGATCCGGGTCCTCCAGCGTTTTTCCCGTGGAGATGCACAGCTTGATCTCCTGGCTCTTCGCGTCTTCTTTCCGCACATAGTGGAAATCGTTCGTCGCGACGAGCCCCACGCCATATTCCTTTGCGAGGTTCGCCAGGACGGGGCGCACCGCCGCCTCTTCGGGCAGTCCGTGATTCTGCAGCTCGATGAAGTAGGAATCTTTCCCAAACGTATCGATGTAGTATTCAATGACCTTCCGCGCCTCCTCCATGTCCCCGTCAAGGATGGCCGCAGGAAGCTCGCCGGCGACACATGCCGAGAGCGCGATGATCCCTTCGTGGTAGCGGGAGATCACCTCATGATCCACCCGCGGCTTGTGGTAGTAGCCCTCCGTCCAGCCCTTCGAGCAGATTTTGATGAGGTTCCGATAGCCTTCGTTCGTCTCCGCCAGCAGGATGAGGTGCCCCAGGTGCTCGCGGCCGCTCTTCTCGAAGCGGCTCTTCTTCGTGACGTACACTTCGCAGCCGATGACCGGATGAATGCCCTGTTTGAGACATTCTTTGTACAGATACACCGCGCCGTACATGACGCCGTGATCCGTGATAGCCAGCGCCGTCTGACCGAGGCTCTTCACATACGACACGAGGTCCGGGATGCGGCTGATGCCGTCAAACAGGCTGTACTCGGTGTGCACGTGCAGATGAACGAATGGATCCATGGTTCCTCCTTCAGCAAGTCATGCAGAAAAGGCAGGCCCTTTTGCCTGCCAGCTTTTATTTCTCCGTTTCTTTTTTGTCCGGCGTCTCCACGATATCGCCGTTCTTTTCGGCTTCCTTCTTATCCTCCTCAGAAAGTTGGCTGCCGTCCAGTACGATCTTCACGCCCATGCGGTCAAGCATGTCGTCGATGGTATACGTCGTCTTGAATAATTCTCCCATAATGCCTCCTCAAATGTGATCTTCCCACTGGTATGTCACTTTTTTACGGAAGAGCCGCCACAAAAAGACGCCGAGGCTCCACACGGCCGCCGCTACGAGGACCGCCGTACCGGGCACCGCGTCCATGCCCGCCTTGAGCGAAGTGATGTCTACGAAATGGATCTCTGGGATGACCATGACGTAGGCGGAGAAATAGATGGCCATGGCAAAGAACGCCGACGCATACGCCGCGGCCAGCCCTGCTTCGGGATGGCGGCTCCGCGTCAGAATGAACGCCGCCGCGAAAAGGAGCGCTGTCGCGATGAGGCTCATCCAGAAGTAGCCCCCCGCTTCCCATATCTCGCCGAGCGTCACCCGAAGCGTCACTGCAAAAATGATGTATGCCAGCACAGAGAGCACGCTCGATACGAGAAACGCTGCGCGGAAGCGCTCCCCAAGGGGATTCACCACTTTCACCGCGCCGTAGAGGCTCCCGATCTGGAAGCACGCCAGCGCCGTCCACGCCCCGCAGAAGACGCCGGGCAGCGTGAAGACGCCGCCATCATCGATAAGGATCGCTGTGCCGAGGAGCCCCGTCACGAAGAGCGCCGCCAGCGCGAAGACGCCGAGGGCCTTCATCATCACCGGCGAAGAAAAGAGCTTTGTCAGAAAGACCGCCCCCATGCGAAGGACCGCCCCGCCGGCAACGAGAGTGAGCATCGTCACATACCACCCGTGCATCCCCGTGCCGTGCATATCCGGCAGGCACAGGCTGAGCATGAAAAAGCCCATGAAGAACCACAGCTCGTTCCCGTCCAAAAAGGGGCGCAGGAGCGAGAGGACCGCTTTATTTTCTTCCCGGTTCCGTGCGACGAGCGGCGCAGCGAGGCAGAGCCCCCAGTCGGCCGCTTCCAGCACGAGATACAGCGCAAAAAAACAGGACGGCAGCAGCAAAGCCACTACAGATGCCTCCATCATTTCCTCCTTGGTACAAATCGCTTCGCAATTTTTCTATGATCTTATTGATTATATCACATGACGGGCGATTTCCCCACAGACGGGAGCGCTCCCCCGTGCTACAATAAAAAGGAAAGGAGCTCCCCATGACCGATCTCTTCACCGCCCTTGCCCGCATCGCCCTCCGCCGGGCTGCCGCCGGAGGCAAAGAAAAACTGCGCGCCGCCGCGCCGGAGCTGGTGTGGTTCCTCCCACCCTTCTCCTGGGCGGCGGGCCTCACACATCCGAAGCGGGCGCTCCTCGCGCTCCTCCTGTGGCATTCGTCACGCCTCTCATGGGCCCTCCTCCGCCGGCTCCTGCGGCGATGACGCAAACGAAAAGACCGTATCCTGCGATGCGGCCTTTTTTATTTTTTTTATGCTCCGTCTTCCGGCGCGCCGCTGGAAAAGGCACGCACCATCTCTACGAGACGGATCATCTTTTCCCGGTCTTTCAGCCCGCCGGTCTCTGCGCCGCTGGAGATGTCCACGCCGTACGGATGATACGCAAGGGCCTCTCGAAGATTGCCGAGGCCGATGCCCCCTGCCATGATCCAGCGCTTCTTCATGGGCGGGATGAGCGCCCAGTCGAAGGACTGCCCCGTGCCTCCTCTGCCGTGATCGAGGAGCAGATAATCGGCGGCCGTATCTTCCCAGCGAAGCACATCATCCGTAGTCTTCACAGATACCACACGAATGAAGGGACAGGACACATGCCGACGGAGCGCAAGGAGATACTCTTCCGATTCATTTCCGTGGAGCTGCACGTACTGAATGACGCCGGACGCAGCGAGCGCTTCGATGTGCGCCGGATCATCGTTCACGAAGACCCCCACCGCCGGAATATCCGGCCGAAGCGCCCGGCGGATAGCCGCCGCCGTTTCATCGGAGAGGAAGTGCCGCCCCTCGTCAAACACGAAGCCCACCCAGTCCGGACGGGCGAGGTTCGCCGACTCCGCGTCTTCCACGCGGGTCAGCCCGCACAACTTGATCTTGCTCATGTCCCCGCCTCCTCCGGCCGATATTTCCTGTATTATAGCATGAACCGCGCCGCCCTGCGCACCGCGTCCGCCGCGGCAAGGAGCGTCTTTGCTCTCTCTGCGCCATAGAGGATGAGCGCCGCCAGGAAAAGGTCTTTCTGCTCATCGGACAGCGCCGCGTCCATCGGCTCGATGACCGCGCTGTCCGTTCCGCCGCCGAAAGAAGTGAGCAGTACGCCGCCTCCGGGGAACGGACAGAGCGCCGCGCCGCGAAGGCCCGCCTGATCCGCCGCGAGCGCTGCGCACCCTGCCTCCTCCGATTCGTCCATGACATAGACCACAGCCATGCCTCTCAGGGACGTGAGAAACGGCGCGGTGACCGCACGCACGATGGGCAGTGCATTCGCCGCGGGCAAAAGCGCCGCGCCTCTCAGCGTTCCCGCATCCCACCGATGCGCCTCCGTATCCGTGCAGAAGAAGACCGTCTGCATCGCCTCTCCCAGGAGCCCGGCGAGCCGCCTCTCTTGCACCTCCGTCCATCGGCCGTAGACGCTCACCGCCTTCGGCACGATCTTTACAGTCTTCATTTGTCCGGCGAGCCATGCGGCCATCGCAGACACAGACGGCTCCGCCGGCGCGCGTGAGGCTTCAAGCAGGGCCCAATCGTTTCTCATGTTCCCTCCTTTACAAAAAAAGATGCATCCGAAGACGCATCTTCAGCGGCCGCGGTCCCAATGGGGCGGCTCAAATACCGCGCCGGAGAGCCGACGCAGAGAGACGGGCTCGCCACCGGTAAGCGCCTTCCTGCGGGCCTCCTTCTCGTCTTCTTCCGCCGCTTTTTCTCCGCACTCCACCGCATTGACGATGAGCCCCACCGCACAGAGATTCGTCAGAAGCGACGTACCGCCGTAGCTGATGAAAGGCAGCGGCACGCCCGTCACGGGAAAGATCCCAATGACCATGGCCATATTGAGGAAACCCTCCACCGCGATGAGCATGGAGAGCCCGTACACGAGGAGCGCCGGAAAGAGACGGGGGATCTGCCGCGCCATGAGGAATCCCAGCACGAGGATGGCCGCGAAGAGGCACAGCACAAACGCCGCCATGAGAAAGCCCCATTCCTGTGCGAGAACCGCAAAGGCAAAGTCCGTGTACTGCTCGGGGAGATAGAGGAACTTCGCCAGCCCCTCTCCCGCACCCTGGCCGAGGAACCCACCGGAACCGACGGCGATGAGGCTCTGCACCACCTGATAGCCCTGGTCGCTGGCATACGGGAAGGGATCGAAGAGCACCTTCACCCGCTCCCAGCGGTAAGGCTCGATATAAGCAAGGAAGAACAGCCCCGCAAAAGCTACGAGGGCAGACCAGAACACATCGCTCCACGGCGCGCCGCAGAGCACATAGAGAAAAACGGGAAATCCGAGGATGAGCGCCGCCGTGCCCATATCCGGCTGCGCGATGACGAATGCCGCCATGAGAACCGGCATGAGGAGCGGCACATAGCCGTCCGCCACGTCCGTCCACTGCTGCATCTTTCCGTGAAAAGGCTGATGAAAGGCGTAGTGGACGAGCCGCCCCAGGAACGAGATGGGCCGCCCCTTCTCCACGCGCTCCGCCAGACACGACGCCGCCCAGAAGATGGCCGCCACCTTGGCCAGCTCCGACGGCTGCACGCTCAGCCCGCCGATGACGAACCAGCGGCGCGCCCCGTTGATGACCGGCCCTGCAACGATGACCAGAAGGAAAAGCACGAAGATGGGTGCCGTGAGCAGCGCTTTCTGTTTCCTCATCCAGGAGAGAGACACTTTGGAAAATACGGCGGCCGCGACGATGCCCACGCAGAGCACGCACAGATGACGCCCCGCGTGGGAATAGGGACTCACATCGTTTTCCATGTTCATGTAAAACGTGGCGCTGTACACGTTGAACAGGCCGATCATGCAGAGAAGCGCCACGGCGGCGCAAAAGAACCGCAGGAGGACGGGATTCGTCAGGCGTTCTCCGTCTCCGGTTTCATGGCTGCGAGACGGCATATGTGGTTCCCCTTTCTGCTGAACTTCTCTTCATACTCCGTCTGGGCGTCCCCTTCCACAGGATGCGCGTGCAGATCAAAGGTGACGCTCTGGAAACGCCAGCCTGTGTCTGCCATCTCATCGATGGAAAAGGCAAACAGCCCGGTGTTATCCGTTTTGAAGCGCACCTCGCCCTCTTCCCGGAGGAGCTTTGCATACTGCGCAAGGTACCCGCGGTACGTGAGACGGCGCTTATAATAGCGCTTCTTCGGCCAGGGGTCGCTGAAATTCAGATAGAAGCAGTCCACCTCGCCCGGCGCGAAGAGCGCAGAGAGCTCTTCCGCATCGATGAGGAGGAGCCGCACGTTCGTGAGCGGCGGCTCGGCCTCGGCCACTTTCTTTCCTGCGTAGTACAGGACGCCGGCTTCGCGCTCGATGCCGATGTAATTCACATCGGGATGCAGGGCGGCCATGCGCGCGATGAACTGGCCCTTGCCGCTGCCGATCTCCACATGGAGCGGGCGCTCCGGATGGGGAAACAGGCTCCGCCACCGCCCGGCGATGGATTCGGGGGGCGTGAGGAAAAGAAAATCGCCAAACTGTTTGATCGCTTCATCGATCCATGGTTTTCTGCGAAGGCGCACGGGTCATTCTCCTTTATCTTTGATCCAAATCATGGGACTATTCATTTCATGCGGCGGCCGGTGCGGGCTCCGGCACAGGCGGCGCGGCAGCAGACGCGGTGTCCGCCGTTTTTCCCACCTCTGCCTCAGCCGGAGCCTCTTTCTCCTGCCCCATCTCCGGCAGGGCGGCCGGCGCCTCTGCTTCGGGCTTCTTCTCTACCCCTGCTGCCGCAGGCCGGGCTGTCTTTTCCGCTGCCGAAGGCTCTCCCGTCACAATGCCTGGCTGTCCTTCTATGGCCGCCGCTTCTTCCGCTTCCTCTGCAGTCGCCGGTCCTTCCGGCAGAGCGGTCGGCTCTTCCGCAGGCACGGTCACAGGAGCCGGGGCGCCGCCCCGCTCTTCATCTTCGGGGAAGCGGAGCGCTTCGAGCACTTTGCGGCCGGACTTGAGTCCTTCTTCATCCTTCGACACCCAGATATTTCCATACATGGTCATGAGCTGCTCGGGCATCTTGTTGTACCCCTGGCTGAACAGGTCGCAGTGCCGGTCGTAATGGACCGCCCGAATGCCCATGAAGCCAAGGAACGTGTCGTAGAGCATGTCATTTGTGAACGGCGTGTGAGCGCGGTTCTTGATCCACTCCATATTCTGCGGATGATTTTCCCAGTAATTATCCGAAGTATATACCCAGAAGGGGATATGCACCATGGTGAAATCGAACATGTCCGCATTATGGCCGGGGCGCTCCGTCACCTGCTCGGCGTGATCGGAGAAATAGAGCACGCCGTCCGCGCGGAGCTGATTCACCGCAGTGGTCATGATGCCCTGCATGACATAGTCGTTGTAGAGCACGGAGTTGTCGTATTCATCGATCATCACCTGTGCGCTGGTTCGCTCCTTCGATGTATCGAGGGGATACTTATAGAACGAGCTGGGATAGCGGTCCCAGTAGCTCACGTGGCTCCCCATGAGATGGATCACGATGAGCTGCCGCCGGTTATTCGGGTCCACCTTCTGCAGGTACGGGATGAGCACTTCGTCGTAATCTTTCGTGACGACCCCCGTGCCGATGTATTCGTTCACCCAATACTGCACGTCGCATGTGGAACCGATGGCCCCGATGGGCGTATCCCACACGCCGTACCGGGACTGGTTCGAGATCCACGTGGTCTTGAAGCCCGCTGCTCGCGCCATATCGATGATGGAATAGGCGTCAGCGAGCGCCACATCGTTGTACTGGTTCTTCTCCGTCAGAGCGTAGGTGAGCACCTGTACCGTCTGGGTATAGCAGGCGTAGGCATTGTCAAAAAAGGTATAATGGTAGTCTTCTGCCGCAGCCGACTGGAAGGGCGTAGTCTGCCGCGGATAGCCGTAGACGTTCATGTGGTCCCGGTTGAGCGACTCGCCGATGACGAGGACATACACACCGTCGGGCACTTCCCGGAGCTCTGCCAGCGTCTTTTCATCTGTGACGCGCATGTGCTTCCGATTCTCCAGTATCTTCTGATAATCGCGGAAGCTGTCCAGCGTCTCTTTCGTCTCATACATCACGTGAGCGAGCTGCGTCTCCGAGGCGGAGAGCACGGCGATGCCGCAGTTTCCCAAAAATAGGCACAGCACGATGACCCGCTCGGCGAGCGACATGCGCCGCGCGTGGATGAAGGAGAGGCGGCTCATGCGGAAGAGCATCCATCCGAGGCAGGCCAGCGCCGCCACCGCCGCAAAGAGCCCTGCATAAGGGATGTTCACGCGCACGTACTCCATCGCCTCCGATAGGTTCGTCTGGGCCAGCGCGAGCATCATATTGAGCGAGAGCAGAGAGTGCGCAAGGATATAATAGCCGATGTATGTAAATTGTATGAAAATATAGCAGAAAATAAGGACGATGCAGAGGATGCGCAGCGGCATGCGTCCCCGGCCGGGCAGGAGCCACGCCGCGGTGAGGCACGACAGGAAAAGATAGAGCGGCGTGCTCATCTCAAACGTGGTGTCCGCCATATCGAGGATATGATTCGTCTGCGACGCCAGGTACGGCACCACCAGCGAGAGGAGCCACAGAAGAATGATGGTCGTCCACAGGCTCGCCGCCGCACGGTACAGGTGCCGGCTGCAGAAAAAGGCCGTGATGAATCCGATCTGGAGAAACAGGAAAAACATCTTGATCTGCGAGGAGATCTGCCAGCCGCCGGGCGAGCCGAAGAGCCAGCTCAGGAGAAAGGCCACGCCAAAGGGGATGAGCGTCGCCGCGCACCACAGGAGCCTCATCCGTTTCACATATCTCAGCATATATTTCGTCTCCGCTGTGTAAAATCTTCTTGATGATCTGTGCCGTATTTCAAATCCGTGTCAACTTTTTGTCCGCATTTTATTGTATCACATCCCCGCAAACCATACGCACACGGAAACGGGCACGAAAAAAGAGAGCCGAAGCTCTCCTTTATTTATTCATCTTTTTAAGTGTTTAAGTCACAGGCTCCGTCCGAGCTCGTAGGCCTTTCGCATATATTCGGACCGCTCTGTCATGGCCGGCGTGCCGCAGCCGCGGCCGAGGATCATTCCCCGGTCGCGGAAGGACAGGTACCGCACGAGCGTCTGATAATGCGCCCTGAGCGCGTCGAAGGTCCAGCCGTCGCTGTTCCACGCCGCTGCGATGAGAGCGGACTGCAGGTGCCGCGAGGCAAGGCTCGCGTTGAACGCGCAGAAGCGGTCCACCAGCGCCTTGAGCTGCGCCGACATACCGTAGTAATAGAGAGGCGTCACAAAGACGAGCATGTCCGACGAAAGGATCGCCGGGCGGATGGTCTCCATATCGTCCTTCTGCACGCACGGTCCTTCATAGCCGCAGCGGACGCAGCCCATGCAGGGATGGACCCGGGCATGGGCTGCCTCGATGACCGATACGGTGTGCCCCGCCTCTTCGGCTCCGCGGATGAATTCCGCTGCGAGCCGGTGCGAAGAGCCGTTCCGATTGGGGCTCCCTTCCAGTACGAGGATCTTCATGACGGCCTCCTCAGAAACGCTCCGCAAATGTTCTGAGCGAAGCGGCGCTGTCTCCGCGGATCATCTTCCCGTCCCGGATGACGGCTCCCGGGCAGGACGGCGCGAGATCCTCCTTCGTATGGCCGAGGCTGCTGCCGCCGGACGTGGCAAAGAGCACCACGGTCTTCCCGGAGAAGTCATAACTCTCGAGAAAAGTGCGGATGATCTTCGGAGCGGTATACCACCAGATGGGGAATCCCAGAAAGATCACGTCATAGGCGGCGATATCCGCCTTCGCATCCGCCAGGGCCGGACGGGCCGCTGGGTCCCCGGACTCGGCCGAGCTCCGGGAGTGTTTGTCATTCCAGTTGAGATCGGACATAGTATAGGGCACGGCAGGACGGATCTCATAGAGGTCCGCTCCGGCGGCCTCCGCCAGCGCCTTGGCGGCACGGCGCGTCGTGCCCGTCGCAGAAAAATACGCTACCAGTTTTTTACTCATGTTATGTGCTCCTTTCTTATCCTTCCGCCGCCTCGACGGTGATCGTTCCCGTCAGCCGGGCGATCTCGTCCATCCCTGCGGATACATGTCCCAGCTCATAGAGGTCGCTGTTCGCGTTATACTTTCCAAAAAACAGGACTACATTGCCCCACGGCGCGTAGTACGCCAGTGTTCCCAGCTCCATCGGCGGGTGCGGCGCGTTGGAGATATCCAACGCTTGGGGGTAAAAGATCTTTTCATTGGTGCTGTAATCCCTGACCGCCGTGGTGAGCGGCAGCTGGCGGTAGAGCGAATCGGCGGCGCTGTTGTCTTCCAGCGTAAAGAGCACCGCGTGGCCCGCCTCATCCCGCACGCGGATCATCCTCGCTTCCTCTCTGTCCTGCATGACTGTTTCCTCCTTCTCCGCCGCAGGTGCCGGAGCGGCCGCCGCCTTCGGCGCTTCCTCTGCGCTGCATCCGGAAAGCGCCGCTGCGGTCAGTACCGCACAGAGCGCCATCGTCCATCGTTTCATCGAAAGTCCCCCTTTCACTGCGTGAAGCGTATGCCGTGGAGACGATATACTTCGTCAAGGCTCGGGATGTCAAGGATGAGCCACTTCCCCGTGTCCATCTCTTCGACCGCGCGCATGTCCTCCGCCGAGAGCGTGAAATCGTCCACGGCGAAATTCTCTTCGATGCGCTCTCTGTGGACCGACTTGGGAATGGCGACGACCCCCTCCTGCCGGAGCCAGCGAAGCACCACCTGCGCCGGCGTCTTTCCGTATTTCGCGCCCACCGCTGTGAGGACCGGATCCGTAAAGAGACCGCCCTTGCCCTCCGCAAAGGGCGCCCACGCCATGGGCGCGATGCCGTATCGTTTCATCAGGCCGCGAAGTGCCTTCCGCTGACAGAAGGGATGGATCTCCATCTGATCCACCATGGGCGCGGTACGGCTGCTGAGGATAAGGTCTGCCAGCCGGTCTTCCAGAAAATTGCACACCCCGATGGCGCGGACACGGCCATCATCCAGCAGGTCCTCCATGGCGCGCCAGCTCCCGTAGTAGTCCCCGTAGGGCATGTGGATGAGGTACAGGTCGAGATAGTCTGTTTCCAAATTGCGGAGCGTCTTCTCAAAAGATGCCATGGTCTTCTCATAGCCCGCGTCCTGGATCCACACCTTCGACACGAGAAACACGTCTTCTCTTGCGAGGCCGCTTTCGCGGACGGCCTCTCCTACGGCGCGTTCGTTTCCGTAGCACGCCGCCGTATCGATCATGCGGTATCCCGTCCGGAGCGCTTCGCTTACCGCTTTCCGGCAGAGCGCCTCATCCGTCACCTGAAAGACCCCAAGCCCCATCATGGGCATGGCGACGCCGTTTCTCAGCTGCATCGTATCCATATGCCTCTCTCCTTTCCAACAGTTCATTTCGTTCTCTGTCTTTTTTATACCGCAAAGGGCGCGCCATGCATAATGCTTATATAGAATTTCTCTTCATGCCCGCTATGAATGCACGCAAAAACCGGACGACAGGCGTCCGGTCCTTCTTTATTTTTCCATATTGAGCAGCGCGATCTGGCGGAGCCAGTTCTGCACGTACGTTTCCGACATGCCGCGGTCGCGCAGTTTTGCCACTTCCCGCACCATCACCGGGTCCCGGAGGAGCTGGCGCATCGCCTGCTGAATGGCTTTTTCGTCTTTTTCGTCCATGGCGCCTCCCCCGTCACTTTCCAAGGAGCGCCGCCGCCCGGGCGATGTTGGCGCGCACGGTCTCGCAGCACGCTTTGAATTCCGCCATCTCGTCGGCAGGGAGCTCATACTCCATGACTTCTTCCACGCCGTTCTTCCCGATGAGCGCAGGCACGCCGCAGAAGATGCCGCTCTCGCCGTATTCGCCGTCCAGCGGAACGCTTGCGGGGAAGATCTTCCGCTCGTCGTGGAGCACTGCTCTCGCGAGCGTGGCCGCGGCGGAGCAGATGCCGTACTCCGTGCAGAACTTGCCGCTGTAGGTCACCCATCCCGCTTTGATGGTCTGGGTGCGCACCGCTTCCTTATCGAACTGGAAGCGCGGGTCCTTTTCCATCTGCGCAAGAGGCTTGCCGCGGAAATTCACGAGCGACCAAGGGATCATCTGACGATCGCCGTGCTCGCCCATCATGAACGCGTTGAACGAATGGTGTTCGATGCCCGTCTGCTGCGCGATGGCGCTGATGAGCCGGGACGAGTCGAGGAGCGTCCCCGTGCCGAAGACGCGGCCCTTCGGGAGCCCGCTCTTCTCGGCGATGAGGTGCGTCACCACGTCGCAGGGATTGGTGATATTGATGAAGATGCCGTCGAAGCCGCCCGCCATAACCTTCGGGATGGTCTCGGCCACCTGACGCACGGTGTAGTGCATCTCGTCGTCACGGCTGCCCGTGGCGCAGAGCGTGATGTCGCCCACCGCATTGATGATGATGTCGCAGTCCGCAAGGCTCGCATAGTCCGCGAGCTGATAGTCCACGCGGTGAGGCATGAAGTATACCGCATCCATAAGGTCCTGCCGCTCGCTCACTGCCTTCGCTTCTTTCGGGTCGCAGATCTTCACCACATCCGCGATGCCCATCATGCCCAGCGCATACGCCACATGCGCGCCCACGTGGCCCGCGCCCAATACGCCGATCGTCACTTTTCTCTCTGCCATTGCACAGCCTCCTTATGTTGCCTACTGCGGCACGAGCCGCCTTGATATAGAATGTAGTTATTTTACCATACTGGAAACCGATAATAAATGTAGAAGGCATAAAAAAATACGGCACCCATGGAAATGGATGCCGTATCACGTCTTATTTCAGACGGAGACCCAGACGGGCGCCGAGCGCTCTGTAGCGTTCGATGTCCGTGCGGCGCAGGTAGTCGAGCATGTTTCTGCGCTGACCGACCATTTTCAGCAGGCCGCGGCGGGAATGATGATCTTTCTTGTGTTCTTTCAGATGTTCCGTGAGGATGCTGATGCGCTTCGTGAGGATCGCGATCTGCACTTCCGGAGATCCGGTGTCGCCTTCGTGGGTGGCGTACTGTTCGATGACTTCTTTTTTCTGTTCTGCCGTAAGCATAATGGTTCCTCCTGTTTTGGAAATTGCTGTATCTCTGTGATTCGTCGGAGTACTCGAAAGACCGGGACACAGTTCACATACAGGAGAATTATACACGCTCCGCCGGGAAATTACAAGGCAGCGACGGCCTCTTTGAGGCTCCGGATATAAGCGCCGAGCGCCTCGTCCGCAGCGCCGCCCCCTTTGGCGATGAGGTCCACCACGGCGCTTCCGGTGATGACGCCGTCAGCCAGGCGCGCCATGTACCGCGCCTGCTCCGGCGTGTGGATGCCAAAGCCCACCGCGCAGGGCACGTCCGTCACCTCCCGCACGGCGGCGATGGTCTCCTGCAGGCCGCTGCCGAAGCCGTCACGCATGCCTGTCACGCCCACAGACGAGACAATGTACACGAAGCCCTGTGCCTTCTCCGCGATGGCGCGGACGCGCTCCTTCGACGTGGGCGCCACGAGCTGAATGAGCGCCACCCCGCTCTTCTCCGCAAAGGGCGCCGCCTCCCCCTGCTCTTCCAGCGGCAGGTCGGGGATGATGACCCCGTCGATGCCGATGGCCGCCGCATCCCGAAAGAAGCGCTCCACACCGTAGGCGAAGACCGGATTGTAATAGGTGAGAAAGACCAGCGGGATATCGCTCTCTTTCCGGATGGCCCGCGCCTCTTCCATCGCTTCGGGCAGATGCACATGCCGGGCCAGCGCCCGCACGTCCGCTTCCATGATGACCGGCCCGTCGGCGATGGGATCTGAAAACGGCACACCGATCTCCACGAGGTCCGCCCCGGCCGCCTCCAGCGTCTTTGCATAGCGCACGCTGTCTTCGACCGTCGGGTCACCTGCCGTCAAAAAAGCGATCACCGCTTTGCCGTGAGAAAATGCGTTTCTGATCCTGTCCATGATGCCCTCCTCAGTCTCTCAATTCCTCGCCGCGATACCGTGCGATGGCCGCTACGTCTTTGTCGCCCCGCCCGGAGATCGTGACGGCCATGAGGCTCCCCAGCTTCATGCGCCGCGCTTCCCTCATGGCTCCCGCCACGGCGTGCGCGCTCTCGATGGCACAGATGATGCCCTCCGTCCGCGCCAGATATTCGAAGGCATTGACCGCCTCTTCGTCCGTGACAGGAATATATTCCGCCCGGCCCGACGCATGGAGCGCCGCATGCTCCGGGCTCACGCCGGGATAGTCCAGCCCCGCAGAGATGGAGTACACCTCCGTGATATTTCCATCGCTATCCTGGCAGAAAAGAGACTTCATGCCGTGGAAGACGCCCACGCGGCCCCGCGCCATGGTCGCCGCATGATACGGCGTGTCTACGCCTTTGCCGCCGGCTTCGCAGCCGATGAGCCGCACCCCTTCGTCATCTTTGAAAGGATAAAACGTGCCGATGGCGTTGCTGCCGCCGCCCACGCAGGCCACGACCGCGTCGGGGAGCCGTCCCTCCCGCCGAAGGAGCTCCTCCCGCATCTCCCGGCCGATACAGCTCTGGAAATCCCGCACCATCCCAGGAAATGGTGCAGGTCCTACCGCCGAGCCGATGAGGTAGTGCGTGTCTTCCGAGCGGGCGCTCCAGTCCTGCATGGCCGCGTTCACCGCATCTTTCAGCACGCGGGAGCCCGTCTTCACCACGTGCACCTTCGCGCCAAGAAGCTTCATGCGGTACACGTTGAGCGCCTGCCGCTCCGTATCGATCTCCCCCATGAAGACCTCGCACTCCATGCCGAAGAGCGCCGCCACCGTGGCCGCCGCTACGCCGTGCTGCCCTGCGCCGGTCTCGGCGATGAGCCGCGTCTTGCCCATGCGCCGCGCAAGAAGCGCCTGCCCGATGCAGTTGTTGATCTTGTGCGCCCCCGTGTGATTCAGATCCTCCCGCTTGAGATAGACCTTCACGCCCAGATCGCGGGACATATGCTTTGCCTCGTAGAGGAGCGACGGCCGCCCGGTGTAGTTTCGGTTGAGTCCTTCCAGCTCCCTCAGGAAATCCGGATCGTTTTTATACATTTCGTAGGCTTTCCCCACGCGGATCACTTCGCTCATCAGCGTCTCCGGCACATACCTCCCGCCGAAGATCCCAAAACGTCCTTCCATATCAGTCGCCCTCCTTACTGTCTTTCATGAGCTGCCGGAACGCCGTGCCCCGGTCCTTCGCACGCATGAGCGCCTCTCCGATGAGCACCGCGTCGGCCCCGGCGTCCTTCATCCGCCTCACCGCCGCCGCAGACGAGAGGCCGCTCTCCGCCACGACCGTCACGCCCGCCGGGATGCGCGGCCGGAGCCGCTCCGTGAGCGAGAGATCCATCGTAAAATCCCGCAGGTCTCTGTGATTGATGCCGATACTATCCGCGTCCGCGGCGAGTGCCCGGTCCAGTTCCTCTTCGCTGTGCACTTCCACGAGCGAAGCAAGACCCAGTCCCCGCGCCCGGCGGAGCATGACCGAGAGCTCGCCGTCAGAGAGAAGCGCCGTGATGAGGAGCACCGCCGCAGCTCCCGCCAGAGCGGCTTCCTCCACCTGCACCGCATCCGTCAGGAAATCCTTCCTCAGCACGGGCAGCGAGACCGCCGCCGACACCTCCCGGAGATGATCCAGGCTCCCCAGAAAATAGTCCGGCTCCGTGAGGCAGGAGACCGCTGCCGCCCCCGCTTTCTCATACTCTTTTGCAATGGAGCGGAAAGGATACGCCTCCGCGATGACTCCTTTTGATGGAGAAGCCCTCTTGAGCTCGCAAATGAAGGAGAGCCCCGGTGCCTCCAGCCGCGCCCGGAAAGCCGCGCCTTTCTCCGTGTGAAATCCTTCTGCCGCCCGGCGGATGCGCGCCGCCTGGCCGTTCGTCTCCATCTCTTCCACGCGCCGCCGGGACGCCGCGCCGATCATTTCGAGGATCATACCGCTGCCTCCTGAGACGCACGGACGAAATTGTGAAGCACGGCCCGCGCCCGTCCGCTGTCGATGAGCGCTTCCGCCAGCGCCACCCCCCGTCCGAGAGACGCCGTGCGTCCGCTCACGTAGAACGCCGCCCCCGCATTGAGGAGCACTGCGTTCCGCCGCGTGGCGTAGACGCCGTCTCTGCGCCCGCCGAGCACCGCCTCCGTGATGGCTGCATTCTCCGCCGCATCTCCGCCGACGAGGTCTTCTTTCCGCCCGCGAACGAGTCCGAAGTCCTCCGGCGCGATGGTGTACGTGCGCCGCGCGCCGTGACGGAGCTCACAGACTTTCGTCTCCGCCGAGGGCGAGATCTCGTCCATGCCGTCCAATCCGTAGAAGACGAGCGCCCGCTTCGTGCCGAGCCGGTTCAGCACCTCCGCGATGGGCTCCACCAGCGAGGCGTCGTACACCCCGATGCAGTCGTACGCCGCCCGCGCAGGATTGGTGAGCGGCCCCAGAATGTTGAAGATCGTCCGGATGCCCAGCTCCTTTCTCACCGGTCCCACATTTTTCATCGCCCTGTGATAGAGCGGCGCGTAGAAGAAGCACATGCCCACCGTGTCGAGGAGCCGCGTGCAGGTCTCCGGCCCCTGCTCGATCTTCGCGCCGAGCGCCTCCAGCACGTCCGCCGCGCCGCACTGGGACGATGCCGCTCGATTGCCATGCTTCGAGACCTTCACGCCGCCGGAGGCGATGACGAAGGCCGCCGTGGTGGAAATATTGAACGAATCAGAGCCGTCGCCGCCGGTGCCGACGATCTCCAGGAGCCGCCCCGGATACCGCATAGGGAGCGCGTGCGCCCGCATGCCCTCCGCCGCGCCGGCGATCTCTTCGGGCGTCTCCCCTTTGAGTTTCATCGCCGTGAGAAATGCCGCCGTCCGCGCTTCGCTCACCTTCCCGTCCATGATCTCATAGACGCTCGCTTCCGCCTGATGGAAATCCAGATCCCGTTTTTCTGCCAGTAATTTGATCGCTTCCGTAATCATGATGTGCCTTCCTTTCCTTTTTCAAAAATCTTCGTCTTTCAAAAGGAAAAACCGGCCATCGTCTCCTCGTATCCATAAAGGCTCCTTTCCGGGGCGGCAACAAAAAATCCGTCCCTGACGATCTTGTCAAGGACGGATACAGTATCTCCGCGGTGCCACCTTGCTTCAGGACATGACTCCTGCACTTTGTCGGGATACCAACATATCCCCGGCTACTGACGTAAGCCCAACGTCGCAGTATACTCGTCACCTTTCCCCTGCGCCCTCAGCGGTCCATTTGACGGTCTGCGTCCTGCTGGATTCTCATTCTCCCAGCTCCCTGTAAGTGCACGATCCGCCGTTATCTCCGCGTCTCCGGTTTCTTCTTCTACATCCGTAGAAGAAATAGGTATGGATGTATGAAGTTGTCATCATATTACAAGAATCCGCACTGTCTGTCAATGCGCCAACGAAAAAATTTTTCACCTGCCCGGCTCATGGTCTCATCTCCACGGAAAAGTACGGCAGCCGTGCGAGGAGGTGTTCTGCCGCAAGGCCGGTGAAGAGGCCGGCGAGAGCGCCGGCGGCGGCGAGGAGGGGGAAATAGGCGAGGACGGAGGGCGTGCCGAGAATGACGGAGGCGGCGGCGACCTGTCCCCCGTTGTGGAGCACCGCGCCGAGGGCGCTCAGGCGCCACAGGCGGCGAGCCGTCAGGAAGCGCTTTGCGAGGAGCATGCCGGAAAGGCAGCAGAGGCCGCCGGCGAGGCTGTAGAGGAGCGCCGCTGCCTGTCCCGCAAAGATCGCCGCCAGGAAGATGCGTGCGAGGAGGATCATAAGCGCTTCTCCCGGCTTGAATCGATACACCGCATAAACGGTGACTACATTCGCCAGCCCGATCTTCACGCCCGGCAGAGGGAGAGGCGGCGGCACCTGCATTTCGATGACGAAGAGGATGAGCGAAAGCCCCGTGAGGAGCGCCATGAAATTCAATCGCCGGATGGACATCGTCCCGCCTCCTTTCCGTTTCACTCCGCCCACTGGATGACGAGCCGGTGAGGCAGACATACGATGGGGAGCCCGTCTTTTTCGAGACGCCCCGCACGCACGCAGATCTGGTCCGGACAGTTTGCCGAGACCATGCGGATCTCTCCGGGCGCGATGCGGATGGTGTTCACGCTCTCTCCCGAGCGGACGGTCATCGTCTCTTCTTTCGTCACCGCAGCCAGATCCACCCTCCGCAGGACCCGCCCGTCCTGTACGATCTCCACGATTCCGGAAGGCACAGCGCCGCAGCCGCTGAGGCACAGCGCCGCCGCGCATCCCAGAGAGAGCAGTCCCTTATGTTTCATCGCCGCAGCACCTCCAACGGTCCTTTCGTATATTCCCCCCGCAGTGCGAACCGCTCCGCCAGTCCCTCCGTCACGGTGACGCGCCGTCCCTCTTCGATGAGGATCATGTCGAAATCGTGATGAGCGCGCCAATATGCCGCGGCATTTTCCTTCCCCATGACGAAGAGCGCCGTGGAGAGACCGTCGCAGGAGAGTCCGTCTCTTCCGACGACAGTCACGGAGAGAAGGCCGTTCTCCGCCGGATGCCCCGTGGCGGGATCGATGATGTGATGCCACCGGCGGCCGTTCTCATCGGTGAAATACCTCTCGTAGCTCCCGGAGGTGACCACAGCCGCATCTTCTACAGAGAGCATTCCCGCATAGCCTTCTCCGTCAGGCGCCCGAAAGCCCACCCGCCAGGGCGTGCCGTCCGGCCTTGCGCCCACCGCCTCGATATTGCCGCCAAGGCTCACGATGGCTGACGTCACGCCGCGGTCTCGGAGGACCTTCCCCGCTTCCCGGCCGGCAAATCCTTTTCCCACTGCGCCGAGGTCGATCTCCATGCCCGGCTCCAATGTGAGCGTTCGCTCCGTGAGATGCGCCCGCTGCCAACCCGTGCGGGCGAGCGCCTCCCGGAGCGCCTCTTCGGAAGGCACCTGCTGCTGATCTTTTGTGAAGCCCCACGCCTCCACTACGGGATAGATCGTCGGGTCGAGCGCGCCGCCGGTCTCGCGGGCGATGCGAAGCGCCGCGCCCACCGCTTCCGCCGCATCGGCGCCGAGGAGCACAGACTCGTTTGTGCGGTGGTTCATGCGATAGATATTGCTTTCCTCTCTCGTGACAGAGAGCTCCTCTTCCAGTTCGCGGATGCGGGCCTCCGCCTCCTTCATCGCTTCTTCCGCATGAGGACCATAAGCCGTCATCGTCATGTACGTATCCATGGCGAAGAAATCCCGCCGCTGCTTTTCCGCCGCCTCTCCGCCGCAGCCGGCGAGCAGGACGCACACGGCGAAGAGGCACGCCCAGAGCCGTTTCATCACCAGCCCGCGCGGGCGAGCCACTCATCGATGCGGGGCTCAGCTCCGGCCACGTCGGGACGGTACACGCCGATGGGCACGCCCACCTTCGCTGAGGCAGGCAGCGCCGCCCGCAGGTCGTCCACGCTCTCCGCGAGGCCCCCCGTGCCGTGGGCGCAGAAGGGAATGACCGTCTTACCGGAGAAGTCATAGCTCTCAAGGAACGTCATCACCGGCATGGGAAGCGTGTACCACCAGTTCGGATACCCCAGAAAGATCACGTCGTAATCCTCCATGTGTTCCACGCGGCCCACAAGTTCCGGCCGGGCATGGGACGCCTTTTCCTCCGCCGCCCTGTTCAGACATTCGTCGTAGTCGCTGGAGTACGGCTCCTTCACGCGGATAGAAAAGAGGTCCCCGCCGGTCCTTTCCTGGATCCATCCGGCAAGCCGGGCCGTATTGCCCGGCGGCAGCACGCTCGCCGAAGTGGCCGCATCTGGATCGACCGCCGACGGGTCTGCTACATGGGTATTCTCCGCCCAGGTGAAATAGGCGATGAGAACTCTTGGTTTTTCCTCCTTCGTACTTTCTGCTGCCTGTGCGACCTCCGCAGCCGGAACGGGCGCTCCCGTCTCCCCAGCTGCCGCAGTCCCGCCGCAGCCAGCCAGTACAGCAAGCACCCACGCGGCCAGTGCCGCCGCCATCCACTGTTTCATACTGCCTCCTTTCTCCCGGATCAGGCCTTCTCATACACCGTGTGGACCCAGTCTTTCACCGCCTGCTCCGAAGCGGGGATATCCGTCGATTTCAGATGATATCCATCCAGAACTGCCGCGCCGGGCTCTGCCTGACGAATGGCGTCGACTGTACCTGCCAGACCTCCCACGCCGGAAGTGCATACGGGGATCACCGTCTTCCCGGAAAGATCATACCCGTCAAGGAACGTATATACCGCCATGGGCAGATCGTTCCACCAGTTCGGGTAGCACAGGAAGATCACGTCATAGTCATCCATATTTTCCACCCGGCCCACGAGGGCTGGCCTCGCGCCATCTGCTTTCTCCTGTGCCGCCCGATCCAGACACGCATCGTGATCCCCCGAATAAGGCTCCGCCGTGCGGATAGAGAACAGGTCCCCGCCAGTCTCCTCCTCGATCCATCCGGCGATCCGCGCCATGTTGCCCGGCAGGAGCACGCTCGCCGAAGCAGGCGAATCCATATCGACATCCTCCGGCGTCATTTTCGGCGCATTCTCGGCCCAGGTGAAATAGGCGATGAGCACCCGGCCGCCGTGTATGGCTGCGTTCGTCTGCGCCGCCACAGGCGTCTCGTTCGGCCCTGCCTCAGGCATACCGCTGCAGGCGGAAAGCTGCATCATCAGAAGTACAGCGGCCAGTACCGCCATCCATCGCTTCATCATTTCCTCCTCATGGACCGCCGCGCCCCTTTCATGGCCTGCCAGCCCAGCCAGATGCCGAGCGCCATGATCGCGGCATGGTCGAAATAGAACAGCCATTTCGATTCATTGAAATCAAAAAACACGAAATCGCTCTGCAAAAAGAGATAGCCGATCCATCCCCGGCTCCAAAAGGCCCAGAGCCCGTACGCCGCAAGGAGCGTCCCTGCAACAGAGAGGCCCCTTTGCCGCTTGGCATGAAAGGACCGCATCCTGGATGCGAACATGTCCCCGTGAAGCCCCACGTGAAAGCTCATCACGAGAAATCCCCGGTAGGCCGCCGCCATGTGCATCTCCCGGGCGAGCGACATCGTGCCGAGACGGGGCAGGAAATCGAACGTGGCCCGCGCAAAGATGAGACTGCTCCAGAGGAGCGCCGCGATCACCAGAAAGAGCGCAAGGTTCGCCCCTGTCTGAAGATACCGCACGGCGTTCCACCGGCCGCGGCGGAGGGACGGCGCCCAGTGCCGATTCATCCAGTGATGAAAGACAAGGAGAAGAAAGAAGACCGATCCCGCCGCCATGTGGGCTGTCATGCCGAAGAAGGGAAATCCCATGAGGAAAAAGAGGCTCACCGTCATGCCGACGTCAGTGAGCCGGCGTACCCGCGCGCCGCTCATCCTACTTCGCCAGATGGAGCGATCTCACCCAGTTCGTGACAGAATTTTCCGACCGGGCTGCAGAAGAGCCGCTCACGTGGAATCCGTCTCTCACCACGGCGTTCGGCTCCGCCCGGCGGATGGCTTCTACCGTCCCGGAGAGCGCGCTGCCGCCGGAAGTGCAGAAGGGAATGATCGTCTTGCCGGAGAGATCGTATTCATCGAGGAACGTATAGAGCGCCATAGGCATGTCGCCCCACCAGTTCGGATACCCCAGGAAGATCACGTCGTAGTCCGCGATGTTTTCGACGTGCGTAGCCAGCGCTGGACGCGCGCCCCGCTGCTGTTCCTCCCGCCCCTGATCGACCGTCGCATCATAGCTCGGCGGATAGGGCGTCTCCGTACGGATGGAGAAAAGGTCCCCTCCGGCCGCCTTCTGGATATCCCGCGCGACGAGCCCCGTGTTGCCTGTCACGCCACCTTCCGCAGGCTGGATGCTCGCCGAAGCGGACGCGTCCACGCCTGCGGGAAGTTCCGCATTTTCCCCGTATGAGAAATACGCGATGAGGATCTTCGGCGCGCCGTTTTGTGCGGCTGCCGCCGGAGCTGTCTCTGCGGGAGCCGCTGTCGGAGCGGACGCGCCCCCTACGCCCCCAGAAGCGCACGCGGTGAGCGCCAGAGTCAGAGCCGCCGCCGCGGCCAATGCACCATACTTTTTCATAGCCATTCTCCTTTCTGTGAAATGATAGAGTCCTGTCTATCTTTCCTGTCCGTATTATAGGAGAAGGGCTGTCCATGCTTCCAATACTCATTCCAAATGTCGGGGTATGCCTCTCCTGTATCGATCATACGATCGTTCCCATACCTTTACCGGTATTTGTATAGTATTTTCTAATTTTTTGCTGTAAACTGATGTTGTGATTTTAATCTTTCATCAATCTAAGAGATGAGATCGAGAGAAATCACCGTCATTACCGCCCATGGAAGGAGCCAACATCCAGGCACAGGGAAATCCTTCTACGAGCCGTTTTAGAAAAGGAGGATATCCTATGAACAAATCCCTAAACACTCTGCTTGCCGTCTCCATGGCGGCCCTCTGCGCCGCCTCTTTCGGCGTCACTGCCAGTGCATACGAGCTCAGTCCGGAAGTGAAAGATGCGACCCCCGCCCTTCGGGAAGCGTCCACCATCGGCGTATGGACCGGCGGTAATCCGGCGTTGGCTGATAAGGAAAACAAAGACGCCATCCTTGTGATGACCTTCGGCACCACCTTCACCGACACCCGTGCAAAGACCATCGACGCCGTGGAAAAAGCCATTCAGGCGGCCCACCCTGATATTCCTGTCTTCGAAGCCTACACCAGCCACATCATCATCGACCGAGTGAAAGCCAACGAAGGCATTCAGAAGCTCACCCCGGAAGAAGCCTTTGAAAAGCTCAAAGCGAACGGTTACACCCGCGTGGCCGTCGTTTCTCTGGACGTCATCCCCGGCATGGAGTACGATTACGACAGCATCGTTACGAAACAGTATGCGAAAGAGTTCAAGACAGTTTCTCTGGCTACCCCGCTCATGTACTATCAGGGCACCGAAGGCGAGCCCGATGAAGTGGTGGAATTCCTGCAGGCCCTTTCCTCGCAGTTTCCGAAGACCAGCCCGGAAGAGGCCGTCCTCATCATGGCGCACGGCACGCCCCATCCGGCTAACGCGTACTACTCCGTCATTCAGGACCGCATCCATGAACTGGGCCTGAACAATGTCTTCGTCTACTCTGTGGAAGGCCGCCCGAACCTGGACGACGTCATCCCCCAGCTGAAGCAGAAGGGCATCAAACACGTGACTCTCATGCCGATCATGATGGTGGCCGGCGACCATGCAAATAACGATATGGCCGGCGATGAACCGGACAGCCACAAGAGCCTCCTGGAGAAAGAAGGCTTTGCAGTAGACGCCTACATCCACGGCCTCGGTGAAAATCCGAATATCCGCGCTCTGTATGTGGAGCGGGCGAACGAAGCGGTCGCCGCGCTCGATTCGGCTCCTGCCGCACAGAAGCGTCACGGCTGATCCTGCCGCGTAGCCGTTTTCTCTTTCCTCTTCGCCCCTGCTCCGGCAGGGGCTTTTTGCGGCGGCTGACAAATGTGCACCGCTGCGGTATGATGAAGAAAATTCTCTGAGGAGGTCCCCATGAAAAAGCTGCTTCCTTTTCTCTCTGCCCTGACGCTCGCCTTTGCGCTTGCCGGATGCGGCGCACCCGCATCCGAGGCTCCCGCCGGAAAAACATTCACCTACAAAGATCAGACGTTTACAGTGGCCGCTCCGCCTCACCGTGTGGCGACGCTCACTACGCCGCTCCTCAATATGACCTACGCTGTAGGCGGCACGTCCATCGCTCGTCCGTCCACGAGGAGCCCCATCCCTGATGCGGCGAAAGAACTGCCTGAGCTGGGACAGACACAGCACATCGACATGGAAAAACTGGTAGCGCTCGCCCCTGATCTGGTGATCGGCGAAAAGAGCCAGAATCAGAAGCTGGAGCCGCTCCTCCAGAGCAGCAGGATCCCCTACCTCCTCGTCAATTACGACGGCATCGACGACAATGTGCCGCTCCTGCGCTTTCTCGGCGAAGTGTACGGCACGGAAGCCAAGGCCGAAGCGGTCGCCTTAGACTACGAAGCACGCATGAAAGCAGCAAAGGACCGGGCGGCAGGCCACACGCCGGCGCGCATCGCCATCCTCCGCGCCACCGGCAAGGCCGTCACAGCCGAGACGCCTGCGTCCATCTGTGCTTCCATGGCGGAGTACCTTGGCATGAACAACGTGATCACCGCCCATCCCGAGATGCGGCTCACCGACAAGACCGTCCCCTATTCGCTGGAGCAGCTCACCGCCGACGACCCGGACATCCTTTTCATCGTCACCATGGGCCGCGCCGAGGAGATCAATCAAAAGATGGATCAGGAAATGCGCAGCAACCCCGCCTGGGCGCATCTGAAAGCCGTGGAGACTGGGAAAGTCATCTTCCTTCCCTACGACCTCTTTCTGCTGAATCCGGGCATCCGCACGCCAGAGGCGCTCGATATGCTCTGCGACCTGGCGTATCCTGAAAAATAAAGGCAGAAAAAAAGAGGCATCGCATAAAAAACGATGTCTCTTTTCGTTTGGCCATTTACCGGCAGAGGCCGTCAATGATGACGCTGGGGCGGCCGCCGCGCATTTCGATATTCGCTTCGACGCCGAACGCGTCCGCGATGACCTCCCGCGTCAGCACATCCATGGGCGCGCCGCTTTGGCGAATGGTGCCGTTTTCCAGCAGGCAGAGCTTCGTAGAGTAGCGGCAGGCCTGCCCGATATCGTGGAGGACCATCACCACCGTGAGCCCTTCTTCCCGATTGAGCTGGTTCACGAGCTCGAGCACTTCCAGCTGATGGCAGATGTCGAGATAGGTCGTCGGCTCATCCAGGATGAGGATCTCCGGCTCCTGAGCGAGTGCCATGGCGATCCACACGCGCTGCCGTTCGCCGCCGGAAAGGGATGCCACAGTGCGTTCCTTCAGATGATACGTGTGCGTCCGGCGAAGCGCATCCGCCACGATCTCCCGGTCCTTCGTGGAGACCCCGCTCCACCAGTGCTGATAGGGATAGCGACCGCACGCGGCGAGCTCCAGCACTGTCATATCCTTCAGCGTCTCGTGGATCTGAGGGAGGAACGCCGCTTCCCGGGCGAGCTCTCCGCTCCGATACGATGCGAGCGGCCGCCCGCCAATGGAAACGGTGCCCGCATTGGGCCGGAGATTTCCCGTGATGACCTTGAGGAGCGTCGATTTCCCGCAGCCGTTGCGCCCCAGAAAGGTGACGATGCTTCCCCGCTCGACGGTGCAGTCCACGCCGCGGAGCACCACATGGCTGCCGAAAGCCACCTTCACGCCCGACACTTCGATCGCGTTTTCCATCATGCGCTCCTCCTCAGCAGATACAGAAAAAACGGCGCGCCCAGAAAAGCCATGATGATGCCTGCGGGGATCTCAATGGGCGCAAAAGCCGTCCGCCCCACCGTGTCGCAGAGCACGAGCACCCCCGCGCCGAGAGCAGCAGAGGCGGGAATGAGATATTTATAATCCGAGCCGATGAGGAGCCGCGCCACATGGGGCACCACGAGCCCCACGAAACCGATGAGCCCTGCGATGGACACGGCCCCTGCTGCAAGAAGCGCCGCTACTGCCGTCATGAGAAAGCGCACCTTTTCCACAGGAAGCCCCAGCCCGCGGGCCGTCTCATCCCCAAGGGAGAGGATGGTGAGCGCCTTCGCGCCGCAGAAAGCCAGCAGGAGACCCAGCACGGTATACGGAAAGAGCGCCTCCACCTGAGGCCAGCTCCGCGCAGCGAGTCCCCCCACCATCCATAGGAGCGCCCCCTGCACGCGGTCTGAATAGAAGACGAGAAGCGCAGAGATGCCGCTGCCGAGAAAGGCAGAGACTGCCACCCCGGCAAGAATGATGCGGCTCGGACGGATGCCGTTCTTCCAGGCGAGCGCATATACCGCTCCCGCCGAAAGCATGGCCCCGATGAACGCCACCGGCGTCAGCAAAAGCGACGCGCCGGGCAGAAAGATGAGCATGACCACGCCCGCCAGCCCCGCGCCGCTCGACACGCCCACGATGCCCGGATCGGCCAAGGGATTTTTCATCACCGCCTGCAGGATGGCCCCCGACACGGCAAGGTCGGCCCCGACGAGCGCACCCACTACGTTTCTGGGAAAGCGGATGTTCCAGATGACCATGCCGTCCGTCTCCGACACAGGCCCAAAGAGAATGCTCACGATGCGACGGAAGGGAATGTCCGCCGAGCCGAAGACCAGGCTCCCCACCATGACCGACGCGGCAAAAGCACAAAACAGAGCAAGGAGTAAAAGACGCGCTCCGCGCTGGTTTCCTTCCTTTTCATTTCCCCGATCCATAGTGCCTCCTTCAGCGGGACCTGCCCGCAATAAAACGAAAAGCCGCACAAAGCGGCTTCTCGGGGATTTAGTCTTTCATGCCCGCGACGTAGAGCATGTTGTCCCGGCGCACCAGATTGTATAGGAGCGCATTGATGACGGAGGCCACGATGGGGCTGCCACCTTTCGTGCCGCGCACGGTGATGTAGGGCACGGTACTCTCTCGAATGAGAGTCTCTTTCGATTCTGCCGCGCCGACGAAACCCACGGGAATGCCCACGATGAGCGCGGGGGTGATGCCCTCTTCCTTCGTCATGCGGATGGCTTCAAAGAGAGCGGTGGGGGCGTTTCCCACGGCGATGATCGAGCCGTTCAGGTCCGAGCCGAAGGAGTTCATCGCCTCCATGGAGCGGGATACATTCTTCTCTTTGGCGCGCTTTGCCACGTCCGGGTCGGCGATGCGACAGAAGACCTTCCCTCCCAGAACAGAGAGGGCACGCTTGTTGATGCCGGTCTGCACCATGGTGACGTCGCAGTAAATGTTGCAGCCCCGGCGGAGCGCTTCAATGCCGGCAGCCACCGCGCCGCGGCTCGTCTGGATAAGGTGGCCGTAGTCTACGTCCCCCGCCGCATGGATCATGCGGGAGTAGACGGTGATCTCTTCCGCTGTGAGGTCCAGGTCTTTGATGAAGGGATAAATCATCTCCATGCTGTTCTCTTCGATGGCCCTCGGATTTTTAATAAAATTCATGATGTTCCTCCATGTATTGCAATACCTGCTCCTGCGAAGAAAAAACGGGAGCACCTTCCAGAGAGGCTTTCGGTCTTTCAACGACGACCACGTGGATGCCTTCGGCCATGGCCGCCTCGAGTTTCGTATCACTGCCGCCGATGCGGCCGCTGTTCTTCATGACCATAACGTCTGCATGGTAGTCGCGGATCATGGCGCGGTTCATTTCAAAGGAGAAAGGACCCTGCACGGCGATGATCTGCCGCGCCGGAAGTCCCAGCTCTTCACAGAGCCTGACGACGCCCGACGTGGGAAGCACTCGCGCCCAGATCATCTTTCCCTGAAGGGCCGGCGCATGGACGAATACGGGAAGCGTCTTCGATCCCGTCGTGAGGAGAATGCTCTTCCCGAGAGCCCCCGCCAGGGCCGCTGCCTCTTCTTCGTCTGCCGCCAGATGGAGCCGGCCATACGCCGGGAGCGTGATGCCCGGCCGCTCGTAGCGCACGTAGACGATGCCCGCTTTGCGGCACGCGTCCCGCGCCGTCTCGGACACCACCGCCGCATAGGGATGGCTGCAGTCCAGGATGAGCAATACCCCTTTTGCCGCAATCTCTCGGAGCATGTCCTCCTTCGTGAAGCGTCCCACTTCGATGTCGAGCCCTTCATGCGCGGCGAGGATCTTGCCGTACTGGCTCACCACGGTCATGAGGATGTCCGCAGGCCGTCCGGTCCTCGCTCTGATCAGATCTGCCAGACGGGCGCCGATCTCCCGACCGTCCTGCGTCCCGGAAATGATCCAGATCACAGTTTATACCCCCGGGGCGTGATCATGAAGCCACCGGAAATATAGGTGCGGCTGTTGCCGATGATGACGGTGGACTGCATATCCACGTCTTCCTGCGGCAGCTTTTCGAGCGTGCTCACGGTCCAGTTCATGCCAGGACGGCCCGCTTTGCGCACGATGCCTACGGGCGTCTCCGGTGCGCGGAACTCCAGCACGATGTCCCGGATCTGGTCCAGGTAATCGGCGCGGCCGCGGCTCTTCGGATTGTAGATAGCGATGACGAAATCCCCTTCCGCCGCAAGTCTCGCGCGTTTCTTGATCTGCTCCCACGGCGTCATGAGGTCGGAGAGGGAGATCACCGCGTAGTCGTGCATGAGCGGCGCGCCAAGGGCCGCAGCCGATGTATTGGCCGCGGTGAGCCCCGGAATGATCTCGCAGGCAGGACGCGTCTCCTCGGGGAGCTTCTGCACGAGCTCCAGCACGAGCCCCGCCATGCCGTACACGCCGGGATCGCCCGACGAGATGACCGCCACGCTTTTCCCTTCCGCCGCAAGGTCCACCGCTTTCTGACAGCGTTCCACTTCCTGGCGCATGCCGTTCCCGACGACGGGCTTTCCGGCGATGCGGTCGCGGATGAGGGCGATGTACGTGTTGTACCCGACGATGATCTCCGCTTCGTCGATGGCCGCCGCCGCTTTGGGCGTCATTTCCTCTTCATGACCCGGCCCGATGCCGACCACACGGATAAGCCCGCGGCGATGGCCGCCGTCACCTCCGCAAATTTTGTTTTCGGAAGCAAGATTTTCCCCTGCCATGCTTCCCTGAGCGCTGCCGATTCGCATACGTTTCCCACTCCAATCGTTTTTTCTACAAATTCAGATCTGTCCACATGGTACGCATCCGCCCACCGCTTCAGTTCCTCCGCGGGATAGAAATGGATGGGCAGCCCCATGTGCTCAGCAAAGGCCAGAAGGCCCTGTTCATCGGATTTCACGTCCACCGAGGCCAAGGATGCCACCTGCCACGGCGCGGCGCCGATCTTTGCGAGCGCCTCGAAGAACGCGTCCCTGATGCGCCCCTCGGAGACGCCCCGTTTGCACCCCATGCCCACGAAGAGATTCTTCGGCCGGAGGTACACGTGCGGCATGGTAAGAGAAAGCGTTCCTTCTGAGACGACCGCCGCGGCGGCGCAGTCTTCCTCGCCGGTATAGAGCGCCGCTTCCACACCGAGCGCGGCAAGCTTTGTCCGCACATCCTCCGCGAAGGGAAGCGCCGGGTCCACCAGCCAAGCGAAGGGCCTGCCTTCAGCGATGGCTCTGTTCACCGGCTTGAGCGCCTCCAGCGGCTCCACGCGCAGGAAGAGCTCCCGGGCCACGTCGTCCGGCGCGCGCCGTCCGTGCACGTCGGTGGCCGTGGTGATGACTGGATCAGCCCCGACGGCGGCGGCCACCTCCCGCGCCCAGGCGTTCGCACCGCCCAGATGCCCAGAGAGGAGCGAGATGCAGTGGCGGCCGCATTCGTCCATGACGAGCACCGCCGGGTCGAACGCCTTGCTCGCCACGTGCGGCGCGACGGCCCGCACGGCAATGCCCGCTGCCATGATGTAGAGGAGCCCGTCATAGCGGGAGAAGATCTCCTCCGTCAGCGCCAGCGTCTTCGTGAAATACCGGGCAGTGCCTCCGCTCTCCGCGCCTTCGCGTTCATAGCAGACCACATCGTCTGAAAGAGCGGCGCGCACAGTTTGGCCGAGCTCCGCCCCCGTGTGGGAGACGGAGATCACTGCGTATTTCATGCCTCGCCAGTGCCCTTGCGGAACATGGTGGTGAACTTGCTGTCGTAGAGCTTCGACAGGTCGTATTCGCTGTCCAGCACGCGGCCCACGATGATCATCGCCTGGCGAGTGACGCCTGCGTCATGGATGATGCCTGCGATGGTCCCGATCGTGCCGCGGAGGATCTTCTGATCCGGCCAAGTGGCGCGCACTACGATGGCCACAGGCGTATCCGGCGCGTAGCCCCCGTCGGTGAGCTGCTTCATCACTTCGTCGATCGCCTGCACGGAGAGGAAGATGCACATCGTCGCCTGATGCTGCGCGAGGAGCGTCAGCTTCTCTTTCGGCGGCATGGGTGTGCGCCCTTCCATGCGGGTGATGATGATGGTCTGCGACACGTTCGGCAGAGTGTACTCCTGCTTGAGCGCCGCAGCCGAAGCAAGGAAGGAACTCACACCAGGCACCACTTCAAAGTCTTCGATGCCCGCCGCGCGGAGCCCGTCCATCTGCTCCTGGATCGCGCCGTAGATGGCTGGATCGCCAGTGTGTACGCGGGCGACGGTCTTTCCCGCCCGCACCGCTTCGATCTCTACTTTCAGCACCTCATCCAGATTCATGGTCGCGCTGTTATAGATCTCCGCGTCTTTCCTTCCGTATTTCAGGATCTCCGGATTCACCAGCGAGCCGGCGTAGATGATGACGTCCGCCTCGGAGATGAGCCTCTGTCCTTTGACCGTGATGAGCTCCGGGTCCCCCGGCCCGGCGCCGATGAAATACACTTTCCCCATAATATCCTCCTCAAACGATGAACTGTTATGCCTTTGCGGCCCCTTTGACCGCAGTAAAAATGAAAACGGGACTGAGCGGACTGTACAGATGGTACCGTCCAAGCTTCCGCAGGCGGTTCACCTGCATCTGAAAGCCTTCCAGCGAATAATCCCGGCCGGCGAAGGCGCGAACGATATCGCCTGTGGTCTCCGCCGTGACGGCGGTGAGCACGATCCGCCCGCCCGGCAAAAGATGCGCGTCCGCTGCGTCCAGAATGGCGGAAAGATGCCCGCCCGTGCCTCCGATGAGGATCACCTGACACATCGGCAGCCCCTCCATGGCCTCCGGCGCGGTCCCTTCGACGACCTCGATATTTTTGCAGCCGAATTTCTCCGCGTTTCTCCCGATGAGGGCGATCCCCTCCGGATTTCTCTCGATGGCGTAGACCGTCCCCGTCTCCGAAGCAAGCGCCGCTTCGATGGAGAGCGATCCCGTCCCCGCGCCGATATCAGCCACGGTGTCGCCCGGCGCGACGGCCGCTTTCACCATGACCATCGCGCGGATCTCCGCCTTCGTCATCGGCACTTTGCCGCGGATGAACTCCTCATCCGCGATTCCAAAGGTATGCTTCATCCCATCACCACCAGTACGGATTCACCAAAGCCGGGCAGACGGGCGATCTCTGCGAGCGTCCCCCGGACGATATGCTCATTTTCATAGGAAATATGTTCCGCCGCGGCGGCCGCAGTATCTTCCGGCCAGCCCCGCTCCATGAGCGCCCCCGCGATATACGCGGGATCATGCGCATGATCCGTCAGAAAAGCGAGACGACGCCCCGGCGCGTAGGCGAGCTTCTCCTCCGGTGGCACGCGGCCGTGGAAGGAGAGCCAGTCCGCCCCCTGCCAGGCTTCTCCCACCGCGCAGTATGCCGCCTGCACCGACGAGATGCCGGGGATCACTTCCACAGGCGTCCCTTCGAAGCGTTTCTTCAGCCACGGCAGGAGGCTGTAGAAACCGGGGTCGCCCGACACCATGACCACCACGTCGTCCTTTTCGAGCGACGCGCCGATCCATTCCGCCAAAAGGGAGAGCTTCCCTGTAATGGGGCAGGTCTCCTGCCCATCGGACGCAAAATCAGCAAGCGCCCGGCGTCCTCCGGCGAGATACCGGGCCTCCTCTATGGTCCGGAGCGCTTTCGGCAGGATGTAGTCTTTTCCCCCCGGGCCGATGCCCGCCACGATCAAACGATGTGCCATTGTTCTTCCTCTGTGATCTCCTTCGCCCGGCTCGACGCGGCGATGACCGTGCCGTCCATGGCGGCGAACACGACGCCCACCCGGGCCTTGCCGAAAAGATAGCGCTCGCATCGCACCTGGGCGCGCTCCGCCATCTGGAGATATACCGCTTCGAGATGCTCCCGGACGATGACCGCGGAAGCAGCGTCCGTAGTCGTGCACTCCAGGATCTCCCGCACGACGGAAGGGCCCGCTCCGTTCAGCGCGGCATAGGCGGCCATCGTCTCCATGCGTCCGTCGCTCATGCGGTTATACGTGTGAAAGCTCCCGGACGTGACCTTCACGAGCTTTCCCATATGGCCGATGAGAAGGAGCTTTTGAAATCCCACCGCGGCGGCCTGCTCCATCATGTAGCCGATGAAATTGCTCGTCTCGGCAATGACCTCCCGAGGGATGCCCATACGGAACGCGGCCGTCTCGCCGATCCGCCCCGGGCAGAGCACCGCCGTCCTGTATCCGCAGGCTTTGATGACCGAGAGCTGCGGCGCGAGCGACCGCTTATACGCATCTTCGCTCATGGGCTTCACGATGCCCGTCGTGCCCAGGATAGAAATACCGCCCACGACGCCCATGGCGGGATTGAGCGTCTCTTTGGCCAGCTCTTCCCCGCGGGGGACCGAGACCGTCGCTACCACGCCCCTCTTCCGGCCGACGATCGTTTCATAGACCTGGCGCAGCATGAGCTGCGGCCCCGGGTTGATGGCAGGATGTCCCACCGGCACCTGAAGACCTGGCTTCGTGACGATGCCCACGCCTTTCCCCGCCTTGAGGATGAGTCCAGGTTCTGCCCTGTACTGCACTTTCACGATGACCGGCGTGCCGTGGGTGCAGTCCAGGTCGTCCCCGCCGTCCTTCAGGACCGTCGCCGTGCCCGTGCCGTCCTCGGCGGACGCCTCTTCCACCGGCACGGTGATCTCCGCGTGCTGCGGCGAGAGCACCGTCACCGTCTTCGGAAATTCCCCGCGGAGCGCCAAGAGCGCCGCCTTCATAGCCGCTGCGGCCGCCGCCCCCGTGGTGTAGCCTTCCCTCATGGGCCGGTCCAGATTCGGTGCCTCCATCAGCGATAATTCACGAACTGCAGCTCGGCGGGCAGATCCTGATCCTTCAGAAAAGCGATCGTCGCCTGCAGCGCGTCCTTGTCTTTGCCGCTCACGCGGAGCTCGTCCCCGTTGATCTTCGCCTGCACCTTGATACCGGAGCCCTTGATGCGCTTGACGATGTCCTTGGCAAGCTCAGCCTCAATGCCGTTCTTGAAGGTAAGCACCTGCCGCACCATGCCGCCTGCGGCAGGCTCCTTCTTCCCCTCGGTGAGATTCTTAAGAGAAATGCCCCGCTTCACCAGCTTCCCATTGACGATCTCCCGCACGAGGCGCAGCTTGAAGTCGTCGTCTCCAAGGAGCGTGAGCGTCCCGTCCGCGAGCGTGACGGAGCTCTTGCTGCCCTTGAAATCGTAGCGCGTGCGGATCTCCTTGGCCGCCTGGTTCACCGCATTGGCCGCCTCCGCCAGATCCGTGCGGCACACCACGTCGAATGAATAGTCTTTCGCCATCTCGGTCCTCCTGTGGTCCTATTTATTAGAGTTTTCTAAAAATCATGGTCTTAACTCCTTTATTATATATGCCTGCCCTGTTTTTGGCTACCATGACACAAAAAATCCCTCCGGGCCACAGCCGGAAGGATCGTTTTATGAATGGACCAGTTCCTCCTCGTGCGAGGCGAACCAGCGATACACTTTTTCAAGAGGCTCCACGTCTTTGAAATGAAAGGGATGGAGGATGCCCGTGAGACGAGAAATGATCTTATGATCGGCCAGAAAGCGCCCCGTCTCCAGGAGGATCGCCGCGCCGCCCGCTTTCCGGTAACCGTCCCACGCCGCGCGGACATAGGAGTCCTTCATCCACCGCTCGCGATATAGTCCCTGCAGGAAGAGCGCCGCGTCCGTCATCTGCCGGTGCGGCAGGTCGTGAAAATAGGTGCGATTCTCCCAGTCGAGGAAGGTGATGCAGCGGCCGTCCCATACCATGTCGCGGGGTGCCGGCCGCCCGTGATAGAGTCCTGCCTGATGGAGCTCGCAGAGTGCCTTTCCCGCTTCCTGCAGAATATGGAGCTTCTCCTCCTCCGGCGCATCGGAGAGGAGCCAGTCGTGGACCGAACGGCCCCCATCGCGGAGCACGAAGTAATCATCCGTGAGGAGCACCATTTCCGGCGCATGATCCGACGCTTCCGATGCGATCTCGATGCGCGCTGCTTCGTAGTAGAACTGCTGCTCCACAGAGTATTTTACGAGCTGTATCCGTCCGTTGCTCTGTTTCCTCTTGAGCCAGTACTTCTCTCCATCGCAGGTAAATGGCAGCACCCGCGCGCCGGGATGCGCCGCGATAGCCGCCTCTGCCGCTTCGCGAAGCGCCTTCTGCGGCTTCATGCCTTATCGCCTTCGGCAGTACGGACCACCTCGTAAGGCCACTGCACGATGCCGCCGAACTCGGAGACGTTCGTATAGCCAAGGTCCGCGAGCTTTGCCGCGCCCTTTTTGCTGCGCACGCCGGTCCGGCAGTACACGAGCACTTCCGTGCCCTTGTCCGGGATGACCGCGGCGGCCGTCTTTCCGTCGATCGTACCGAGCGGCAAGAGACGCGCCCCCGGCACGTGGCCTGCGTCGTACTCCGCCGGCTCCCGCACATCCACCACCACTGCGCCTTCCGCCATCCGCGCCTTCGCTTCCTTCGGCGAGATGGACTGATATCCCGCGCCGCTGCTTCCGGCACACCCCACGGTGAGCCCCAGCGCGAGCGCACATGCTGCCAGAATGATCTTTTTCATGGCCGTCCTCCTTTCAGGTATGTTCATTATACCGGGAAGAGACCGCCCGTTTTCAAAATAAATTTTACAGAAATCATAAACTTTTTACAGAAATGTCAACGGCTGCCAGGTCTCTCCTGCATCTCCGGCAGGTACCGCCAGTATTTCTGCGGCATGAAAGAGCGCCGGAGGTCCGGATTGTGCCGCTCCGTCACGGCGATGTGCCGGTAATAGGTCCGCCACATTCGCTGCAGCGCTTCTTCGCTTTCGCTGTTTCGGATGTCTTCCGCCCGCTCGGGCACTTCCGCCAGAAAGAGCGTATGCCGATCCCAGCAGGCGGCGCGGCGGCGGCGCACGTCGTGGATCGCCCAGGCCTCTCCCGAAAGGCGCTTCCGGAAATGCGGAGCAAGAAGCGGCAGCACGTCGTGAGTGGGGCTGATCTCTGCATAGAGCAGCCCTTCCGCCAGCTCGCGGAACCGCACCAGCCCCATGAGCTTGCCCGCTTCCGCGCCGGTCTTCTGCGCCCACTGAAACACGGTCCACGCCCATGGCTCCGCGCGCCGGGCGTAGAGCCCCCGCTTCAGACGGAACCCCTCCCGCACATAGGTGAAGAGCACGTCCTCCCGCCCCTCCTCTTCGGCGAGAAACGCCCGGTAGAGCCACTGCGACGCCGCGCGGCCGCAGTTCCGGTAGAACGCCGCGCCCACTCTGAGCGCCGTCTCTTCCCGGGATGCGACCTCTTTTTCTTCTGAAAAGAGCCCCGCCGGGGCCGTACCGGCGCAGATGCCCTCCGTATGGCTCGTCCCGTCGTGGTAGGCCTCGTAGACCGCGCAGAGAAAGCCGGGAAACGTACCGTCATACCGGTAGATCATGGTCACACCTCCCCTTCGAACAGGCTCATCTCTTCCATGGCCTTCTGCCCCCGGACCGATACCAGATCGTTCCGAAGTGCCTCAGCGTCGCCCCATCCGTAATATTTTCCCCGGACAGTAAGAAAATGGCGAGCCCGTTTCCACACGAGCCCCACCCTCCGCAGGCTGTCCAGAGAGAGCCAGCCATAGCGGCGGAGCGCTGCGATGCGCCGAGCCGAGGCGACGCCTACGCCGGGCACGCGGAGCAGCAGCTCATAAGGCGCGCGGTTCACCTCCACCGGAAAGAGCTCCCGGTGCTGAAGCGCCCAGAACGCTTTCGGATCGAGCGCCAGATCAAAATCCGGCGCCGACTCCGGAAGCAGCTCGTCGGCGGTGAAATGGTAATACCGGAGCAGCCAGTCCGCCTGATACAGCCGGTTCTCCCGAAGGAGCGGAGGCTGCACGATGACAGGAAGATTCTTGCCGCGCATCACCGGCACATACGCCGAGTAATAGACCCGCTTCAGTCCCACCGCGCGGTAGAGCCCTTCCGTGAGGCGCAGGATCTGGCGGTCGCTCTCTCCGCTCGCGCCGACGATGAGCTGCGTGGACTGCCCCGCCGGGACGAAGGGCGCCGGTCGTCTCTTCTGTTTCCTCTCCTCCGACTGCTCCTCCAGCCGGTCGTGGATGAATTTCATCGGCGAGAGGATGGCCTTCCGTGTCTTCTGCGGCGCGAGCAGCCGGAGAGACGGCTCCGACGGCAGCTCCATATTGACGCTCATCCGGTCCACGTGCCGCCCCAGCTCATCCAGCAGACGCTCGTCCGTCCCGGGGATGGCCTTCATATGGATGTAGCCGTTGAACCGCTCCCGCAGGCGCAGCGTCTTCGCCACGCAGAGCAGGAGCTCGGTGGTGTAGTCCGGCGAGCGCACGATGCCGGAGCTCAAGAAGAGCCCTTCGATGTAATTTCTCCGATAAAACTGCATGGTCACGCGGACGATCTCCTCCACGGTAAGCATGGCCCGCTTCGTATCGTGGCTCCTCCGATTCACGCAGTATTCGCAGTCATAGATACACGAATTGGTCATGAGGATCTTCAGAAGCGAGATGCACCGCCCGTCCGCCGCCCAGCTGTGGCAGATACCGGCGTAACTCGCATTCCCCGTGCCGCCGGGCGTGTTCCGCTGCTTCGAACCGCTGGACGCGCAGGATACGTCGTACTTCGCCGCGTCCGCCAGGATCGCCAGTTTTTCTTCCAGCTCCATCTGTTCCTCCTATGCCCAAACATTTTTTCTCATTATATCACAAAATCAGAAAGTTTGTTTGGTCTTGAAAAAATAACATCTTCCTTCCCGCTCAAACTGGCAGCGGCCACCGCCTCCTTCGATGTCTGCTGCCCCCTCAGAGGTCTTTACTTTTTCCGAGGTCTGCGCTCCCCTCTGCCTCTTTTCGTCCCCTGCGGGGTCTCTGCCTCCCTCCGGGGCCGCCATGCCCCTCTGCCCTTTTTCATTTGAAAAACGTTTTTCATAGCAAAAGCCCCCGATGTGCCCTGCGGCCCGGCAACGCCCGCTCGCCGCCTTCCCGAAAGGACTTTGCCCCCTCATCTTTTGTCACTTTCTCACCGTTTCCGAAAAAAATGAGCACACAAAAAGGCCGCCGCCTCCCGAAAGAGACTGCGGTCTTTTTCCTTTTTTCTCAGATCTTCTGTCCCAGGCTCGCCATGAGCTTCATCTTCTGGATGATGGCCTCGCCCGCTTCGCTCTGAAGATAGTTCAGCGTCGTGCGCGGCACCATGCGGCGCACGGTCTCCCAATCGTCGTCCACGAGAGCGCGGCGCACCGTGGAGGCGCTCACCACCTGGTCGCCTTTCTGTTCGCGGGGGATGATCTTGAGCTCCAGCCCGTTAGAGCCGAAGACTTCCTTCATCGCCCTGTTGTAGGCGAGCGTCGTCTTATCAGACGGCTCGTCGCCGACGAAGCGCACAGTGATATTGAGAGCCGGTGCGATGCGCGTCGCAAAGACCGTCGCGTCAAGCTTCGTCTGCGCCGCCAATTCCTGCGTGCCCTTGATGAAGTACGTCGGGAAAGTAGCATTGGAAATGATGTAGTCGCCGCCGCTGACGATCTGCACGCCTCGCATGTCCTGCACGCCCTGCTTCATCAGGGAGAAGCGGTCGGAGAACGGGAAAATGGAGCGGTCTTCCTGTACAGCGAAGATGATCACTTCATCGCAGTTGTTCACCGCGTATTCCACAAGAGACCGATGGCCCAGCGTGAAGGGATTGCAGTTCATCACGATGGCTCCGCGGTTCCGTCCTTCCCCGGTGCCGAGGATCGGACGGATGCGGTTCAGGTATTCTTCCAGCGTATTCTGGCCTTTTTCGAGAAGCGCCGCATACGGCTCAGCCACGCACACCAGCTTGAAGCCCATGTGCTCGAAGACCGGCACGTTCTGCGGCTTCGTGAAGATCTGATTGCCCGTGATGCCCCGGCGGTGCGATTCCCCTTCGAGGTTGCGGATGATGCGGTGCGTCAGCCCTTTGTGCTGATATTCTTCCGAGATGGCGATATCGCGCATGACGCGGCCGCCGAGAGAGCCCGTGGCGATGAGCTTCCCGTCGTCAAAAAGGCCCATCGTGTAGTCGATGTTGCCGGTGAACGTCAGGTCGAAGCCCTTCAAAAATTCGATGACTTCCGCCTTGGCCACAGGATCGGTCAGGTAGATCTCCTGCTCTGTGATCATAGGAGTGCCTCCTTTCAAAGGTCATTTTATGAGAAAAAGTAAAACTTGATGACATATTTGTCATGCATCCATTATAGCAGAGATACGCTCGCAGTGCAAAATCGCTCTATAAGGCTATTTCAAATTTATTTTCCAACCAATTAGCATATCTCTTTGCTGTTAAAGTCTTCCAAAGCAAAAAGCCCCCGCAGGGGAGCTTTTCTCAGTCTTTGATCTGATAGATATCCAGCGCGTTCCGCCGCGTCGCTTCCACCACGGTCTCCACGGGGAGATCCTTCAGGCGGGCGATCTCTTCGGCCACGTACTGCACTTTCGAGGGATCGTTCCGGCGGCCGCGGAAGGGCGGCGGCGTGAGATACGGGCTGTCCGTCTCCACGAGGATACGGGAGAGGGGCAGCTCTCTGGCCACTTCCTTGAGCTTCGTGCTCTTCGGGAAGACCACCGGGCCGGCAAAGGAGATGTAGAAGCCCATCCTGATGAGCTCCTTCGCCATTTCAAGGCTTCCGCTGTAGCAGTGGAGAATGCCCCGAAGGCGGTCTGTCTGGTGCTCCTTCAGGATAGCGAGCGTATCGCCGTGGGCATCGCGGTCGTGGATGAGGATCGGCAGGTCCAGCTCGGCGGCCAGGTCGATCTGCCGTCCGAACCACTCTTTCTGCGTCTCGATGTCACTGTAGAGGTAGTAATAATCGAGGCCAATCTCGCCGATGGCGACGATCTTCTCTTCAGTCTTCGCCAGCTCGCGGATGGCGGCGAGCTCTTCCTCCGTCGCTTTTGCGGTAAGCTGCGGATGGATGCCGGCCGCGGCGTACATATGGGGATATTCCTTCGCCATGGCGAGCGCCTTTCGGCTCGTCTCGAGATCCTCCGCCGGGCATACCACGTAATCGCACACGTCCCACACGGTCTTCATCATGGCGTCGCGGTCATTGTCGAAGGCTTTGTCGTACACGTGAGCGTGCGTGTCGAAGAGCTTCATCTTATTTCACCCTGCTTCCCACGGGCATATCGACGAAGGGCACCACGAGCTCTCCGTCTTTCGAAGCGGCGAGCACCATGCCCTGGGATTCGATGCCCATGAGTTTGGCAGGCTTGAGGTTCGCCACGAAGATGACGTGCTTGCCCACAAGGTCTTCCGGCTTGTAATACTGAGCAATGCCGGATACCACCGTGCGGGTCTCATCGCCGAGCGTTACGGTCATCTTGATGAGCTTCTTCGATTTCTTCACGTTCTCTGCGGTGAGGATCTCCGCCACACGCAGGTCGGTCTTGAAGAAATCATCGATGGAGATCTGCGGGAGCGCCTCTTCCGCCTTCTCCGCCGGTTTTTCTTTCTTTTCTTCCTTCACCGGCGCTTTGGGCGCTTCTTCCTGCGGCTCTTCTTCGATCTCGATGCGCGGGAAGATCGGCTCGCCCTTCTTCGTCTGGATGCCGTCCGGGAGACCGCCCCATGCGGCATCGGCGAGGAGCGCGCTCTTGAAATCGGAGAGGCCCAGCTGGTTCCAGATCTTTTCCGCTGCGATGGGGATGACCGGCTCGGCGAGGAGCGCTGTGATGCGCAGCCCTTCGCAGAGATGGTACAGCACTGCATCGAGAAGCGGCGCCTTCGCCGGGTCCTTCGCGAGCACCCACGGCGCGGTGACATCGATGTATTTATTGAGCGAGCGGACGAAGGTCCACGCCGCCTTGAGCGCGTCGTTGATCTTCCAGCTGTTCATGCTGCTCCGATACGCTTTGAGCGTCTCCGCTGCATGGGCTTCCACCTGACGGGATGCTTCCGCCACCGTCTCATCGCCTGCGGCGTCCCCTTTCGTCACGATGCCTTTGCGGTATTTCTCCGCCATGGAGAGCGTGCGGTAGAGAAGGTTCCCCAGGTCGTTGGACAGGTCCGAATTGATGCGTCCGATGAGGCGGTCGCGGCTGAAATTGCCGTCCTGTCCGAGCTGGATGTCGTTCAGAAGATAGTAGCGGATGGCGTCAGAGCCGAACTCCTTCAGGAGCGGGATCGGGTCGATGACGTTCCCCTTCGACTTGGACATCTTTTCCCCGTCCACGATGAGCCAGCCGTGGCCGTAGACCATCTTCGGGATCTCGATGCCAAGACTCATGAGCATGATCGGCCAGATGATGGTGTGGAAACGCACGATCTCTTTGCCCACGAGGTGCACGTCTGCCGGCCAGAATTTTCTGAATTTTTCCGGATCGTCGATAATGCCCGCCGCGGTAAGGTAGTTCACCAGCGCGTCGAACCACACGTAGACCACGTGCTTTGGATCGAAAGGCACGGGGATGCCCCAGGAAAAGCTCGTCCGGGACACGCAGAGATCTTCCAGCCCGCTCTTCACGAACTGGATCATTTCGTTCCGACGGGACGCAGGCTGGATGAAATCAGGATGGTCTTCCACGTATTTCATCCACTGGTCGGCGTATTTCGACATTTTGAAAAAGTACGCTTCCTCGCTCACCCGCTGCAGGGGCCGCCCGCAGTCGGGGCAGATGTGGTTCTCGTCCAGCTTGTTTTCCGGCCAAAACGATTCGCAGGGCACGCAGTACCACCCTTCGTACTTGCCCTTATAGATATCTCCCTTGTCGTAGGCTTTCTGGAAGAGCATCTGCACCACTTTGCGGTGCCGTTCCTCTGTGGTGCGGATGAAATCATCGTTGGAGATGTTGAGCTCTTTCCACAGTTCCTGGAACATGCCCACAATCTGATTCGTGTATTCGATGGGCGTCACGCCCGCTTCTTCCGCTTTCTGTTCGATCTTCTGGCCGTGCTCGTCGGAGCCGGTGAGGAAGAAGACGTCATAGCCGTCGAGCCGCTTGAACCGGGCCATGCAGTCGGCGATGGTCGTGCAGTAGGTGTGCCCGATGTGGAGCTTCGCGCTAGGATAATAAATGGGAGTGGTGATGTAATATTTCGGTTTGTCAGACATAGCAGATCCTCCTCGCATAGCATTCGTATTTTTTATTATACCGCAAATGGGCGGGGAAATGAAAAAGGGCAGAAAAAAATCCCGACAGGCGCGCTGTCAGGATATGCATCGATCATTTGTCTGCGGCGGCGAGAAGGTACTGATACACCTCCCGGCGGGAGCGGTGCCATTTCGCGGCGATCTGCCGCGCCGCTTCCTTCACGGGCAGCGTCTTCGCCAGAGCGAGCGCTTCTTCCTCCCAGCTCCCTTCGGCCTCCTCCTCTTCTGCCTCTCCATGGAACCCCTCTATGAGCACCACATACTCTCCGCGGGGCGCTTCTTCGGAGAGCTCTGCCCGAAGCTCCGAAAGGCGCGCCCGGCGGAAGGTCTCGAATTTCTTGGTGAGCTCCCGCGCCGTGACGGCCCGGCGGTCGCCCAGCGCATTCTCAAGGGCCACAAGGGTCTCCCTCAGCCTGTGCGGCGCTTCATAGAAGATAAGAGTGAAAGGGATCTTTGCGATGGCCGTGAGAAGCTCTTTCCGATTCGCCGTAGTCCGCGGCAGGAACCCGACGAAGACGAACTGCCGCGCGTCGAGCCCCGATGCGATGAGCGCCGTGAGCGCTGCATTCGGCCCGGGCAGCGGCACTACGGGGATGTCCTCCGCCAGCGCCAGGCGCACCAGATCCGCGCCGGGATCGGAGACGACGGGCATGCCCGCGTCGCTCACCTGCGCCACCGACTTCCCGGCCAGGAGCGCTTCGATGAGCCTTGGCCCCGCTTCCTTTTTATTATGTTCGTGATAAGACACGACCGCCCTCTCGATGCCCAGATGGGACAGCAGGATGCGCGTGTGCCGCGTGTCCTCGCAGGCGACGATGTCCGCATCCCGCAGGATCTCCGCGGCGCGCCGGGTCATGTCCGACAGGTTGCCGATGGGCGTGGGCACGAGGTACAGCGTGCCGCCGGTGACTTCGCTCATAAAGTCTCCCTTTCTTTATTTTCCATAGATGGCCCGCACTTCTTCCGTGTAGGAGCCGTCTTTTTCATGCACGATGAGCGGCGGCTCGACGATGACGCCGGGATGGCCGCCGTATTTCCATTCGCAGAGGACGCGCACCGCCTCCTCCCCTTCGTGGCTGTAGACGAAACGAAGACGCTTGGCCTCCATCCGCACCGCCCTCCCCTCGGCTAAGAGATCGCCCACGCGGTCCGCCCGGTGCACCATGGTGAGCCGCCCGCCGAAGGCAAGGAGGTATGCCGCCGCGCGAAACACGTCGGGAAGTGATGCGGTGAGTTCGTGACAGGCCGAGGCGACGCCGGCTTTCTCATTCAGCGCCCCGCGCCCCACTTCCCGATACGGCGGATTCACCACCGCCGAGGTGAACGCCCCTGTAGGGAAAAGGGACGGCGCTTCGCAGTAATCGCCGCAGACGATGCGGATCTTCCCTTCCTTTCTGTTTCCCTTTATGTTCCGCTCCGCGAGCTCCGCCATGACGGGATTCTTTTCGATGCCCACCACGTCTTCCGCGCCGAAAGCGGTGAGGAGGAGCGGGATCACCGCCGTTCCCGTGCCGAGATCGACGATGCGGTCCTTCCGGCGCACCCGCACGAAATGGGCGAGCAGCACTGAATCAAGGGAGAAACAGAACTGATCCGGCCGCTGGATGAGGCGCATCCCGTCCCGGACGAGATCGTCCAGCCGCTCGCCTTCCCGCAGTTCAAAATCCATAAGGGCCCCTTTCTTCCAAAAAAGACAGCGTCTTGAGGCGCTGCCTTCCCTTCATCTGTTCTCTTCCGCCGCGAGGTCGTCCCAGGAAACCGTCCTGGATTTCTGGCCCTCCAGCTGCACTTTCACCGTACGGCGCTGGCTGTTCACGTAGACCACGACGCCGCTGCCGCTGTCGGTGACCACCTTCATGCCCACCCGCGGTGCCGCTTCCGCGCGCTTCTTTTCACCGGCGGAGAGCTTCGGGCACTTCAGCTCTCCCGAAGCGTACAGCTCGTTTTCATAGCGCAGGCAGCACATGAGACGGCCGCACGCCCCGGAGATCTTCGTCGGATTGAGAGAGAGACCCTGCGTTTTGGCCATCTTGATGGACACCGGCGCAAAATCGCCGAGGAACGTGGCGCAGCAGAGAGGCCGCCCGCAGGGACCGATGCCGGAGACCTGCTTCGCCTCATCCCGCACGCCCACCTGACGGAGCTCGATGCGCGTGTGGAAGACCGACGCCAGATCCTTCACGAGCTCTCGGAAATCCACCCGGCCGTCGGCCGTAAAGAAGAAGACGATCTTGCTCCGGTCGAAAGTATACTCCACGCGGAGGAGCTTCATGGGACACTTGAATTTCTCGATCTTCTTCAGGCATACTTCGAAGGCGTACTCCTCGCGCTTTTTATTCCGCTCCAGCTGCAGCCGGTCCTTGTCCGTCGCACGGCGGAGGATGGGCTTGAGCTCGCCGTCCTCTTCCTTTCGCTCCACTTCCCGCGGCGCGACCGCCACGTATCCGTACTCCATCCCCCGCGCCGTCTCCACGATGACGCCGTCATCCAGATGCAGTTCGAGCCCGTTCGGCGCGAAATCATAGATCTTTCCGGCCCGCTTAAACCGGATCCCTGCTGCCAATGCCATACGTTTGCCCTTTCCGGATACGAACCAGCGCGATGAGGATCATATCCCAGATATTTTTCACAGAAATATACCGGCGGCACGCTTCGTCCGCCACAGAGAGCACGCGGAGCGCCGCCTCTGCCCTTCCGTCCGTCCACTCCGGCGCGATGCGCGCCTCCCTCGCCGCCATCTGACGGCACCGCACGAGGTCGGCACCCGGCGCTTCCGCCAACACCAGAAGATCCCGCCCGATGAGAAGCATCCACCGGATGAGGCGGCGAAATTCCTTCCGATCCTGCACCGCCCCCGCCGTGCCTTCTGAAAAAGGCGCCGCGCTCACCGTGAGGAGCTCCCACAGCGCCATGGCCGTCTCCGGCTGGGGCGCGCCTTCTTCGCCGAACATCTCCCGGGTGAGCCCCGGATTTCCGCCGGAGAGAAAGAACGCCTCGTCGATCTCCTCCGCCGTCTTCAGCGGGAAGGCCTTCGTCCGCGCCGCCAGGAGCGCCTCATAATCCGCCCGGGAGAGAGGGAAGAAAGGAAACCGCTCCCCGCGGGACACGATCGTCGGCAGAAGCACGTCCAGATCGTGCGTGATAAGGATGAAATACACCCCCGCTGGAGGCTCCTCCAATGTCTTCAGCATGACGTTTGCCGCGGCGGGCATCATGGTCTGCGCCTCGTCGATGATGCATACCCGCGGCGCACCGTCAAAAGAGGCCATCGCCTCCAGAAAGAGGCGGAACTGATCGATGCGGAGCTCTGCCCCAAGCGGCCGGATATACCATACCCGCTCGTCTCCCGCGGTGAGCACCAGATCCCTTGCCCGCTGCGGATCGGCCGAGGCCAGAGCGAGCGCCCCGAAGACCTCTTTTCCCGTGAGCGCCCCCGCCAGGTCAAAAGCCGCAGTGGTCTTCCCCAGCCCTTCATCGCCGTAGAAGATCATCGTGTGAGGCACGCACTGCTCCGCCAGGAGACGCGCCATCTCTTTCTTCAGCCGCGCCTGGCCGTACAGGTGGGGAAACAGATCCACAGGCTCCTCCTTCTGCGAAAAAAGCCCCGCTTCCCGCAGGGCTGCCGATCAGCGGCGCCGCCGCCCATTGGCTCTATTGTAACATGGAGCGCCCGCAAATGACAGATGGCCCCTCCGGCATGGAGGAAGCCACGGGTGTCATCGGCCTTCGCGGCGATCTCTGACAACAAAAAGGCACAGCCTCTTCATGAAGCTGTGTCCTTTTTGTTGTCTTTATTTCAGAAGCAGCTCGATCTCCGTGACCCTCGCCGCCGAGGGGACGCCTGCCTTTTCAAACATGTCGGCGGCGGCCGCTCCTTCGAGCCCGGTCAGAACGCCGATGGCTTTCGCGCCGGCGGCCTTCGCGCCGAGGACATCGGAGAAGGAGTCTCCCACCACGTACACGTCGTCTTCCGGGCCCGCCTTCTTTTCGCCCCGGGCGTAAGCCTCATAGAACGCAGGCGTCCTGCCGTACATGGCGCATTCATAGAGGAAAGGATGGGGCTTGTCGAGGTGCGCGATGCCTGTCGCCTTCTCCGCTTCGAAAGCGTCGGTGGCCGTCGCCAGGTAGAGCGGATCAAACGCGCCGTACCAGCCGAGCGTACGAAAGGGTACGGTCATCTCGTTCCGCGAGCGACCCGTGGCGACGGCGATCTCCCAGCCCTTTTCTTTCAGGCGGCGGAAGAGCGCGCCGATGGCCTCCGCCGGCGCCAGAGGGATCTCCTCCCGCAGAAAGCCCCGCTTGCCGCCCGCCCAGGGCACGCGGTGGTTCTGCTCGATGAAGAAGTCGTCGCCGAGATACCACGCCTGAAACGCTTCGGTATGCATGCGCCACAGGTCCGACTGGAGGGGCGCCCACGAAGGCTCCTCGCCAAAGGTTTCCGCCATGGCGCCTGTAAGGACGCGGAAGACTTCGCTCCCCCGCGCCGCCTCTGGCACCGCCGCTTCCCACTTCGCAAGGAGCGCCGCGGCCTTCGGCATGGGCAGGCCCATCACAGCAAGGCCGGCGCTGCGGAAATCAGTCTCCCTCGCGAAATGGAGCGGCAGCACGTCGCCGGTACGCCGCCGGTATTCTTCCCCGAGGAGCCAGAAGCAGGTGATGAGCCAGGCGTGCACCATGTCCCAGTTCGAATTGATGCCCCGGCTCTTCAGCCACGACAGGAGCGCGTCCCGTCCCCACACTTCCGATCGAATGGCGGCGATCTGCCCGTCCGTCACGGTCTCTGCGACGAAGTCATCCCGCTCCGACGGGAGCCCCATGTATTTCCTGCCGTAGAGGATCTCCCACACGGTGAGCGCCGACACGTCGTAATACCGCTCCTCGCTCAGGAGCACCCCGTCCACGTCAAAGATCACTTTTTTCATCAGACCCCTCCTCCGCTGTTTCTACGTTTCATTGTAACACAGAAAAAGGACGCGCTGCCGCGTCCCCTTCTTACGCATCCAGGAGATAATCCCTCGCCATCCACCGCCTGGCCCCGGTGAAATTGATAGTGAGCCACTTCTGATGGGCCGGATAGCCCAGCGCGCGGTCGATGGTGTCACGGATGGCGTCGAACTCCGCCACAGTCTTCGCCGAGCAGCCCTCTCCCACGAGGATGTCGATCTCGATGATCTTCGTGTGTCCGTACTGCTGCACGCTCGACACATAGTCCGCAAAGCCGTACTGCGCCATGCTCTCGTCCATGACCTGCTGCACCCGCGCGTGCACGTCTTCCGGCGCGACGCCCAGCATCTGCCGAAACGACGGCACGAGGATGCGGAGCGCCGGACGAATCATGTGCAGCGAGAGCGCCAGCATGATGAGCGGGTCCGCATAGCGGCTCCACGACGCGTACGCCGTCTCTTCGAGCGCCCACGCCGCGGAGAACGACAGGAGCAGCCCGCCGGCGAGCATCATATCCACATACCAGCTCACGTTGTCGAAGTGCACCAGATTGGACTGCAGCGTCCGGTTCGCCCGCTTCAGGTAGAAATAAAACGAGGCGGACATCCCCTCAAAGAAAAGGGCGAACCACACGGCCAGCCCGAAATCCATCTCGCGCCCGCCGCCGGCCAGTCCTGCCAGCCCCGCTGCCGCAGCGATGACCACGATGAGGAGCGTGAACGCCCCTTCCGTGAAGAGCACCAGCGGCTCCATCTGCCAGTAGCCGAACTGGAAACGCACGCTCGTCTCCTTCGCGATGAGCCGCGACGTGCCGAGCATGAGCAGCTTGATGATGACCGCTACGGCGGAAAAGATGCCATCCGTCAAGATGGCCTGGGAACCGCTCGCAAGCCCCGTGCCGATCCCTGCCGCGCCCACTGTGGCCATCACAGCGGCCGAAGCCATGAGCAGCCGCTGTTCCTGCTTCTGAAATGAAAGTGCCATAAGAGCCTCCTTATCTGTACCATCCTTATCCTATTTCGTGATCCCTCGCTTCCTTTATCCTTCGTTTTTACAGATTTGATGGCTCCTTCTCCCTTCTTTCGCTCCTGCCTATGGCATATCTTGTATCCCTATTTATATTCTACCATATATTCCATTTATTTCCAAATTTCTATACCGCCATAGAAATTTCCTCTATCCAGTGTAAAAAGAAAAGCCCCTTGCGGGGCGGTCTTCAGAAGATCCTGTCTTGATGACCCACTTCTTTTTTATTTCCTTTCTTCTCATCCCGTGCGTCCAGCTCGGCGAGCACATCGGTGAGATCGACGCCGGCATTCTCCCAGAGAACGAAGAGGTGATACAGGAGGTCGCAGGACTCGCCGATGATCTCCTCCCTGTTTTCATGCTGGTCGGCGATGATCACTTCCGCTGCCTCTTCGCCGATCTTCTTGTCGATCTTGTTCTTTCCTTCCTGCTGGAGATAGTTCGTGTAGGACCGGGCCTGCGGATGGGCGCGGCGGTCACGGATCTCTTCGAAAAGCTCGCTCAGGATGGAAATGCCCGCAGGCCCGCGAAGGTTCTCCCATTCGGAGAGCGTGCGGAAGAAGCACGACCGGCTTCCCGTGTGGCACGCGGGGCCTTCGGGCACGACTTCCACTACGAGGGTATCGGCGTCGCAGTCCACATAGATGCGGCGCACGTGCTGGAAATGGCCCGATTCCTCTCCTTTGTGCCAGAGCTTCTGCCGCGACCGGCTGTAGAACCAAGTCTCTCCGCTCTCCACGGTGCGGATGAGCGAGTCCCGATTCATGTACGCCACCATGAGCACCTCGCCGGTGCGCGCGTCCTGCACGACCGCTGGTATGAGTCCTTTCTCATCGAAGGAAAGGTGCTGTAAACTGATCGATTCCATTTCCGTTTCCATGTGATCCTCCCTGTTACAGCCGCATGGGCACGTCTCCTGCGGCAAGATACTGCTTAAGCTCCCCGATAGGGATCTCTCCGAAATGGAAGACCGACGCCGCGAGCGCAGCGTCTGCTCCCGCGCGGAAGACCTCGAGGAAATCTTCTTTCTTTCCCGCGCCGCCCGAGGCGATGACGGGAATGGAGAGCCGCTCGGCAAGCGTCCGGTTGAGGGCGATGTCGTAGCCGTCCTTCTCGCCGTCGGCGTCCATGGAGTTCATGCAGATCTCCCCCGCGCCGAGCGCTTCTCCGCGAAGGGCCCACTCCACCGCGTCGATGCCCGTATTCTTCCGACCCCCTTCGACGTACACGTCCCAGCCGCCGCGGCCGTTCCGTTTGGCGTCGATGGAGAGCACCACGCACTGGCTGCCGAAGCGCGCCGCGCTCTCGCTGATGAGCTCGGGCCGCGCCACAGCCGCGGAGTTCACGGACACTTTGTCCGCCCCTGCCAGGAGCATCTCCCGGAAATCGTCGGCCGTGCGGATGCCGCCCCCCACGGTGAAGGGGATGGTGAGCTCGTCGGCGACGGCGCGCACCACATCCACAAAGAGCGCCCTGTGCTCGTGCGTCGCGGTGATATCGTAAAAGACCAGCTCGTCGGCGCCGCAGTCAGAGTACCACCGGCCGAGCTTCACAGGGTCGTCCACATCGCGGAGATCCTGAAACTGTTTTCCCTTCACGACCCGGCCGTGGTCCACGTCCAGGCAGGGAATGATCCGTTTGGTGAGCATCATGCCTCCTGTATCTTACGAATGTCTTCCATGGTGATCCGCCCTTCGTAGAGGGCTTTCCCGCAGATCGCGCCCCAGACGCCCATCGCGGCAAGGCGCTGGAGGTCGCCCGCCTCCGCCATGCCGCCCGAGGCGATGAGGGAGATGCCGAGGATGCGGTTCAGCTGCTCCATCATGGCAAAGTTCGGCCCAGTGAGCATGCCGTCTCGGGAGATGTCGGTATAGATGATAGTGGAGACGCCGCTTCGGACGAGCTCCTCCGCAAAGGGGATCACTTTTTTCCCTGAGCCATCCGTCCAGCCATGAGAAGCGGCGACGTCGCCCCGGGCGTCGATGGAGACCGCCACGCGGGACGGGCCGTACTTCTTTGCCATGGCCGCGGCGAAGCCTTCTTTTTCGATGGCCGCCGAGCCGAGGATGACCCGCGACGCGCCGAGCGCAAGATACGCTTCCACGTCCTCCTCCGTGCGGATGCCGCCGCCCACTTCCACGGGGATCGCCGTCGCATGGCAGATAGCTTCCACCGCCCGGCGGTTCACAGCGCTCCCGCGAAACGCGCCGTCCAGATCCACCACATGGAGGTACCGCGCTCCCTCCATCTCCCATTTCACAGCCATCGCCTCGGGCGAGCTGCCGTAGACGGTGGCCTCCTTCGCGTCGCCCTGACGGAGACGCACGCACTGTCCGTTCTGGATATCGATGGCCGGCAGAATGATCATGGGCGCCCTCCTTCCAGCCACGCGGCGATGTTCTTCCAGAGGATCTCTCCCACGGGACCGGATTTCTCCGGGTGGAACTGGAGCCCCAGGACGTTTCCTTTCTCCACGATGGCGGGCACCTTGACGCCGTAATCCGCATAGGCCACGACGTCTGGCGAATCCGCGGGCGTTTTGTAGTACGAATGGACGAAATAGACGAAGGCGCGCTCCGGGAGCCCTTGTCGGATCCAGTGCTCCTGCGGGAAGACGAGCTCGTTCCACCCCATGTGGGGCACCTTGAGCGGCCCGTCGGGGAAGCGCACCACCGCGCCGGGAATGAGCGAGAGCCCCGCCACATGGCCGCCTTCTTCGGAGTACTCGAAGAACGCCTGCATGCCCAGACAGATGCCCACGAGCTTCTTCCCTTTCTTCACTTCCTCTTTCAGAATATCTGTGAGACCGAACGCGTCCAGATGGTCCATGGCGTCCTTCATGGCTCCCACGCCGGGGAGGATGAGCGCCCCCGCCCGGCGGATGGCCTCCGGGTCCCGCGTGACTTCGCAGTCGAGGCCCGCCCGCCTTGCCGCGCGATACGCGTTTGCCAGATTTCCCGCGTCGTAATCAATGATCGCTGTTTTCATCAGAGCACCCCCTTGGAAGAAAGGATCTGCTGTCCTTTGACGGAGACCGCCTCGGCCAGCGCGTGGCCCAGCCCCTTGAAGAGCGACTCCACGATGTGGTGACCGTTCACGCCGTAGAGGAGCGCCATGTGGAGATTCATCTTCCCGTGCATGGCAAGAGCCAGGAAAAATTCCCGGGTCATCTCCGTCTCAAAGGTCCCGATGCGCTCCACGGGGATGGCCACGTCGTACACGAAGTATGGCCGTCCCGAGAGGTCAAGCACGACCCGAGCGAGAGCATCGTCCATGGGACAGAAGAAACACCCGTAGCGGCGGATGCCCCGCTTGTCTCCCAGCGCTTCTGTGAGCGCGTCGCCGAGGGCGATGCCGATGTCCTCCACCGTGTGGTGATCATCCACTTCGAGATCCCCTTGGGCGGAGAGCTCGAGGGTGAAGCCCCCATGCACCGCCAGCAGTGTCAGCATGTGGTCGAAGAACCCGATGCCGCTCGTGCCGCGGAAAGTCCCGTCGCCGTCCAGCACAAGGCGCAGGCAGATGTCCGTCTCTGCGGTCTTCCGCACGATGGTCGATTCACGCACGGCGCATCACCTCTTTCAATACGGAAAGCACCGCGTCGTCCACGTCTCTCGTGGTGACGGTGATGCGGAACGCGCCGGGCAGGAGGGGATTGTCTTTGTAGCGCTTCACGAGGATGTCCGCCTGCCGCCACGCTTCAAACAGTTCGTCCGCCCGGTCTTCCTCCACCTGGATGAGAAGGAAATTCGTCCGCGACGGATAGACGGTAACGCCCCGCACGTGCTGAATCGCCTCGCAGAGCCGCTCTCTTTCTGCGACGATGCCGTCCCGGATGGGGAAGATCTCCTCCCGGCGGCGGAGCACGGCCGCGGCGAGCGCCTGGGTGAGCGAATTCAGATTGTAGGGATTTTTTACCTTTGCCACCTCGTCGATGATGGCCCGGTCTGCCGCGATGTAGCCGCACCGGAGCCCCGCAAGGCCGAACGCTTTCGAGAGCGTCCGAAGCACGATGAGATTCGGATATTTCCGGATGAGTGGAAGCACGCTCTCTTCCTGAGCGAACTCCATGTACGCTTCATCCACGAAGACAAGGCCCTCCGCCGCCGCAAGGCACTCCTCGATGAACGATGCGGAGAGGAGCTCGCCGGTGGGATTGTTCGGATTGCAGAGGAAGGTCATCTTTGGCTGGAGCCGGCGGATGGCGTCCAGCAGTCCCTTCCGGTCTCGCCGGTAGCCGGGAAGGTCCCTCACCTTTTCCACCTTCGCGCCGAGAAGGCCCGCCCCTACTTCGTACATGTCGAAAGTGGGCGCGTGAAGGAGCACCGTGTCGCCTTCGTTCAGGAAGGTATGGAGCGTGTAGGAGATCATCTCGTCGCCGCCGTTTCCTGCGAGGAGCTCTTCCGGAGCGGACCCGGTGTAATCAGAGAGCGCCTCCCGCAGACCGTCCGCCAGGGGCTTCGGGTAGATCTGCGGCTGGTACGAGGAGAGCGCCGCCATGACTTCCTCCCGAATGGAAGGAATGGCGAAGACGTTCGCGTAGTTTTCGTTAGCGTTGATCACGCGGGATTCGCGGATGGGCGCCACCACGTACGGCGCGAACTGCCGCACCTCCCGGCGAAGCCATTCAGTCTTCATCGCGCACCTCCATGGCGTGCGCGTGCGCGCCGAGCCCTTCCGCGAGAGCGAAGCGCTGCACCTTTTTTGAGATCTGGCGGAACGCGTCTTTCGTGTAGATCTCCACGCTGCTGTGCTTCACGAAATCCTGCACGCCCAGGGGCGAGGAGAAGGCCGCCGTGCCCGATGTGGGCAGCGTGTGGTTCGGCCCGGCCATGTAGTCCCCGATAGGCTCGGAGGTGTACTTGCCGAGGAAGATCGCACCGGCATTCTGCACGAGCGGCAGGTACTGCTCCGGCTCGGGCAGCTCGATCTCCAGATGCTCCGGAGCGATCTTGTTCACCACGTCGAAGCACTGTGCCGCGTCCCTGCAGAGGAACGCCTTCGCATAGTCCCCGACGGAGCTTTTGATGATCTCGTACCGAGGAAGCGCCTTCATCTGCGCCTCCATCTCGGAAACGACCGCCTCGCCGAAGGCTTTGTCCGTGGTGATGAGAAAGACCGCCGCCCGCGGGTCATGCTCCGCCTGTGAGAGGAGGTCTGCAGCGATCCATTTCTGGTTCGCGCTGCCGTCGGCGACACAGCACACCTCTGACGGCCCTGCGATCATGTCGATGCCCACCGTGCCGTAAACGAGGCGCTTCGCCATGGCGACGAAAGCGTTTCCCGGACCGGCGATCTTGAAGACCGGCTCCACCGTCTCTGTGCCGTAGGCGAGCATGGCGATGGCCTGCGCGCCGCCCACTTTGTAGATCTCCCTGACGCCGGCCACCTTCGCCGCGGCGAGGATATTCGGATTCACTTTGCCGTCCCGGCCGGGAGGCGTGGCCATCGCGATGGACGGGCACCCCGCCACCACCGCGGGCACCGTGTCCATGAGCACCGTGGAGGGATAGGCCGCGCGGCCCCCCGGCACGTACACCCCTACGCGCTGGATGGGCTCGTACTGTTCGCCCAGACGCACGCCCGGTCGAAATTCTTTGAGCCAGCTCTTCCGCACCTGCTCGCGGTGATACGCCTCGATGTTCGCCTTCGCCTCTTCGAGGACCGCCATGAGCTCCGGCCCGGCTGCAGCGGCCCCTTCTTCGATCTCCCCTTCGGTCACGCGGAAATCCGTGAGGTCCGCCCCGTCGAACTGTTTTGTAAGGCGGCGCACCGCTTCGTCACCGTTGTCCCGCACGTCCGCAAGGATCGCTGACGCCGCTTTTTCCACATCGAGAGAGAGATTCACCGCGCGGTTCGTCAGTTTCCGGATCTCCCGGAGAGAGAATCCTTCTTTCGGCACCTGTATCCATTCCATGGAAAATTCCTTCTTTCTCTTTATTCTGAAAAACCGCAGGTCTCGATGAAATGCTGAAGTTCCGCCTGCTTCATTTTGTACGATACCTTATTGCAGATGAGCCGCGCCGAGAGCGCCATGAATTCGTCGTACGCCTCGAGGCCGTTTTCCCGGAGGGTCGTCCCCGTCTCGACGATATCGACGATCACGTCCGCCAAGCCCACGAGAGGCGCGAGCTCCACCGAGCCGTTCAGCTTGATGATGTCTACCGGCTGGAAACGGCTCGCGAAGTACTGCCGCGCGATGGAGGGATACTTCGAAGCCACCGTGAGGATGCGTTTCTTCATCACGTCCTGCCGTCCGGCGATGCCCGAGACGGCCATGCGGCACCGCCCGATGCCGAGGTCCAAGAGCTCGTACACGTCGTCCGCTCCTTCCTCGATGAGCACGTCCTTCCCGACGATGCCGATATCCGCCGCGCCGCGGCGCACGTACACCGCCACGTCGGGCGACTTCACGAGCGTCACCTTGAGGCAGCCCGACGCGTCCGTGAAGATGAGCTTCCGGCTGTCGTCGTCGTAGAGGGGAAAATCCCAGCCGCCCGCCTTCAGCCGACGCATGACCGTCTTAGCGATGCGCCCTTTTGCCAGTGCGATGTGCAGCATATCAGAGCCTCCTTAATCGGGCGTCCACGTTTTCCTTTGACGCGGGCTGCCCGTCCATTTCATAGCCGCCGTCCTTCCAGCGGACGATGAGGCGAAAATCCTTTTCCGCGATGGTGTTCTTCCGGTTCACGCCGAGCACGGCGAAGCCTTCCTTTCGCCAGCGGTTGATGTCCCGGATGAGCGCGGGCGCCGCCTCGTCGTAGACCACCGCCATATCCGCCGAGGGCCGCGCCTCCTCGAGCATCCCCGCGTCCGCCATGTACTCGTAGAGCAGGTTCAGATTCATGCCGAAGCCGCACGCCGGACGCTCTGCCTGAAACTGCGCGGAGAGGCTGTCGTAGCGGCCGCCGTTCACGAGGGAATAGAGCGCGCCGTCCCCGTAGATCTTGAAGACCGTGTCTGTGTAGTAACCCATGTGCGACGTGAATCCGAAGTCCAGCTGCACCCGGCCGCCGCAGCCCGCGTCTTCCAGGTATCCGTAGACCTTCTTCGTCCGCATGAGCGCCTCCGCCATGCCGCGATTCAGCGAGAGCTCCTCTGCGCGGAGCATCGTCGCTTCATAGTCACCGAAGAGCCGCGGCAGCTCCGTGAGGACATCCCGCTGGAGCTTCGTTACCGGCAGCTCGTCCGCCGTCGCGCGAAGGGCCACCAGATTCCGCTCCTCCAGCTCCTGCCGCACCGCGGTGAGCGCCTTCGGTGAGAGCCGGAGATCGGCAAATAGCGCGTCCATGTACGCCACGGTGCCGAGATCGATGCGCATGGACGAAATGCCGAGCGCCTCCAGCGATTCCGCCGCCGTGACGATCACTTCCCCGTCGCACTCCGGCGAGCCGTCCCCCAGGACCTCCACGCCGCTCTGGAGAAAATACCGGCCGTGGGTGGATCGTCCGTAATATTCGCGGAAGACCGTGGACACGTAGCCGAATTTCAAAAGCTGCTTCGTGTCGGGATACTCCCGGGCCACCGTCTTCACCAGAGGCAGCGTCACGTCCGGCCTCATGACCAGCACCGAGCCGTCCGCGCCGATGGTCTTCACCATCTCCCGCTGCAGCGTGGGGAAATAGCGTCCGTAAGTGTCATAGTCCTCGAAAGTGGGCGTCTGGATGATCCGGCATCCGTGCCGATGCATCACCCGGAGGACCTCCGTCTGGATGCGGTCATAATTGACCATCTCCTCTTCGTGGACCATCTGCAAGTCTTCCAGCGTCTGCTGCATATATCCTCCTTATGTCTTTCTGTTTTGTATATGGTAATACGTTACCACGATAAAGAAGAAAAGTAAAGAAAATTTCCTGTAAAATTTTGGCCCAGGCCGCGGAAAAAGATGCCCCCGCTCCGTGTCCCGCCCTGTCCTTTGTGATATAGTAAAGATGGATAAGGAATTATTTTTAATACATAAAGGAGGTCTCCATGAAACGGAAACTGATCGCCCTCACTCTCGCCGCCGCGGCGCTCTTCTCCGCGGCCGCAGCGCCCGCCATGGCCGCGCCGGCTACGAACCGCGCCGCTGCTCAGGCGAACCGCGCGCTCCATCAGCAGAACGCCCAGCGCGACACCCAGCTCCGTCACCAGAGTCGGCAGGCCCGCACAGCGCGGCAGCAGCGCTACCGCGAGCAGGTCCGCCCGGGCGACCCGTCGAACCGCACGCAGGCCCAGAGCGACGCCGTGCGGGACCGGGCCGCCAACATGCAGGACAAGCTCGCCGACCAGCGGGCGGCTCAGCAGGAAGCGCAGCAGAAGTGAGAAACGAAGCGGACGCCTGGGAAAAGGCGCCCGCGCTTCTCTTTCTGTTGAGGTATCGGCCGCGGCTCCTTCTCCCCGTCATAGGAGAAACGCCGCCGATATGGTATAACAAAAGAAGAAGTCATATAGATGGGAGGAATCACCATGGAAAAACAGAGACCCATTCCCGGGACCGGCGGCGACCGCTACGTCCCCTATGCCGAGCGGAGCGGCCGTGAATCCGCCGTATATTTCACGCGCGATCTCTCCGCAGAGGGACTGCGGAAGATCTTCCACCGGGTGAGTGAAAATCTCACCGGCCGCATCGCCATCAAGCTCCACACCGGCGAGCCTCACGGACCGAATATCATCCCCCGCCCGTGGGTGAAGGCGCTCATCGAGAGCGATCTTCCCGGCGCGCACATCGTGGAGACGAACGCCTACTACGAAGGGGGCCGCCACACCACGGAGCTCCACCGTCAGACGCTTCAGACGAACGGCTGGACCTTCTGTCCGGTGGACATCATGGATGAAGAAGGCACAGCGATGCTCCCCGTCACCGGCGGCAAATGGTTCACCGAGATGTCCGTAGGGAGCCATCTTCTCGACTACGACTCCCTCTTCGTGCTCACCCATTTCAAAGGGCACGTGCAGGGCGGCTTCGGCGGCTCCGACAAGAACATCGGCATCGGCTGCGCGGACGGCCGCATCGGCAAGGCCATGATCCACACCACGCCGGGCTCGGACGATCAGTGGGACATCAAGACAGAAGAATTTATGGAGCGCATGACCGAATCGACGAAAGCGGTGGTGGATCATTTTGAAAGCCGCATCTCGTTCGTGAACGTGCTCCGTAATATGTCTGTGTCCTGCGACTGCGAAGGCACCGCCGCCGCGCCGGTGGTCACGCCGAACATCGGCATCGTCGCCTCGCTGGACATCCTCGCCGCCGATCAGGCCTCCATCGACCTGGTGTATGCGCTCAAAGAGAGCGACCACCACGACCTGGTGGAGCGCATCGAGACCCGCCACGGGCTCCGTCAGCTCTCCTACATGAAGGAGCTCCGCATGGGGAATGACAGATACGAGCTCATCGACATCGACAATAAAGATGAGATCATCACCCCGGCCGAAGCCGTGGCTCACGTGGTCCCCTTCCAGGCAGAAGAATAAGGGCAAAAACAAAAGGGCATTCCCACAGAGGAATGCTCTTTTCCTATGCGCCCGCGCGCAGCGCACGAATAAAACAAAAGGCCGCATCCCCCGAAAGTTCATTTCAGGGGATGCGGCCTTTTATTTTATGTATCCGTGTGCGCCATCAGTCCGTCACGAGCGTGCCCGTGAGGTCGGAGACGTTCGCTACGCCGTTCGCGTCGCCCCAGGCGGCGAGCTCGGAGGCGATGCGCGGGATGGCATCGGGGCTCGAAAGAGTAGCGGTGCCCACCTGCACGGCAGACGCGCCGGCCACTATAAATTCCGCCGCGTCTTCGCCGGTCATGATGCCGCCCAGTCCGCACACGGGGATATGGACTGCTTTTGCCACCTGCCACACCATGCGGAGCGCCACGGGCTTCACCGCCGGGCCGGAGAGACCGCCGGTGATATTGCCCAGAATAGGCCGGCGGGTCCTAAGGTCGATGGCGATGCCCATGAGCGTATTGATGAGGGAGATCGCGTCGGCCCCCGCTTCTTCCACCGCCTTTGCGATGGCCACGATGTCCGTCACGTTCGGCGAGAGCTTCACCATCACCGGAAGGTCTGTGTGCGTCTTCACGATGCGCGTCACTTCCGCTGCCGTCTCCGGGTGCGTGCCGAAGGCAAGGCTTCCGTTCTTCACGTTCGGACAGGAGATGTTCATCTCGATCGCCGAGATGCCCGGCACGGAGAGCATCTCGGCCACGCGGCCGTACTCTTCTTCCGTGTGGCCCACGATGTTTGCGATGAGCGGCACGTCGTAGCGGCGGAGCTCCGGCAGATAATATTTCTTAAAATATTCCGCGCCGGGATTTTCAAGCCCGATGCAGTTCAGCATGCCTGCCGGCGTCTCCGCCACGCGCACGCCGGCGTTCCCGCTCCAGGGCTCGCAGGCCAGTCCCTTGAGAGAGATCGCCCCCACGTCCCGATTGAGATCCATGTAGCGGGCGTATTCCAGTCCGAATCCAAAGGTGCCGGAGGCGGCGATGATGGGATTCTTCATGGGCATGCCGAGGAAGTCGATGGCCAGATTCATAAGATGACCTCCTTCGTATTGAACACCGGGCCGTTGAGGCACACTTTGTAATGGCCTTTGCCGTCCCGCCGGTCGCACACGCAGGCCAGACACCCACCGGTGCCGCAGCCCATGCGCCGCTCGAGGGAGGCCTCGCAGGGAATGCCTGCCGCCTCAGCGAGCTCGGCGGTCTTCTTCATCATGATGCCCGGTCCACAGGTGACCACTTCCGCCACGTCGCCCTTCGCAAAGAGCTCCGGCAGCGCCGCGATGGCAAAACCTTTCACCCCGTAGGAGCCGTCATCGGTGGTGACGATGAGCTCGCGGAGCGTCTTCGGGAAGAAATCTTTCCAGAACACTTCGTCCCGGTTCCGCCCGCCGATGGCGACGGTCATCTGTCCGGGGGCGGTGCGCCGCGCGGTGAAGAGGATGGGCGCGATGCCCACGCCGCCGCCCACGCCGACGATGTGCCCTTCAGGAATGGTGAATCCCCGGCCGAGCGGTCCCAGGCTGTCGATGACTTCGCCCGGCTTCAGATGGGAAAGGATCTCCGTGCCCTTGCCTACCACGCGGTAGAAGATCTCCACGAGGCCCCGGCCGGGATCGGTCCCGGCAATGGAGATGGGCCGGCGGAGGATGCGCGTGCCGTCGGGAATGCGGATATCGATGAACTGGCCCGGCTTCGCTTCGCGGGCGGTGCGGGGCAGCTCGATCTCCATGCGCCAGATCTCAGGCCCCACCAGCTCATGCCGGCGGATGGCCCCTTTTTCGATGTATCCTGCCACGGCTCACACCTCCTTCACATAGTCCTGCATGGCTTCCACGTGAGTGATGTTCGAATGGCCGGCCATGACGTTCAGCACTTCCCGCGCCGTGTCGAGCGAGGTGAGGCAGGGGATGGCGAGCTCGACGGCGATGCGGCGCAGGTCATAGCCCTGCTGCTCAATCTCCGTGCCGTAAGAAATGGTATTGATCACCGCGTCCACCCGGCCGGACTTCAGATAGTTCTCGCAGTTCTCCCCTTTTTCGTTCATCTTTTTGACGATTTCCACAGGGATGCCCTTTTCTTTGAAGTACGCCCCCGTGCCGGAGGTGCAGATGATGTGGTAGCCCGCTTCGGCAAAGCCCTTCGCCACTTCGGCGGCCTCTTCCTTGTCCCGGTCGCTCACGGTGATGAGGATGTTGCCCCCGGCGGGGACGTCCAGATTGGAGGCTACCACCGCTTTGTAGAGCGCTTCCTGATAGGTATGACCGATGCCCATGACTTCGCCGGTGGACTTCATCTCCGGTCCGAGCTTGATCTCCACGAGGCCCAGCTTCGAGAAGGAGAAGACCGGCGCCTTGATGGCCACATAGGGCTTCGGCGGCATGAGGCCCAGCGGGATGCCCAGCGTCGCGAGCGGTTCGCCCAGCGCGACGCGGACGGCGCATTCCACCATGTTGATGCCCGTGACCTTGCTCATGAAAGGCACCGTGCGGGAGGCGCGGGGATTCACTTCGATAACGTACACTTTGCCCCCCACCACGATGAACTGGATATTGACGAGGCCCTTCACGTTCATGGCGCAGGCGATGTTCTTCGTATATTTCACGAGGGTGTCGATGATCTCCTGAGAGAGATGCTGCGGCGGATAGACGGCGAAGGAGTCGCCCGAATGGACGCCGGCGCGCTCGATCTGCTCCATGATGCCGGGGATGCACACGTCGATGCCGTCGGAGATGGCGTCTACTTCCACTTCGCGGCCCACCATGTACTGATCGATGAGGACCGGGTGCTCGTGAGAGGCCACTACGGCTTCGCGCAGGTACTGACGGAGCTCGCTCTCATCGTAGACGATCTGCATGGCCCTGCCGCCAAGGACGTAGCTCGGACGGACGATGAGCGGATAGTCCAGCTCTTTCGTCTTTTCCATCGCCTCTTCGATGCTCTCTACGAGGCAGCCCTTCGGGCGCGGGATGCCCAGCTGGCCCATGAGGGTGTCGAAACGCTCCCGGTCTTCCGCCAGGTCGATGCCTTCGTTGGACGTGCCGATGATGCGCACGCCCTGCCGCGCCATGGGCGTCGCCAGATTGATCGCCGTCTGGCCGCCGAACTGGCAGATGACCCCTTCGGGCTTTTCCTTCTCGATGATCTCCATCACGTCTTCTTCGGTGAGCGGCTCGAAATAGAGCGCATCCGACGTGTCGAAGTCGGTGGAGACGGTCTCCGGATTATTGTTGATGACGATGGACTTCTTGCCCGCTTTGCGGAGCGCCCAGGACGCGTGGACGGAGCAGTAGTCGAACTCGATGCCCTGGCCGATGCGGATCGGGCCGGAGCCGAAGACCACCACGGAATTGCTGCCCTGGGGCTTCACTTCATCTTCCTGTCCGTAGGTGGAGTAGTAGTACGGCGTATGCGCTTCAAATTCCGCAGCGCAGGTGTCGACCATCTTGTAGTCGGGATGGATGTGGAGCTTCTTCTTGAGATGGGCCACGTCCTTCTCGCTCTCGGGGATGAAGTGCGCGATGGCGCTGTCGGGCATCTGGATGCGCTTGGCGTTCCGCAGGGTGTCTTCATTGAGCCCTTCCTTGCGGAGCCGTTCTTCTGCCATGATGATGTTCTTGATCTTGTAGAGGAAGAAAAGGTCGATCTTCGTGATGCGGTTGATCTCTTCCGGCTCGATGCCGCGCCAGAGCGCTTCAGCGATGACGAAGAGCCGCTCGTCGTCCACGCGGTGGAGGAGGCACTTGATGTCGTAGAGAGACTGATTGTCCAGCTTGGCCAGATGGATATAGCCCTCGCCCACTTCGAGGCAGCGCATCGCCTTGATGAGCGCCCCTTCAAAGGTGCGGTCGATGGCCATGACTTCGCCGGTGGCTTTCATCTGCGTGCCGATCTCGCGGTCTGCAAGGGTGAATTTTTCAAAGGGCCACCGGGGGAACTTCAGCACCACATAGTCGATGGACGGTTCGAAGCAGGCTTTCGTATTGCCGGTGATGGCGTTCGTGATCTCGTCGAGGTGCATGCCGAGAGCGATCTTGGCAGCCACTTTCGCGATGGGGTAGCCCGTCGCCTTCGAAGCGAGCGCGGACGAACGGCTCACGCGGGGATTCACTTCGATGACGTAGTAATTGTTCGTGCGGGAGTCGAGAGCGTACTGCACATTGCACCCGCCTTCGATCTTGAGGTAGCGGATGATGTTGATGGACGCCGTGCGGAGCATCTGGAACTGCGCATCCGTCAGGGTCTGCGTAGGCGCGACGACGATGGAGTCGCCTGTGTGGACGCCCACGGGGTCCACGTTCTCCATGGAGCAGACGATGATGCAGTTGTCCGCGCTGTCCCGCATGACTTCAAATTCGATCTCTTTCCAGCCGGCGACGCTCCGCTCCACGAGGATCTGATTGATCGGCGAGAGCTTGATGCCCCGGTTGGCGATCTCTTCCATCTCGTAGCGGTCGTGGGCGATGCCGCCGCCGGTGCCGCCCAGGGTATACGCCGGGCGGATGATGACCGGATAGCCGATCTTATTGGCAAATTCCACGGCCGGTTCCAGTTCTTCGAAGATCTCCGACTCCGGCACAGGCTGATGGATCTCCTGCATGGCTTCCTTGAAGAGCTCCCGGTCTTCCGCATGCTGGATAGCGTGGAGCGAGGAGCCGAGGAGCTTCACATTGTATTCGTCGAGCACGCCCGCTTTGGCGAGCTGCACCGCCATATTGAGGCCCACCTGCCCGCCGAGCGTCGCGAGGAGCGCGTCCGGCCGTTCTTTTTTGATGACTTCCGTCACGAAGGGCAGCGTGATTGGCTCGATGTACACGCGGTCGGCGATGTCCGCATCGGTCATGATGGTGGAGGGGTTGCTGTTCACCAGCACCACTTCGATGCCCTCTTCGTGGAGCGACCGGCAGGCCTGTGTCCCTGCGTAGTCAAATTCTGCGGCCTGCCCGATGACGATCGGGCCCGAGCCGATGACCAGGACTTTTTTGATATCGGGATTGATCATTTGCGCGCGGCCTCCATTGCTTCCTTAAACTGAGTGAAGAGATAGAAATTGTCCGTCGGTCCCGGCGCGGCTTCCGGATGGTACTGCACCGCCTGGATGGGAAGCGTCTTGTGGCGGAACCCTTCGATGGTGCCGTCGTTCACGCTCCGGTAGGTCACTTCGAGGCAGTCCGGCAGTCCCTCGTCAGAGACAGCGTAGCCGTGGTTCTGGCTCGTGATGTACACGCGGCCCGTACGGAGGTCCTTCACCGGGTGGTTCGCTCCGCGGTGGCCGAAGGGCAGCTTGAAGGTGTGCGCGCCGAAAGCAAGGGACAGCACCTGGATGCCCATGCAGATGCCGAAGATGGGCTTCGTTCCTATGAGCTTCTTCACCGTCTCCACCACATAGGTGAGGTCCTCCGGGTCCCCCGGTCCGGGCGAGAGGAAGATGCCGTCCGGGGCGATGGCGAGAAGCTCTTCCGCCGGCGTGTGCGCCGGGAAGACATGCACCGTGCAGTCGTTGGCCGCAAGGCTCTTCAGGATATTCTTCTTCAGGCCGCAGTCGAGGAGCGACACGTGGTACGTGCCGTTTCCATAGGTATAGGGAACGGCCGTGGTGACGCGCTCCACCTGATCGTGATGGAGCGGCTGCGAGAGGAGCTCTTTGATCTCTTCTTCCGTGCGCTCGGCGCTCACGATGATGCCTTTCATGACGCCTTTTGTGCGGAGCGTCCGCGTCACCGCGCGGGTGTCCACATGGTAGAGGCAGGGCACGCGGTACCGCTCGATGAAGTCGGAAATGGGCTCTTTGCACTCCCAGTTGCTCGGATGGAAGCAGAGCTGATCCACCACGTAGCCTGCCGCTGCCGGCTTCGCGTTCTGCATGAATTCATTGCTCGCGCCGTAGTTGCCGATGAGCGGATAGGTGAGCGTCAGGATCTGCCCTTCATAGGACGGGTCCGTGAAGCATTCCTGATACCCCGTCATGCCCGTATTGAATACGACCTCGCCAAGCCCTTCCGCCGTTCCGAGGAGCTCCCCTTCAAAGCGGGCTCCATTCTCCAGGATGAGATAACCTTTCATTTGAGCACCTGTCCTTCCTTCATGACGATCTCTCCGTCCACCACGGTGAGCACCGCCCGGCCTTTCAGGGTGATGCCTTCAAAGGGTGTGAAGAGGGCTTTCGTATAGAGGTCTTTGCCGTGGACCGTCCACTCCTTCTCCGGATCGACCACGGTCACATCCGCCGGCGCGCCTTCTTTGAGGACGCCCCCTTCCACGCCGAGGAGCCGTGCAGGGTTGACGGACATGAGCTCAGCGATGCGGTCGATCGTGATCTTTCCTTTGTGGTAGAGCTCGGTCAGCACCGCGGAGAGCGACGTCTCCAGACCGGCAATGCCGTTCGGCGCGCAGCAGAAAGGCACGTCTTTTTCTTCATTCGTATGCGGCGCATGGTCTGTGATGATCGCGTCGATGGTGCCGTCCAGGACGCCTTCGATGAGCGCCTGCCGGTCTTCTTCCGTGCGGATGGGCGGCGCCATCTTGAAAGCCGTGTCGTAGCCCCGGAGGCATTCGTCGGTGAAAAAGAGGTGCTGCGCCGTCACTTCCGTCGTGACAGGCAGTCCGTCCGCCTTCGCGCGGCGCACGAGCTCCACCGCGCCTTTCGAGCTGAGGTGCGCCACATGCATGTGGCAACCGGTGAGTTTAGCGAGGATGATGTCTCTTGCCACCGCCAGATCTTCCCCCGCTGCCGGCCGTCCCGTCACGCCGAGGCGGTAGGAGACTTTCCCTTCATTCATGTAGCCGCCGGCGCACATGGTGGTGTCTTCCGCATGATCGATGACCATCTTGCCGAACATGTGAGCATACTCCATAGCGCGGCGCATGAAATTGGCGCTCTCCACGTAGTGGCCGTCGTCGGAAAAAGCGACTGCCCCTGCCGCCGCCATGTCGCCCATCTCGGAGAGCTGCTTTCCTTCGAGATTCTTCGACACGGAGCCGATGATGCTCACTTTCACCACGCCCTGCCGCTCGGCGCGCTCCTGCACGTCCCGGAGGACCGCCGCATTGTCGATGACCGGCGCCGTGTTTGCCATGGTAGCCACGCGGGTCACGCCGCCGGAGGCCGCCGCCTGCGTGCCCGTATGGATATCTTCCTTCGCTTCCTGTCCCGGCTCGCGGAGATGGACGTGCATATCGATGAGCCCCGGCAGGACGAAGCATCCCTTCGCATCGTATACGACCGCCGCCGGATCGTCTTCCGCCGCGGGCCCGACGGAGAGAATCCGCCCGTTTTTGATGACCACGTCGCCCGTCTCATGCTGGTGCATGGCGGGATTGATGATGGTGCCGTTTTTAATGATCAGCTTCAAGGTCTTTTCCCTCCGTCAGTGTCAAATACAGAAGCGCCATGCGGATGGCCACGCCGTTCCGCACTTCTTCCTGGATCATGGACTGCTCGTCATAGGCCACGTCGTAGGCGATCTCCACGCCGCGGTTCATCGGACCGGGATGGAGCACCACCGCGCCCGGCTTGGCGAGGCGGAGCCGCTCCGCGTTGAGGCCGAAGATGCGGGCGTATTCGCGGAGCGTGGGGAAGAAGCCTGCCGCCGCCCGTTCGAGCTGGATGCGGAGCACATTGATGGCGTCCGCCCCGCGGAGCGCATCTTCCATGTTGTCGTCAATGATGGCGCCCATGTCTTCGAGCTCTTTCGGCACGAGCGTCCGCGGGCCATAGAGGTGCACCTCCGCGCCCATCTTGAGGAAGCCGTAGATGTCGCTCCGCGCCACGCGGGAGTGGAGGATGTCCCCCAGGATGACGTACTTCATCCCTTCGAAGGGAATGCCCGCCTGCCGCACCGTGTAGAGATCGAGCAGCGCCTGGCTGGGATGCTCGTGCGCGCCGTCGCCGGCATTGAAGACCAGCGGCGTCTTCACCATGGGGCTCCATACCCCGGACGCAAAAACAGCGGCGCCCTCTGACGAATCACGAATGATCACTGCATCGACCCCCATGGCAGATACTGTCAGGAGGGTATCTCTCATGCTCTCCCCTTTCGTCATCGAGCTGCCGCTCTTTGTAATATTCACTACATCCGCACCGAGATATTTTCCCGCCAATTCAAAAGAACTGCGGGTGCGCGTAGACGCTTCCGAAAAAACGGTGACCACGGATTTCCCTTTGAGGTAATCCTTCTTCTTATTTCCCGAAAGCACTATCCGCTTCATCTGATCCGCCATCTCCAGCACGCGGCGGATCTCGTCAGCGGTGAGATCCTCCAATCCCAGGATGGAACGTCCGGTGAGCCTGATCTCTCCCATGTCGGCCTCCTTTCCCATGCGCGGTCTGCGCAGCCGAAGGAAAACCCCGCGGAAAAAGTATTCCGTCATGAGTTTTCCTTCTGATAAATCACAAAATACACATTCCCATAAATCATATCGAAGATGGGCGCAAAATTCAAGAGCTTATCTCATCCTCTTCCCCGGGAAAAGGCTACCGCCGCTTCGATGACTCGGCGGAACGACGGCGGGATCTCCCCCTCCGTGAGCGCCAGACCGATCGCCCGTCCGATGATGACCCCTTTATTCCCGTAGAGCCAGGCGAAATAATAAAATTCCAGCGCCGCCTCGTCCCGTCCGGAGATGTTCTCCAGCTTCCGCGGGCGGTTCGTATAGCGGGCAAGGCCCAGCTTCTGGCTTGCCTTCTTCACGAGCGCCGAGGAGACGTAGGTGCTCCCCTCGCCCACCTCGCGGATGACTTCGTCCAGAAGCTTTCTCTTCCCCCTGGCAAGGCAGGTGTCCACCACGTCCATCTCATAGCAGATGCGGTCCGTATAGAAGACATACGGCGAAGACTTCTTCCCGTCCATCACGTCCCTGTCGTAGAGGCACACTGCCGGCACGTGGAAGCGCCGCATGAGCTGGGCGATCTTGCCGATGGAGCTCTCTCCGCGGGCGTTGATGAGGCAGATGCCGTGATAGTCGAAGTCCGCCCGAAGCGTCCGGGCGAAGTATTCAAAGGAGCCGTACTCCGTCTCCCCCTCCACCAGCACGGCGCACCGCGCGTAGAGCGCTTCCTTCACTTCCGGGAAATGCATGATGAGGTGCTTTTCCAGCTCGTTGTCGAAATGGAACGCCGCGCCGCACGCCGCGCGCACCTCGCCGCCCTCTCCCCAGTAGAGGCGAATGATCGTGCGGTAATCATTGATGAGCGCATCTGCCGAATGGGTCACCACGAAGATCTGCCCGTCCAGCCCGTCGATGCCGAGCACCTCCTGCAGAAGATGGACGAAGAAGGGCTCCCGGTTGTTCAGTATGCGCTGAAGAAAAGACAGCATCGCCCGCTGCATGTACGGATGGAGATGGTTCTCCGGCTCGTCGATGCTCACCAGCACGGGCAGATACCGTTTCCCTTTTCGGTCCGTCATGACGATCTCTTCGAAGGGCACGGCGCGGCTCTTCTTTTTCTGATAGAGCCGGGCCAGGATGTACGTCCCTACAGCGAACAGCACCTGCATGGTGCTCCGCCCCGCCCCGTTCGTCCCCTCTCCGAAGATCGCCTGCATGAGCCGAAGCGCCACGGTCTCCGCCGGGCCGTCCATCTCCACCGGTATGCCGCTCCTGACGAAGCTCTCCCGGATGCAGGCCCGCTCGTCCGCTCCGAAATGGAGACACGCTTCAAACAGGTCTCGGATCTCCTTGGCCGTGCGGGCAGCGCGGTCCCGCTGGACCACTTCGGGGATCGACTGGGCGATGTAGTACATCCGCCGGATGTATTCCAGCGGCAGCGCCTCCCCTGTATCCGCATTGATGAGATGCGGCATCACCTCGTGGATGTACTGGGAGAGGGCGATGCGCACGGTCTCCTCAGCGCCGCTGTCTCCGGAAGAGAGCGTGTACGTCACACAGATGGGCGCCTCCGGATCTTTGAAGTCTCTTTCCTGAAAGCCCTTCCCGGAGAGCGTCGTCTCGAGCAGGTCGAGGAAATTGCTCTTCCCGATGTTATTGTCCCCCACGAGATAGTTCACCCGCTCGTGAAAGGTCAGCTCCAGATGGCGGAATGTGCGGTAATTGTCGATCTCGATCTTCGCCAGGTACATAGGCTCCTCCCTTCCGGCTCCCGGCCGTGTCTTTTCTTTATTATATCATTTTCAGCCCTTAAAATCGGAGCCGCCCCTCTTTCGGCCCCAAAAAAGAGATCCGAAAAGCGCGCCCGCCGTTGGCCCGTCCGCCTCTTTCCCTTTCAGCACAAAAAGAAAAAGCCCCTTTCGGAGATTTTTCAAAGATCAGATTCATTTTCCCTGCCGCCGCGCGAGGATCTCCGACATGGTCTTCATGGGGCACATGGGGCCGCACATGGTGCAGGTGTTCTCGTCCTCCGGCCGGCTGCTCTCGCGGTAGCGCCGCGCTTTCTCCGGATCGATAGCAAGAGGGATCATCGCGGAGAAGTCCACCTTCTGCCGCGCCCGGCTCATGGCCTCATCCCAATCCGCCGCATGGGGCACGCCCTTGGCGAGGTCCGCCGCGTGGCAGGCGATCTTCGAGGCGATGATGCCCTCCCGCACGTCATCGATATCGGGGAGGCGCAGGTGCTCCGCCGGCGTCACATAGCAGAGGAAATCCGCGCCGCACGCCGCGGAGAGCGCCCCGCCGATGGCAGCAGTGATGTGGTCGTACCCTGGCGCCACGTCCGTCACGATCGGGCCCAGCACGTAGAGCGGCGCGCCGTGGCAGAGCTTCTTCGCCGCTTCCACGTTCATGCGCACGTCCGAGAGCGGCATGTGGCCAGGCCCTTCCACCATGACCTGCACGCCCGCTGCCCGCGCGCGGAGCACCAGCTCGCCCAGATTGATGAGCTCGGAGATCTGCACCGCATCCGTCGAGTCGTGGCAGCTCCCGCTCCGGCAGGCGTCGCCCAGGGAGAGCGTCACGTCGTAGGCGCGGCAGATCTCGAGGAGCCGGTCGTACTGTTCATAGAAAGGATTCTCTTTCCCCTTCATGTACATCCACGCGAAGAGGATGGACCCGCCCCGGGAGACGAGGTTCGTGAGGCGATGGTTCCGCCACACATGGCCCGCCACTTCCTGATTGATGCCCGCGTGGATGGTCATGAAATCTACGCCGTCCTTCGCGTGCTTCTCCACCACGGAGAAGAGGTCGTCTGCGGTCATATCCTTCAGGCCCTTGCCGAGGAGCCCCACCGCGTCGTACATGGGCACCGTGCCGATCGCCGCCGGGCTGTGCGCCACGAGCCACTCCCGGAAAGGCGCGGTCTTTCCATAGCAAGAGAGATCCATGATGGCCTCCGCCTTCATCGCGGCTGCGAGCTCCGCCTTCGCCTTCTCCGTCTCATAGTCGCACACGTCTTTGGAGATGCCCAGATTCACGTTCATCTTCGTGCGCAGCCCCTTGCCGATGCCCCAGGGATGGAGCGACTTGTGGAGCACGTTGGCCGGGATGACCACCGTGCCCTCGGCGACGCGCGCCCGCACCGTCTCCGCGTCCAGGTGCTCCTCTGCCGCCACGGTCTCCATCGCCGCCGTGACGATCCCCTGTCTCGCTGCTTCCAGCTGTGTCATATGTCCTCCTTCGCGGGCCTCGCCCGCAATAAAAAAAGATCCGCCTCTTTCGGCGGATCGGATGAGCGGTCATGCTCCTGCTTCCTTACGGCAGTACGAACTGCATCAAGTTCAAAGGGTCGGTCTCCGCCTCTCAGCCCTTCGGCTCCCCCAGCATCGACCTCATTATACCGGCAGGCAGCCCGTCCCGCAAGGCTTGACAAAAGCGGCCCGCCCCTGCATGATGGAGGAAATCTCAGAAAGAAGGCATCCCTGTGAAACACGAAAAGAAAACGAACGTCATGCGCATCCTCGACAAGGAAAAGATCCCCTACACCACGAAGACCTACGACTTCGACGAGAGCGACCTCTCCGGCGTGCACGCCGCGGAAGCGCTCGGCTTCGACCCGGACATGGTCTTCAAGACCATCGTCGCCCGGGGAGACCGCACCGGCCCGGTGGTCTTCTGCCTCCCCTCGGAAAAAGAGCTCGACCACAAGGCCGCCGCCCGCGTCTCCGGCAACAAGAGCGTCGCCATGCTCCACGTGAAAGACCTCCCCGGCCTCACCGGCTACATCCGCGGCGGATGCTCCCCCATCGGCATGAAGAAACAGTTCCCCACCTACATCGATGCCGCCTGCCGCGCTCACGGCATCATCAGCATCAGCGCCGGTCAGCGGGGCCATCAGGTGTGCCTTGCGCCGGAGGACCTCATCCGCTTCCTCGGCGCCCATGTGGAAGACCTCACGCAGAAATGAATCCATACAGAAAAAGCAGCGCATTCGCGCTGCCTTTGTTTTGCTTCAGCCCTTGACGTCTTTCATGACCTTCTCCATCTCCTTCGCATCGGAGAGACGGATGCGGGAGAAGGATTTCCCTTCCGGCAGACGGATGACGTGCTCGAAGATCGGGTAGATCTGGAGATCTATCGAATCCGCCTGGAGGTCCAGCAGATGCCCGCCGCAGGCAAGGTCGTCGGCGAGGAAATGGAAATGCCAGAACGGCAGGTTCACGTTCATCATGAATTTCGGGAAAAGGAACCCGAAGACCGAACCGGACACGCCCTCATGATGGAAGACCTTCTGCGATTTCGAAGCCTCCACCAGCGTGGGATAGGGCTTCTCCTGCCGGCCGATGCTGCGGAGCTCCACCGATGCGCCGTCCACGTGGCCTTTCACCGCGTAGATGATGTTCGGGTCCTCCAGCGTCCACGCGCCGAGCTTTTCTTCCAGCTCCGCCGTGCTGCGGATGCCCTCCACCCGATGGAGCGGCGCGAAGCGGTCGAAGCAGGTCACCTGCGCGAAGGAGATCATCTCCTCCGGCGCCACCTCTTCCACCGTGCCGTCGTCTTTGCAGTTGTACGCTTTGTCTCCCCATACGATGAGCTCGCCCCCGAGCCCTTCGAAGGTGCCGATGCCGAAGTCGCCCCGGCGGAGCAGCTCCCTGGCGGAGATCACGCCCTCCATGACGCCCTGCATGAGCGCATCGATCACCGATACCTGATACACCGAATGCCGGTTGATCCACCGTTCTTTGTGAAATGCTTCTTCCATGACTCTGTCTCCTTTTTGAAAATTTCCGCAGGCGGAAAAAATTTTTTCTTACTTTGTTTTGTCTATTATAGCATATCGCGGTCCGGCGCCGCGCAAAAGATCGCCCCTTGACAGAGCGCCGCCTCCTCCGCTATACTGTTTTCAAATCCAGACGCGAGGATGGAGAAGGGACCGGGAATCCTTACAGAGAGGCAGCGGGCGGTGCGAGCTGTCAGGAGGAACACGTCTTTCCGCTTCGGAGCGATGAGTGAAGAATTCATCGGGACTGCCCGTTACAGCAGACACAAGACGGCCGGAAGGCAATTTGGGTGGCAACGCGGGTGTTCTCGTCCCTTAGGGATGAGAGCCTTTTTTTATTTCCACCGGATCGCGCTTCGGGCAAATTGGGTGGCACCGCGAGAAGAGAAGCTCGTCCCATGGGACGCTTCTCTTTTTTGTTTTCTCACAGGAGGCAACATATGAAACGCGTATGGAATTTCAATGCAGGGCCGTCCCCGATGCCCCTCTCCGTTCTCGAAGAGATCAGGGACGAGATGACCGATTACAAAGGCTGCGGCATGGGCATCATCGAGATGAGCCACCGGTCGAAAGAATTTCAGGCTCTTCTCGACGAGACGAAGGCGCTCCTCGCCGAACTCATGGAGCTCCCGAAGGACCGGGCCATCGTCTTCATCCAGGGCGGCGGCTCCATGCAGTTCGTCATGGAGGCGTACAATTTCCTCCATGCCCGCGCGGCCTATGCGGACACCGGCGTGTGGGCGCACAAAGCGCGGGACGCGGCGGCGTTCTTCGGAGAGGCTTACGACGCGAATTCCGCCAAAGACAGGAACTACTCCTACATCCCGGACAGGTATGACATCCGTCCCGGCACGGACTACCTCCACATCACGGCGAACAACACCATCTACGGCACGGAGTACTGGACCTTCCCCGACGTAGACGTGCCCATCGTGTGCGACATGTCCAGCGATATCCTCTCCCGCCGGGTAGACGCTTCCCGCTTCGCTCTCATCTGGGCGGGCATTCAGAAGAACCTCGGCGCGGCGGGCACGGCGCTCGCCATCATTCAGAAGGATTTCCTCGAGACGGCCCGGACGGACGTGCCGGCCTTCCTCCAGTACCGCACCTTCGTGGACAAGGACTCCACGTACAATACGCCGGCGGTCTTCTGCATCTACACGCTCAACAAGATGCTCCACTGGGTGAAGAACATGGGCGGCGTGGACGCCATGGAAGTGCGCAACAAAAAGAAAGCAGCCCTCCTCTATGACACCATCGACACAAGCGGCGGCTTCTACCGGGGCCACGCGGAGAAGGCCCACCGGAGCCGCATGAACGTGACGTTCAATCTCGCCGACGCAGAGAAGGAAACAGACTTCATCGCCCGGGCAAAGGCAGAAGGCTTCGTCGGCGTGGGCGGCCACCGGCTCGTAGGCGGCTGCCGCGTCTCTCTCTACAACGCGGTCACGCCGGAAGCGGCGGAGGCCATGGCCGATTTCATGAAAGAATACCAGCGCATCCGCGGCTGAGCCGCATTTCAGAAGAAAGGGAAAAAGCATGTACAAGATCTTCATCACCAACGACGTCGCGAAAGAAGCGAAGGAATATCTGGAAAAAGAATTTGTGGTCGACATCCGTCCGAATATGGAGGAAGACGAGCTCTGCCAGGCCATCGGCGATTACGACGCCATCATCACCCGCAGCCAGACCCGCATCACCGCGAAAGTCATCGAGGCGGCGCGGCGGCTCAAAGTCATCGGCCGGGCGGGCGTCGGCGTGGACGGCATAGACATCCCCGCCGCGACGAAGCACGGCATCACCGTGGTGAACACCCCCGAGTCGAACACCATCGCCGCATGCGAGCACACCATCGCCCTCATGCTCGCCATGACCCGCCACATCCCGCAGGCGCACCAGTCCATCATGGAAGGCCGCTGGGATCGGAAGAGCTTCACCGGCATCCAGCTCCTCGACAAGACCGTGGGCATCATCGGCGTGGGCCGCGTGGGGTCGAACGTGGCCAAGCGCCTGCAGGCCTTCAACATGCACACCATCGGCTACGACCCCTACATCCCCCTCGAGCGGGGCAAGCAGCTTGGCGTAGAGCTGGTGGATCTGGACACGCTCCTCGCACGGTCGGACTACATCACCCTCCACACGCCTCTCACCGATGAGACGCGGCACATGATCTCCGCCCGGGAGATCGCGAAGATGAAAGACGGCGTGCGCATCGTGAACGCCAGCCGCGGCGCGGTCATTCAGATCGAAGACCTGGCGGAAGCTCTGAAATCCGGCAAAGTGGCCGGCGCAGCCATCGACGTGTGGGCGAAGGAGCCTCTGAAACCGGAGGAGAACCCCTTCCTCGGCATGACGAACGTGGTCCTCACGCCTCACCTCGGCGCGTCCACCGTGGAAGCACAGATCGGCGTGGCCACCGACGTCGCCCGCGGCGTGGCGGACGCTCTCCACGGCGAGCCCGTCGCCACCGCGGTGAACGCTTCCCCCATCACGAAGAGCACCCTCGCGGTCATCCAGCCCTATTTCGACCTGTGCGAACGCATGGGCAACATCGGCATCTACCTCGCCGACGGCCACATCTCCCGCGTCACCGTGGAGTATACCGGCGAGCTGAAAGACACGGAAGTGGCGCCTCTTACCACCGCCGTCGTGAAGGGGCTCCTCACGCCGGTGCTGCAGGCGACGGTCAATTTCGTGAACGCCCGGAACATCGCCGAAGAGCGCCACATGGACGTGCGGGAAGTGAAGAGCGGCAAAGGCGCCTACTTCACCACCTCCATCACCGTCACCATCGAGACCGACAAAGGCACTCATCAGGTGACGGGCGTCCTCTTCGACCGGAAAGAAGCGAAGATCGTTCAGATCGACGGCTACCTCATGGACTTCGAGCCGAAAGGCTACCTCCTCATCGCTCCTCATGCGGACCGCCCGAACATGATCGGCCAGATCGCCGGTGTCCTCGGACAGGCGGGCATCAACATCAACGGCATGCAGGTAGGCCGCACGCCCCAGGCGGGGACGAATATCATGGCCGTCGCCCTTGACGCGGACCTTCCGAACGACGTCGTCGTGGCGCTCCGCAACATCGAAGGCATCATCGACCTCAAGGTCATCAACTGCGAGAAGCACTGAGGCCCGCCATGGTACGCATCATCCTCATCCGACACGGCGAGACCACATGGAACGTGGCCGGACGCTATCAGGGCCAGGTGGACACGCCCCTCTCTGAGCGGGGCCTCGAGCAGGGCCGTCTCGCCGCTCTTGCGCTGGAAACCGTCCCCATCGACGTATGCATCGCAAGCCCCCTCTCTCGCGCGCAGGAGACCTGCCGATTCGCCGCCGCTCCGCGGGGCCTGCCCGTTCTGACCGAGCCCCGCCTCACCGAGATCGCCCACGGCGCGTGGGAAGGGGCCTACGCCGACGACATCGAGGCGAAATATCCCGAAGAATTTCACCTGTGGCATACCCGGCCCGACCTCGTGCAGATGCCCGGCGGAGAAAACCTCGAAGACGTGCGCCGCCGCGCCCGTGCTGCGCTGGACGACATCGCCGCGAAATACGACGGCAAGACCGTCCTCGTCGCCGCCCACGACGCGGTGAATAAAGTCCTCCTCTGCGACATCCTCGGCCTCGGCATGGACCATTTCTGGCAGATCAAGCAGGACAACGCCTGCATCAACGTCATAGAGCGCGACAAGGGCGCCTGGCGCCTCGTCCTCACCAACTCTACCGTCCACCTGGGTTATCTCGTGAGCGGCATCGAGCAGAAAGGATTATAAGAGCGCTCTCACTGCGAGCTGCAATAAAAAACGAGAAAGACCCTTTACAGTCTTTCCCGTTTTTTATTGCAGCTCTTCCCGCATCATCCAGTCTGTCTGCGCATTTTCCCATGATGAGGACCTGCGTGTCCATGACACGAAAAAAGATGTGCAGGATATCCCACACATCTTTTCTGAAGTCCGTATCAGCGCTTGCTGAACTGGCTTGCTCTTCTTGCTTTCTTGAGGCCGTATTTCTTACGTTCCTTCATACGCGGATCGCGGGTGAGGAGGCCGGCGCTCTTCAGGACTTTTCTGTAGTCGCCGTCCACTTCGAGGAGCGCGCGGCTGATGCCGTGACGGATCGCGCCCGCCTGGCCCGTGCGGCCGCCGCCCTGTACGTTTGCGATGACGTCGTAGGACGCGGTGGTGCCGGTCAGTTCCAGCGGCTGTTTGATGATGAGTTCAAGAGTTTTCAGATCGAAATAGTCGTCGAGAGTGCGGCCATTGATCGTGATATTTCCCTGTCCCGGTACCAGACGGACTCTGGCAACGGATGTTTTTCTGCGGCCGGTGCCGTAGTAAGTAGCTTCTGCCATGTGATTTCCCTTCCCTTCTGGTATTAACGGATGTCGAACTTGATCTCTTCAGGCTGCTGCGCTGCATGCGGATGTTCAGCGCCCGCATAGACATGGAGCTTTCTGTACATCTGATCGCCGAGCTTGTTCTTCGGCAGCATGCCGCGGATCGCGTGTTCCACCATCTTGACCGGCTTGTATTTCAGCATGTAGTCCGCCTTTTCATAGCGGTCGCCGCCGATGTATCCGGTGTAGTGGAAATACACTTTCTTCGTCAGTTTCTTGCCCGTCAGGACGACTTTGTCGGCATTGACGACGATCACATAGTCGCCGGTGTCCACATGAGGCGTGAACGTGACTTTATTTTTTCCCCGAAGGATCTCTGCCACTGCAGCAGCCAGACGGCCAAGAGTCTTGCCTTCAGCGTCAACAACGTACCATTTCCGAGTGATGTTGCTCGAATTGGCCATAAATGTATCTTTCATGCTGTTTCCTCCTTAAAATACTGACCGCAAGATTCCATCCTTCCTCCGGGGCTAGTGGTGTCCGGACAAATCTCACAAAGGGTATTTTAACGTTTTTCCCTGTCCTTGTCAAATGAAATCGGAGGAAATTTCTCCTTTATTTCGCCTTGTTTGGCTCTCAGACGGACGGTCCCGCGCCGCCCGCCTCATCGATCTGTCCGACGCGGCAGCTCTCGTCGAAGATCATCTCCGCGCGGTCTTCCTTCGTAAAAGGCGGCCACGGCGGAAGCCCCTTTGCGGCCGGCGCGCCCGTCCGTATAAAGGAAAGGAGCGCTTCCTCCATCATTGCAGCGAGCGCTTTCTGCGCCGGCGAATGGTCGATGTCCGGCAGAGGAGCCGACCGGCCCAGAAAGAACTGGCTCTCTGACATGTGGCACGCGCGCCAGCTCTGCCGGTCCCAGTCGAGCCGGTACAGCCAGAAAGGAAAGCCCGCGGCAGCCGCCCCTTCGGCCATGCGCACCATCTCCGCGCGGTAGAGACGCTCTGTCAGGAAGGCGATGGACCGCTCGCGAAAGCGGCCGTCCCGGGGAAGCTTCTCATATTCGCGGAGCACCGCGTCTGCCCGCTCTCCGAAGAGCGCCTCCGCCGAGCTTTCGTCCAGTGCACCCAGACCGTACACATGGGCGTACCACTCCGCCTCGTCGCGATTCGTCCCCGCCAGAGTACGGAGCGGCCTGTTTCTCCAGGCGAGCGCTGCCATCGGGTCCCCCTCCGTCTCCCGGTCCCACACCGGACCAAGCCTATGGCTGCGAAGGCCGCCGAAGACGGTCTCCTGCGCCGCAAGGAGCGCCTCCCAGGGAAACGTCAGGAGCGCAGAGACGTCCGCCGTGTCGAGAGCCGCCAGATATCGCTCCGCCTCCTGCCGCGCCGCGCGGCGATCCAGCAGCCCCTGCAGCGCTCCGCTGAAGAGCACTGCCTGCGAAAAGAGCCCCTCCGCTTCGGGGAGAATCGACAGTATCGCGGCGATCTGCGCGCCCGCGCTCTGTCCCATCACCGTCACCGCCGCGGGATCCCCTCCGAAGCTTGCGATATGCGCCCGCACCCAACGGAGCGCCAGCGCCGCGTCCAGCACTCCTAGCCGTCCCGCCTCTTCATAGCCGCGGCCAAGGAGGGCCGACACGTCGAGGAATCCCAGCACGCCCAGCCGGTAATTGACCGTCACCGTAACGATCTCTTCCCGAGCGAAGCGGTACGGCGCGAAATCCCACGCCCCAGAGCCTCTCTGAAAGCTTCCGCCATGGAGCCACACCAGCACCGGATATGGCCCGCCCCCCGCAGGCGCCGTCACGTTGAGAAAGAGGCAGTCCTCCGAGAACGTCGGCGCCCCTGCATGGCCTGCACGTTCATAGGGCTGCGGTGCCGCCGGACCATATCGCCTTCCGTCCCAACCGACGGGCGGCAGAGGTGCCATGTCCGCCCGGCAGAACCGCCGCGGCGCGAGACCATAGCGAATGCCTCTGTACTGTACTATTCTCCCGCGGCGGACCCCCTGCCACGTACGAATGGTCCCCTCCACCGTTTCTGCCTCCCCCCGCTCCATGCGGTATAATAGAAACAGGAAATAAAATGTATCTGTATCTTAGCACAAAGGAGGAATACCATGGAATATATGGAAGCTCTCGCCGCGCGCCGCTCACATTACGCGCTGAATAAAGACATCCCCTGCACCGAAGATACCCTGCGCCGCCTCATCGAAGAGACCGCCGCCCTGACGCCGGACGCGTTCAACATGCGGAGCGCCCGCCTCGCCGTCGCCCTCGGCGAAAAGCAAGACGCCCTCTGGGACGCCGTGTACGATGCGTTCGGCGGCAAAGTCGCCCGCGAAAAGATCGACGGATTCCGCGCCGCCTGCGGCACCGTGCTCTACTTCATCGACACCGCCGTCGTCGCCGCCATGCAGGAGAAATTCCCGCGCTACATGGAAAACTTCCCCCTCTGGGCGAACCATGCGAACGCCATGCTCCAATTCAATCTATGGACCACCCTCCGCGCGGCCGGCATCGGCGCGAACATCCAACACTACAATCCCGTCATCGACGAGCCCGTAAAGCGCCTCTTCGGCCTCCCCTCCGAATGGCAGCTCATCGCCCAGATGCCCTTCGGAGGCATCGCCGCTCCCGCCGCGGAAAAAGAAGGCGAAACCATCACCCGCCGCGTACGCTTCTTCGACTGACTTGATTTCCCCACCCAAAAAGGACCCATAAGGGTCCTCTTTTTTATGCGCTTACGCCACGCTTTCCACCCGGTCTACGGAGAGCACCATCGTGCCCTCCTCGTGATGCACTGTGCCGTAAATCGTGCAGCGCTGCCCGAGTGGCGCATAGACACCATTCATCACCGTATCCACCGGAGCATTTTCCTCATCCCAGAAGAGCAGCCCCCGCGCGGTCTCACGGATCGCCCGTCCCGTCACAGCCGCTCGCGCTCCCTCGTCCATGATGGCGAGATCTTTTGCCTGCGCCGGCGTATAGGCCGTCTTATCGATCGCCTTCGCGCCGCTTGTGAAATAATTTGGGTCTTCCGAGACAGCATATGTATTGTCTGCTGTGCCTTCCTCCGCAGATATCGCCGCAGCCGCTGCGGAGGATTTCGCCGCTCCGTATTCGGCCAGAGGGTCCGGGTCACGGTAGTTCACCCGTTCCATCTTAAGGTACGGCCCCTTTTCGTCCGCTTCCATCGTGCCGGTCACAGTGAAGGGTGTGTGCCGCAGGAGCCGGCCTCCCCGCCCGATCCCGCAAAGCCCGCCGCCTCCCCGTGTGAGCAGAAGAGACCATGGCCCGCCTCAGTGCCGCTCACGACTGATAAAAAGCAAACGAAAAGGAACCGATACCATCGTCGGTTCCTTTTTTATGTTTGATAACAACAAATTAACTCTATTCAATTCCGTTCAGAATGCCCAATTTTCCAAGGCTTTCTTTGCATCCTCATATCCCTGAGCTGCTGATTTTTCCAGCCAAGCTTTGGCTATATCGTTATCATCTTCATCCACACCTTCTCCCTGATAATAACAATAACCAAGCATATACTGTGCATAAGCGTTCCCCTGATTGGCCGCCTTTTTATACCATTCTACAGCCTGATACTCATCATCGCCTCTATCGTAATCTTTATAATAATCCCCCAAGTATAGTTGTGATTCAACATATCCTTGATTCGCGGATTTTTCATACCAATCAATTGCATCATATTCATTTTGATCAACGCCATAGCCATTCATATAGCAATCACCAATGGATTTCTGCGCCGGTGCATAATTTTGATCGGCCGCCTTGTGGAACCAGGAAAGTGCCTCTTCAAAATTCTGATTAGTACCTTTCCCTTCATAAGAGCACATACCGAGGCACCACTGTGCTTCCGCATAGCCTGCTTCCGCCGCCGGGGTATACCATTCGACGGCCGCTTCTGCATCCTGCTCTACACCTGTTCCTTCTTCATAGCATTTCCCCAACTCACATTCTGCCAGCCAGAATCCTTCTTCAGCCGCCGCGGAGAGATACTCTGCCCTCTTGGAGAAGTCCTGTTCCGTGCCGAAGCCGTCTCGACACATCTGAGCCGCTTCATACTGTGCTGTGGGGTCATCCGCTTCCGCTGCTTCGAGCGCCTGCGGGACGTATGTCTCAAGGAGGGTCTTGCGCTTCTTTGAGGTCTTTGGCAGGACAGCCGCATAACGCACAGCGGCAAGAGCATCTCCCGCATTGGCCCCTTTCTCCCACCATTCACGGGCCGCTTTTTCATCATTTGCAACGGGGGCATATCCTTCCGCTGCATACAAGCCGAGGTAGTACATAGCACGTCCATTGCCTGCTTCCGCCAGTTCTTTGAATTTCTGATATGCCTCCGGCAGCTTGTAGGCCCAGAAAAGCTTTTCCGCCTCGACAAGTTTTTCATCTTTCTTCGGCACGGCAGGCTTTGTTTCCTCTTCCGGCTGTACCGCAACTTCCTCTGCCTTCGTCTCCGCCGTTTCTCCCGGCGCAAGGAGCAGCCCTTCTGCGTCGGCCTGCTGCACGCCATAGATCAAGTCAAGCACCATATCGAAGCTGTCTACATCCATATCCACGTCCGCCCCGGCATTGTTCTTGAGATAGGCTTTTGTCAGGTCACGGCCTATCTGCTCTTCGGAGACGCTCGCGCCACAGGAAGCCGCATAGCCTGCCACGGTATCCACGAGATATTTGTCTTCATGACGGAATGCATTCAATTTCTGAATGCCGCTCATGGCGATGAGGCTGCCCGGGTCGGCGATAGGTCGGATAGATTTCCCACCAAAGAGCTTTTCTTGAAGCGCGTCATTTTCGGCAATTTCTTCAAGCACTTGCCCGTAGTTGACCTGCGCTCTGGGAGAGATGCCAATGGCATCCATGGATGCTTTCAGAAGAAGCAGGTCGGAGGTGCCGTATTCGCCCTTCGTGATATCGCAGAAATCCCGAGCGAGGCAGACGATCTTTGCTGCGTCGTCCAGGTCAGGGTAGAGGTCCCCATTCCATTCGAGGTATTCGATGGAGTTCTGCCAATTCAGGAGATTCACGTTCTTCTCGACTTTCGCCAGGCGAAGTTCCATGCGCACGAGCTGGCTCTGGTTGTACTGGAAGAATTTCTCAAGTCCCGTGTAGAGCTTCGTGAACTCCGTCCCCACGAGCTTCATGGAGGCGTTCAGTTTGTTGTTCACCGCAGCGAGCAGGTCGAAGGTGAGGAGATTCTGCTCAGCCAATTTCTGGAGGGTCTGCTGGGAAGCGTACTGCGCGGCGGCGCGGCTCGCATTGATCTTGTCCTGCAATTTTTTATTGCTTCCGGTGATGCTGCCGCCGATACGTTTCCAAAATCCCTTGCTGGCAAGTTTCTGTCCTGCTTCGTCCGCCTCGGTCATAGCGGCGACGCTCTCGAAGACGAGGCGATTGATCTCTTTTCGATTCGCTTTGTGCGCTTCGATGATGCGGTCCAGTTCCTCACCCAGCTCAACCTTTTCGTCCGGCGTGAGCACAGCCGTTTCCACCAATGATAATTCTTTGTCCATGATATCCTCCTTTGTAATTTGTATATGGCACGAGAAAATTTAATTTTCCCCATTACCGGTATAGTTTTTAATCATTTCTTCAAAATGGGCCTTGCGCTGCCGCCGGGCCTCGTTTTCAGAGGCGGCGACCTTTTCTGCCGCTTTCATCGTGAAAAGGTCCTGTTCCTGCTGCTTCGTCACGTTGTGCATCTGCTTCGTGACGTACCACGCTTTCTTCGCGGCAGGCCGGGAGACGTCCCGCCCCAGCACGGCCCGGGCCACGGCCTCGGGGTCCGCTTTTTTCTGCGGCGCGAGGAGGGGCTGGCCCGCTTCGCTCCGCGCCATGAGGCGGAGAAGGCTCTCTACGGCGGCTTCGCCCGTGGGCAGGCGCACCCGCGTGCGGAACCCGATGGTCCGCCGGATGAGCGCCGTGAGCAGTTCGTCCGCGAAGGCTTCCCGGTCGTCTGCGGCATACATCTCGTAGAGCTTCCCCTGCGTCAGGACCCGCTGCAGGTCGTCTAAGACGATGGAGAGCTCCTCTTCATTCAGAAGGTACGTCTGGGCCAGTGGCACGATGCGGCTCTCGAGGATGCGCACGAGCTGGACGGCGTCGTCTTCGATGAGCGCATCCATGGCGGCCTTCGCAGCGTTCCCGCCGGCTGCGCCGCCTGCGATGCCGCCGAGGAAGGCGCCGACCTTCGCGCCTGCCACAGTCCCTCCGGGACCAAGGAGGCTGCCCACGGCACCCCCGGCCAGCGCGCCTGCCATCATGCCGCCTGCACCGCCGCCGACCGCACCGGTCGCTACCGTAAGATTCTTGAAGAGCTGCTTACCGGAGATGCGCCCGCGGAAGCAGTTCACGATATCCCCGGCAGACAGGACGAGCACAGTCGCCGCCGCGGCGATGACGTTGCCCCGGAGGAGCTTCGCCAGATTATTCGTCGCGGTCTGGGCAGTAACTTTCGTCCCTTCCGTCTTCGCCAGATTTCCTGCGGCTGCCCCATAGGCAGGCGCACCGTTCTTCAATCCATCAAGCAGTGCCTTTCGCACGCTTACAGGAAGCAGTTTCACCGCCCCCTTCGCAGGAGCCGCCAGAAGCGCACTGGCACCGCATCGCGTAAGCTGCTGGGTCAATATATAAGAGACTTCGCAGGTACCGGCCGCAGACAAGCCGGTACAGAGGCCTTCATCCACCGCATCGTCCATGTTCTTTCCATCCCAGAGGGCTTTTGCAAAGGTGATGGTGCCGGAGATGCCAAAGACGCCCGTCGCGATGACCGCCCCCTGCACCGCATCGAAGGTGAGAGACTCTACGGTGCCCGCCTGCGCGATCCGCTTCGCCGTCTCATAGGTGACGCTCCCTTTTCTGACGAGTTTCTTCGCATCGTTCGGGTCGGTCACGCCTTTGACTTCTCCTTTGGCGATGCGCTCCCGCATGTTTGCTACGGCCTGCTCGTACTGGTCGCTGGGCACCTCGATCTGCATGGGCTTGCCATGAGCGTCGTAATACCGATACTCATGATTTTCAAATGCCGCGTCCACGCTGGCCGCCGCATTCTGGCAATATTTCACCTGAATGAGCCGGCCGTCCACGAGACGGTCTGCACCGTTCGCCGCATTGTCATTTCCTACGACGTGCGCATCGAGCCCGTGCATTCGGTCCAGAAAGGTATTGGCCTGCTCCGCGGCGAATCCATGCCCCTGGCTCGCATGAAATTTACTGACGTTGATATTCTGCGCGCCGCTCTCGGCGATGCTGTCCATCACACCGGCGTTTCTGCGGATGTCGGCGGCGTCCGCGAGAGGCTCCGTGCGCACCTTCGCCTGCCGAGCCGCTTCCGCCGCTTCCTGTTCTCGCCGCGCTTTTTCCTCCGCGCGCTTTCTGTACTTCTCCGAGCGGAGGATATTTCCCCCGCCGGGCGTCATGTCCTTCCCGTCCTTCATCGCTGCCTCCCTGTCCTGTACTATTCATTCCTATTATGCCCCCCCTAAAATTCTTCTGTCAAGCTGATAATGCGCAATTTCTTCATTTTCGCCCACGCAAAAAAGGCCGCCTCTCAGACGGCCTCACTTTGCATCCGTGCCCATGGAAATCCACCGGGCGCACGACACGCCCGATAGCCGCTCCGCCCCGAAGCAGCGGATTGCATGAAAAAAGAGACTTCCCTTTTGCAGAAGTCTCTTCCCTTTTACATCGCAGAACGGTCGCGCGGAACAAACTCGATGCGAAGAGTCATCCCGAGCCCTTCGGCCAGTTTTTTGAGCAGATTCAGCGAAGGATTCCGGCTGCCATTCTCCAACCGACTGATGTCGCTCTGATCGATCCCGGTCCTCGCCGCCAGCTCTGATTGCGTCAGATGCTGTTCTTTCCTCGCCCGGACCAGTGCGCGGATGATATCCATCTCCGGCTGCATGGCTTCGTATTCCTTTCGGAATGCCTCGTCTTTCATTTCTTCCCGCAGTGCCTCACGAAATGCCAGCATCGGTCTCACTCCTTTCCTCTCTGCTGCCGCGCCTCATACATGGCACGATACGTCTTCGCCGTTTCGATCTCTCTGCGAGGCGTCTTCTGTGTCTTTTTGATAAAGCCATTTGTCACGATGATCTTCCGCCCTGTATAAAAGAAATACAGGAGCCTCGATATATCCGTACTCACCTTGATGCGCAATTCAAAAATTCCATCATCCAAGTGCTTGGAATACGGTTCGCGCAGTTCGTTGCCCGACTCTGATAGAATCTCAAGCAGCCGATATGCCCTGACTTTCATCTTGAGTTCCAGAGAATCAAGAAATTGTTTCACCGGGCATGCTCCATCCGCAAACGTAAAAAAGAATATTTCAAATGGCTCTTCTTTCATATTCATGACCTCTGCTTATATTTTATGGTGTTTTTCCCATATTTTCAAGATAAGAACACCTCATGGTCTGCTCGATGTGAGACCGCGCCTCCATGAGCTGAACGGTAAGCCCCAAAAAAGAGACTGTCTCCTGCCTCTTTCCCTTTGCCAGTGTTCTATGTATAGGTCTTCCATATAAATGAAAAACGTCTACATTCCTGTAGACGTTTCTCTCTTTATCAGCAGCTTCCTATCCTCCCAGGCCGCTTCCAGCCAAGTACTTTCGGCGTTTATGAGCTTAACTACCGTGTTCGGCATGGGTACGGGTGTTTCCTCATAGCTGTCGCCACTGAATCTCT
>CASEBK010000019.1 GCA_949286115.1 uncultured Veillonellaceae bacterium | reverse complement strand
CGATGCAGGCATTGCCGTAGACAAAGCGCAGAACGCCGCGATTGAAGAAGGCATCAAAGAGGATATCAAGCAGAACCACGAAATCAACGATCTGGAGAAAGAGAACGCTAAACAGCAGGGCCAGATCGATGCAGGCATTGCTGTAGACAAAACGCAGAACGCCGCGATCGAGCATAACTACGATATCGATAAAGGCCAGCAGCACGACATCGATAAGCTGGAACAGGAAAACAACAAACAGCAGGCACAGATCGACACGGGGATTGCCGTAGACAAAGCACAGAATGCAGTGATCGGCGCAGGCATCAAAGAGGACATCAAGCAGAACCACAACATCGATAAGCTGGAACAGGAAAACGACAAACAGCAGGCGCAGATCGATACGGGCATTGCTGTAGATAAAGCGCAGAATGCTGCGATTGAGCACAACTACGATATCGATAAAGGCCAGCAGCATGAGATCAATGATCTGAAAGACGGCTTGAAAGAGAATAACATCCACGATGCGATGCAGGACGGAGCCATCATCGGCGGCATGATCAAAGATGAGCAGCAGGATGACCGTCTGGATGCAGTCGAAGACAAGAATGACCGTCAGGATGCAGCTATTGAAATGGGCATTCATAAAGACGAAGCACAGGATGCGGCCATTGCAGGCGGCATTGCACATGATGCGATGCAGGACGGGGCGATTATCGGCGGCATGCTCAAAGATGAGCAGCAGGATGACCGACTGGATGCAGTAGAAGACAAGAATACCCAGCAGGATAAAGACATTCTCGGCGGGAAGGTACATGACGCGATTCAGGATGGGGCCATCATCGGCGGCATGATTAAAGATGAGCAGCAGGATGGCCGACTGGAAGCAGTAGAAGACAAGAATGCTCAGCAGGATAAAGACATTCTCGGCGGGAAGGTACACGATGCGATACAGGACGGAGCCATCATCGGCGGCATGATCAAAGATGGCGAGCAGGACAGTCGGTTGGATGTTGTAGAAGAAGTCAACAAAGATCAGCAGAGCCAGATCGACGATGTGAGAGGTGAGATCGGCACAGAGCATGCGGAACGCGTAGAAGCGGACCAGAATTTGCAGAACAATATTGATGCCGTTGATGACAAGGTGGGCAACCTGAACTACAGCAGCCATGACTATGTGGACGTCGGCGATGATACCACGACGGCGATCGGAAAACTGGATGACGCGTTGGGCGATGTAGAGTACAAAGCACAGCAGCATACGTCCGTCACGATCAGCGACAGCAATATTCATCTGACGGCAAGCACGAATGCCAATGGCGGCACCAACTATGACATTTCACTGAGCAAAAATCCGAATTTCAACAGCGTGACGGCCGGTGGTGTGACCATCAATAAAGATGGCAGCGGCACCATTGGCGGACTCCAGAATACGACTTGGAACGGAGAACATTACACTCACGGTCAGGCGGCGACTGAAGATCAGCTTCATCAGGCCATCCAGACTAATGTGGGCGATCTGAATTATGGAGATCATCTGAACTATGTCACCAACGGCGAATCTACGACGACATCCATCGGCAAACTGGACGATAATCTGGGCCGTGTGGAGAATCAGGTGAACGCCAATACTTCCGCCATCAGCGGTCTGAACAGCCGTGTGGATACGCTGGACGGGCGCATCGATAAGGTGGGCGCGAATGCTGCGGCTCTGGCGGCGCTCCATCCGATGGACTTCGACCCCGATGACAAGTGGGACTTCGCGGCGGGCGTCGGCAACTATGGCGGCGAGAACGCCATGGCGGTGGGCGCATTCTACCGGCCGAATGAAGACACCATGGTCAGCGTGGGCGGCAGCTTCGGCACCGGCGAGAACATGGTGAATGCAGGGGTGTCTTTCAAGATCGGTCAGGGCAACCATGTGTCCACGTCCCGTGTGGCCATGGCTAAGGAGATCGAGACCCTGCGTCACAATGTGGCTCAGCTGACGGAACTGGTGAATGCGCTCGTCGGTGAGAAGCAGCAGGTCCAGACGGCGGAGACCACGCCGTTCCCGGATGTGCCGGAGAATCACTGGGCCTATGAGACGGTGAAGAAGATGGCGGACCGCGGCCTCATCGAGGGCTATCCGGACGGCACCTTCGGCGGCGACCGGCAGATGACGCGCTACGAATTTGCCACCATCGTGTACCGCGCGCTCCAGCAAGGCCTCGGCATGAATGAGGATATCCAGCGTCTGGCGGAGGAATTCAAGCCGGAGCTGGCGCTCATTCGTGTGGATACCGTCGCGACGGACAGCGAAGGAAATCCCACCATCGAACGGGTGCGCGTGAACAAGGCGTAAGCCATGAAGCGGCACTGCGTGTGCGCCGTATGCGGCCGGCACTTTCTGGCCGGGCGGCGCAGTCAGCGCTTCTGCAGCGAGGCCTGCCGCCGCCTCGGCTATCGCCGGGGGCTCACCCGTCATGACGATGCTGGGGAAGGGCAGGCGATCCGCACGTTTTACTGTGAGCACTGCGGTCAGCTCGTCCGCGTGACGAGTCTGGACGACCGGCGGACGAAATTCTGCTCTGTCCGCTGCGAGCGGCTCTACTGGAAGCACCGGCGCAAAGATTCCTGAGCGCAGAAAAGGAGCGTCCCATCAGGGACGCTCCTTTTGCGTGAGAATTTCCAGAGAAATATGACGATTGAAATCGTCGTTGCCCTTTTCATCGTGATATAAGTCGTATCACAGGCGCAACAGGGCGCACGGAGTATTTGCAGGTTCACATTTTAATGAAAGAGATACGTGTGCATGAGAAATGCCCGTCGCAGGAGGTGTGGCACAGGCTTAAGCATTGGTACAGCTCCCCGCCCGTTTGAACGGAGCCCAGTGCCCGAAGGGAGAAAGTCTGGCCGGTGGCGTCAAGTGGTCGGCTTGTCTGAGCGACCGAAGGGAGCGAGTTAAGCGAAGGTAGCGACCGGCCAGACTTTCAGGGCGGAGTGATCGGGCGGCGCCCTGCCTTCTTTGCTTCGTTTCTTCCTTCGGCGGCGAAGGAAGAAATGAAGTGACCATGGAGCTCGTGCTCCTATGACGGGAACAGTCGTCCATGAGAGATACGCTGCTGCTTCGCGTGGGGTACGCACTGTATGAGGCGCATCCAGCCCGCACGAAAATATGGGATTCCATTTTGTAAAAGAAAAAAACGAGCCCGCATCCTGTCATGCGGGCTCGTTTTGTATTTCTTATTTCTTGTGAATATGGAAGGGCGGGTAGGTCGCCAGGTTCGGCGCGGGCTGCACGCGGTAGGTCTTGGCCGCGTAGATGATGAGGCCGAAGACGGCGACGATGAGGCCGTCGACGATGATGTCCCAGCCGCAGCCGTAGACGGCGTAGATGCTGTAGACGGCGCCGCAGAGGGCGGTGAAGTTCGTGAATTTCGCTTTCCGTCCCGTGAGCTGTTCCGCTCTCTGGAGGGCCGGTACGGCGAACATGGAGAGCAGGTAGGGGATGAGGTTCACCATGACGGCAAGGTTGATGAGCACGTTGAACTGCTTGAGGAGCGTCGGGCTCATGGTGGAGAGCGTCAGGATGGACTGGATGAGGACCAGAGAAAGAATGGCCGCATAGGGGGAGCGGAAGCGGTTCACTTTCGTGAGGTAGGACGGGAACTGGCCGAGGCTGGCGCCGTTTCTGACCACTTCGGAGATGGTGAACTGCCACGCCGTGAGGGAGACGAAGCAGGAGCAGACGAGCATGCCCGAGACGATGAGGGCCGCGGTGTCGCCAAACATGGCGGCATAGGCGAGGCCGAAGGGCGCTTCCGATCCGATGAGCTGCTGGTAGGGCACGAGGCCGCCGATGATGGCCGTGGAGACGGTGTAGACGAAGCCGGCGAGGAGGGTACCTGCCAGGACGGCGATGGGCACGTTCCGCGTGGGATTCTCTACGGTCTCGGAGTTCGCGCAGGCGGTCTCAAGGCCGAGGAAAGCCCAGAGAATGACAGCGATGGAGTCGCGCATGGTGATGGAGAAGGGCAGGTCCTGCGGGTTCCACGCCGCGGCGTAGATGGCCGGGTCGAAGAAGTACCAGCCGGCGAGGAGAAGGCCCGCCACCGGGGTGAGGACGCATACCACGCCGAGGGTGGAGAAGCGGCCTGCTTCTTTCGGCCCGCCGAAGCTGATGGAGGCGGCGAGCATGAGCACGGCGATGGTGGCCGCGCAGACTTCGAAAGGCGAGAGCTCGAAGCCGAAGAAGTAGGACGCATAGCTCACGACGCCGGTCGCGATGGCGATGTTGGCGACGATGAGCGAAGCCGCGTAGGAGAAGTTCGCCAGGAAATTCCCCGCCCGGCCGAAGCGGTACTCTGCGTAGCCGCCCATGCCGCCGCTCTTCTTCCCGTACATGCCGCACACGGAGAAGGCGTAAGCGAGGAGGGTGGCGCCGAGGGAGGCGAGGATCCACGCGAAGATGGATACGGTGCCGATCTCGGCGAGTTTCGACGGCAGAAGGATGATGCCGGACCCCATCATGTTGATGGCTGTGACTGTTGTGAGCTGTATCACTCCCATTTTTTTGCTCGTGGACATAGACTTCCCTTCTTTCTCGTTCTATTCCGCGGAGGGCCGCGGGGGAAAGTTTGTCCCGGATAGACTGGCTCCGGAATGGCCGCGCTGCTTTTTCAGGGCAAGCAGGAACCCCATTTGCTTTCGTGGGGGCAGGGGCTGTACCATTCCGGGGTGGCCTGCCTTGTGGTGAAAGAAACAGGGTAAAAAAGAAAACCGTTTTCCGTTCGGGTGCTGCTCGACTGCACGTCTATGCAGGGCGCACCACAGCTTTGCGAAAAACAATATAACACAGATGAAAGGGGAGTACAAGGGAAAATCAGAAAAATTTTTCCGCGGACTTTTGAGGAGTTTTGAGGAGAAGGGCGAAAAATGGAGAAAAACGGAAAAAAAGCATTGCCATTCCGGATTGCCATGGATTGGCATGATCTATTCAGATCGGCTATGATTTTTCCGGGAAATTTTGCACCGCGCCTGAAAGTGCCCGCAGGACGGGCATTTTCAGGTTTTTCCCTCGTTTCGAATTTTGTATATATATGTATAAACATGCAAAAAGAAAGAATATTTTTGCCATAGATGAAAAAACGGGAATTTTTCTTATCGCCTGTGAGGGGCGGAAATCGCCCGAAAGCGCCCGGTACGGGCCAAATCGGGAAAATTCGCTTTTCCCGCGGGCTTTCCGAAGCGGGGATTTCTTTTTTATAAGGGATGGAAAATCTTTTTTATAAGTGTGGGGAGAGGCGGCAAGGGCCTGCCGGAGCGGTCTCCCGCTACGCGGAGCCTGCTTTGGACATCATTCGGCAGCATGGCTCATCATGGCGCGAATGATGGCGGAGCTGTTGATGGGGACTTTCATTACGATATGTGCCAAACACGGTGGGCGGAGCGGTCCTCCACTGCGCGAAGCCTGCTTTGGGCTTTATTCGCACGCGGGGCCGCGGCGGGAATGGGGGCAGAGTTTTTCACGTAGACTTTTATTATATTTCAACGTACTTCTATCGGGAAAAAGGACACGAAAAAAGGCGGGACGGGTGTCTCGCCTTTTGAAGCAGGGATGTTACAGTGCCGCCGGGATGGGGCCGTCTTCGGAGAGCTGGCCTTTCAGGTCGTGGTCGGTCATGGCGCATACGGCGGAGTCGGACCAGACGTTTTCCGCGGTCTCGATCATGTCGATGATGGTGTAGATGGGGAGGATGATGCCCATGAGGCCCACCGGCGCGCCGATGCCGGACATGAGGGAGAGGGTGAGGAAGTAGCAGCCCATGGGGACGCCGGCGTTGCCGATGGCGGCGAGCACGGCGATGAAGAGCCAGGTGATCATGGTGCCCATGGTGAGCTCCATGCCCGCGTTCTGCATGACGAAGAGGGAGGTCACGAGGATGAAGGCGGCGCAGCCGTTCATGTTGATGGTGGTGCAGATGGGGAGGACGAACCGGGAGACTTTCGGATTCACCTTGAGATTCTGCTCAGAGCAGGCGAGCGTCACCGGGAGCGTCCCCGCGGAGCTCTTCGTGAAGAGGGCGACCGCGAGAGCCGGGGCCATCTTGCGGAAGACGGTGAGCGGGTTGAGGCCGCGGAGCACGAGGATGAGCGGGAGGATGAGGAAGATCTGGATAGCGTTGCCGCCGAGGACGACGAGGGTGTATTTTCCGAGGGCGCCCACGATGACGCCCGCTTCGATCTGGGCGGAGAGCTGGCCCGCGAAGGCGATGATGCCTACGGGCAGGACGGCCAGGAGCGCCCGGATGAGGGTGAAGGCGAGCTCCTGCAGCCCCTGGATGACTTTCATGAGCTGCTCCCGGTTCTCCGTACGGGGCATGAAGGCCAGTGCGAGGCCCGTCGCCGCGGCGATGATCATGACGGAGAGCACGTTGCCCGTGGTGAAGGGCAGGAGGACGTTATTCGGGATGACCGAGAGGATGTGGTCGTAGTAGGAGAGAGATTTGAAATTCTGCATCGGCACGGCGGACTGGCCTTCGTTCAGAAGCTCGATGGGCAGATTGCCCGGCGCGACGTAGAGATAGAGCCCCAGGCCGATGGCAGCGGCGCAGATGGTGGTGAGGAGCGTGTAGGTGACGGCGTGCATGAAGATGCGCCCCGTTTCCTTGTTGCCGCCCAGCTCGGCGAGCGTCGTGATGACGGCCAGGAAGATCGTCGGGATGGCGATGAACTGGAAGAGCCGCGTGAATACGGTGGCGATGAAATTGAAGAGCTCATTAAGCGGCTGAATGCCCAGCCACCCGAGGATGCCCCCCAGGATGAGTGCCCCGAACCACAGGGCAAACTGACGGCCCTGATTCTTCGGCCTGTTCTGCCGCAGGGCTTCCTGCGCGGTCTCGCGCACATTGTTCTGATCTTGCGTAGGATTCATGGATATACCTCTTTTCTTTCAGCATACATTAATTTGGAGAAATGGAAGAAGAAATATACTTCAATCTGTGATGATATTATATCATATATCGAGAAGAAATGGGAATAGGTGCTGCGCTTTCCCGGCAACATCGCCGATCCTCCCGAGCAGGGCGGCCCGTGCCGCCGATGGATGCGCTGTGCATATGGTTCCCCCTTTCTTCTGCGGTCATGCCGCAATACCGGACGTGCTGGCATGCCAGCAACAAAAAAAACTCCCGTCCATAAAGGGACAGGAGTTCCGTGATTCTCACCCAATTTCGCCGCCGCGTCGCCGCGGCCGGCCTCTGCGAGTCTGTGACTCACCGCGTATCGGGCGGCGCCGGGAAGGCCTACTTACGTTCAGCCTGCCATGCTCCGGAATGCACTTCGTCACTCCAGCCGCATCCCTTCTCACCTGGCGGGACTCTCTGCGGCGGCTTCGGAATGAGTACTCTATTCTTTCTCAGCACGTCTGTAGAATTTTTACTCACTATACCATGCGTCAGAGGGGACGTCAATGGGTCAGCGCTTTTTTACGGAAAAGAAATAAAGAAAACGGGAAGAAGGAGAACGGCACGAGGGAAGCCGCTCCGTCTCATGGTGCGAAGCCCTGTCAAAAATCAAACGGGCATTTACGCGGTAATAGGGCTCTGCCCGGAAAGGGCTTCTGCCACTCTTCGATGAAATGAGCGGTCGTCTTCACAGGGAAAGGCGCTTCTGCGGCGGGCAAGTCGCCTGTGATCCACGTCGTGAGACCGCGCCGCTTCGCAGGGCGGAACGGAACGATGAGAGAAGGGCCTGCGGAAACAGGCGCAAAAAAAGATCCCCGATAGATCTCGGGGACCTTTCACGAAGAGGGGCGATCATTTCGCCGCTTCTTCTTCTTTCTTCGCTTTCAGCATATCGTCATAAGACTTCTGGATGCGCACGTAATTTTCACGGCGTTCCTTCGCATCTCGCTCGGTCTTTTCGAAGAGCTCTTCCGCTTTGTCCGGGAAGAGAGTCGCAAGGCTGGCGAAGCGGACTTCGCCCATGAGATAGTCGCGGAAGTTTCCTTTCGGCGGACGGCTGTCGAGGTGGAAGGGGTTCTTGCCCTGCTCGAGGAGAGCCGGGTTGTACCGCCAGTTGCACCAGTAGCCGCACTCCACGGCGCGTTTCTCCTCATCCTGGCTCTTGCCCATGCCGGCTTTGAGACCGTGGTTGATGCACGGGGAGTAGGCGATGATGAGGGACGGGCCCGGATAGGCTTCCGCTTCGGTGATGGCTTTGATGGCCTGATTCATATCTGCGCCGAGGGCGATCTGTGCCACGTAGATGTAGCCGTAGGATACGGCGATCATGCCGAGGTCTTTCTTCTTCGTCTTCTTGCCGGAGGCCGCGAATTTCGCGATGGCTGCCGCCGGGGTAGATTTGGAGGACTGGCCGCCGGTATTGGAGTAGACTTCGGTGTCGAGGACGAGGACGTTCACGTCTTCGCCGGAGGCGAGCACCTGGTCGAGACCGCCGAAGCCGATGTCGTAGGCCCAGCCATCGCCGCCGAAGATCCACTGGCTGCGCTTCACGAAGTGATCCTTGAGGTCGAGGAGCTCTTTGTATTCGGGATGCGCCGCCACTTCTGCGCGGAGGGCCGCTTCGAACTTCTGCGCCCGGGCGCGGGTGCCTTCGCCGATCTCTTTCTTATCGAGCCATTCCTGCATGGCCGCTTTCGTTTCGTCGTCTGCCGCGGGGAGGAGCTCTTCCACTTTCGCCGCGAGGCGGTCGCGGAGCTTCGTCTCGCCAAGGTGCATGCCCAGGCCGAATTCCGCATTGTCTTCAAAGAGGGAGTTTGCCCACGCCGGGCCGCAGCCGTCGGCGTTCGTGGTGTACGGCATGGACGGGGCGCTCGCGCCGTAGATGGAGGAGCAGCCCGTGGCGTTGGCGATGTTCATGCGGTCGCCGAAGAGCTGGGTCACGAGGTGCACGTAGGGCGTCTCGCCGCAGCCGGCGCATGCGCCGGAGAATTCGAAGTAGGTCGGTTCGAACATGGCGCCGCGGATGGTGTTCTTGTTCACCGGATTTTCTTTCCGGGGCAGGCTCATGGCATAGTCCCAGAGCTTCTGCTTTTCAAGCTGGGTCTCGATGGGCTTCATCACGAGAGCTTTGTTCCGCGCCGGGCAGGTGTTGACGCAGATGCCGCAGCCGTAGCAGTCCTGCGGGTCGATGACGATGCGGAACTTGAGTCCCTTCACCGGGCCTTGGAAATCGCGGACGATGAAGCCTTCCGGTGCTTTTTCCACTTCTTCTTCCGTCGCAAGGATCGGACGGATGGTGGCGTGCGGGCAGGAGGCGGCGCACTGGTTGCACTGGATGCAGTTTTCCGGGATCCATTCCGGCACGCTGATGGCCGCCGTGGGGCGCTCGTACTTCGAGGTGCCCGTGGGGAAGGTGCCGTCTTCGATGCCCTTGAAGGTGGAAACGGGGAGGTCGTCCCCTTCCTGGCGGTTCATCACGTCGCACACATCGGCGATGAAGTCGGGACGCTCGATGACTTCGCGGGAGCCGCCGGTGGTGGCGTGCGCCCATTCTTCAGGCACCGCAACTTCGATGGGGGCGGAGATGCCCGCATCGACGGCGGCGTTGTTCATGTCCACCACGTCCTGGCCCTTGCGGCCGTAGGAGTGCTGGTTCGCTTCTTTCAGATATTTCACCGCGTCTTCCACGGGGATGATCTTCGTGAGGGCGAAGAAGGCGGACTGCATGATCATGTTGATGCGGCTGCCGAGGCCGATGTCTTCGGCGATCTTGAAGGCGTCCATGATGTAGAACTTCGCGTGCAGCTTGGCGATCTTGCGCTTCATCATCGCCGGGAGCATCGCGTCCAGCTCTTCGGGCTTCCACTGGCAGTTCAGAAGGAACACGCCGCCGTCTTTGAATCCGCGGAGCAGGTCGTATTTATACACGTACGACGGGCGGTGGCAGGCGATGTAGTCCGCCTTGCGGATGAGGTAGGGCCGACGGATCGGGTCCGGGCCGAAGCGCAGGTGGGAGATGGTGACGCCGCCGGATTTCTTCGAATCGTAGGCGAAGTACCCCTGGGCGTACATGTCCGTGTGGTCGCCGATGATCTTGATGGCGTTCTTGTTCGCGCCAACGGTGCCGTCCGAGCCAAAGCCCCAGAATTTGCAGGATACGGTGCGGTCGGGCATATCCGGCACGGCCACGGGATCAAGGGAGAGATTCGTCACGTCGTCCTTGATGCCGAGGGTGAAATTGTGCCGCGGAGCGTCCGCTTTCAGGTGCTCATACACGGCCATGATGTCTTCCGGCACCACGTCCTTCGAGCCGAGACCGTAGCGGCCGCCGCAGACGCGGATGTCGAGGCCGGTGGCGGCGATGGCGCTCTGTACGTCGAGGTAGAGCGGTTCGCCGAGCGCCCCGGGCTCGCGGGTGCGGTCGAGGACGGCCACTTTCTTCACCGTCTTCGGCAGGGACGCGATGAAGTCTTTCACAGAGAACGGACGGTAGAGGTGAACGTTCACGAGGCCCACCTTTTCGCCGTGCGCATTGAGCGCGTCCGCCACGTCTTTTGCGATGTCCGTGACGGAGCCGATGGCGATGATGACCCGTTCGGCGTCTTCGGCACCGTAGTAGTCGAAGAGATGGTACTGCCGGCCGGTGAGCTTGGCGATCTCATCCATGTAGCCCTGGACGATGGCAGGGAGCGCTTCATAGTAGGGGTTCGCCGCTTCACAGTGCTGGAAATAGATGTCCGGGTTCTCCGCCGTGCCGCGGATGACCGGGTGGTTCGGCGAGAGCGCCCGCGCGCGGAACTTCGCAAGGGCTTTCTGATCGATGAGAGGGGCGAGCTCGTCGTAGCCGAGCACTTCCACTTTCTGGATCTCGTGGCTCGTGCGGAAGCCGTCGAAGAAATTGATGAATGGCACGCGGCCGCGGATCGCGGAGAGATGCGCCACCGCGGCCAGGTCCATGATCTCCTGGACGTTCGCTTCGGCCAGCATCGCGCAGCCCGTAGCACGGGCGCTCATCACGTCCTGATGATCGCCGAAGATGGAGAGGGCGTGGTTCGCCAGGGCGCGCGCCGCGATGTGGAACACGCCCGGCAGGAGCTCGCCTGCCACCTTGTACATGTTCGGGATCATGAGCAGCATGCCCTGAGACGCGGTGTACGTCGTGGTGAGCGCGCCGCTCTGGAGCGAGCCGTGGAACGCGCCGGCTGCGCCGCCTTCGGCCTGCATCTCTACGACGCGGACCGTGTCTCCGAAAATGTTCTTCCGCCCGTGCGCCGCCCATTCATCGACGGACTCGGCCATCGGAGAAGACGGGGTGATCGGGTAGATGGCAGCGACTTCGGTGAACGCGTAGGAGATGTACGCCGCCGCGGTGTTGCCGTCCATGGTCTTCATTTGTCTCATGGAAAAAACCACCTCTTTGATTTCTTTACTCAAAATATTTGCGAATACAGTAGAAATTGGGTACAATGAGTGTATGATAAATTCGCATAGAAGCTCCAAATTATTTCATCAAAAATAAGAAAAATGAAGCTCTGCGGCAGCCCAATCCATGCTGTAATCCCTTATATTATAAGGGATGGGGCGTGAATGCACAAGGAACGGACGGGCGGCGGAGAGGAGCCTGCGTTTTTGGAAAGAGGGGAACGGAATGGATTACAGACACTTGAAATACTTCCTGGAAGTGGCTTCGCAGAAAAGCTTCAGCAAGGCGGCGCGGAACCTCCACATCTCCCAGTCGGCGATCAGCCGCATGATCAAATCGCTGGAAGACGAGATCGGCGTGACGCTCTTCATCCGCAATGCGAAGACCGTGGAACTCACCGCTCCGGGGACGATCTTCCTGAACTACGCGAAGCGCTGCGTCTTTTCCTTCGAACATCTGAAATCCGATTTTGAAAACGAATTCAATCTGAAGCAGGACACCATCGAGATCGGCCTGCCGCCCATCACGGACGCGCACGTCTTCGCCAAGCTCCTCGGCGAATTCAAGAAGACCTATCCGCAGATCGAGATCAAGCTCTACGAGCACGGCTCGAAGATCGTGGAGTCCTCCGTGCAGGAAGGCATCATCGATGTGGGCATCATCTGCACCATTCCGAACAAGGAGTTTGAATCGTTCTTCCTGTCCAACGACGAAGTGTGCGTCGTCATGCCGCGGGACTGCCCGCTCGCCGAGCACAAGACGGTGCCCATGAAGCTCCTCGCGGACTATCCGCTCGTGCTCTACCGGGACGATTTCAATATGCACGACGATATCCTCAACACGTGCAGCAAGATCGGCTTTTCGCCGAAGGTGGTCTTCGAGACGAGCCAGCGCGAGCTTATGATCCAGACGGTCTCCTCCGGTCTGGGAGTGGCGCTTCTGCCGAGCCGTCTCTGTCCGAAAAATTCCGACGAGAGCCCCGTGGTGGTGCGCCGCCTTACCGAGCCGGAAATGACCCATCACCTCTACGCCATCTGGAAGAAGGGACGCTACCTCTCCCGGGCGGCGCGCCTGTGGATCGAATTCACGAAGGGGCACCTGGCGATCCTCAACGCGGACAAGCCCTACGAAGTGTGATCCATGAAGGACTTCTTCCGCCGAAAGGAGAACCGCATCTTCCTCGCGGTCATCGCGGCGCTCATCGCGTTCATCTCCTGGCAGGAGACGCAGATCGCAGACCTTCAGGAGCGCATGATGCATGTGGAGGCCTCGCGGTACGACGACCAGCTGACGAATCTCTACTGGCACGCGAGCACCGTGGATGAAAAGATGGAAGAATACGACAAGGACATCTACCATCTGCAAAAGAAGAGCGCCGACCAGGAGTGGCGGCTCATGCAGGTGGAGTGGGATGTATACGGCAAATGAAAAAGCAGCTTCGGGATGGCCCGGGGCTGCTTTCGTTTGCCGTGAAACGGAGAGGAACGCTTTTGGGAAGCACGGGGCCGCGGCGGCGTGCGGCGCCTGCGCTTTTTTTGCGCGCAGTAAGACGCGTCCGTTCATGAGGATGCGGCCCTGCATTACGGCGCGAAGGATCGCGACGCTCTCCGTGCGGGGCTCTGTCTTGATGCGACTCCAAAGCGGCAGGCGGCGCGGTCCTCACTGCGCGGAGCCTGCTTTGGGGCTCTCGTGTATGGAACACATTTGCGCCCCGTCTTCTCTGCATGGCGGTAGGAGTCCTGCACTGTGCTCGCGGGCGCGGTGCCTGTATGGGCAGAGAGGCCTGTTTTTCATCGTGGCGTTGGACGGTGCGATTTTTTTCGCCGCGCACTGGGCGGGCCATGGTACAATAAAAGAATATAGAATCTTACACGCGATGTATTTCATATAAAAGAGGAGACAACATGATTCTCACACAGATCCAGGGCCTGTTCATGACCATGCGCCTCTGGGATATCCTCGATATTCTGGTGGTGGCTTTTTTCCTGTACCGCCTGTACATGCTCATCCGCAATACCCGCGCCACGGCGCTGGTGAAGGGCATGGCGGTGCTCGGGGCGCTCACGCTCGCATCGGGCTGGCTCCAGCTCCACGCGGTGTCGTGGATATTGGAGAAGCTCATGACGATGCTCATCGTGGCGCTGCCGGTGGTGTTCCAGCCGGAGCTGCGCCGGGCACTGGAGCAGATCGGCCGGGGCAAGTTCTACGTGGCGTCGAGCTTGGCCAGCGACGTGGACCGCTCGGCGGTGATCGACAATGTGACGGACGCTGCGGAGGTGATGTCGAAGAACCGCATCGGCGCGCTCATCGTGTTCGAACGCTCGACGGGCCTTGACGACTATATCGACACGGGCATCCGCATCGAGGGCATCGTTTCCAAGGAGCTCCTCGGCAATATCTTCATCGTGAATACGCCGCTCCACGACGGGGCGGTCATCATCCGGGACGACCGGGTCATGGCGGCGGGGTGCCTCCTGCCGCTCACGCGGGACCGGTCGCTCTCGTCCGAGCTGGGCACGCGCCACCGGGCGGCCATAGGCATTTCTGAAATGTCCGACTGCGTGGTGGTGGTGGTGAGCGAAGAAACGGGCACCATCTCCTACACGTACGGCGGCCATATCTACCGTCACATCGACGGCGAGACCCTGCGGAACCGGCTCCGGTCGTTCATGATGATAAACCGGAGCCACACCAGCGTGGTGAACGACATGTTCCAGAAATGGAGGGCTCAGAAATGAAATACGCGAAATTTCACTGGTGGCTGCCAAAGGTGCTCTGCCTCATCGCGGCGTGCGCTTTCTGGCTCTACGTGATGAATGAGCAGAATCCCATCATGACGTCCACGTACACCGTGCCGGTGGAGGTGCGGAATCTGGACCGGTCCCTCGTGGCGCTCAATGTGCCGAAGTCGGTCCGGGTGGACGTGAGCATGAGCCGGAACAATCTGATGCGCCTCCGGAGCGACGACATCCACGCCTATGTGGACCTGCAGAACGTGACGGACGGCTCGTATCCGAATACGAAGATCAGCGTGTCCGTGCCGGGAGACGGCGAGGCGGTGTCGGTGACGCCGACGTATTTCGACCTCACCATCGATCCGTACGCGGTGAAGTCGCTCCCCATCACGGTGTCCTTCTTCGGCGATCTGCCCGAAGGGTACAGGGCGAATCTCCGCTCCACTACGCCGCAGGGCCTCACCATCGCCGGGAGCAGCTCCAGTGTGGCGGCGGTGGACCGGGCGGTGGCTTCGGTCAATCTGGCGGGCAAGACGCAGAGCTTTACCGAGTTTGACTCCATCAGCGTGATGGACGCCGACGGCAATACCGTGACGGGCATCGACATCATGCCCACCCAGGTGCGGGTGGCCGTGGATGTGACGGAGGAGAAAAAGACCGCGAACGTCCCGCTCGCGACGCGGGTGAAGGGCACGCCGGCCGCAGGGTACAAGGCGGGCACCCCCATCGTGATGCCGCTCGTGGCGACGGTCACCGCGCCGGGAAGCGTCCTGGATCACCTGAAGAGCATCAATCTGGGTGAAGTGGACGTGACGGGCGCAACGGGTGACGTGTCGGTGACGCTGCCGGTACCGCTCCCCGAAGGGGCCGAGGCGGTGCCGCAGACGGCGTCTGTCACGGTGCCGGTCACCGCGGAGTGACGCCTTGACGGAAACGCCCCGCGGCGGTATGATTTTTTCGTCATATCGCACATAAACAGAAAATAGAGAAAGTACAGAACAGGGAGGATGGACATGGTTAGATTATTTGGTACGGACGGCGTGCGCGGCGTGGTGAATTCGACCCTCATGCCGGAGCTGGCATATCAGATGGGGCGTGCGGCGGGGGCGTATTTCTGCCGCGCCGGCGGGTCCCGCCGGTTCCTCATCGGCCGGGATACCCGCATCTCCGGCGGCATGATCGAAGCGGCGCTCGCCGCGGGCCTCTGCTCGTCCGGCGTCTCCGTGGACCTGGTGGGCGTCATCCCCACGCCGGGCGTGGCGTACCTCACCCGCACGAAGGACTATGACGCAGGCGTCGTCATCTCCGCCTCGCACAACCCCTTCCCGGATAACGGCATCAAATTCTTCGATGGCCACGGGTACAAGCTCCCCGACGCGACGGAGGAAGAGATCGAAGACCTCCTGCGCCACGTGGACGGCCCGGACATCCCCCGTCCCACCGGCGCGGAGATCGGCGAGATCCGCAGCGTGCCGGAGCTGGCGGAAGAATACCGGGCGTACGTGCTCTCCACGGTGAAGACCGACTTCTCCGGCATGAAGATCGTCACCGACTCGGCAAACGGCGCGGCCAGCGCTTTCCTGCCGGGCATCCTCCGCGAGCTCGGCGCAGACGTGACGGCGCTCTCGTGCACGCCGAACGGCACGAACATCAACAATGACTGCGGCTCCACCCATATCGAGCACCTGCAGGCGGAAGTGGTGCGCCTCGGCGCAGACTGCGGCATCGCCAACGACGGCGACGCGGACCGGTGCCTCTTCGTGGACGAAAAGGGCGAAGTGCTGGACGGTGACCACCTCATGGTCATCAACGCGCTCCGCATGAAGCAGGAAGGGCGTCTTGCCGACGACATGGTGGTGGGCACCGTCATGAGCAACCTCGGCTTCGGCAAGGCCCTCGCGCAGTTCGGCTGCCGCACCGTAGCCACTCAGGTGGGCGACCGCTATGTTCTCGAAGAAATGCGGAAGCACGGCTACTCCATCGGCGGCGAACAGTCCGGTCACATCATCTTCTCCGAATTCAACACCACCGGCGACGGCCTCATCACCGCCGTGCAGACCCTGTCCGTGCTCCGCGCGGAAGAAAAGCCTCTCTCTGCGCTGGGCGCTCTCATGACTGACTATCCGCAGATCCTGAAGAACGTGGAAGTGTACAGCAAGAACGGCTGGGAAGAGAACGAGCTCATCTCCGCGGCCATCGAAGCGGGCAAGGAAGAGCTGGGCAGCGAAGGGCGCATCCTCGTGCGCGCCTCCGGCACCGAGCCTCTCATCCGCGTCATGGGCGAAGGCCCCTCGGAAGAGCAGCTCGAACGCATCGTAGACGACATCGCCTCCGTGGTCGAGCAGGAGCTCGGCGTGAACGGCAAGTAACGTCGATAAAAGAACATAAAAAGGCCCGCGGGCACATGCCCTCGGGCCTTTTCGCATGCATGTTTTCCGTCGGCCTCTAAAAAGGCCGGAGAAGCTCTGCCGGAGGGCAGGGCTTTTTTGCTGCGCTCATTCCAGCTTCTCTCCGCGGAGGATGATCTCCGCCATTTTCAGACGGTCCTCGTCGCAGAAGCGGATCTCTCCGTCATCCAGACACTGTTTGTAAAATTTCTTCTTCCACTGCACCGTGGCGAGCACTTTTTTCAGCTCCTCCATCTGCGCCAGGACGTCCGCTTCTTTCTTTGCGAAGAGCTCATAGCGCTTCTGTACGGAAGAGAACCCTTCATCGCACCAGTCGATGTACTGACGGATGTCCTGAATGCTCATCCCGGCGTGCTTGAGGCATTCGATGGTATTGAGCATCACCACGTCCCGCTCGGTGAAGACCCGGCGGCCGTTGGGAGCGCGCTTCACATGGCGCAGGAGCCCTTCGTCGTCGTAATAGCGGAGGGTGTGCGTAGTGAGGTGCATCTTTTTTGCCAGCTCTCCGATGGTGTATTCCATGACGTTTCCTCCTCTTCAAAAAATTTTTCAAAAAAATGCTTGACTTCGGGTGAACTCGAAGATTTATGCTCAGTATAGCAGAAGAGAACGGGAGAGACAAGCGGCCGGGGCCCTTCTCTTGAACGAGTCGGCCGCGGGAAAGGAGAAGCGCCATGACACATTGGAAAAAGCTGGCCATCGCCGCTTTGGCGGTATCGGCCATCATGGGAAGCGCCGCGTCGGTCAGCGCGGCAGAGCCGGGGGCCATCCCGGCCGTACAGACGAAGGAGGCAGCAGCAATGACAGGAATGACATGGAAAGACGTCCCGCAGGAGGACATTCTGGCGTACAAGGAAAATCCGTGGGGGCTCGTCTATGACGGCGCGATCCGGGAGAATCAGCGGGGGAAAGTGAATATCCACCCCATCACGTATGATCTTCACGGTGTGGCGGTCCGGGCGAATGTCTATACCCCGGCGAATTACGATCCGCACGGCTCCTACGCGGCGGTCGTGGTGGCCCATCCGAACGGCGGCACGAAAGAGCAGGTGGCGGGGCTCTACGCGCAGCGCCTGGCCGAAGCGGGATTCATCACCATCGCGGCGGACGCGTCCTATCAGGGAGCGAGCGGCGGCGAGCCGCGCCATACCGATAAGCCCGCCTACCGCATCGAGGACATCCACGGCATGGTGGACATCATTTCCCGCTATCCCGGCGTGGATAAGGAACGCATCGGCGCGCTCGGCATCTGCGGGGGCGGCGGATATACGCTGGCCGCGGTGGAGACCGATCCCCGCGTGAAGGCGGTGGCCACGCTCTCCATGTTCAACAGCGGCGTGGTCCGGAAATACGGATACGGCACGATGACCGCCGCGCCGGAGGTGGCGCAGAAGACGCTCGCTCAGGCAGCGGCGGCCCGGCAGAAGCGCGTGGAGACCGGCGTGATCGACCTCACGCCGAACATGACGGAGACGCTCACGCCGGAAGAGGCGGACAAGCTGCCCTTCGATCTCTATCGGGAAGGCTACTACTATTACGGAAAAGATTACCATCATCCGTACTGCACCTTCTCTTACACCACGGAGAGCCTCATGGATCTGGCGGCCTTTGACGCGGCGCAGAATATGGATCTCATCACCCAGCCGCTCCTCATGATCGCCGGGAGCCGGGCGGACTCCCTCTACATGACGGAGGATGCCTTCGCCAAGGCGACGGGGACGAAACATAAAGAGCTCTTCCTCGTGCCCGGGGCGACGCACATCCAGACCTACTGGGTGAAAGAGTATGTGGAAACGATCGGGAATAAGCTCGCGTCGTTCTTCCAGACGAATCTGGAAAGATAAGGAGGCCGTGATGAAACGCATCCTCACGGCGGCGCTGTCGGCGGCTCTGCTCCTTCCGGCGGGGACGCTCGCGTCGCAGCAGACGATCACCCCTGCTTCGGCCGCGGTGTCCGTCTCCGCGGGGACGGCCCATTTCACGGGCCGCGTGCGGACGGAAACGCTCTTCGGTGCGGAAGGGGACTTCCGGGCCTATGGGGCGAGCGTGACCTTCGAACCGGGGGCGCGCACCCACTGGCACATCCATCCCGAAGGGCAGGTGCTCCTCGTCACGTCCGGCGCAGGCTACACCGCGGCGTGGGGCGAAGAACCGGTCGCTCTCCGGGCGGGGGATACCGTATGGTGCCCGCCGGGGGTGAAACACTGGCACGGCGCGGGGCCGAAGACGGCCATGACGCACATCGCCATCTCTCAGCGGGGCGAACCGGTGGTATGGCTGGAACCCGTCTCGGAAGCGCAGTACCCGAAAGGAGAAAGAAATGAAGGCCATATTTCGTAAAGGCAGAGGTTCGGCTCTTGTAGCACTGCTGGCGGCGCTCGCTCTGGCGGGGCCGTCCATGGCGATGCATCCGGTGCTGCTGGCGGATCAGGGGAGCTTCTTCGCCGGAGGGACCGTGCGGACCGCCGAAGGGGCCTATCGCGGGAACGAAGCTCCCTGCGACCTTGCCGGGGAGACGCTCCACGGCGATCACGCCTACGTGTTCTGGCAGAGACCGGCAGATGTTCACGGCCCGGCGCTGGTCTTCCTCCACGGGGCGGGCCAGTCTGGGAAGACTTGGGAGACCACGCCCGACGGGCGGGACGGCTTCCAGAATATCTTCCTCGAAAAAGGCTACGCCACCTATGTGGTGGATCAGCCCCGAAGAGACCGGGCGGGGCGCTCCTCCGTGCCGGAGACCCTTTCCGCCGTGCCGGACGATCAGCTCTGGTACAACAATTTCCGCATCGGCGTGTGGCCGGAGACGCTTCCCGGCGCAGCCGTTCCTGACGACGCGGCCTGGCGGGACCAGTTCTTCCGGCAGATGACGCCCAATACGGGCGCGTATGATGAAGCAGTCATCGCTCGGGCCATGACCGCTGTCTTCGAGCGGGCAGGGGACGGCGTGCTCGTTACCCATTCGCAAGGCGGCGGGCCCGGATGGGCAGCGGCCATGGCGAGCCCTCACGTGAAGGGCGTCATCGCCCTCGAGCCGGGGACGTTCCCGTTCCCGAAAGGCGAAGAGCCGCCCGCAGAGGAGACATCCAGCCCCTTCCCGGCGGCAGGGGAAGACGTCTCCATGGAGGAATTTCTCCGCCTCACGAAGATCCCCATTCTGGTCGTCTTCGGCGACAATATTCCCGAAGAGCGCACCGAAGTCTGGGGACTAGACAACTGGCGGGTGCGCCTCCATCTGGCCCGGGCCTGGGCGGAGACGGTGAACCGCCGCGGCGGGGACGTGACGGTGCTCTCGCTCCTGGACAAAGGCCTCCGGGGCAATACCCATTTTCTCATGTCCGATCTCAATAACCGGGATGTGGCGGACATACTGGAAGCATGGATGAAAGAGAAAGGCCTTGTGTGAGAAAGGAAGTGCGATGATGGAAACGATCACTTTGAATAATGGCATGGTCATGCCGAAGATCGGATTCGGCGTGTATCAGATCGCGCCGAAAGACTGTGTGCGTTGCGTCATGGACGCGCTCGATGCGGGCTATCGCCTTCTCGATACCGCCCAGTCCTATGATAACGAATATGAAGTGGGCGAGGCGATGCGGCGCTCCTCCGTGCGCCGGGAAGATATCTTTCTCACCACGAAGATCTGGCTCGCAAACAGCGGCTACGAGCGGGCGAAACAGTCCATCGATGATTCGCTCCGCCGCCTCGGGACGGACTACGTGGATCTCATGCTTATCCATCAGCCGTTCGGAGATTATTACGCACATACCGTGCCATGGAGGAGGCCTGCCGTACGGGGAAGCTCCGCGCCATCGGCGTGTCCAATTTCTTTGCGGACCGGCTCATCGACCTATGCCACAATGTGGATATCCGGCCCGCGGTGAATGAAGTGGAGACCCACGTCTTCCATCAGCAGAAAGAGCTCCACGAGATCATGCGGCGCTATGGCATCGTTCACGAAGCGTGGGCGCCTTTTGCGGAGGGCCGGGGCGACCTCTTCACGAATCCTGTGCTGACCGGCATCGGCGCGGCGCACGGCAAGACTGCGGCGCAGACGGCGCTGCGCTTCCTCCTGCAGAAAGACGTGGTGGTCATCCCCAAGTCCGTCCACAGGGACAGGATGGAACAGAATCTGGACGTATTTGACTTCATGCTCTCTGCGGAAGAAATGCGGAAGATCGAAGGGCTCGATGAGAAGGACAGCCTCTTCTTCTCCCATTACGACCCAGCCATGGTGGAGTGGTTCTACGAGATGGTGCAGGAGCGCCATCTCCGGCCGTGACCATGCGGGAAGCACATGGAAGACGATGGGGAAGGGATATTGGCCATTTCCTCTGCTGCCATGCAGAAGGGAAACAGCATCAGGGCCGAAAGGCCGGTCATAAGGGAGGTATGTATGAAAAGGAAACTGCTTCTTCTTTTGGGCATGATCGCCCTGTTCCTTTTCGGCGGGAGCACGGCCCGGGCGGCGGAGGCGCCGCTCTCTGCCCGCGAATCGTCCATCGCCGTCATTTCCGCGCTGGCCGCGAAAGGAGACATGGATGGGCTCCGGGGCGCGCTCGCCGAAGGGCTCGACCGGGGACTTACCGTGAATGAAGAAAAGGAGCTCATGGTGCAGCTCTACGCCTACGCCGGATTTCCCCGCGGACTGAACGGCATGACCGCTGTGATGAACGTGGTGAATGAGCGGAAAGCCGCGGGCCTTTCCGATGAGATCGGCGCAGAGCCAGAGGCGCTCCCTGCGGGGACGGACAGAGAAGCGTACGGCGAGCGGGTCCAGACGGAGCTCACCGGGCGGCGCGTGGGCGGCGGCATGTATGACTTCGCGCCGGTGCTGAATACGTTCCTCCGGGAGCATCTCTTTTGCGACGTCTTCTCCCGGGGCCGCTTCACCTGGCGGGAGCGGGAACTCGCCACCGTGTCCATGCTCGCCGGCATCGGCAATGTGAACGCGCAGCTCCGCTCGCACATGGGCGTGGCCATGCACAACGGCGTCACCGCGGAGGAGCTCCGCGCGCTCACGGCGCTGCTTGCGAAACATGTGGATGAGAAGACCGGAGCGAACGCGGAGGCCGTGCTTGCCGAAGTGCTGTCGTGAGGCCATGACGGCGAGGCATGGATGACGGCCTTATGAGGAAAAGAAAATCATCATTGCAGAGAAAGCACAGGAAAAAGGCTTGCGGAAGCGGCCGGTACTGTGTATACTGTTGTCATACATTAAGTTCATACGAGACAACGGAGCCTGCTCAGACGAGCGGGCTTTTTCGTTTCCGGAAATGCGTACGCGCAATGGAGCCGCTTTGGGGGGATGCCCGAAGCGGCTTTTCTGTATTTCCGGACGGTCCGTGGACAGAAAGGGGAATGACAGGTGATGAAATGGAATTTCGAGCGACAGCGCCGGTCGGCATGACGACAATCTGGCTGTATGAAAAGAAAGGAAGAAGAAAATGAAACGATCTGTACTCTTTGCTCTCCCGGCGGCGCTCATGCCGATGGCCGCCTTTGCCGCCGAGCCGGCCGCGGAGCTCAATGCGGGCGACATGGCCTATGTGGCGGTGGCGACCCTCCTGGTGCTCATCATGACGCCGGCGCTGGGATTCTTCTACGGCGGTCTGGTGCGCCGCAAAAATACGCTCAATACGATGATGATGTCCTTCATCTGCTTGGCAATCTTCACCGTGCAGTGGTTCCTCTTCGGGTATTCCCTCTCCTTCGGTCCGGACGTGGGCGGGGTCATCGGCAATTTCGACTGGGCCTTCCTCTCCGGCGTAGGCATGACGGCCAATCCCACCTACTCGGCGACCATCCCGCACATCCTCTTCTGCATGTTCCAGATGGCGTTCGCGATCCTCACGCCGGCCATCGTATCCGGGGGCATCGTGGAGCGTACCCGCTTCCCGGCGTACTGCCTTTTCATCTTCCTCTGGGGGACGCTCGTCTATGACCCCATGTGCCACATGGTCTGGGGCGACGGCGGCATCATCCGCAATATGGGCGCTCTTGACTTTGCAGGCGGCACGGTCATCCACGTGACCAGCGGCTTCTCCGCCCTCACCGCGGCTATCCTCATCGGGAAGCGCAAAGACTTCGGCACCGCCGCCATTCGGCCGCACAACGTGCCCTACGTCTGCCTCGGGGCGAGCTTCCTCTGGCTCGGCTGGTTCGGCTTCAATTCCGGAGCGGGCCTCACTTCCTCCGACGTGATGGCCCAGGCGCTCGCCAATACGGGCATCGCCTCCTGCACGGCCGGTCTCGTGTGGGCGGTCCTCGATAAATTCCTCCATCGGAAAGTCACCACGGTGGGCTTCATGACGGGCGTCATCGCCGGTCTCGTGGGCATTACTCCCGGCGCGGGTTTCGTGGACAGCCAGGCGGCCTTCTTCATCGGCCTCACCACGCCGTGCATCTGCTACTTCTTCATCGCCTATGTGAAAGCGAAATTCCAGTATGACGACGCGCTGGACGTCTTCGGCTGCCACGGTATGGGCGGCGTGTGGGGCGCGCTCATGACGGGCGTCTTCTGCACCACCGCGGTGAACGCGGCCGGGGCAGACGGCGTGCTCGCAGGCAATCCCGCCCAGATGATCCCCCAGGCGACGGGCGTCGTTACCGGCATCGTCATGGCGGTGGTCGTGACGGCCATCCTCGTGAAGATCGTCGGCGCGGTGATGCAGCTCCGGGCGACGCCTTCGGAAGAAGCGCAGGGCCTCGACATGATCGAACACGGCGAGCGGGCGTATAATAAGCTCTAAGGAGGACAAACATGGAGACGAACAAGATATACAAAGTAGAAGCGATCATCCGTCCGGAAAAGCTGGACGAACTGAAAGATGCGCTCTTTGCCATCAAAGTCACGGGCATGACCGTATCCGATGTGTATGGCTGCGGCCTCACCCGAGGCCAGTCGGAGATCTTCCGCGGCAAAGAGCTGCCGGTGAATCTCATGCCGAAGACGAAAGTGGAGATCGTCATCTTCGAGACGCCGCTCCAGAAGCTTATCGACACCATCCGGAGCGTCTGCTGCTCCGGCCACGTGGGCGACGGGAAGATCTTCGTATCCGAACTCACCACGGCGGTGAAGATCCGCACCGGCGAGATGGGCGGCGACGCCGTCATCGACTACCAGCCCTGAAGGCACATAAAAAAAGAAGCGGGCGCTCCGAAGAGAGCCTGCTTTTTCTTTGGAAATATGTGAGATCTGCAAAAAGAAAAGGCCCCCAAGGGAGCCTTTTTTCGTTCGTCTCATTCGAAGAACTTCGCCGCCGCCGTCACGAAGTACGCCGTGTCGAGGATGCCTGCCGTCTCGTAGGACGAGTGCATCGCAAGCTGCGGGAGCCCCACGTCCACCGTGGGCACCGGCACCTTCTGGATGGAGATGTTCCCGAGAGTGGAGCCGCCGAGGCGGTCGCTGCGGTTCGTGAAGACCTGCACGGGCACCTTCGCCTCCTCGCAGAGCCTGCGGAAGACCGCCGCCGTCCAGCCGTCCGTGCAGTACTTCTGCTGGGCGTTGTACTTGATGACGATGCCGCCGTTCAGCGTGGGCCGGTTCACCGGGTCCGACTCGGACGCGTAGTTCGGGTGCACCGCGTGGGCATTGTCCGCAGAGATCATGAAGCTCCGGGAGAGCATGGCGAGGAGCTTTGCCTCCGAGAGGCCCAGCGCCTCGGCGATGCGCACGAGCGTGTCATGGAGGAACGTGCCCCCCGCGCCCTGGCGGGTGCCGCTTCCCACCTCTTCATTGTCGAAGAGCGCGTACACAGAGATGTGCTGTTCCTTCGCGCCCATGGTGTAGCCCCGGAACGCGGCGAAGGCGCACTGCAGATCGTCCAGACGCGGCGCGGAGACGAAAGAGCTGTCCGCGCCCCACACCGTGCCCGGCACGAGCGAGACGAGAGACAGATCGTGGCCGTAGATGTCCTCCTTTTTGCAGTGAGCCTCGGCGGCCACCACGTCCATGAATGAGATCGGCCCGCCCTTCATGGCAAAGAGCGGCAGCAGATCCTTCTGCACGTTCCACGCGTAGCCCCCGTTCACTTCGCGGTTCATATGGATCGCCAGCGACGGGATGACGAAGAGCGGCCGCCCCGGCGCGATGAGCTTCGGCACGAGATGCCCGTTCTCATAGACGATGACCCTTCCCGCCATGGAGAGAGGCCGGTCCATCCACGTGCTCATGATCATGCCGCCGTACTGCTCCACATTGAGCCGCACATAAGGCCCGTCGGCGATCTCCGGCGACTCCTTGATGCGGAACGTAGGAGAGTCGCTGTGCACCGCCACGATGCGGAAGTCCCGCGCCTCCTCCTGCGGAATGGTGAAGGCGATCACCGCCGAGCCGTTCCGCGTCACCACATACTTCTGACCCCGCTCGAGCGTCCAGTCATCCTCCTCGCGGAGCTCCATCGCCCGGTCGTAGACGAAGGCCGCTTTGATGCCCCGCGCCGCGTGGTACGGAGACGGACTTTTGCTTATAAAATGGAGGAGATCGCGGGAGATCTCCTCAAATACGGTTTCGTTTTCCGCCATGGATTATTTCTTTTTCTCCATGACCATCTCATACACCTTCTGCGCCATGGCCGCACGCTCCTGGATGACCGGGTTCGGCGAATCGATGGGCGCGGGGTTGAACGACGTGGTGTAGTGGATCTTCGGCGTCTCCTGCTCGAACTCCTTGATCTGGATGGTGCGCGCCGTCATATCGTACACATAGGTCATGGTGTTCGTGCCGCCTTCGATCTTCTCCACGCCGGTGAAGGTGAGGATCTGATGGCCGTTCTTGTCTACCTTGAGGTCCGCCTCGCCCACATTGATGGTGAGCGCGTCGTTATACTGCCAGAGCCGCTCTGCGGAGACAGTCATGGTGGAGCAGAGCGCCGCTGCGGCCAGCCCCAGGGCAATGATGGTTTTCTTCATGCTGTTCACTCTCTTTCCGGAAATACGAACGTATTCCTCAAATGTTTGATGTTAATATTATAACATACCACACATGCGACACAAAAAATTTCCACCGGGGAATCCATAAAAAGAAAGAAAACTTTTCCGCCTCGCCCGAAAGACGGGTACAGAGAGACCGCCCGCGCCGAAAGGAAACGCGCATCCGGCGCGGAGGGAATGAAAAGGGCCAGCGGAGAGGAAAGTCATCACCGGGGAGGAAAGAGGCCGAAGAAATGAAAAAGGACTTTCGGCGCAAAAAGGGCGGAAGAGGCGTCCGCCGCAGAAGGAACGAAAAAAAGACCGCCCCCGAAGGGACGGCCCTCAGCGCGCAAGGCGCTCTGTGAGAGGCAGCAGCTCTTCCAGCTTCGCCACGATGCGTTCCTGCTCCGCCAGAGGTGGAAGAGGGAAAGGGAATGCTTTTACAACGCCTGCGCTTAATTCTGTCTGCTTTGTAGAACCTGAACCAAGCTTTTCCATGTAGGGTTGACAGTATTTCAAAAAGTAAAAGACAAATTTGATGGAAATATGAGGATTTACCCTTATTATGGTGACATGCGAATCCGGCACAACTGGATAAGCATTAGGATTATCGCTGCTATGGTATATCCCGATTCTACCAAGTGTACCTTGCCCAGTAGAGTTTAGGACGATATCATTGTTCACCATAAATTCTTCTTCGGGATATTTGCTGAGCTTTGTTTCATCCAAATATTGAGCCAGGGATAGATCAATATATCCTGCTTTGGTATTGCACTTCTGTGCAAAAACAAGAATATTGCTTTCCTTTGTATATGTTGGTGATTTTCCGCGTTTAATTGTCTTTATAACAATATCATTAAGCCTGCACCATATCCAACTCTTTGGAATGTCGAAGGGCTTCTCTTCGTCCGTGACGGGCGGGAGGGGCTTTTCTTTTTTGATCTTCTTCTCAGCGATGAGGCGGGCTTTCTCCTGCTGGATCTCTGCATAGAGGGCGTCCGCCGTGCCGTCTTCCGCGCGCTGGGGAACGAGGTGGCCCGAGACGGCTTCCTGAAGGAGAGACTTCCGCAGGTCGCCGGGGAAGCGCGCCTCCAGCGCGTCCAGCCGCGCCGCCGCTTCCCCGTAGGCATCCACGAGGGGCAGCAGCTCCTCGAGCTTCGCCACGATGCGCTCTTGCTCAGCCAGAGGCGGAAGAGGGAGCAAGTATTGGGCCATTCTTACGATTGTTAATGTAGCCACAGTTGTACCGCTGGAATTGCTTCGGATTTGCCTCAATAGCATTTCTGATTGCATTATAAATTTGAGGTAGTCTGGTAATAATTGGGCATAATTTTCTAAACAAATGACGCTTGCATCTTTATAGTAAAATTTATCGCCCTTTTTGATGATGTAACACTTTCCTAAAGTACCAACAGCTGTAACCATCAAATCTCCTGGATGTGGTATCCCCGATTTTGAAAATTCATCATATAGCTTTTCGGAAATAAATAATTCATTGTCGACAAATCCATAATCAGCTAATTTTGCTATTTCTCGGGCGCGATAAAATGGTATGCCACTTGTTTGCCAATCCTCTTTGTGGACTCTTCTTGCGGATACAATGTTTACTATGTGTCCAAACCTACACCACATCCAACTTTCTGGAAGCTCAAACGGTTTTTCATCTTCGGTGATTTCAGGCAGGGACTTCTCCTTCTTGATCTTTCCCTCTTTAATGAGCTGTTGCTTTTTTTCCTGAATTTGAGCAAAGAGCTCCTCAGCGGTACCTTCCTCAGGTCGCTGCTCTACCAGCTTGCCTTGCATGGCAAGCTGTAAAATGCTGTTTCTCAGTTCCTGCAAGGTCATGACGCACCTCCGAGGCGCTTCGTCAACTCGGCGAGAATGCGGTCGATATCACCGTTCAGGGCGGCGCGTTCTTCTTCGTAGCGGCGGATGAGTTTCCTCGGCGGGAGGATCTCCTCTTCCTCGTGGGGGATGCCGCATTGGTCGAAGTTGTACCCGAGGGCGGCGAGCTCGGCGGCAGTGAATTTCTTTGCTTTCGGGTGGCCGTCTTCGATGATCTCCCGGCGGCCCTGCCACCACGCTTCGGCGGGGGCAAAGTGCTCCCGCTTCATGGGGCGGGTCTTGCTGAAGTGTTTGTACCCTTCGGGCATGTCGAGGCGGTAGAACCACACGTCTTTCGTGGGGCCGGTGCGGTCGAAGAAGAGGATGTTCGTGGTGATGGAGGTATATGGGGCAAAGACGCTCCCCGGCAGGCGGATGACGGTGTGGAGGTCAAACTCTTCGAGGAGTTTTTTCTTGAGATTGAGCTTTGCGGTGTCCGCGCCGAAGAGGAAGCCGTCCGGAAGGACGACGGCGGCGCGGCCGCCTTTCCGCAGGCGGTAGAGGATGACCGCCATGAAGAGGTCCGCGGTCTCGCTGCTCGCAAGGTCCGCGGGGTAGTGGCTCTTCACGTCGTCTTTCTCGCTGCCGCCGTAGGGCGGATTCATGAGGATGACGTCGGCGGCGTCCCGGTCGGTGTAGTTCAGGAGGTCCCGGGTGAGGGCGTTCGCATGGTGCACGTCGGGGTCTTCCACGTCGTGGAGGAGGAGGTTCGTGATGCAGAGCATGTAGGGGAACTGTTTCTTTTCGATGCCGTAGACGGAGCGGGAGAGGAGGCGCGGGTCGTCGGCGGTGCGCACCTGCGGGGCGAGCTCTTTCAGCCAGCTTATGAGGAAGCCGCCGGTGCCGCAGGCGTAGTCGGCCATGCGCTCGCCGAGGCGGGGGCGGATCATGTGGGCCATGAAGTCGGTCACGGCGCGGGGGGTGTAAAATTCGCCGGCGCTCCCGGCGCTCTGGAGGGTGCGGAGGATGGTCTCGTAGATGTCGCCGAAGGCGTGGCTCTCTTCGCTGTCGGAGAGGTCGAGCTCGTCGATGACGTTCACCACCTGCCGGAGAAGGACGCCGTCTTTCATGTAGTTGTTCGCGTCGGCGAAGACGGCGGGGACGATGGCCTGCCGCATGGGGGTCTCTGCCGTGACGGGGATGCGCTTCAGCGCGGGGAAGAGGGTGCGGTCGACGAAGTCGATGAGGGCGGGGCCGGTCATGACGCGGCCGCTGCCGTCGTCGGCGGCCCAGGCCTGCCAGCGGCAGTCGTCCGGGATGACGGAGCGGTAGTCGTCTTCCATGAAGGCCCAGTCTTCTTCTTTCGCGTCGTACACTTTGAGGAAGAGGAGCCAGGCGATCTGCTCGATGCGCTGGGCGTCGCCGTTGATGCCCGGGTCTTGGCGCATGATGTCCCGGAGGCGTTTGATGAATCCTGACAGATTGGTCATGAGAGTTTCCTTTTATCCGATGTAAAGCTGGTCTTCTAATTCTTTCAGGGCCTGCTGGAAATTTCCCTTGCCGCCGAAGATCTTCTGGATCTTCGCGGGCTTGCCGATGCGGCGGAACGGCTCGAGGAGGAGGACGTCTGTTTTTTCGATCTCGCTGATGCCGTAGTCTTTGTACCTATCGAGAAGGGCTTCGAGGACGGCCCGGGCGGGTTCGCTGTATTTCTCAAAGAATTCTTTTTTCACTTTCGCGGCCCGTTCTTTCCGGGTGAGGGGCTTCTCGCCCCAGGCGGCGTAGCAGATGAAGTCGAAGTCGTCTACGTCTTCCATGGCCATTGCCTTTTTCATGGCGGCGAGATCGATGCCGTAGGCGGCGCGGAGCGTCTCGGTGATGGCGGCTTTTTTATCCTCTTCTGACCATTTGCGGATGAATTTCTCCAGAGAGGCGTACTCTCCGCGGATATTTTTCCGCGTGTAGTCGATGAGGCTCTCCTGCCGGAGAAGCTTCGCGCCGGGGGCGTACACGGAGACGGATTCGCCGACGATCTCCACGCGGCAGCCGTCGGAGCCGACGACGGGCTTCGGCGGCTCGCCATCGCCGTCTCCGTCTCCATCCGGGGCGTCTCCTTTCCCTTTTGGCGGCTGGGTCGCGGTGGGGTCGTAGATGACTTCCACAGGCCCGTCCCAGTGGGGGTCGGTGAAGAAGTGGGACACGTCCCGGAAGTCCATCACGTCGAAGTGGGTCTTGCCGTCCGCTTCGCGGAGGCGCGTGCCCCGGCCGATGATCTGCTTGAATTCGGTCATGGAGGTGATCCATTTGTCGATGACGATGAGCTTCACCATCTTGCAGTCCACGCCGGTGGAGAGGAGCTTGGACGTGGTGGCGATGACCGGCGTGGGGGCGCTGACAGAGATGAAGTAGTCCAGCTTCGCTTTGCCGAATTTGTCGCCGCCGGTGATGCGCACCACGTAGTCTGGGTATTTCTTCATCATGTCGGCGTTTTGCCGGGCGAGCTCGCTCCGCATGCGTTCCGCCGCGTCTTCGGTGGGACAGAAGACGATGGTCTTGGCCATGCGGTCGGTGGCTTTCAGGTGGTCGGTGATGCGCCGGGCCACTTCGCGGGTGCGGTCCAGAATGACGATGGAACTGTCGTAGTCGCGGTTTTGATATTCGCGGTCCGGGATGAGCTCTCCGTTGATGTCTCGCTGGCCTTTCCGGGGCCGCCAGCCGTCGCCGATGTTGGTGCGGATCTGGAAGATGCGGAAAGGCGCGAGGAATCCGTCCTGGATGCCCGCATTGAGGCTGTAGGTGTAGATGGGGTCTCCGAAGTAGGTCGCGTTGGAGGCGTAGGCCGTCTCTTTGGGCGTGGCGGTCATGCCGAGCTGGACGGCGCCGCAGAAGTAGTCGAGGATGCGCCGCCAGCGGCTGTCTTCTTTCGCCGAGCCGCGGTGACACTCGTCGACGATGACGAGATCGAAGAAGTCCGGGCGGAAGAGCTCGCGGAAGTGCTCGGTGTCGTCGTCGCCCACGAGCTGCTGGTACAGGGAGAAATACACCTGATAGGAGGAGAGCGTCGCCGGGTCTTCTCTGGCGGTCTGCACTTTGTGGATGACTCTCTGAAGCGGGGCGAAGTCTTGCTGGATGGTCTGGTCGACGAGGATGTTTCTGTCGGCGAGGTAGAGGACTTTGCGGATGAGGCCGCTCTCGAGAAGGCGGTATACGATCTGGAAGGCGGTGTAGGTCTTGCCAGTGCCGGTGGCCATGACGAGGAGGAGCCGTTTCCTGCCGCGGGCGACGGCGTCCACGGCGCGGTTGATGGCGATGCGCTGGTAGTAGCGCGGAGAAAAGACGCCCTCACCGGAGTAGTAGGGCTGGCGGAGGATCGCTTTTTCTTCTTCCGAGAGCCCTTTGCCGCCGTTTTGATTTTTCTCCCAGCGGGCGGCGAGCTCCGCTTCCGTGGGAAATTCGTCCAGAGAGAGGGAGCGTTCCCGGCCGGTGAAGAAATCGAACTCCGCGAAACCGTCGCCGTTGGAACTGTAGGCGAAGGGCAGGTCGAGCATCTCTGCATAGGCTTTGGCCTGTTGGAGGCCGTAGGAGACGGGGTGTTTATTGTCTTTCGCTTCGACGACGGCGATGGGATGATTGGCGGACAGATACAGAAGGTAGTCCGCTTTTTTCGGCCGCTGCCGAGAGACCATGGGGCCGTGGAGATCAATGCGCCCGTCGGTGACGGCGGTCTCCATGGTGATTTTTTCTTTGGGCCATGCGGCCAGAATGGCCGGCGTGATGTATTGCAGTTTGATGTCTTCTTCGGACATCTGCTGTTTCTTGAGGATCGGTTTCATGGCGGAGCCCTTCTTTTTAAAGAGAAAAAGATTTTTATGATTTCAGCATATCACAGACCGGACGGGGGCTCAAGGAAGAGCGGCCCAAAGCATGTGGCCGGCCGCTCCGGCGGGGAGGAAAGAGGGCGGAAAAAGGAAGGAGGACTTTCATGGGCAAAAGGGACTTTGACGGCAAAGAGGACTTTCGGAGGGAAAGGGGCTTCGTCGGCAAAGAGAACTTTCAAAAGAAAGAGGACTTTCGCGGGGAAAGACCGCTTTCCGGCGCGGGCGATTTCTTCCGCCCTGTGCTACAATGAGAAAATATCAACAGGCGGCCGGGGGGCCGCGGAATGGAGGACAGTATGGAGATCAGAAAGGCGGCGGTGGTCGGCGCCGGAGCGCTCGGCACGATGTACGGCCACGCGATCGGCACGGCGCTTGGATGGGACGCGGTGACGGTCGTGACGGATGCGGCGCGGGCCGCAAGGTACAGAAAGGACGGGGTGCGGGCGAACGGGGAGCTCTGCTCCTTTTCCTATTTCGACGGGACGGAAGCGGCGGAGCCCTGTGACCTGGTCATTTTCGCGGTGAAATTCGGCGGCCTTTCGGCGGCGATGGAGGAGGCGGCGCCTCTCGTGGGCGGCCACACGGTGATCCTCTCGGTGATGAACGGTGTCACCAGCGAGGAGATCCTGGCGGAGCGCTTCGGCGGCGCGGGGGTGCTCCTCTGCACGGCCCAGGGGATGGACGCCACGCGCTTTGGAAACGACACGCGCTACACCCACACGGGCAGCCTCTGGCTGGGACCGCGGGAAGCGGGACAGGAGGAGATCGCCCGCGCGGCGGCGGATTTCCTTCGCCGGGCGGATATCGAGTGCGAGGTCGAGGGCGACATGCCACTGCGGCTGTGGCGGAAGCTCATGCTGAACGTGGGCATCAATCAGGCCACGGCGGTGTATGAGACGGGCTACGGCGGCGTGAAGCGTCCCGGCGAGGCGCGGGACGTGATGATCGCCGCCATGAAGGAGACGAAGGCGGTGGCCAACGCCGTGGGCATCGCGCTCACGGACGACGACATCGCATACTGGCTGGACCTGGCGGAGCAGTTTGACGATGACGGCATGACGTCCATGCGGCAGGATCTTCTCGCCGGGCGGAAGACGGAGGTGGAGCTCTTTGCGGGCACCATCTGCCGTCTCGGTAAAGAACACTGCGTGGCGACGCCGGTGAACGATCTGCTTTACCGGCTGATCCGCCGGATGGAGGCGCAGGGATGAATTACCGCATGATCGTACAGTACGACGGCACGCGCTACGAAGGATGGCAGCGGCAGACCCGCACGGCGGAGACCATCCAGGGCCGTCTCGAGGCGGCGGTGCTCGCTGTGACAGGCGAGGCGGCGCAGGTCATCGGCGCGGGCCGCACGGACGCGGGGGTCCACGCGGAGGGGCAGACGGCGAATTTCCATCTGAAAGAGCGGCGGGATGAAAAGTCGCTCGAAGAGGCGCTGAACCGGGCGCTGCCGGACGACATCGCCGTCTTCGCGCTCACCGAAGCGGACGAGCGGTTCCACAGCCGGTTCTCCGCCGTGGAGAAGACCTACCGCTACCGCATCCGTACGGGCGCGGCGAAGAAGGTCTTCGAGCGGCGCTTCGTGTGGCAGTACGGAAAGCCCCTCGACGTCCCCGCCATGGGCCGGGCGGCGAAGCTCCTTGCGGGGACGCACGATTTCACGAGCTTCTGCGCCAATAAGAAAATGAAAAAGTCGGCGGTGCGGACGGTCTCCGTCATCCGTCTTCACGAAGAGGACGGGGAGCTTATCATCGACTACACCGGAAACGGTTTCCTGCAGGGGATGGCGCGCATCCTCACGGGGACGCTCGTCGAAGTGGGCGAAGGGAAAAGGGAGCCCGGGAGCATGACCGCCGTGCTCGCCGCGAAGGACCGGAGCACCGCGGGATTCACTGCTCCGCCGCAGGGGCTCGTCCTCCGGTCCGTGTCGTACGGGGAGACGGTCGCGTTCTGATGACAGAGAGGAAGGATAAAGGAAACGAAGGGCCGCTCTGCGTCGGTCTGGGAGAGGTTCTGTTCGACCTGCTGCCGGGCGGGGCGCGGCTCGGAGGCGCGCCGGCGAACTTTGCCTGCGCGGCGCGGGCGCTGGGGCTTCCGTCGCTCTCGTCTCCGCTGTGGGAGAAGACGCGCTCGGCCGTAAGGCGCGGCGGCTGCTGGAGGACAAGGGCCTGCCGGCGCTGCTGCCCTCGGTGCCCCGGGCGACGGGCCACGTGGAGGTGACGCTCTCCCCGGGGGGCGTGCCATCCTATGCGTTCGCCCCCTGTCCGGCGTATGAGGCGGTGCCGTGGACGGAGGAACTGGCGGCCGTCGCGGCGCGCACGGCTGTGGTCTCTTTCGGCACGCTCGCTCAGTGGGGGCGCGTGTCCCGCGAGACGGTCCGGGCCTTTCTCCGCGCCATGCCCGAAGGAAGCCTTCGCGTGTACGATGTGAATCTCCGCGGCCATTTCTACGACGAAGAGATCGTCCGGGAGTCCATCGGCATGGCGGACGCGGTGAAGTGCAATGAAGATGAGCTTCCCGTGCTGGCGGCGTATGCAGGCTGCGCGGCGGAGCCTGCGGCCTATGCGGCCTTTCTTCGGCGCGAAGGCGTGCAGTACTTCCTCTACACCGAAGGGGAGCGGCAGAGCAGCGTCTTCCAGGACGGCGAGGTGTCCGTTCTCGCGACGCCGATGGTCGAGGTCGCAGATACGGTGGGCGCGGGGGATGCGTTCACTGCCGGTCTCGTGGCGGCGCTCGTGCGGGGCGCGCCGCTGCGGAAGGCCCACGCCTTCGCGGCAGAGCTGGCGGCGTACGTGTGCACCTGCGAGGGCGCGATGCCGGACTATCCCGCGCATTTCAGAGAGCGGCTCGAAGCGGGATTATAAATAAAGGAAAGAGGGGCAAAGGCCCCTTTTTTGCTGTATGTTATAATTAATATGATCGATTCATATGATCGCGTCCGGCGGGCGATGCCGCCCCGGCCGGGCTTTTTGACAGAGGAAGACGCAATGGACATTTATGGAACGTACCGCCCCGCGCTGGAGGCGGTGATGGACCGCATCGCCGGCCAGATCCGCGCGTACGGCGCGGCGGCGCAGGAAGCGGCGGGAGAGTCGCTCTACGAGCATCTCCGGTACCGCCTGAAATCGGAAGAGAGCATGGAGGGCAAGCTCCGTCAGCGGGGGCTGCCGCTCACGGCGGAGTCGGCGCTCCGCAGCGTGCGGGACGCGGTGGGATTCCGCATCGTGTGCCGCTTCATCGATGACATCTACGAGAACGCCGCCCGTATCCGGGCGCTGCCCGGCACGTCCGTGGTGGAGGAGAAGGACTACATCCGTCAGGTGAAGCCCAACGGCTATCGGAGCTACCACATGATCCTCTCGGCGGAGGCGCCCTTCCGCGACCCCGACGGGAAGGAGCCCGGACAGTTCTTCGTGGAGGTACAGCTCCGCACCATCGCCATGGATTCGTGGGCGGCCCTCGAGCACGATATGCGCTACAAGCATCATGTGGAGAATCCTGAGCTCATCGGGCGGGAGCTGAAGCGCTGTGCCGACGAGCTCGCCTCGTGCGATATTTCCATGCAGACCATCCGGAACCTCATCCGCAGGAGTCCGGCGAAGGAAAAGGAGGAAACGAAGTGAAGATCCTGCTCGCAGAAGATGAAAAGGCCATGGCGGACGCGCTCGCGGCGGTGCTCCGACATTTCGGCTATGAAGTAGACGCCGTGCCCGACGGCCTCGCCGCGCTGGAGAAGGTGCGGGACAATGTGTACGACTGCATGATCTTCGACGTGATGATGCCCCGCATGGACGGCATCGAAGCGCTCTCCCGCATCCGCGCTGGAGGGGACGTGACGCCGGTGCTCATGCTCACAGCGAAAGCCGAGGTGGATGACCGCATCACCGGTCTCGACGCGGGGGCGGACGACTATCTCACGAAGCCCTTCGCCATGGGAGAGCTTCTGGCGCGTATCCGCTCTCTCACGCGCCGCGCGGGGACCTTCACCCCGAGCCGCCTCACCGCGGGCGGCCTCACTCTCGACGTGGAGGAGCAGGAGCTCTCCGCGAAGAGCGCGGTCCGCCTGGGCAGCAAGGAGACGAAGCTCATGAAGCTCTTCCTGCTGAATGAAGGGAAAGCGCTCACCGCCCGGGAGATCCTGGGGCACGTGTGGAAAGACGAGCCGGATGCCGGGCCGGAGGTGGTGTGGATGTACGTGTGCTATCTCCGGGAAAAGATGGAATCCGTCCGCGCAGGCGCCGCCATCACCGGGGCGGAAGAGGGGCCCTTCACGTTCCGCGCGGGCGCGCAGTAAGGCGCAGGGGAGGTCCCCATGGATATGATCCGCAGGCTCCACCGACAGTTCATCCTCATCGCCACCGCGGCGACCATCCTCATCGCCGCCGTCGCGCTGGGCGTGCTCAATGGAGTCATCTACTACCTCGTGCATGATGAGATCCGCTCCGTCATGGCTTACATCGTCAATAACGGCGGCACCGTGAGCAGCACTCGCCGCCCCGCCGCAGAAGGGTGGCTCTCCGGCGGGAGCTGGATGGACGACACGCCGGAGTTCGTCTATCAGACGCGGTATTTCTCCGTCCTCTTCGATGCGGAAGGCTCCGCCAAAGTGGTGAACATCAACCAGATCGCCGCGTTCAATGCGAAAGAGGCGATGGAGACCGCCGTGGAGGCCGCCGCCCACGGCCAGTCGGAAGGCTTCTTCAAAAAAGACAAGGCGAGCTACGCCTATACCGTGGCGGACACACGGGAGGGCACGCTCGTGGTCATCCTCGACTGCACGCGGGACATGGCGGTGGTGAATACCATCCTGAAATATTCCGCCCTTTTCGGCGCGCTGTGCGTCCTCCTTTTCGTGGTCATCGTGGCGGTGCTCTCGAAGCGGGCCATCCGCCCCTTCATCCGCAACGCGGAGAATCAGAAGCGCTTCATCACGAACGCCGGGCACGAGCTGAAGACGCCGGTGGCCATCATCTCGGCGAACGCCGAAGCGCTGGCACTCATCAGCGGGAAGAGCGAGTGGACGGACAATATCCTCGCTCAGGTGAAGCGCCTCTCTAAACTCATCAACGATCTCATCACTCTCTCGAAAGTGGGCGAGACCGCGCCGCGGGACGTGACGCTCACCGATGTAGACCTCACGATGGCGGTGCGGTCGGCGGCGGACGCGTTCCGCCCGGTCATCGCTGACGCGGGGAAGACCGTCGAGACGGACGTGGCCGAAGGCGTCACGGCGAAGGCGGAGCCGCGCTTCTTCGGCGAGCTGGTGAACATCCTCGTGGACAACGCGGCGAAGTACTGTGATGACGGCGGCGTCATATGCATCCGCCTTGCTGCGAAGAAGAATGGCAAAGGGGCGGTGCTCGCCGTGTCGAACGACTACAAAGACGGGGCCCGCGTGGACTACAGCCGCTTCTTCGAGCGGTTCTACCGGGGCGACACCTCTCACAGCAGCGGAAAAGAAGGATACGGCATCGGTCTCTCCATGGCGGAAGACCTGACGAAGCTCATGAAGGGTCGCATCTCTGTCCGCTGGGAAAAAGGGATCATCACCTTCCGGGTGGAACTGAACTGAATACACCGATGGCAAACAGCGCTCATGCATGCATGGGCGTTTTTTTCGCGCCCTTTTTCAGCGGCGGCGAGTGCGGCGGAAGGGACGGGAGGCAAGGTGCGCCGCGGCGGCAGACGGGCAGATCGGCGGAGACGGCAGTCATCGCGGCGGCAGCGGGAGGCGGCGGAAGCGTGCGGCGAGGCAGATGGGGCGTGAACCATCGGAGACGCCTTTCGGCGGCGCAGTGCTTTTTCGCCGCGGCATAAAGTCGGGCTTGGCGGTCTCCGGGACGGCAGGGACGAAAGGGAGAGGCCCTCACCGGCCGCGCGGGGCGTCTATCCGTTTCCCATGGGGACGGCAGCGCAGGCGTTTCCAGGACATATCGAAAGATTTCAATAAAATGAAAATCATTCTCAAAAACCTTGACAGAGGCAGAGGAGTAGACTATGATAATTTTGAAATTAGGAGTATCTAATTTTGAAAGTCGATGCGCTGCAATTATTTGTGAGTCTATATAAAAGCAGCGCACAGAAAGAAGGGGGACTATGAAACTGAGCGAAGCGAAGCCGGGCATGACGGTTCGGATCGAGGGCATTGAAGCGTCGGAACTCAAGACGCGTCTCATGAGCATGGGACTGGTGAAAGGGACGAAGGTGAAAGTCCTGCGCACGGGGCCGATGGGCGATCCCCTTGCCCTGCTGGTCCGTTCGTTCAAGATGGCCGTGCGGCTCTCTGACGCGGCGAAGATCTCCGTCACGGAGACGGTATGAAGGAGGCATGGATATGGGCATGGTATCCGTCGCCCTGACGGGCAATCCGAACACGGGCAAATCCACCATTTTCAACGAATTGACGGGCATCCGCCAGAAGATCGGCAACTGGCCGGGCGTCACCATCGATAAGAAACAGGGCTACACGAACTACAAAGGCCGGGCCATCGCTGTGATGGACCTGCCCGGCACGTACAGCATCAATGCCCGCTCGCCGGAAGAAAAGATCGTGGAGCAGTATCTCACGAAGGAGCGGCCGGACATCGTGGTCGACGTGATTGACGCGTCGAACATCGACCGCAATCTTTTCCTCTGCCTCCAGCTGCTGGAGCACCGCATCCCTGTGCTGATCGATCTCAACATGCAGGACGAGGCGAAGAAACGGGGCGTGGACATCTCCGCGGCAAAGCTCGGCCGGTTCCTGGGGATGCCCGTCGTGGAGACCGTCGGGCGGAGCGGGGAGAGCGTGCGAAAGCTCCTGGACGTCTTCACTTCCACGGTGATGGCGGACCACCGCAATTCTCCCGAAGTGGAGCGGCACATCGCCCGCATCGAAGAGATCCGCCGCACCGTGACGGACCCGCAGGCCCGGGAAGAGGCGGTGATGGAGGCGCGGTACGATTTCATCGACCGGATCGTCGCCGAGACGGTCACTTTCCGGACGGCCGACGTGGACACATCGGAGAAGATCGACAGGGTCCTGGCAAACGGCGTGTTTTCCATTGCGGTGCTGCTCCTCATGCTGTACTTGACGTTTCAGATCACGTTCACCTGGATCGGCCAGCCTATCGCCGACTTTCTGGACGTGCTCATCAATGAAGACTTCATGGCATGGGCGCAGGAGACGCTCATTTCTCTCGGCGTGGCGGAGTGGATGCAGTCCCTCATCTGTGATGGCATCATCGCCGGCGTGGGAGGTATCATGACCTTCGTGCCGCTCATCTTCACGCTCTTCTTCTGCCTGTCCTTCCTGGACGGCACGGGCTACATGGCGCGGGTGGCCTTCGTCCTCGACCCGGTGATGCGCCGTGTGGGCCTGTCGGGCAAGGCGCTCATGCCCATCATGTGCGGCTTCGGCTGTGCGGTGCCGGGCATCATGGGCGCGCGGGCTCTCGATTCCCAGCGGGACCGGATGATCACCATCCTCGTGACGCCCTTCCTCACCTGCGGGGCGAAGCTCCCCGTGCTGGCGCTCTTCGGGGCGGTCTTCTTCGGGAGCGGGGCGGCAAACGTGGTCTTTTCCATGTACATCCTGGGGATCCTCGGCGCGATGGGCGCGTCCGCCCTCTATGCGAAGACCCTCTTCAAAAATGATGACGCCAGCTTCGTGCTGGAGCTGCCGCCGTACCGCTGGCCCGATAGGAAGACGGTCCTTTTGGAAACGTGGGACAAGGGCAAAGGGTACCTCGTGAAAGCGGGGACGATCATCCTCGCCATGTCTGTCCTCATCTGGTTCTTGGCGAGTTATGGCGCTTCCGGCCCGGTGGACGACATGTCCGAGAGCTTCCTCGCCGCCATCGGCGGCTGGATGAGCGTCCTCTTCACCTTCCACGGCTTCGATACGTGGGAAGCGGGCTCGGCGGTCCTCTCCGGCATCATGGCGAAAGAAGCGGTGGTCTCCACCATGGGCATCCTCTACGGGCTCCCGGACCTTTCCCCGGATATGGAGGAGGCGGAAATGGCCGCTGCGGCGGCCGGGTCGGGCCTCGCTGCGGCGTTCACCGCCGCGTCCGCGTTGGCCTTCATGGTCTTCTCCCAGCTGTATACGCCGTGCATGACCGCTCTCGGCACGATCAAAAAAGAGACGGCGAGCTGGTACTGGATGGGATTCGCCGCGGTCTCCCAGTTCGCCATCGCTTGGGCCGTGTCCCTTGTGGTCTATTGGATCGCCCGCGCGGCGGGTCTGTGAGGCGCCATGACGTCCGGCGATATCATCACATGGGCGCTGGCGGCGGTGATCGCGGCCGCCTTCTGGCGCGGCCTCGTGCACCTCTGGCGAAATTTCGCAGGCGGCGAGAGCGACTGCTGCGGCGGCGCTGGCCCCGAATGCGCCTGCTGCACGAAAGAAGAGACCACTGCGAAGGAGCGGCGGCAGGCGGGAGAGGCCTGGCGGGCCATCCGGGAAGAAGCGCGGCGAGAGCGTCGCGGAGCGGCGCGCGCTTCCTGTCCTGCCTGCGCGGACCGCGGAGCCGCACGGGACACATGTCCCGCCTGTGAAGCCCTTCGGGATGAAAAGAGCGCGGGCCATCGGGCCCGGTAAGGCCGGCCCTCTGTCGGCGGGAGCCTTTCTTCGGAGAGGCTCTTTTTCTTTGCGCAAAATTTCTCCGCCCGATATAATAAGAGCACAGAAAGGAGGGGGCGATGAAGCTCACATGGACGGCGCCGGACGGCACGGAGACGATGCTCCGCCAGTTCGTGCGGCGCTACGGCGGCCTCTCGGCATCGTTGTGGAAACGGGTGAAATGGAACGGCCGGTGCACTGTGAACGGCGAAGAAGTGCACGACGCGCGCACCGTCGTCCGCGCGGGAGACGTGGTGGTCTGCGAGTGGGACGAGACGTCGGACATCGTGCCCGCGGACATTCCGCTCTCCATCGTGTATGAAGACGACGCGCTCCTCATCGTGGACAAAGGGCCGGGCATGATCATCCATCCCACCCACAAGGCGCTCCACGACAGCCTCGTGAACGCCGTGGCGGGATACTTCGCGCGGAAGGGTGAGGCAGCGGGCATCCACCCTGTGTATCGGCTGGATCGGAACACCACGGGCCTCGTGGTGGTGGCGAAGTCTGCGAAGGTCCAGTGGGACCTCTCCCGGAGCCACGATCAGATCACCAGGCACTACCTCGCCATTTCTTCGGGACATTTTGAGGAAATGGAAGGGGAAGTGGATGCGCCCATCGGGAGAAAGGACGGAAGCATCGTGGAGTGGACCGTCCGGAAAGACGGCCGGCCCGCCCGGACCCGCTGGCAGGTGCTCGCCCGCGGGGAGGACTGCGACCTCCTCCGGCTCCGGCTCTACACCGGCCGCACCCATCAGATCCGCGTGCACATGGCCCATCTGGGACATCCGCTCCTCGGGGACGACCTCTACGGCGGGCCGACGGGAGCCATCACGCGGCAGGCCCTCCACGCGGCGGACGTGTCTTTCCGCCATCCTGAAACGGGCGAGCCCGTGACCTTTGCCGCGCCGTTCCCCGAAGATATGGCGCGCCTTGTCCGCGCCATGGTGCGCATTCCCTGAGGAGGCAGCGATGATCGAGATCAGAAACGGCATTCCCTTCGTGACTTTTTCCCTGTTTCAGAAGGCGGGGGGCCTTGCGGCGGCTGTGGCGTCCCGCAGAGGGGGCGTCTCCTGCGCACCCTTCGATGCGCTGAACATGAGCTTTTCCACCGGCGATGCGCCGGAGGACGTGCGGGAGAACCGGCGGCGCTTCCTATCGCTCCTCCACATCCCGCCGGAGGACATCGTGAGCTGCCATCAGGTGCACGGCACGCACATCGAAGAAGTGGGCGCGGCGGACCGGGGGCGCGGCGCGCTGGATGCGGAGAGCGCCCTCCCGGAGACGGACGGCCTCATGACGAACGAAAAGGGCGTGCCCCTCACTATGAATTTCGCCGACTGCACGCCCCTCCTCTTCTACGACAAGGCCCATCACGCCGCGGCGGTGGCCCACGGCGGATGGCGGGGCGCCGCAGGCGACATCGCCGGGAAGATGGTGCGGCGCATGACCGAGCGCTACGGCACGGACCCGGCGGAGCTCCTTGCCGGCATCGGCCCTGCCATCGGCGGCTGTTCTTTCGAAGTGGGGGAAGACGTGATCGGTGCCTTCGAGACCCTCTTTGACCGGGCGGACATGGAAACGCTCGCCCGGCCCCGGGGCGGCGGGAAATACCTCTTCGACCTTCCCGAGGCGAACCGGCGGCTCCTCCTCCGGGCGGGCCTCCTGCCGCACCACATCGAATCGTGCGGTCTCTGCACGTACTGCCGGGACGATCTCTTCTTCTCCTACCGGAAGTCCGGCGGAAAGACGGGACGGCACATGGCGGCGGCGATGCTGCTGTAAATGAGCGCGGATCTTCGCGCTTTTTCTTTTGCCGCGGGCAAAGCGCGGTATAATATACATGACGCATCGTTTCAGACATTTCAAACATCTGAAGGGGGAATTTCCATGACAGAGAGCATGACCGCTCCGCAGGCGCGGGGCAAGAAAGCCCACGACGCCATCTTCGGCGCGTCCAGCGCCGCTCAGGCGGACATCGCAAAGAACGGAAAAGACGCGGTGGTGAACGGCACCTCCGGCGTCATTCAGGACGAGGAAGGAAATCTCGTGTGCCTCCCCGCAGTGGAGAGAGCCTACCGGTCCCTGCCCATGACGGCGCTCACCGCTTACGCGCCCGTGAAGGGCCTGCCGGACTACCTGCGGGACGTGGAGGCGTGCTGCTTCGGCGACTGCCGGCCCGAAGGCGTCTACACCGCCGCCGTGGCCACCACAGGCGGCACCGGGGTCATCCATCACCTCATCCACAACTACACAGAGCCCGGCGACGAAGTCCTCACCAGCGACTGGTACTGGAGCGCCTACAACATGCTCTGCGTAGACGCGGGCCGGACCCTCCGCACCTTCCACATGCTCGGCGCGGACAACGCCTTTGACCACGAAGACTTCGAGCGCCAGCTCTCCGCCATGGCAGAGCGGCAGGAGCACCTGGCGGTCATCCTCAATACCCCGGCGCACAATCCCACCGGCTACGGCCTCACCGGCTCCGACTGGGACCGGGTCCTCTCCTTCCTAAAAGGGCTCGTGGAAAAGGGAAAGAAGATCGCCCTCCTCGTGGACGTCTCCTACATCGACTACGCCGGCCCGGATGCGCGGCAGTTCTTCCGGAAATTCGAGGGCCTGCCGCCGGAGATCCTCGTGGTGGCCGCCTTCAGCATGTCCAAGAGCTTCACCCTCTATGGCCTCCGCATCGGCGCGATGATCGGCATCTCCTCCTCCGAGACGATCGCGCAGGAATTTGCGGACGTGAACGAATATACGAACCGCGCCACCTGGTCGAACAACTGCCGCGGCGGCATGGCCTGCCTCGTGCGCATCTGGGAAGACCCGGACCTCCGCCGTCAGTGGAAAGAAGAACAGCAGCAGTACTACCGCCTCATCCAGGAGCGCGCCGCCATCTTCGTCCGTGAGGCGAAAGAGTGCGGCCTGCCCATGCTGCCCTATCAGGCGGGCTTCTTCCTGAGCATCCCCTCGCCGGACTCCGCCGCCGTGTGCGCCCGCCTCCACGAAGACCACGTGTACCTCGTGCCCCTCAAGGCAGGCGTCCGCGTCGCCGTGTGCTCCATCCCGAAAGCGAAGATGGTGGGCCTGGCGGCAAAGATCAAAGCCGCCATGGAAGCAGAAGGACAATTATAAAAGAAATATAAAAGAGTCGTGTACGAAAGCACGGCTCTTTTCGTTTGTCTCTTTCGGGCAGTGAGGCAGAACGCCTAAAATATAAAATATTTCTAAATCCCGGTGAAGAGGATGGGGAAGGACAAAGGGTGTCATTGCCCATCCGTATAATACAGACATGAGCCGCAGGGCAGGCGGCATGGTTTGGGTATCGAAGAAAGGATGATGGCGTATGACGATCCAAAAGGAACAGCTTCAGGCGCTGCGGGCGCTGATCTGGCGTTTTTCCGACGCGGAGTTCACCGACGAGGAGCTTCGGGCGATCATCGAGGCGTGCGTGGCCGCCGCCGGGAAATGAGCGCAATGAAAAAGGGGAAGGAGATGTCCTTCCTCTTTTTTCGTGCGTTATTTCTTTTCCATGCGGATGAGGCTCTCGTCCCGCTTGTAGGGGAGCGTCATGTCGTAGTGGCCGGCGAATTTGGTGAGCTCTTTTCCTTCCACGCGGAAAGTGACTTCTTTCACGTTGGGAAATTCGGTGGCGGTGTTGACGAACATGGCGAGGAAGAGGTTCTCCATGGTGGTGCCCCCGGAGAAGTTCTTCGCTTCTTTCGAGAGGTCGATCACGCAGGTGCCGTCCTTCACGTCCACGCCCAGCACGGAGAGGCCCGTCGGGAGGACGCGGTACTGGGAAGCGCGGTCGAGCTGGATCATTTGAAAGAGAGCGTTTTTGACGGTCTTGTCCCGCGCGGCGACTTTGAGGGTCCGGGGGACAACGTGCATGCCGTCGCTGTCAGAGACATACACGGTGAGGGTGGCTTCCTGCTGGGCAGGGAAGGTCTCTGTCGCCGCGGGGACGGTCTGGCGGGGTGCTTCCTGTGGGACTTCGCCGCAGCCGGGGAGCACGGCGAGGACGAGGAGGCCGGCTGCGAGGAGCATTGCTTTTTTCATGGGAGACTCCTTAGCTGATCTGCTTGAAATAATCGATGATGCCCTGGTACATGCTCTCGGCGATGCGCTTGGGTCCCCACGAGGAGGTGAGCATGGACAGGCGGTGGGTGTTGCTGATGAAGCCCATCTCCATGAGGGTGGCGGGCATGTTGGTGTGGACGTTCACGTAGAGGTCGTTCGAGCGGACGCCCCGGTCGGGGATGGCCATGTTCGTCATCATGGACTGGTGGAGGGCCCGCGCGAGGAGGAGATCGCGGCCGGTCTTCGGGTAGTAGTAGGCGGTGGTGCCGTCGACGCTCGCGTTGGAGAAGGAGTCGATGTGGATGGAGAGGAAGATGTCCGCCTTTGCCTTGTTCGCCACGTCGCACCGCGCCTGGAGCTCTTCGGCGTCGCCGGCGTAGGCCCGGGCCACGTCTTTATCGGTGCTGCGGGTCATGACGACTTTCGCGCCGGCGCTCTGGAGCATGTCTCGGAGGGGCTTGGCGATGGAGAGAGTGATGTCCTTCTCGTAGACGGACCGGCCGCTTAGCGTGCCGATGGCGCCCACGTCGGAGCCGCCGTGCCCGGCGTCGATGCAGATGACTTTGCCCTTCAGGATCTTCTTGTCGGCGGAAGAGGCCGAGGAAGAGCTCTTCGCTGCAGAGCCCTTCACGCCGGAGGAGCTCTTCGAGGAAGCGCTCTTGGAAACGGAGGGCACATCTACCACGAGCCGCTGGGGGAGGCTGCCGTTCGCCTTGAGGGCGAAGACTTTGATGTCGCTCATGGCGGTCTCGTTCTTCATGTTCACCGTGAGGAGGGCGTCGCTTCCGTCCTTTTCGAGGGAGACGGAGCGCACGTTCTGCGCGTTCACCGCGTAGTCTTTCGCGGCGGAGGATGCGGGGACGGCGTCTTTCAGGGTGACGGAGAGGGTGTCGCCCGATTTGTCCAGAGAGGCCACGGCCTTCACGCTGGCGGAGAGGTCGAGGACGATGCGCACGAAGGGCGGGTCCCCGTCGGTGCGTGCGGCGGTGCGGAGGGCCGTCACTTCCGCCGCGGAGACAGAAAGCGGTGCGGCGAGGAGCGCCAGCAGGGCCGCGAAGATGAGAAAGAATTTTTTCATAAGCGCCTCTTATATAGTAAAAAGAAAATGCAAAACAGCGTATCACTAATATAGCATTCTATGGAATGGCTGTCAAAGCGGTCTCCGGGCGGGCCGCTTTTTTTGCGCGCGGCGGGCGCGCATTTTTATTTTTTCTGCGGAAAAAGAAACGGCGCGGCTATTTTCTCTGTGCCCATCGGAGAGGGACCGCTCCTGCCTGCGGAGGCTGATGCGCCGGGCGGGACGGGAAAGAGCGGAGAATTGCAGGGGAGCGGCGGTGTGTAGTACAATAAAAAAACATATGAACGCGCACGCGCGCACAGGAGAATGACCATGAAGAAACGATGCTGGATATTGGGAGCGGCGCTCCTTGCGGCGGGATGCCTCGGCCTTGCAGGGTGCGGGGAAGAGGAGCCCGCGCCGAAGGCGGCCGTGGCACAGGCGGAAGCGCCCGCGCCGGCGAAGGACCCGTCGGTGCCCCGGGGACAGGCAGCGGTCCGCCGCGCTCCGGACGTGAAGTACTCCGTGCCCGAAGGGGTGTCGGTGCTGATGTACCACATGATCGGCAGCGAAAAGGGAAACGACGCCATCATGAGCGCGGAACACCTGCGCCGGCAGATGACGTACCTCCGGGACAACGGCTATCACCCCATCACGATGCAGGAGCTGGCAGACTACGTGACGAAGGGCGCGCCCCTGCCGGAGAAGCCGGTGTGCATCACCTTTGACGATGGCTATGAAGACAATTACACCATCGTCTATCCGATGATGAAAGAGTTTGGATTTCCCTGGACGGTCTTCGTCATCACGGGAAGTGTGGGACAGCCGAACCGCATGACCTGGGAGCAGCTGGATGAAATGGCGGGGAGCCAGGCGGTGACCATCGCGAGCCACACCGTGACCCATCCGCGGCTGCACAATCTTCCCCCCGACGAAGTGCGGGCAGAGATCGAAGGGGCGCAGCAGGCGCTCAAAGAACATCTGGGCATCACGAACCCGTGGATCGCCTATCCCTACGGCGACTACGATGAGACGGTGGACGAGATCGCCCGGCAGGCGGGCATCCGCATCGCCGTCACCACCGATTCGGGCCGCGTTCATGCGGGGAGCTATCCCTACGAGCTGCACCGCGTGTGGATCGGCAATCAGGTGGACGAGGCGCATTTCAAAGAGCGCCTCACCCGTGACGACTATACGATCATCTGAGGGATGGTCCGATTCCTACAGGAGACAGAATGAAACGGCTTTGGCAGCATACGCTCTTTAAGTTTGCGGTGGTCACGCTGATCTTCTTCATCGTGACATCGCCTTTTATCGTGCTCTTCGGACCCTTCGGCAATCTGCGGCGCGCCGTGGTGGGGGCCATCATGCGCTCCCGCCACCCTCAGTACATCACGTGGCTCTTCGATCAGGAGCAGCTGGACCAGATCCTGGGCGGTGTGTCCCACGTGCCGGAGCAGAAACTGCTGAAATTCACCGCTCGTACAGATTCTACCATCCGCATGCAGAAGATCGAGTCGAACCGCTTCGTGGGATACCTTCTGGAGATCCCGAATCCGAAGCGCATCCAGGTGGCGACGGCGGAGGACATCAATGAGAAGGGAGACACCACGAGCAACATCGCCCGCCGGGTGGACGCGGTGGCGGCCATCAACGGGGGCGGCTTCTACGACCCGAACGGCACGGGCACGGGACGTCTCCCCTACGGTTTCATCCTCCACGAAGGGAAGTACCTCCTGGGCGAGCAGGTGGGCGACGAGGAGCGGGTGGACTTCATCGGCATGACGAAGAACGGCAGTCTCATCGCCGGGCAGTACAATAAGCGGGAGCTCCGCGAGCTCGGCGCGGTGGAGGGGCTCACCTTCGGCCCGCCGATCATCGTGAACGGCGAGAAGATGATCAAGAGCGGCGACGGCGGCTGGGGCATCAGCCCGCGCTCGGCCATCGGACAGAAGCGGGACGGCACCATCCTCTTCCTTGTCATCGACGGCCGACAGCCGGGGTACAGCATCGGCGCCACGCTGGCGGATATGCAGAACATCCTCTATGAGCAGGGGGCCTACACCGCAGCCAATCTGGACGGGGGCTCCAGCACGACTCTCTATTACAACGGCAAGGTGGTCAACAAACCGGCAGACCTTCTGGGCGAGCGCATGATCCCCACGGCGTTTGTGGTGAAGTAAGGGGCGCACATGAAGAAACAGTTAAAGCAGGTCTTACTCTTTTTCGGAGCGGGACTCGCCGTGCAGGCGGGGGCCTATCTCTACCTCGACCAGGTGCTCTTCTCTACCACGGCGGAGTACAACGTGTCGGATGTGGAGAAGCCCGCCGCGGCATCGGGCGCTGACCGGGACGCCTACAAAGACGTGCGGCTCCGCGGGAAGGCGCACTATTCCTATGACAACGCGTACATGGCAGACGTGGCGGAAGACGCGGTCACCATCTACCGCGCCGACGATGTGGATGATCCCCAGCGGGTGGATCTCAAAGGGCAGGGGGTATCCTTCTTCGAATGGATGCCCGACCGGAATCTGGCGCTCATGGCGCTCTATCCCATTCACTGGAAAGGCGGCCAGTGGGACGTGACGCTCGCCCGGTACAACCCGGAGGCGACAGTGCACGAGTCGGACGCGCCCATCGAAGACCTTCCGCGGGACAGCCGGATCGTGGACGTGGCGTACTCCACCGCGACGAACGCAGTGTACATGAAGATGCGCGTCCGCGGCGGGCTCTACCGCATCTACCGGACGGATGCGAACTACGACACGCGGCGTATCTATGTGCAGACCGCCAACATCGGGAAGATCGCCGTCTTCTACGACGAGGACCGCCTCTTCTACGATGATACGGAAGACGGCGTGATGTACACCTTCAACGGCGACACCAGCAGCTGGCGCATCATCTCCCCGCCGGGGCGGTTCCGCCTGGTGGACGTGGCGCAGGACAAGACCATCTACGCGGCCCGCGTGAACAGCCGCGGCGAAGCGGTGGAATACTACACGGGCAAGCTCGGCGTGGGCTTTGAAAAGGTGGGCGCGCCGGCGGCTCCCATTGATTTCGACACCGTCACCGTCCACATGATCCAGGAAGCGGCGGCTCAGAGCGGCGCGGCGGCAAAGAAATAAACAGAGAAACGGTGCCCTGCGGGGCGCCGCTTTTTTGCTGCGGAGGACTTTCTCTGCGCTCGCAGGAGGGAAAGATTTCATTGCCCGGCCGTTCGTTTTACGCTATAATAAATTAGCTCATACACCTATGAATTTTTAGATGACCAGAGAGCGCAGAGAGTTTGAAGAAGTCCAGATTCTTTGCCTTTTTGCTGTGAGAAGGAGGGCGGATATGGAGGAAAAAAGACCGATCATCGCAGACGACCGGCTCATCGTCGCGCTGGACGTGGACACGTTCGACAAAATGACAGCGCTCGTGGAGCAGCTGGGCGACAGCATTTCCTTTTACAAAGTCGGCATGGAGCTCTACTATGGCGCAGGCCGGAAGACTGTGCGCTACCTGCGGGAGAACGGGAAGAAGATTTTCCTCGACCTGAAGCTGCACGACATCCCGAATACAGTGGGGCACAGCGTGGCCTCCGTGACGCGCCTCGGCGTGAATCTCCTCACGGTACACGCCCAGGGCGGCCGGGCCATGATGGAAGCGGCGGCGCGCTCCGCATGGATCACCGCCGAAGAGCTCGGCGTGGAGCGCCCGAAGATCCTCGCTGTGACGGTCCTCACCAGCTTCGACGACAAAGGCTGGGAAGAGATCGGCGGGCACCTGCCCATCCAGGAGCACGTGCTGCGCCTGGCGAAGCTTGCGAAGGACTCCGGCGTGGACGGCGTTATCGCCTCCCCGCGGGAAGCGGCGGCCATCCGGGAGCTCTGCGGCGAAGATTTCATGATCGTTACGCCGGGCATCCGTCCGGCCTTCGCCCAGACCGACGACCAGCGGCGTATCGCCACGCCGTCGGAAGCGCTCGCCGACGGATCGTCTCAGCTCGTCATCGGACGCCCGATCACCCGCGCGGTAGATCCGAAAGCGGCGGTCCGTCTGATTTTGGAAGAAATGAGGGAACCTGCTCATGAATGAAAAAGAAGTCGAATCCTTACTGAAAGAAACGAAAGCCATTCTCGAAGGCCATTTCCTGCTCACCTCCGGCCTGCACAGCGGGCTCTATGTAGAGAAGTTCAATGTGCTCCAGCATCCGGAATACACGGAAAAGCTCTGCGCGGAATTTGCAGAACACTTCAAAGATATGGGCATCGAGACCGTCGTCGGTCCGGCCACGGGGGGCATCATCCTCTCGCAGGTGACGGCCCGCCTCCTGGGCGTGCGCTCCATCTTCACCGAGCGGGAGAACGGCGTCATGACCTTCCGCCGGGGCTTCCATCTGGAACCGGGCGAAAAGGTGCTCATCGTGGAAGACGTGGTCACCACGGGCAGCTCCATCAAAGAAGTGGTCAATGCAGTGAACGCTCAGCAGGGCGACATCGTGGGCGTGGGCCTCTTCGTGGACCGCTCCGGCGGCACTGCGGACTTCGGCGTGCCGAAGGAAAAAGTCTATCCGCTGCTCCACCTCTCCGTGCCGACCTACAAGCCGGAAGAATGCCCTCTCTGCAAAGCGGGCATCCCCATCACGGAACGGGGCAGCCATCACCTGAAGAAATAAAAAGACAAACGAAAAGACAGCTCTTGCGGGCTGTCTTTTTTGTGTGCGCATTGAAGAGATGGCTGATAGAGGAAATGGAGGCGCCGGAGGAAAGAAACGGGATGCATATTTCTCAGAAAAGGCGCACAGGCACAAAAAAACAGGCCCTGCTGAGCCTGTTTTCGTATGTCATTCTTCGCCGCCGGTGAGCTCCATCATGAGGTCGTGCACGGAGACGATCTTTTCGACGCGCCATGCGTTCGCCCCGCAGAAGATGAGGGCGTGATCCACATCGCCGCGGGCGGCACGGATGAGGGCCATGGAGATGCAGTACTGCGTCGTGCGGGGATCGCACGTCTTGAGGCAGTGGAAGCAGGTCTCCGGAGCGACGCGCTCCACTTCGATGTGTTTCACGAAGGGATTTCTGAGGGCGCGGCCCACCATGTGCACGGGGCTGTTCACGAGGGTGATGTCCTCTTTCTTCGCATTCACATACATCTCTTTGAAAGCCGGCGCGGCGTCGCATTCGTAGGTCGCCACGAAGCGGGTGGCCATCTGCACGCCCGAAAGGCCGAGAGAGAGGTAGTGTTCGATGTCTTTCCGGTCGAAGACGCCGCCGCCGAAGACGACGGGGATCTTCCGCTGGAATTTTTCTTCAAAGGTGTGGACTACGGCGAGGATCTCCGTGATCTCTTTTTCATAGCCGTCGTTTTCATGAGCGGCGACCTGCTCGCGGGTGTAGCCGAGATGGCCCCCTGCTTTCGGTCCTTCGATGACCACCATGTCGGCGGTGCGCTTGTGATGGCGCGCCCACACGTTGAGGAGCACCCGCGCCGCTTTTGCCGAAGAGACGATGGGGGCGATCTTCACGTTCGTGCCCTCCACGAGCGCCGGGAGGTCCATCGGAAGGCCTGCGCCGGAGACGATGAGGTCCGCGCCGCCTTCGACCGCGCATTTCACATAGTCATCGTAATAGTAGCCGCGGGACATGATATTGACGCCGATGATGCCGTTGGGAGCAATGGCCCGCGCCTTTTTGAGCTCCTGCCCGAGGACGCGGCAGTTCGCGCCGAAACTGTTATTGAAGAAGTCCGGCTCATTGAAGCCGGGCTGTGCGGCGGAGATGATGCCGACGCCGCCTTCTTTCGCTACGGCGCCCGCCAGTCCGGAGAGGCTGATGCCGATGCCCATCCCGCCCTGGACGATGGGAAAGCGTGCGGTGAGATCGCCGATTTTGAGTTCTGGAAGGTTCATACAAGTCTCCTTTATGACAGGGGTCCCTGCCGTGTATTTTCTCTCGTGATGAGTGGATGTCTTGATGCGATGATTTTTTTGTAGAAAAACTTCATTTCATAGTCTACTCTAAATCGGGCCAGATATCAATACTTTTCGGAGCGGCCGCACTGCGGGGCGGCGGATCGGGACCGTTTTTCGCGGTCATTTCGCAGCGGTCTTCCATAGGGAAAAAGAATGGCACGGGGCGGTCCTTTGAGACCGCTATATGGCAGTGCGGAGAAAAAAGCGGAAACGGAGCGGTCATATATATAGTAAATGAAATAAAAGAGGCAGAAGGCGCTTCTGTCATGCAGGGAAGGCGGACGGTAGGCAGGGGGAAAAGATTGTGATATAGTATTAGCAGCAGGTGATAATTTATGGAGACGAAACGCCGTCTGGACAAGGACACGAGACGAGAACGCATGGCAGCGATGCTGCATCACGATCCCGGCAAGACCGACCGCGATCTGGCCGAGGCCTTTGGCGTGTCTGTGGCGACGGTGCGGCTCGACCGGAAGATGCTCGGCATTCCGCAGATGAGAAATCGTCTGGAGCGGGCCGTGCAGAGCGCGGCGGGCGAATCGCTCCATGACCTGGAGATCATTTCTCTGGACAAAGGCAGAGAAGGGCTCGCTCTCGTCCGCACGACGGAAGAGATGACGGACGCCGCAGGCATCGTCCCGGCGTCGAAGCTCTACGGCATGGCGGCGGAGCTCGCGCAGACCGTGGCGGACGAGCCTTTCGCGCCGACGCAGGTAGGCAATATCAAGTACAAGGAGCCCTGCGGCAGCGGCGTGCAGCTGGTGGTGAAGGCGAAGGTCGCGCACATGCACGGCCGGAAGCAGTACATCTACGTACAGATCACCACGAAGGACAGAGAGATCTTCCGTGCCAAATTTATCATGAATGTCCTCGAAGAGGATGAAGGAGATACTGATGGAAAAAATAGCGGTTGATGCGATGGGCGGAGATTTCGCCCCTCTGGAGATCGTCCTCGGCGCCATACAGGCGGTGAGAGATTTCCACATCCCCGTGGTGCTGGTCGGCGCAGAGGACCAGATCCGGCCGATCCTGGAAAAGAACGGAGCGGATAAAGACCCGCTCATCACGGTGCATCATGCATCGCAGGTGATCGCCATGGACGAGCATCCCGGCATGGCGTACCGGAAAAAGAGAGACGCCTCCGTCTCGGTGGGGGCGCGGCTGGTGCGGAGCGGCGAATGCGGCGCGCTCGTCGCTCCGGGTTCGACCGGCGCGGCGGTGACGGCAGGGCTTTTCGGCATCGGCCGCATCCGCGGCATCGAGCGCCCGGCGATCCTGACGCCGATCCCCAATAAAAAAGGAAGCTACACCTACCTCATCGACTCCGGCGCGAGCGCCCAGGCGAAAGCGGTGAATCTCGTGCAGAACGCCGTGCTCGGCTACTGGTACGCCAAGCGGGTGCAGCACATCGAGGACCCGAAGATCGGCCTCCTCAATATCGGTACGGAGAGCACGAAGGGGAGCCCCCTCGTGGCGGAAGTGTACGAGCTTCTGGAAAAGCAGCATCTTTTCACCTTCGCCGGAAACTGCGAAGGTAGAGACATTCCCACAGGCGACTTCGACGTGGTCGTCACGGACGGCTTCACGGGCAACGTGGTGCTGAAGTTCGGCGAAGGTGTGGGAGGGCTCTTCTTTGAGCTCCTGAAGGACGCGGTCTACAAGGGCGGCCTTCGGGCAAAGCTTGGGGCGCTCCTTCTGAAACCGGCGCTGAAGCAGTACATGATGAAGCGCATCGACTACTCGGAATACGGCGGCGCGCCGCTCCTGGGGCTCCGGGGCGGTCTCGTCATCTGCCACGGCGCTTCGAAGGCGTGGGCGATCCGCAATGCCATCCGCGCGGCGGAGCAGATCGCCAGTGAGCACATCCCCGAGCTCGTGGCGGATGCGCTCAAAGGCGAGTCGCTCGCTGTGGCGGACCTCGAAGAAATGAAAGACGAAGACTGACATAGAACGTATCGCGTTGTACAGAAAGGAATGACAGTATGGCAGACATGGTATCCGCAGGCATTCTGGCGACCGGCCACTACGCACCGAAGAAACTTCTCACCAATGCAGATCTGGAACGGATGGTAGACACCTCCGACGACTGGATCCGCACCCGCACGGGCATCGAGACGCGGCACATCGCCGCCGACAGCGAAGACACATCGGACCTGTGCGTCCACGCGGCCGAGGCGGCTCTTGAAAAAGCGGGCCTCACTCCGGACGACATCGATTTCATCATGGTGGGCACGGCGTCCCCGGACTACGTGGTCCCCTCCACGGCGTGCCTCGTGCAGTCGAAGCTCGGCGCGACCCACGCCGGAGCGATGGATTTCTCCGCCGGATGCTCCGGCTACATCTACGGCGTGACGCTCGCGTCCCAGTTCATCCGGAGCGGCCTCTATAAGCACGTGCTCGTCATCGGCGCGGAGGTGCTCTCCCGCCTCGTGAACTGGGCGGACCGCTCCACGTGCATCCTCTTCGGCGACGGCGCCGGCGCGGCCATCATGGGCCCGGTGGAGGACGGCTACGGCTACATTGCCTCCGAGCTCGGCAGCGACGGCAGCCTTGGAGGCATCCTCAATATCCCCGCCAGCGGCATCGCTGAACCGGTGACTCACCGTGCCATCGACTCCGGCCGTATCTACATCCACATGGAAGGCTCGGAAGTATTCAAGCACGCCGTGCGCCATATGGAGGCGACCACGGAAGCGGTCATGAAGAAAGCGGATATCACCATCGACGACGTGGCCCTCTTCATCGCTCACCAGGCGAACTACCGCATCATCCACGCCACGGCGAAGAAGCTCGGCGTGCCAGAAGAAAAAGTGTATGTGAACGTCAATAAATACGGCAACACCTCCGCAGCCTCCGTGGGCATCGCTCTGGACGAAGCGGTCGCAGAGGGCCGCCTCAAGAAAGGTGACTACCTGGTGCTCACCGGCTTCGGCGCGGGCCTCACCTGGGGCTCCGTCGTACTGAAATGGTGCTGAACTGCAGCAGATATACATAAAGTATAAAGTAGATAAAATTCAGACGAGGTGATCCATTTGAAGACAGTATTTCTTTTCCCCGGACAGGGCTCGCAGAAAGTGGGCATGGTGAAAGACCTGTACGAACAGTACGATTCCGTGAAAGCGCTCATCCATGAAGCGGACGACGCGCTGGGCTTCTCCATCTCTCAGATGATGTTCGAAGGGCCCGATACGGAGCTCATGAAGACCGAATTTACCCAGCCGGCGATCCTCACGGCCAGCGTGGCCTGCTGGAAAGTGCTGGGCGAGCACGGCGTCCTGCCCGAAGCGGCCGCCGGTCACAGCCTGGGCGAATACTCCGCGCTCGTCGCGGCGGGGGCGCTCTCCTTTGCCGACGCGGTGAAGACCGTGCATCTCCGCGGGAAATTCATGCAGGAGGCAGTGCCGCTCGGCGAAGGCGGCATGGCGGCGGTCATCGGCCTTGAGCCGGACAAGATCGTCGAAGTGTGCAGCGAAGTCGCGGAAAAAGCGGGCCCCGTGCAGGCGGTCAACTTCAACTGCCCCGGACAGACGGTCATCGCCGGCGCGACGAAAGCCGTAGAAGAAGCGTGCACCGCTCTCAAGGCGGCCGGCGCCAAGCGCGCTCTCATGCTGAAAGTCTCGGCCCCCTTCCACTCCACTCTGATGGAACCGGCGGCGGCGCGCCTCAAAGAAGTGCTGGACGGCATCGATATCCATGACGCGGCCATCCCCGTCATCGCGAACGTGAACGCGAAAGAAGAGATGAAGGCGGACGAGATCCGGGAGAACCTCATCATGCAGGCGGCTCATCCCGTGCACTGGGAAGAATCGGTGCGCCACATGATCGCCGAAGGGTACGACACCTTCGTGGAAGCCGGCCCGGGCACGGTGCTTTCCGGCTTCATGCGGAAGATCGACCGGACGCAGACCGCGATGCACGCCGAAGACATCCCGACCATCGAAGACGTAGTGAAAAAGATCAAGGGGGAAAACTGATGGAAAACGTAGAGAAAGCAGCGCTCGTCACCGGCGCTTCCCGCGGCATCGGCCGCGCCATCGCGATCAAACTCGCCAGGGAAGGCTATGTGGTCGCCGTGAATTACGCCGGCAGCCAGGCCGCCGCTGAAGAAGTGAAAGCGGCCATCGAAGCCGAAGGGGGCCGGGCCATCGTCATCCAGGGCGACGTGTCCAAAGCGGAAGACGTGGACCGCGTCTTCGGAGAGATCAAAAAAGAATTCGGCCGCCTCGACGTGCTCGTCAATAATGCGGGCATCACCAGAGACAGCCTCATGCTCCGTCTGAAGGAAGAGAATTGGGACGCCGTCATCGACACCGATCTGAAGAGCGGCTTCCTCACCATGAAAGCGGCGGCTCCGCTCATGATGAAGCAGAGAAAAGGGGCCATCATCAATATCGCCTCCGTCGTGGGCATCATGGGCAACGTCGGCCAGATCAACTACTCCGCAGCCAAAGCGGGCGTGATCGGCATGACGAAGACCGCGGCCAGAGAGCTTGCGGCCCGCGGCGTTCGCGTGAACGCCGTCGCTCCGGGATTCATCGCCACGTCCATGACGGACGTCATCCCGGAGAAGATCAAAGAAGGCATGATCCATTCCATTCCGCTTGGCCGCATGGGGCAGGCGGAAGATGTCGCCAATGCGGTGTGCTTCCTCGCATCCGATGAAGCATCTTACATCACCGGACAGGTTTTGAAGGTAGACGGTGGAATGGTAATGTAATATAATCAATGTGTATTGATTATCATGGAAAGGTGGTGAATTACGGATGAGCACTTTCGACAGAGTCAAGAAGATCGTCGTCGATCAGCTGGGCGTCAACGAAGCTGACGTACAGATCGACTCCACTTTCATTGACGACCTCGGCGCAGATTCTTTGGATATCGTTGAACTGATCATGGCATTTGAAGAAGAATTCGAGATCGAAATTCCGGATGACGCGGCAGAAAAGATCAAAACTGTACGCGACGCAGTGGACTACATCGACAATCAGCTCCAGAAATAAGAGCTGGAATGGCGGGGGGAATGGGAGGTCCATTCCCCTGCAGCCATTACAGACTGAGAAAATGCTTCAAAAAAGCGGACGTCCTGAGACTGCCCGTTTTTTTGAGGTATTGTCACAGAGAGTCCTCACAGGAAATTTCATCGGATCATAAAAGAAGCGGAGGAGGCGGGGCTGCCTCTTCGGGGCTTCTGAAAGTAAGAGAAAGGTGTTGCAGCGTATGAAAAGAAGAGTAGTGATCACCGGGATCGGCGTCGTATCGCCCGTAGGCATCGGAGTAGAAGATTTCTGGAACCACCTCCTGGAGGGGAGATCCGGCATCGGCCCCATCACCCAGTTCGATGCATCGGACTTCCCCGTGAAGATCGCCGGCGAAGTGAAGGATTTCGACCCCGTCCAGTACGTGGGCGACCGGAAGATGGTCCGCCACATGGACCGGAACGCGCAGTTCGCCGTGGCGGCGGCCCGCATGGCGGCGGAAGATGCGAAGATCGACATGGCGGCGGAAGATCCGGCCCGCGCGGGGACGATCATCGGCACCGGCATCGGCGGCATTGCCATGATGGAAGAGACCGTCCGCAAGATCGAAGCGCGCGGCCCGGGCAAGGTGAGTCCCTTCGCTGTACCGATGATGATCGCGAACATGGCGTCCGCTCACGTGTCCATCCACTTCGGCCTGCAGGGCCCGGTCCTCACGGACGTCACCGCCTGCGCATCCGGCACGAACGCCATCGGCCAGGCCACCCGCATGATCCAGTACGGCGATGCGGACGTGATGTTTGCCGGCGGCACGGAAGCGGCGGTCTGCCCCAGCCCCATGGCGGGATTCGCGGCGATGAAAGCGCTCTCCTCCCGGGACTGCCCGCCGGAAGAAGCGTCCTGCCCCTTTGACGCGCGGCGCGACGGCTTCGTCCTCGGCGAAGGCAGCGGCGTCGTCATTCTCGAAGAACTGGAACACGCGAAGAAGCGCGGCGCCCGCATCTATGCGGAAGTGGTGGGCTACGGCACAAACGGCGACGCCTACCACATCACCGCGCCCCGTCCGGACGGCACGACCCAGCTCCAGTGCATGAAGAACGCCCTCGCCGATGCAGGCGTCGCACCGGAAGACGTGGACTACATCAACGCGCACGGCACGTCCACCCACCTGAACGACATGAGCGAGACCGCGGCGGTGAAAGAGCTCCTCGGCAAGCATGCCTACGAGATCGTCATGAACTCCACGAAGTCCATGACGGGCCACCTTCTCGGCGCGGCCGGCGCGGTGGAAGCGGTGGTGTGCGTCCTCTCCATGGAACACAATAAAGTCCATCCCACGATCAATCTGAAGGAAAGAGATCCCGCCTGCGACCTCGACTACGTGACCGAAGGTCCGCGGGACGTGAAGATCGACGTGGCCATGTCCAATTCCTTCGGCTTCGGCGGCCATAACGCCGTCATCGTCCTGAAGCGCTACAGCGAATGAGCACGGCGGAAAACAGGCGGAAGCTCCGTCTGGCCGAGTTGCGGCGCTTTGCCGACGACAACAACATCCCCGTACAGAACATCCAGCTCCTGAATACGGCGCTCACGCACACGTCCTACGCGAACGAGCACAAAAATGAAGTGATCCACGACAACGAGCGGCTGGAATTTCTGGGGGACGCCGTGCTGGACCTCGTGGTAGGGGAATACCTTTTCCTCCGCTTCCCGAACTGGCCGGAAGGGGAGCTCACCCGGGCCAAGGCGAGCGCCGTGTGCAAGCCCGCCTGCGCGGAGTGCGCGGCGAAGTTCCGCATCGGCGACTATATGCGCCTTGGCAAAGGCGAAGAGATGAGCGGCGGCCGGACGCGGATCTCCATCCTGGGAGACGCTTTCGAAGCGGTCATCGGCGCGATCTATCTCGACAACGATTATGAAGTGGCGGCCCGGTTCATCCTGGGCCATATGAAGAAATTTCTCGACCGCATCGACCGCGGCGACTACGACCGGGATTACAAATCCGATCTGCAGGAGCTCGTGCAGCGGCACGGCGACGTGGACATCCGGTACGAAGTCGTCCGCGACGAAGGGCCGGACCATGACAAGACCATCTGGATGGAGCTCTCCATCAATGGGAAGCACATGGGACGCGGCGTAGGCAAGAGCAAAAAAGAAGCGGCGCAGCTCGCGGCCAAAGAGGCCATCGAGCGCCTTCACGGAGGGGAGACTTATCCGCCTACCGTGAAGGAGTGACCGCCCGGAACGGAGGCAAGTATGGCAGAGACGCTCACATCTCCGGAAGAGATCGTGGCCAGGATCCGCGAGATCTACAAGCCCAATCATTTTATGATGGATTATTTCGGCATTTCCATCGATGAGATCCACTGTGGCAGCGTCACCGTGAGTCTGCGTACCGATCCGGCGAAGCACACGAACCATCGGGGCGTCATCCACGGCGGCGTCATAGCGGCGCTGGCGGACTCCGTCACGGGCGTGACCGGCGCGAGCATGGGCTGCATGGTGGTCACCGTGAGCATGACCCTCGACTACATCCGAAACATCACGCCGGGAAAGTCCATGTCCGTCACGAGCCATGTGAAGCACTGCGGCCGCACCACCATGTCCATCGCGGCCGAGCTGCGGGACGAGGATGGAAAGCTCATGTCGAACATCCTCGCATCCATGATGATCATCGGCCATTTCCCGGAGATCCCGAAAAACTGGTAAGACAATGAAAAGAAGCACGATCCCAAGCGGACCGTGCTTTTTGCGTGCGTTCAGTCTTCGATGCCTTTGCGGGCCTCCACGCCTTTGTCGAAATAGTGGCGGATCTTTTTCATCTCCGTGATGAGGTCTGCCGCGTCGAGAAGCTGCTGCGGCGCGTTGCGTCCTGTCACGACGAGCTCCACCTCCGGCCGCCGCGCGGCGAGGATGCGCGCCGTGTCCTCCGCCGTGGCGAGATCGTACCAGCAGGCCATGTTGTACTCGTCGAGGATGACCACGTCGTAGCCGCCGGAGACGGCGCTGACTGCCTGCTCTACGCCCGCTTCGATGAGCGCGCGGTAGTCTGCCGGGGGATGCCCCGCGGGATAGACCGTCACCGCATCGCCCCATGCGGCGAGCTGCTCTTTCGTGAGCATCCCTTCCTTGGCGATGAAGTAGGGCTTGCCGCAGGTGATGAGGGTGATGCCTGGGATGGTCTGCAGGACCTTCTGCTCCGAATAGGCGAGGGACTTCATGAACTGGATGATGCATACTTTTTTGCCTGCGCCGGCGGCGCGCACCGCCAGGCCGATGGCGGCGGTGGTCTTGCCCTTGCCGTTGCCCGTGTAGACTTCGATATAGCCGCGCTGTGTCATAGGTGCCTCCTGTTTCTGTTTTTCTTCATTATACAATGGCTGGGGCGGCAGGTGATATAATACAAATATTCTTTCACAGAGGAGGACGGCGATGGAGATGGAAACGGCGCGGCGCGTGTGGCGGCGGCAGCTCTTCGGGCTGATCGGCACGTATTGGAGGAGCGAAGACCGGAGGGCGGCGTGGCTCTACCTTCTGGGGATGGTGGGGCTCACCTTGGCGGCGGTGTACATGACGCTCCTTCTGAATGACTGGTATAATTCGTTTTACAGCGCGCTTCAGGACTACGACGCGGACGCAGTGTATCATTCCTTCTTCACCTTCACCGGGCTGGCCTTCGCGCACATCGCGTTCTCCGTGTATGCGTACTATCTGCAGCAGAAGCTCTCTCTCCGGTGGCGGGACTGGATGACCCGGACGTACCTGGCGAAATGGACGGACCGCCAGATGTACTACCGCATGGAGACCTTTTCCGAGGGCGCGGCGGATAACCCGGACCAGAGGATCTCCGAGGACATCCGCCTCTTCACGGCGCAGACTCCTGCCTTCTTTCTGGGCATCCTCCGCGCGGTGGTGACCATCCTCTGCTTCATCTTCGTGCTGTGGGACCTCTCCGAGCCGCTCACGGTCACGCTCTTTGGCACGGAGGTCCGCATCTACGGCTACCTCGTGTGGGCGGCGCTCCTCTACTCAGCGGCTGGTACGTGGGTGACGCACCGTCTGGGGCACCGGCTGGTGGGGCTGAACTTCGTGCAGCAGCGCTATGAGGCGGACTTCCGCTTCGGCATGGTGCGCCTCCGCGACACCGCCGAGAGCGTGGCCTTCTACGATGGAGCCAGAGAAGAGCGGGGGTACCTCCTGCGCCGGTTCCGCCTCGTCCTTCAGAACATGACAGAGATCATCCGTAAGCAGAAGCAGCTCTCGTGGCTCACGAACTGCTACGGACAGATCGCCATCATCTTCCCCTTCGCCGTGGCCGCGCCGCGCTATCTCGGCAGAGAGATCTCTCTGGGCGGGCTCATGCAGATCGCCAACTGCTTCGGCAAGGTGCAGGAATCCATGTCCTACTTCGTGGACGTGTACGCGAGCCTGGCGGAGTGGCAGTCCTGCGCAGACCGTCTCCTGTCCTTCGACCACCACATCGGCGAGATCCAGGAGAAAACGGAGCGCGCGGCGTCGCACCTCCATCGGGAGACGGCAGAAGGAGAAGTGGCGCTTCGCGGCGGGACGATCTCCCTGCCCGGCGGGCGGATGCTCCTCCGCGGGGCGAGCTGCCTCATCACCGCAGGGGAGAAGGTGCTCATCAAAGGGCCTTCCGGCGCAGGGAAATCAACGCTCCTTCGCGTGCTGGCTGGGCTCTGGCCCTATGCGTCGGGCACCCTCATCGCGCCGCCGTTGGCGGAGTGCATGTTCATTCCCCAGCGGCCGTACATGCCCATGGGGACGCTTCGCGAAGCGGCGTCCTATCCGGCGGCGCCTGCGGGTGATGAGGCGCTCCTGCCGCTCCTTCGCGAATGCGGCCTCTCTCATCTGGCGGCGCATCTCGACGAAGAAAAAGATTGGAGCCACGTGCTCTCCCGGGGCGAGCAGCAGCGCCTCGCTTTCGTGCGCATCTTTCTGCGGCGGCCCCGGTGGGTCTTCCTCGACGAAGCCACCTCCGCCATGGATGAGGATATGGAAATGAGGCTGTATGGGCGGCTCACGGCCCTCTCCGGCGTCACCGTCGTGAGCATCGGCCACCGGTCCACCCTGGACGGCTGGCACGAGAGGCAGCTCCGCATCCGCCCGGACACGCTCACACTGGAGGGATAAGAAACATATGGAATCGACATCGCGGTTTCTCATCGTATTTGTAGACATCCTCGTGCCGCTCCTGCTGGGGCGGTACCTTCGCCGCTGGGGCGTCGCCCGCGAATGGGGGCGCCTCCTCATCCGGCTGAACGTGGTGGGCGTGCTCTCCGGTCTCTCCCTCATCTCCTTCTGGTCCCTTCATGCCTCGGCGGAGCTCCTGTGGCTCCCCGTGTCCATCCTGCCCATCTGCTTTCTGCCGCTGCCCCTGTTTTATCTCGTGGAGAAACGGCGATTCTCCGACCCGCGCGATCAGGGGAGCTACCTCATCGCCATGCTGCTCGGTAACATCGGGACCCTCGCCGGGCTCTGCTCGTACGTCCTCTACGGCGAGACCGGCTTCGCCTACATCCAGCTCATCGCCGTGCCGCAGATCCTCGTGATCGTCCTCTTCTGCTTCCCGCTGGCGCAGCGCTACTACGATCTTTGGGCGAGCGGCGGCGCTTCCGTCCACAGGAAGGCGAGCCTTCGGGAGATGCTCCTCACATGGAATCAGCTTCCCGCGGCGTGCGTCCTCGCCGGTCTTGCGCTCAGCGCGATGGATGTGCCCCGGCCCGACGCAGTGGGCACCCTTTTCAACGTGCTCATCCACGCAAGCGCCTGGATGGGCATGCTTCCCGTGGGGTACGACCTCGACCTGGCGGGCGTCAGAAAATACGCGTGGAAGCTCTGGCCCATCTTTCCTGTGAAATTCCTCTACCTTCCCGTCTGCATCGGGCTCCTCACGCGGTGCATCACCGACGACCCGGCCATCTTCTGGTGCGCTGTCCTCGCCGCCGCCGCGCCCACCGCCATCTTTGCCGTCGCTGCCACGCAGCTTTACCGGCTCAATGTAGATCTGGCGGAATCGTCCTTCCTCACCACCACCCTCGTCTTTCTCTTCGTGGTCTACCCGGTCATCTACTGGCTGGCCACATGAAACGGCACAGGCGGATTTGATACAAAATAAAAGGCAGTCCTGCGGGACTGCTTTTGTCATGCCGGAGAAGAGAGCGCTGTAAAGCGCATGAAAAAAGCCCGCGTCCTCGATGGAGCGGGCTCTTTCTGTGTGTCTTATTCTTTCGTTTCTTCAGGCTGATCTGCCGGGGCTTCGGCCGGTTTTTCTTCGGAAGCGACTTCCGGCTTGGGAGCAGCGGGCAGCGGGCGGGAAGCCATCTCGCGGGTCTGCTGGATGATGACGGAGAGATTCTGGATGCTCTCCACCGGCAGGTCGCGGATCTGGTAGACGATCTGTTTGATGGCCGTGTCTTTTTCATCGGACAGGTCTACCGGGCCGGAGAAAAGTTCAGCCATCGGAATGCCGAGGGCGCGGGTGAGCTTTTCCAGCGTTTTGACGGTCGGGCTCTTTAGGCCGCGTTCCAGCTGACCGAGAAACGCGGGAGCGATGCCGGCTTTCCATGCGAGTTTTTCCTGGCTGAGGCCGGCCATGTTGCGGAACTGACGAATTCTCATTCCCAAGTTCATAGTGGGGATCTCCTTCCCAATCATTGCTACACCGGGAAATACCGCCGGCTCTGCGTACATCTTTTCCTGCAATCGTATATCACCATACCGGCATTTCCTCTTAAAATATTATGTTTATGTACCATAAGATAGCAGAAAATGAGGAAAATGACAAATGCTCATATGCGATGAGATTTTTGAAACCAGATACAAAAGATATCAGCACATGCGCGGGGGACATGGGACGCCGGTCAGCTCATGCCGCATGGGCAAGAAGGGAAAAAGGAAACTGGGGGGGGTGTAAGAGGGAAATCCGGAGCGGCGCATGCTTTTTGTGTGTGGAAATATAGTTAAAATACAGCAAAAAAAGAAAAAACGAGGGCCCACCGTGAGGAAAGGGCGGGCTGCTCATTTCTTCCTTTTCTGCATAAAATTTTCATTAAAAATCAGAGCTTATTTTTGTGTATACTGAAAATTCGAGACGGTGAAGGCGAAACATGGCGCATTTTCACCTCAGGCGGGCGCTTTTTCGCTCACTGCTCGGCCTGGGCGTAAGCATAGCGGGCGAAGTTCTGGATCATGTAGTCCCGGAGGAGCACCGCCGACGGGGAGTCTGCGATGTCCGCCCGCCAGGAGAGGATGATGCTCCGGCGGCAGATGGGCGTCGAGATGGGCACGAGCACCACGTGGCTGCTGGAGACGCCGTGCCAGGTGATCTTCGGTACGAAGGAGATGCCGAGGCCCGCGCGGATGAATTCGCGCACCGTGTCGGGGCTGTCGCTCTCCAGCGAAATGCGCGGCGTGAAGCCTGCGGCGTGGCAGTACACGTCGGTGATGGCGCGGAGGCTCTTGCCCGTCTGGAGGAGGATGAAGCCCGCCTCGGCGAAGTCCTTGAGCTTCACCGACGGGAGCTTCGCGTGGGGATCGGTGTCGGGCATGGCGAGGAGGATCTCTTCCTCCATGAGGGTGGTGCAGTACTCGTTCTCCATGGGGTTGATGGACGAGAAGAGCGAGAGGTCCACGCCGTTGCCCTGCTTCTTCGTGTGGTCGATCTTCTGCTGCAGGATCTCCAGATGCACATGGGGGTGGAGGCGGCGGAAGCCCATGAGGAAGCCCGGGATGAGCTTCGACGCGGCGAAGAGAGAGAAGGACACCGTCGTCTGCTGCGCCCCTTTCATCTCTTCGATCTCCCGCTCGGCGCTGTGGAGCTCGTCCATGATGCGCTCCGTGTGGCGGAGGAGGATCTCGCCGTATCGCGTGAGGACGATGTTGCGGCCGCTCCGCTCGAAGAGGGGCACGCCGAGATCGTTCTCCAGCGTCTTGATGGTGCGCGAAAGAGAGGGCTGAGAGATGTGGAGCTCCTCGGCCACGCGGGTGAGGTGCTGTTTCTCCGCGGTCTTCTGGAAATAGGACAGGGCGAGCAGTGTCGGTTTCATAGGGGCCTTTCTTTCTGCAAAAGCAGGACGACTCATATAATGCAGACATTATAAAACAGCGGCAGCATAACGTCAATGTTATGGGCGATTTGACAAACGCCGGGGCGCATGGTAAATATAAATGTTGTATCTACCCAAAGAAATAGGAAAGGAAGACTCGATATGGAATTTTTCATCGATACAGCGGACGTGGAAGCCATCCGCAAGGCGTATGCCATGGGCTTCATCTCCGGCGTGACCACGAATCCGTCGCTCGTCGCGAAGGAAGGCCGCGATTTTCACGAAGTGATCCGGGAGATCTCCTCTTTTGTAGACGGGCCGATCAGCGCGGAAGTGCTCTCTGATGACGCGGAAGGCATGGTGGCCGAAGCGAAGGAGCTCGTCAAGCTGGGACCGCACATCGTGGTGAAGATCCCCATGACGGCGGAAGGGCTCAAGGCGGTGGCCGAGCTCAAAAAGCTGGGCATCCCCACGAATGTGACCCTCGTCTTCTCGGCGAATCAGGCGCTCCTCGCGGCGCGGGCCGGCGCGTCCTACGTGAGTCCCTTCGTGGGCCGCATCGATGACATCGGCTGGAACGGCGTGGAGCTCATCGAGACCATCGCGGAGATCTTCGACCGCCACGGCATCGAGACGAAGATCATCGCCGCCTCCATCCGCAAGCCCCAGCACATCACGGAGTGCGCCCTCGCCGGGGCGGACATCGCCACCGTCCCCTATCAGGTGCTCATGGACGCCATGAAGCATCCCCTCACCGACGCGGGCATCGCGCGGTTCAAAGCAGACTGGGCAGCGGCGCAGCAGAAATAAAGGCACCTGGAGAAAGAGGCGGCGACGCCTTTTTCTTTTGCCTGTTTTTCAGAAAGGAGGCGCCATGCACTTCGCAGCGCTTCGGAAACTCATCGCGGTGATGCTGCCCATCCTCGTGGCGCAGCTCTCCACGGTGGGGATGAATTTTCTCGACACGGCCATGTCCGGCCACGCGGGGAAGGCAGACCTTGCGGGCGTCTCCGTGGGGGCGAGCCTCTTCATGCCCATCCTCGTGGCGACCACGGGTGTGCTCGCGGCGGCCACGCCCATGATCGCCCAGCTCCTCGGGCAGAAGGCGCAGGAAGAGATCCCCGGCGTGGTGCGCGTCGGGCTCTACGTGGGCCTTGGGCTGTCGCTCCTCTTTGCGGCGGCGTATGCTCTCGCTGTCGACGGCGTGCTCGCCGGGATGCGCCTCGAGCCGGAGGTGGAGCGCATCGCGAGATACTACCTCCTCGCCATGGCGGCGGCGGTCTTCTTTGAAACGCCGGTGATGGTCCTCCGGAGCCTCACGGACACCGTGGGCGGCACGGCCATCTCCATGCGGCTCTTCCTCTTGGGCCTTCCCATCGACGCGTTTCTAAACTGGCTCTTCATCTTCGGCCACTGGGGCGCGCCCCGCATGGGCGGCATCGGCGCGGGCATCGCCACCCTCCTCACGTACATGATCCTCCTTCTGCTCTTTCTTCTCGTGGTGCTCCGGGAACGGCAGTTTCAGGGGCGGGCGGTCTTTGGGAGCTGGCGCATCCGCCGGCCGGTGCTCCGGGAATTTCTCGGCATCGGCGTGCCGAACGGCCTCGGCATGTTCATGGAGTCGAGCCTCTTCGGCTTCATCGTCATCTTCATCGCCCGCTTCGGTACGGAAGTGCTCGCCGCCCATCAAGCGGCCATCAACTTCTCCGGCGTCATCTACATGCTGCCCCTGTCGTGCTCCATGGCCCTCACCATCGTCACCGGCGTGGAAGTGGGGGCAGGGCGGTGGGAAGCAGCGCGGGCCTTCCGCCGGGCTGGGCTCGGGTGGGCCCTCTTCTGCGCGTCCCTCACCGCCGCGGCCACCGTCGGCCTTCGCGGGGCCATCGCCGGGCTCTACACGGAAGACGTGGGCGTCGCCGCCGCCGCTGGCGTCTTCCTCATCTACTGCGCGGGGTGGCAGTGCTTCGATGCGGTGGCCGCGCCCATCCAGGGCATCCTCCGCGGGTACAAAGACGCGAAGACGCCCTTCATGCTCATGATGGCCGCCTACTGGGGCGTGTGCTTCCCCACGGGGCTCGCCCTCGACCACATCGCGGGCCACGGAGCGCTCTCCTACTGGCAGGGCCTCGACATCGGCGTGGGGTGCTCCGCCCTCTTCCTCGCCGCCCGCCTCTTCGTCATCGAGCGGCGTCACCGCCGCGGCCGGACGTAAACATCCTTTGACCTAACAGTCTGCTCAGGGCAGGCTGTTTTTTTATGCCTTCCGGCAGACATCGCGGGCGCTGGCCGATTTGCCGTTTTTTCGCTACAATAGACGAAAGAAACGAACCGATGCAAAGGAAGGGAAACACTATGACAGACGCAGAACAGCGCACCGCCGCAAAGCGGTTCGCCGCCCACTGGAAAGGACGGGGCTATGAAAAAGGGGAGAGCCAGCCCTTCTGGCTCGCGCTCCTCCGGGACGTATACGGCGTGAAAGAGCCGGAGAAAGTCATCGAATTTGAAGACCGGGTCATGCTCGACCACACCAGCTTCATCGACGGCATGATCCCCTCGACGCACGTGCTCATCGAGCAGAAAGAGCTGGGCAAAGACCTCAGGAAAGCCATCCGCCAGTCCGACGGCACGCTCCTCTCACCGTACCAGCAGGCGCTCCGCTACTCCGCGAGCCTGCCGTACTCCCGCCGTCCCCGGTACATCGTGACGTGCAACTTCGAGACCTTCCTCGTGTACGACATGGAGCACCCCCAGGCCGACCCGGAAGAGATCCGCCTCGAAGACCTGCCGAAAGAATACTACCGCCTCCAGTTCCTCGCCGACACCGGCGACGACCACATTCAAAAAGAACTGGAAGTCTCCGTCCAGGCGGGGAGCCTCGTGGGCCGCCTCTACGACGCGCTCCTCCGAAAATACATCGACCCGGAGAGCGAAGACACCCTGAAGAGCCTGAACGTCCTCTGCGTGCGCCTCGTCTTCTGCCTCTACGCGGAAGACGCGGGCATCTTCGGCGGGCGCGCCATGTTCCACGACTATCTGGAGAGCTTCCGCCCGGAAAACCTCCGCACCGCCCTCATCGACCTCTTCCACATCCTCGACACGAAAGAAGAAGACCGTGACCCCTACGAGCGGGAAGACCTGCTCGCCTTTCCCTATGTGAACGGGGGCCTCTTCTCCGACGAGCACATCACCATCCCCCGCCTCGACGATGCCATCCGGGCGCTCCTCCTGGACGAATGCAGCGAAGGCTTCGACTGGAGCGAGATCAGCCCCACCATCTTCGGTGCCGTCTTCGAGAGCACCTTGAATCCCGACACCCGCCGGAAAGGGGGCATGCACTACACCTCCATCGAGAACATCCACAAAGTGATCGACCCTCTCTTCCTGAATGACCTCCGCCGGGAGCTCGTGGACATCCGGCAGAACGTGAAGACGAAGAAGACCCGGACAGAGCGGCTCCGGGCCTTTCAGGAGAAACTGGCGAGCCTTACCTTCCTCGATCCGGCGTGCGGCTCGGGCAACTTCCTCACTGAGACGTACCTCTCGCTCCGCCGTCTGGAAAATCAGGTCATCGACGAGCTCACCGGCGGCCAGATGGTCTTAGGCGAGCTGGATGACCCCATCCGCGTCTCCATCAGCCAGTTCTACGGCATCGAGATCAACGACTTCGCCGTCACCGTGGCGAAGACCGCTCTCTGGATCGCCGAGAGCCAGATGATGAAGGAAACGGAAGCCATCGTGCATATGCCTCTCGATTTCCTGCCCCTCAAGACGAACGCCTACATCCACGAAGGGAACGCCCTCCGCATGGACTGGGAATCCATCGCGCCGAAAGATCATCTCTCGTACATCATGGGCAATCCGCCCTTTGTGGGGTACAGTCTTCAGAGCCGCGAGCAGAAGTCGGATATTCTGGCGCTCTATGTGGATGAAAAAGGAAAGCCCTATAAATCCGCAGGTAAGGTGGACTATGTGGGGGGGTGGTTTCTGAAAGCATCTGTGATGATGCAGGGGACGGCCATTCATGCGGCCTTTGTTTCTACGAACAGCATCACCCAGGGCGAGCAGGCAGCGGGCGTATGGAAGCCGCTCTTTGAGCGCTTCGGCATTCACATCGACTTCGCGTGGCGCACCTTCCGGTGGGACAGTGAATCCACGGAGAAAGCGCACGTGCACTGCGTCATCGTCGGGTTCAGTTCAGATACGGCGAAACGGTCGAGATATATTTATGACAGGAATATCGTAAAAGAAGCGCAGAACATCAATCCTTATCTGATAGATGCACCAACCGTATTCATTACGAACAGAAGTAAGCCATTATGTTCGGTATTGCCAATGGCAACCGGGAATCGACCTGCTGATGGAGGCAGTTTAATCATTGAATCAGATGATTATAAACAGTTTATTCACGATGAGCCTGAAGCCAAAAAGTATATCAAATTTTTAACGGGGTCAGAGGAATTTATCAAAGGGAAAAAGCGATATTGCTTATGGCTGGTGGGCGTATCCCCAACGGAATTACGCAGAATGCCAAAAGTCATGGACAGAATACGTCAATGCAGAGAAAATCGATTAAAGGGAGCGCCAGACAGACAAAAGTTGGCGGATACCCCTGCTTTATTTAGAGAGACAAAGAATCCCCAATCCTATATCCTTGTACCATTAACCTCTTCTGAAAAAAGAAGGTATATTCCTATGGGATTTTTAGATTCAAATACGATTCCGACTAATTTAGCAACAATTTTGGAAAACGCCAGCTTATACGAATTTGGCGTCTTGGAATCTAATGTGCACATGGCATGGATGCGCGCCGTAGCAGGACGACTGGAAATGCGGTACCGCTACTCGAAAGACATCGTGTACAACAATTTTCCCTGGCCCGAGCCGGACGAGAAGCAGCGGGCGGCTATCGAGCGGACCGCGCAGGGCATCCTCGACGCGCGGGCGAAGTATCCCGAGGCGAGCCTGGCCGATCTCTACGACGAGCTCACCATGCCGCCGGAGCTGCGCCGGGCCCATCAGGAGAATGACAAGGCCGTCATGACCGCCTACGGCTGGAACTGGCGGGGCATGACCGAGACGGACTGCGTGGCTGAGCTCATGCGCCTCTATGAGCGCCTCGTGGCGGAGGCGTGAGCCGCTCTGTGGGAAAAATGAAAAGGACTTCCTCTCTGAGAGGGGAAGCCCTTTTTTCGTGGGTCACATGGCGAGGTAGCCGCCGATGAGGACGGCGAGGAGGATCACCGGGAGGACGTGGGTGACGTATCCCCGGGCCCGGCGCGGGTAGGGAAGCCCCCGGCCGCTGGAGGCTTCGCGGTAGAAGTTGTCCCAGCCCCAGCCGCTGCGGCGGGTGCAGAAGAGGAGGAAGACGAGGCTCCCCAGCGGGAGGAGATTGTTGCTCATGATGAAGTCTTCGAGGGCGAGCACGTTCGACCCCGGACCGAGGGGCGCAAAACCAGCCCAGACGTTGAAGCCCAGGATGCACGGCAGGGACAGCACGGAGAGGAGGGCGGCTGCGACGGTTGTCGCTTTTTTCCGGCTCCAGCCGCTGTAGTCCATGTGCCACGTGGCGATGGCTTCGATGACGGCGATGACGGTGGACACGGCGGCGAAGCACATGAAGAGGAAGAAGAGGCTCCCCCAGAGGCGGCCGCCGTCCATGATGTTGAAGATGTTCGGCAGTGTGATGAAGAGAAGGTTCGGCCCGCTGTCGGGGGCGACGCCGAAGCTGGCGCATGCCGGAAAGATGATGAGCCCGGAGATGAAGGCCACGAGGGTGTCCAGCACGGCCATGCACACGGCGCTCCCCGTGAGGGAGCTGGACTTGTCGATGCGGCTGCCGAAGACGGCGAGCATGCCCACGCCGACGCTCAGAGTGAAGAAGGCCTGCCCCATCGCGCCGTACACGCACTCTGCGAGACCGATCTGGCGAACGCGG
>CASEBK010000018.1 GCA_949286115.1 uncultured Veillonellaceae bacterium | reverse complement strand
GTCCCGCTGCCGAGCCGCCCACGGTCCCCGCGAGGGCGAGGACGTCTCCAGGCCGCGCGCCGCTCCGCAGGACCGCCTGCCCTGTCGGCACATGGCCCACCACCGTGCCCGTGAGCACCACTCCCTGGCGGGAGCCGGTCATGTCCCCGCCGAGGAGATTCACCCGAAAGGTGCGGCAGGCCTCCCGAATACCGTCGTAGCACGCCGTGAGCCACGAGAGGGGCAGGTCCTTCGGCAGCGCCGCCGAGATGACCAGCTGCGCCGGCTCCGCTCCCATGGCGGCCATATCGCTGAAATTCGCCGCGCAGAGCTTCCACCCCACGTCGGCGGGGCCCATCGTCTCCTCCGTGAAATGGATGCCCTCCACCATGGTGTCCGTGGAGATCACCTGCTCCGTCCCCGGCGGAGCGACGTACACCGCGCCGTCGTCCCCCGCGCCGATCCGCACCAGCTCGGGCCGGTAGATGAGGTCCCGGCACACCGCGTCAATGCAGCCGAACTCCCCGAGGGACGCCACCGTCTCTTCCTTATTCAATGAAGGCGACGCCCCTTTCGCGAAGGTCCGCCAGATTCTTCTCATGATCTGCCTTCGACACCCAGGCCAGCCCGGGCACGAGGAGCGTCACCGTGCGGCCCGAAGCGAGGAGCGCCAGCACCGTCTCCCGCACGCAGTACTCCGAGGCGATGCCGCCCACGTAGACGTGAGCGCCTACTACGTCGCCGAGCTTCTCCCCCGCGTCGTTCGTCCCGTCGAAGGCGGAATACTCCTCCACCTCGTCGCGCCGTCCCTTGCGGAACGTGTTCGCGCCGGAGGGCCGGTCCGCCTCTGCCGCCACGTCCTCCGTGAAAGCCTCCGCCAGCGCCGCGCCGCGGGTGCCTGCCACGCAGTGCACCGGCCAGATGCCGCCGTTGTCCCGGAACGAATGGTTCGTCGGGCTGTGCCAGTCCGCGGTGTACCGCGCCCGCACGTCGTGCCCGTTGAGGAAATCCACCAGGTACCGCACCGCCCGCTCGCCGCCTTCGCAGGCCAGCGTCCCGTCGATGAAATCGTGCTGACAGTCCACCAGGATCAAGTCATCCATCATCGTCCCCTCCTTCGTTTCTGTCCTTTTATTGTACCAGCTTTCGCCGCGCCCATTCAAGAAAAAGCGGGAAAATTTCCGCCCCGTGGTATGAGAAATGACCCGCCTGCACCGCCCGCATGGACGCGGCATTTCGCCGCTTTCCTTCTTCTCATGCCGCCCCCTCTCCGCCACCAGCAGGGCCCCTCTCTGCAGGAACGCTTCCGCCCTTCCTGCAGAGAGAGCCCCTTCGTTTTTGTTTGCTCCGGTGTCTGCGATGGGCAAAGTCTGCGGTCATCCCTTTGGCGCCGCTTCCCGCCTCCGGCCCCTTTCGCCGCGAAAAAGGCCGCACGCGGTGAAAGCCGCCTTCAGCCTGCCGCCGGAGATGACCTCTTCGGGCCGCTTTTTATCTTGCGCCGCCCGCGGTTTCCCGGTATACTAAAAAAGATATATTTTTTTAAGGAGATGGATTTTTTGGACCTCATCACTTCGCTCATCACCTTCCTGAACGTAGGCTTTTTCAGCGCCATCGTCGCCCGTTTCACCGGCGCGAACATGTCCGTGCTCATCATGTGCGCCCTGCTCTATGCGGGCGCGGCTCCGCTGGAAGCGGCGGGCATCATGATGACGTACATCGTCTTCATGCGCCTCACCATGTACACCCAGCATTACCCCGTGAACTACAAAGAGTTCCGCATCTTCAAAGGGTGGAAGCTCGCCATCCCGGTGGTCTTCATCCTCGCGGGCCTTCTCTTCTATCCCTTCGCGGCGCTGGCGGTCTTCCTGGCGTTCTTCATTTCCGAGCTGCTCTACCGCATCTACACGGAAATGCCGAAAGACCGGCGCATGCCCGTCTCGGCGCTCGCCTCCCGCGCAGTGATCGCGGCAGTCCTCGTGACCGCGGGCTTTGCTCTCATCCAGTTCGTCCCGAAAGACTGGTACTACGCGGTGGTCGGCACGGCGATCTTCCTCCTGTGCGCGTTCTTCTGGTGGGTCGGCCAGAGCCGGCGCCGTCTGGAAGATCAGTGGGACGCAGTCATCCTCGGCTCGTTCCTTCCGGCGGGCTTCTTCGGCTTCGACCTCTCCGACTGGATCGAAGACATGCGCCGCACGAACCCCTGCTCGCGCCTTGCGTACAATCTGCCTTTCATCTTCCTGCCGGCCTTCTTCGTGGCCTTCGTGGCGGCGAATGCGTTCTTCGGCATTTTCTCTTTCTCCGGCCTGATCCTCACGTTCTTCTCCGCGCTGGCCATCCGCCTTTTCGGCTACTACCAGATGTCCGGCCGCGGCAAGACGAATCTCGTTGCCGTCGCCGTGACGGTCCTGGCGGCCGTGACGCTCTTCCTCACCGCGCCGGTGCCGACGGACGTGTCTCACGTGATCGACGTGTTCCTGCCCACGCAGCCCGTGGCGAACCTCTTCGACCTCTTCTAACGCACAAAAAAGAGCGGACTTCGGTCCGCTTTTTCTTTATCTTCAATAGATCACCCCACGCAAAAAGCCCCTTCGCGGGGCGTCTTTCATTGGTGTTTTTCCTCAGGCTTTGGCCGCCTGTCCGTATTTTTCATCCAGCCGGGAGAGCGCGCTGCGAATGGCGTTCATCGTCTCCGCAGTCTTCGTCTCCACAAGGTAGCGGTGGATGCCGTCCTTGAGATTCGTGAGCGCCGTGCTGCGCTTCCGCCGCAGGTCCGAGAGATACCGGTCTGCATCGCCCCGGGTGTGCACGTTCATCGCCATGCGGAGATACCCGTAGAAGCCGTGCTCCACGCTGAGGTCGAGCACCGCACCGCCCAGGTCCACGATGGTGTAGAGCTCATCCCGCAGCTGATCGATGCCGAGACTGCTCGAAAGGAGCGCCTTGAATCCCTTTTCTTTCGGCGGGATCATGCGGTAGCCCCGCGGAGAAGCGACGATGGTCTGCCCGGCGGCCCGCATATGGGCGATGTCTCCCACGATGACCTGTCTCGTCACCTGGCACGCTTCCGCCAGGTCGCTCCCGCGCACCGGCCCTTTCGCCTCTGCCAGCCGCTGCCGGATATACTGGATCCGTTTTTCCCGATCCATGCCGTGTACCGCCTTTCTCCGCCCATACTGTGGGCATTTGTCACATGTCAATATAGGGAATTCGTAAATTTACGTTTTTGATTTAATTATAAACTACTTTCTTTATTTTTTCTCTACATAAAAATTATATATCATTTCCCATCCACAAAGCAAGGCGGCGTATCACTCTTTAGAAAAATTTTAGACACACAAAAAGCCCGCTTCACGAGGGAAACGAGCTTTCTCCTTTTATGTTTTATGCGCCGAAGAGATCGAGCAGCTGGGTGAGCGACTTCTTGCCGAAATGCACGTCCTTGTCGTTCACGATCATGCAGGGCACGCTCATGATGTTGTATTTCTCCTTCATGTCCGGATAGTACTGGAAATCGTACACGTCCACGGAGACCTTCGGATTGTCCGCGGCGATGCGCTCCGCCGCTGCCACGAGGTCCGGGCACATGGTGCACGAGAGCGACACCGCGATCTGGATGTGGAGCGGGTCTTTGATGGACTCGATGCGCTTCTGATTCTCCTCGCCCACGTCCTGTCCGGGGCCGGCGGCGTTGTACATGGCGAGCACGAAGGAATTGAACTCATGGCCGCCGGGCACCCCGTGGAACCGGAGGCCCAGGTCGTTTCCTTCTCCATCGCAGATCGCGATGGTGTGCTTCAGCTCCGCCGTCGCGGCGGGCACGAATTCCGCGGAGATCTTGTCGGAGAGCGTCGCCAGCTCTTCCACGAGCTTCCGGTCTTCTGCGGACGCCCGGCTCTCGTCTTCGTGAAGGCGGAGCACGATGGGCTTCTCGAAGCGGGCGAGCACCGGCGCGAGGGCCTGACGCAGGCTGTCGTCGAGGAAGGCTCCCGCCGCCGCTTTCGGCGCGGCTTTCGCTTCTTCCTTCGCCTCGGGCTTCTTCACGAAATCCCGCTTCAGGCCGAGCTTTCTGTACTGTCCGCCGAGATATTTCTCCAGCGACGTCGCCGCGATGGCGCCGTCGGATACGGCGGTCACCACCTGGCGGAGATTCTTCACGCAGATATCGCCCGCGGCGTACACGCCGTCGATGTTCGTCTTCTGGTCGCGGTCCGTCAGGATATATCCTCTGGGGTCGAGCTCCACTTTGCCTTTCACCAGCTCATTTTCCGGCGCGTAGCCCGCGAAAACGAACACGCCGAAATTGTCGCCCTTCGGAGCCGTCACTTTCTCTTCTTCCCCGGTCTTCCGGTTCCGGAGAGTCACGGAGCGGACGGCGCTGTCCCCT